>NZ_CP172568.1:2182500-2462500 GCF_053011625.1 Enterococcus sp. PLH-Efm8
TCCGCCGTACTCAGGATCCTCCTAGGTGTCTTCCACATTTCGTCTACGGGGTTTTTACCCTCTTTGACTGACTTTTCCAAGTCATTCGACTATCTGAAAGAACTACCATATTGGAGTCCTACAACCCCAACAAGCAAGCTTGCTGGTTTGGGCTTTTCCCGTTTCGCTCGCCGCTACTCAGGGAATCGAATTTTCTTTCTCTTCCTGCAGGTACTTAGATGTTTCAGTTCTCTGCGTCTACCTCGAATGTGCTATGTATTCACACAATCGTAACATCCTATTAAAGATGTTGGGTTCCCCCATTCGGAAATCTCTGGATCATAGCTTACGTACAGCTCCCCAAAGCATATCGGTGTTAGTCCCGTCCTTCATCGGCTCCTAGTGCCAAGGCATCCACCGTGCGCCCTTATTCACTTAACCTTATCAACCTTACGGTTGGGTTTTGATCCTTCTTCTAGCGATAGAAGTTAGATCAAGAAAATAAGCAATTGAACTTATTAAAAAACTCTATCCAGCTCACAAATCAGCCTGTACGGCAAAAAGATCGATCGTCTCATAAAATCAAAGATTTTATAGCCGTCCGCCTATTTTGCTTTAGGCTAAACAATTTGTTCAGCTTTCAAATTCAACGCGGTGTTCTCGGTTTGTATTACTTACATTTACTTCAAATATCCAGTTTTCAATGAACAAAAGTGTTTGAGAGTAAACCTCTCAAAACTGAACAAAGTAAAAACAAATTGTGTAGTCTCCGTAATATTCCTTAGAAAGGAGGTGATCCAGCCGCACCTTCCGATACGGCTACCTTGTTACGACTTCACCCCAATCATCTATCCCACCTTAGGCGGCTGGCTCCAAAAGGTTACCTCACCGACTTCGGGTGTTACAAACTCTCGTGGTGTGACGGGCGGTGTGTACAAGGCCCGGGAACGTATTCACCGCGGCGTGCTGATCCGCGATTACTAGCGATTCCGGCTTCATGCAGGCGAGTTGCAGCCTGCAATCCGAACTGAGAGAAGCTTTAAGAGATTAGCTTAGCCTCGCGACTTCGCAACTCGTTGTACTTCCCATTGTAGCACGTGTGTAGCCCAGGTCATAAGGGGCATGATGATTTGACGTCATCCCCACCTTCCTCCGGTTTGTCACCGGCAGTCTTGCTAGAGTGCCCAACTGAATGATGGCAACTAACAATAAGGGTTGCGCTCGTTGCGGGACTTAACCCAACATCTCACGACACGAGCTGACGACAACCATGCACCACCTGTCACTTTGCCCCCGAAGGGGAAGCTCTATCTCTAGAGTGGTCAAAGGATGTCAAGACCTGGTAAGGTTCTTCGCGTTGCTTCGAATTAAACCACATGCTCCACCGCTTGTGCGGGCCCCCGTCAATTCCTTTGAGTTTCAACCTTGCGGTCGTACTCCCCAGGCGGAGTGCTTAATGCGTTAGCTGCAGCACTGAAGGGCGGAAACCCTCCAACACTTAGCACTCATCGTTTACGGCGTGGACTACCAGGGTATCTAATCCTGTTTGCTCCCCACGCTTTCGAGCCTCAGCGTCAGTTACAGACCAGAGAGCCGCCTTCGCCACTGGTGTTCCTCCATATATCTACGCATTTCACCGCTACACATGGAATTCCACTCTCCTCTTCTGCACTCAAGTCTCCCAGTTTCCAATGACCCTCCCCGGTTGAGCCGGGGGCTTTCACATCAGACTTAAGAAACCGCCTGCGCTCGCTTTACGCCCAATAAATCCGGACAACGCTTGCCACCTACGTATTACCGCGGCTGCTGGCACGTAGTTAGCCGTGGCTTTCTGGTTAGATACCGTCAAGGGATGAACAGTTACTCTCATCCTTGTTCTTCTCTAACAACAGAGTTTTACGATCCGAAAACCTTCTTCACTCACGCGGCGTTGCTCGGTCAGACTTTCGTCCATTGCCGAAGATTCCCTACTGCTGCCTCCCGTAGGAGTTTGGGCCGTGTCTCAGTCCCAATGTGGCCGATCACCCTCTCAGGTCGGCTATGCATCGTGGCCTTGGTGAGCCGTTACCTCACCAACTAGCTAATGCACCGCGGGTCCATCCATCAGCGACACCCGAAAGCGCCTTTCAAATCAAAACCATGCGGTTTTGATTGTTATACGGTATTAGCACCTGTTTCCAAGTGTTATCCCCTTCTGATGGGCAGGTTACCCACGTGTTACTCACCCGTTCGCCACTCCTCTTTTTCCGGTGGAGCAAGCTCCGGTGGAAAAAGAAGCGTTCGACTTGCATGTATTAGGCACGCCGCCAGCGTTCGTCCTGAGCCAGGATCAAACTCTCATAAAAAGTTCGAACAATCTTGCGATTGTTAAGCTCAATTTGTTTGCTAGCATATTGCTTGCTTGTTAAAAATGTTTGTTGTCTTGAATTGAATCAAGACGCCCTACACATTTGGTTTGTCTTACTTTGTTCAGTTTTCAAAGGTCTACTTCATCGGGAGTGTTTCCCGATTCGTTTTTGGCTGCTGTAGCAACTTTTATATCATATCAGAGAGACAAGCGATTGTCAACTCTTTTTTAAAAGTTTTTTTCGATTTCGTTTTTCGAAATCTTTCAGCAACTCATTTATCATAACTTATCGTTTGTTATTTGTCAAGAACTTTTTTGAAGTTTTTTTCGATAGAATCAAGCTTCGCAAGTGGTTCTTTTTTAACGACTCAGTTATCTTATCATGTCGTTAGTAACATGTCAATAACTATTTTTTAAATTTTTTAGAAATGTGATATAACATCCACTTCAGAATCAACGCTGTTAAATTTATCATGTATTTCTTCCTTGGTCAACTATAAATTAAGCATTACTTTGTGAAATGATTTTTCGATCAATTATTATTATTCGTTATACAACCGTTTTCAACATATTTTGAAAATAAAATGCACTAAAAAACTATCTTTAGCAGAACATTTCATTGTATTTTTTGGACCAAACAATAAAAAAAGAAGTTTGAAAAAAATTCAAACTTCTTTGTTCGCTTAATCTGTATTTTAGAAGAAAGGCACTCCCTCTACTTCGTAAGTTCCAAGAACAGAGCGCATTTGACCTGGTTCTTCCCAAATATATCCTTCGCCTAATTCTTCTCTTTGATTCTTTTGTTCAGTTTCAAAGACAAACAACGGAACATTTTCCTCTTTAATATGTGTATTTGTCAATTCCATCAAACTAATCTTGCTAACATCGATATGAACTATTTCTTTTAAGAAATTAAGTATATTCGCTAAACCAGTCTTTCCTTCAGAAAGTTCCGCTAACGCAAATTCCAACTTGTCATCAATTGAATGGACCAAAAATTTTTTAGTACCATCCTCCAAATGCAACATAATTGTACCAGCAACTCTTTTGCTTGCCAAAATTTCCACCTCGATCAACTTGTTCTATGGCTTACATAAAAATTCTAGCACATTTTCAGAAAAAATACACTTTTTATTTCTTATTTTCTTTCCGTTCTAGTTCAGATAATGCTTCTTCTATCCAAATAGGTAACTGCTCCGCAATAGTGGTAAATCCGATCTTACGATTTTTATTCGTGAAATACCTTTTTCTGCGATATGGAACAGCTGGATTTGTTTTTTCTAACGTTCTTAAAGATAAACTGATTTTTTTGGAATATTCATCAATGTCGATGATCTGAACTGTTACTGGCTGTCCGACTTTTAACAATGAATGGATATTTTTCGTATAACCGGATTGTACTTCTGAAACATGAATAAGTCCTTGCGTCTCGTTATCAAGAGAAACGAATGCGCCATAAGGCTGTATCCCTGTCACTTTTCCTTCAATTATTTGTCCAATTTTATAAGTCATCTACTTCCCTCTCTTCGCATTTATCATTATACTGTAAATAGCTCAAAAAAAGAAGCGACGAAAATGACTGGAGGTCTTAAGATGATCGAATTTGATAAACAGATTTCAAGAAAAGATACAGAAAGTGTAAAATGGGACGCAATTGCTGAGACATATCAAATGGATGACTTACTTCCTTTGTGGGTAGCAGATATGGACTTCTTGTCTCCCGGTGGGGTAGCTAAAGCGTTTAGTGAATACATCAAACATGGAATCTTTGGTTATGCCACTCTGTCTGATAAACTATATCAGGCTATCATTCATTGGGAACGCCAACACCATGCTGTGGAGTTGACGAAAGAAAATATCGTTTTTACAAGTGGTGTGTTAACCAGTTTAGCTGCAGCAGTACAAACTTTTACAAAACCAGGCGATTCTATTTTGATTCATGACCCAGTTTATCCTCCATTTTCCTCTATTATAGAAACAAATCAACGTCACATCGTTCGAAGCTCTTTGCTAGAAAAAAATAATCATTTCATCATGGACTTGTCTGACATGGAGAAAAAAATCGAAGAAAACAATGTAAAAGCAATGATTTTATGCAATCCTCACAATCCTGGAGGGCGTGTTTGGAGCAAAGAAGAATTGAAACAGTTAAGCGAATTGTGTTTAAAACATCAAGTGATTCTGTTTAGTGACGAGATCCATCAAGATTTAACTTTATTCGATCATACATTTACTTCCATGCTAACGATTGATCCTAATTTAGATGATCTACTAGTTGCTTTTACTTCCGCAACCAAGACTTTCAATCTAGCTGCAATCAAAAATTCAATGGTATTTATCAAAAATCCAGAGATGAAAGCTGATTTTGAAAAACATTTAGTGATGAACCAACAGCACGAAATCAACACTTTTGGACTGATTGGAACCCAAGCGGCTTATGAGACGGGTGGAGAATGGTTAAGCCAACTGATTCCTTATCTAGAAAAAAATGTTCAAACAGTTAATCAGTTTTTTGAACAGTATCTTCCGAAAGTGAGAATAATGAACCCTGAAGGAACTTACTTAATGTGGTTAGATTTTACCGCCTATATTTCAGACGACCAAGAATTGGAGAACACTCTTGTTCGGAAAGGAAAAGTCGTATTAAATCCTGGCATCACGTTTGGTCCTTCCGGTCATGGGCATATGCGCTTGAATATTGCTTGTCCAGAAGAAACTTTACTGGAAGGACTTAATCGAATCAAGTATGCTTTAGAGACAATCGATTAAATCATTTATTCAAAATAAAAGGACGAGACCTTACTAGGTTTCGTCCTTTTTCATAATTACTCCGTACCATACCAAACTATTCTGAAATTTCAATTGTTTCAATCACTACATCATGTACAGGTCGGTCTTGTGGACCACGTTGTACATTTGCGATTTCATCTACTGTGTCCATCCCTTCTAGTACATGTCCAAAGACTGTATGTCGGAAATCTAGCCAAGGAGTTCCGCCACCTTTATACGCTTCAATGATTTCTGATGGGAATCCAGCACCTTCTAGTTGTCCAAGCATATTAGCTGGCACATTTGTGTTATTTACAATAAAGAATTGGCTTCCGTTTGTGTTTGGACCTGAATTTGCCATAGATAAAGCTCCGCGAAGGTTGAACAGTTCACGACTGAATTCATCTTCAAAACTTTCGCCATAAATACTTTCGCCACCCATTCCTGTTCCAGTTGGATCGCCGCCTTGGATCATGAAATCAGGAATAACGCGGTGAAAAATCACGCCATCATAATAACCTTTTTTGGAAAGTTCAATGAAATTTTGAACCGTCTTCGGTGCTAGTTCAGGGAATAATTGAACAGTAATGTCACCACGGTTTGTTTTGATAACAGCTTTTGGTCCTTTTTCACTTTTTAAATCTAGTTGTGGGAATGCCATATTGTTTCCTCCTCGTAAAATATCATTTGTCTAATAGTTTTTATTCAAAATGTTTCTAGATTATAAAATTTATTGAATAACACATTCCTAACGGAATTTGTTTCGATATTGTGTGATTTCTCAGAGTACAATGGATGTATGGAAAGGATCCAACGGGAATTTGCTATTTCCTCCTGTAGCGTTTGTCTACCCTGTTTAGTCTGTTACCCGAACCACTGTTATCACTACCAACTCATTAGCTGTTTCGATAATGGACTAGACTTTCAAATAGTAGTTTGGAAGGCAGCTTCTAGCTCTTTTATCACCGTATTCTATTAGGCGAGGTTGTGGCTATACAGTGAGTTTCTGGGAAATCCCACAGTATCGAAGCATTTTCCAAAATTTATATCGAAAGGAGGTCCTTCTTCCATGAAATTATTTGTCGGTATTGACGTTAGCTCTGAAAAACTAGATGTTTGTTTTTTAACAGACGACAATCAATTGTCTATCTTATCTGAAATCTCTGTTGCCAATGACATCGAAGGTGCTTCATTCATACGAGAAACAATTCTTGAATTCAATGACAGCTACCACTTTGATCAAATTGTGATTGGCATGGAGTCAACGTCCATGTACAGCTTCCATCCTTCCATGTTTTTTCATGAAGATGAGAAACTAAAGAAGCTCAACACACTTGTAACGATTGAAAATCCTTTTCGGGTGAAACAATTTAGTCGCATGTTTGATGAGAATAAAACTGATCGAAACGATGCATTAAGAATCGCTGATTTCTTGCGTATTCAACGATTCACAACTTCCCCTATCAAAGAAGAGAAATACATGGCCTTACAGCGTTTAACACGTACTCGCTATCAACTTATTAAGCAATTGATTCGTACAAAGCAACATTTTCTTGAAAATCTAACGTACAAATGTAATACGCTTGCTCGAGAAATGCGAGACGAATCGACGAGTCTTTTTAGTGCAACCCTCATTTCACTCATGACGGAAGATTTCACATTGGATGAACTTGCTGAGCTTCCTTTAGAAGCTTTCTGTGATTTACTTCAAGAAAAAGGAAAAGGCCGTTTCAAGCAACCAGAAAAAATCGCTAAAGCAATTCAACGTGCAATTACCATGAGTTACCGCCTAGGTGCTCTTGCACAAGAATCAATTAATGTTGTTTTAAGTGTTCTCGTACGAGAAATACGAGCACTTGAAAAAAATATCAAAGAATTAGATAAAGCCATCGAACAAGTAATTGTTGTCATTCCAGAATATCAATGCTTAACCAGTATTCCAGGCGTTGGTAAAGTCTATGCTGCCGGTTTAATCGCTGAAATTGGTCAAATCGAAAGATTTGAAGATCAGACAAAATTGGCAAAATACGCTGGATTAAGTTGGAAAGTGAACCAATCTGGAAACTATCAGTCGCAAAATACACCTCTGACAAAACAAGGAAATCGATATTTTAGATACTACTTAGTTGAAGCTGCCAACTCTGTAAAAAATTATCTTCCTGAATACAAAGCTTTTTATCAAAGTAAATATAAGGAGGTTCCAAAGCATCAACACAAACGTGCACTCGTCCTAACCGCAAGAAAATTTACGCGTCTGGTGGATACGCTACTACGTAAACACCAACTCTATACGCCACCAAGGAGTGTGATAGAGAAATAACAATCCGTTATTGACGCAAATCCTTGAATCAACCCGAAAAAAATTTGATTTTGATCGGGTCTAGTTTCGTGCGCTTCAAAACATATTACTCAATAAAGAAAATCTTAAATTTCATCTTGACTTATCACCATTAGACTAATATTTGCATACTTCATAATAATAATAACATAATACCTAACCTCTCGTAAAAATACTAGATTTGTTTTCTTTTATTTTTCATCACTAGATACATTCTATAACTTACCGTTTCGATTTCGAATTCAAACATTTTTGAGAAGCATTCTCAATTAAATTCTGCTATAGTGTGAAAAGGGAGGAATTTTTATGGAAATCTATGACATTACAATCATCGGTGCAGGTCCTGTAGGGATGTTTGCCGCTTTTTACGCAGGAATGCGCCAAGCTAAAACAAAAATCATTGACAGTCTACCTCAACTTGGTGGTCAATTAGCAACTTTGTATCCCGAAAAATATATTTACGATATTCCTGGGTATCCAGCAATAAAAGCAAGTGAATTAATCGATCAATTAGAAAAACAATTAACTACTTTTAACCATACATTCCATTTAAAAGAAGAAGTTCTCTCGCTTACTCGTGAAGACGAAGTTATCGAGATTACTACAAATAAAGGCATCCATTATTCCAAAGCAGTCATTTTAGCTTTAGGAAATGGTTCATTCCAGCCAAGAAAATTGAATTTAGATAATGCTGAATCATTTGAAAACCACGGATTGGATTATTTCGTGAATGATTTGATGAAGTATGCTGGAAAAAAAGTCGCTATTGCTGGAGGTGGTGATTCTGCTATCGATTGGACGTTGATGTTAGAGCCTATTGCAAGCGAAGTTTACTTGATTCATCGTCGCCCGGAATTTCGTGCGCACGAACATAGTGTATCACGCTTGAAATCTTCATCTGTCAACTTGCTTACTCCCTATCTCATCGATGGATTATCAGGCAATAATGGGGAACTGACAGATATCCGGTTAAAAAAAGTGAAAAGTGACGAGACGATTGATTTGATGATTGATTCTCTGATCGTCAATTATGGATTCTCTTCTAATTTAGAACATCTTTCTTCTTGGGGACTTGATAGTACCAGAAATGCCATTACTGTAAAATCAGATATGTCTACTTCTATTCCAGGCGTTTATGCAGCTGGTGACATCTGTACCTATGAAGGAAAAGTGAAACTGATTGCTACTGGGCTCGGTGAAGCACCTACTGCAGTGAACAACGCTTTACACTATATTAATCCAAAGGAACGAACTCAGCCTGGTCACAGCACAAGCTTATACGATAAAAATCTTCGTCCTAGTTGATTTTTTATATCTCTTTGCATTTCAAGTTAAACCCGAAAGCAGTTTCTTGCATTTTTTTCATGTTCCGTTAACATGAAATAGAGAAAGAAAAAATAAAGGGGGAGCAATAATATGGTCGTCAAAACTGAGACTTTAGAAGAAAAGGCAAGAGAACTATTGAAGGAACGTGGCGTAACTGTAGAAGATATCGCACAACTTGTCATGTTTTTACAAAAAGACTATATTTCTGATTTGACTTTGGCGGATTGTACTGAAAGTGTCAACAGCGTGCTAACAAAGCGTGAAGTACATAACGCCATTATCACTGGAATCCAATTAGATATATTAGCAGAAAAGAAAAAATTGATGAGTCCGTTGCAACATATTATCGAAGATGACGAAGGCCTTTACGGTATCGATGAGATCCTAGCCTTGTCAATCGTGAATGTTTACGGTACGATCGGCTTTACGAATTATGGTTATATCGACAAGGTGAAACCTGGTATTTTAAAAGAACTAAACAGCCACGATGGCGTTCATGTCCATACCTTCTTAGATGATATCGTCGGAGCGATCGCCGCTGCTGCTGCCAGTCGATTAGCACACAAAGAACCAGAAAAAAGAAGTCGCCTTACTCAATAATTCAACAAAAAAAGAAAGAAAACGTCTATTTAGACGAGTTCTTTCTTTTTTGTTTGTTTCAAGCTATTTTTTCCTAAGAAAAGAAAAACAGCAAAAAATAATTCTAATAATACAAAAAATAAGATAAAGCTATGCATGAAAAATTCTTCTGGAAGTACATTGATGATTGGATCAGTAACGGGATCGAATAACCAGTCATCGTTGTTGAAAAACGTTTCATGAAAAAGGATAAAAAAGCGATCAAATCCTATCATCATGAAAAAACCGAAAACAACTGGCAGTAACATGCCGATTTGAAACGGACGAATCAACCGCCAAAGCCGATCATTCTTTTGCAAATATTTGATAAACAAAATACTCGGGATCAAAGTGATGAAAAACACAGCATAATCCACTAAAAACAAAATTTTCACTTCATAAAAGTGATGGGCTCCGCTAGCAGAAACTGGGAAATCTGGCAAGCTGAGGATGGTTTTGAAGGGATTATTGAGATAATTCATTAGGTGATCAAAATTTTTCAGTAACGTCTCTTGATCTAAAGAAGTATAATCCAAAATTTGCAAATGTCCGATATCAAATACGTATAGTGGTCGAAAGTTGATCGTCACACCAACTGCCAGACTGATCAGTGTCAGAAATAGGCTGAACAATCCAGCATATTCCATCCACTGCCATCTCGAATTTTTCATATTAGAAGCTCCATTCATCCAGTGATTGTTTCACATAGGTAGCTGGGATAGGCAACCCAGGTACATCTTCTTCTTTTGTAAAACCTGATAAAACGAGCAAAGTATCTATATTATTGCGTATCCCAGCTTGGATATCTGTTTCATAGTTATCTCCAACCATGATTACTTCTTCTTTTTGCAGCCCTAATACTTCAACGGCTTTATCCATAATGATGGCTTCTGGTTTTCCGATGTAGATCGGCGGCGTTTGGGTTGCTGTCTCTACAAAAGAGATGACTGACCCTGCTCCAGGAAGAAGGCCGCGTTCAGTAGGTATATTCTTATCTGGGTTCGTTCCAATGAAAGTAGCACCTTTTTGAATAGCAAGTGTTGCTTTAACTACTTTTTCATAGGTCAGATAATTATCTAAGCCTACCACTACATAGTCAGGAGCCTCTTCTTCCCATGTAAATCCGGCAGCTAAAATCAAGTCAATCAATCCTGCTTCTCCGATAACATAGACTTTTTTCCCTTTTCCATCTGCTTTCATAAAATCGATTGTTGCCAAAGTAGCTGTGTAGACTGTCTCTGGAGCTACATGAATGTCAAACTCATCTGCTAGACGATTAGCTACTGTTTCTGGTGACTTAGTCGTGTTATTGGTAACAAACAAGAAAGGTAATTTTCTTTTTTGCAATTCTTCCACAAATCGTTTACCGGCCGGTATGGGTTGTGTCCCACGATAAATCGTTCCGTCTAAATCAATTAAATATCCTTTATAGTCCATTCATCCACTACTCTTCCCTTTTTCTGATCGTAAATGCTGTTTTTGTTTTTTCTACTTGTTTAGGTTGTTCTTGTTTTTTTACTTTTTCAGAGGTTTTTGCTGACTCTGTTTTTCGATTTTTAATAACCGGTTTTTTGCGATTAGATGCGACTGGTCCTTTTTTCTCATCGATATACGCACGATTATGGTTTTTTTTCTTTTTTCGGCGCTGAGTTGTCTTTTCTTTTTTACCGCCGATTCTCTCGATGACAAAATACGCACAACCAAAATTGCAATATTCGTAAAGATAGTCTTCCAAGGAATCGATTCGCTGATCTGGATGCGCCCGTCGATTATCCGCTTGGAAAAATCCTTTTAGGCGTAGTTGTTCATAACCCCAATCTCCTACGATATAATCATATCGGGCTAGTACATCACTGTAACGTTCTCCAAGCTTTTCTGCATTAAATCCTTCACGATAATCGGACACAAGCCGATAATGTCTTTCACCTATCAAAAAATTACTGTCATCTAACAGTGTCACTAGCTCGCCTTTGACTTTTTCTGCTTTAGGCTCCTCAACGATTTCTTCCAAAGCAGCTGTCAGTTCTTCGGTGACTGTTGTTTCCTGTTCAGCTGATGATTTTTTCTTAGCAATTTCTGTTTTATGCTCAACGTTCTGCTGTTCATTTTGTTTTGCAGACATGCGTTCACCACCTATCTTTTTTATTATACCTTGTTTTTATTTGATTGGGTAGTGAGCTTTCAAGTAATCTCCTACCACACTTCGGATAAATTCAGGGAACAAAAATTCATTTTTTCCAGCAATCTCAATCGTTGGAAAAAATGGAACAAACATCAAATGATCTACGGTAGTAAAAGTATAATTTTTATTCAGATCGATTGGCTTGTTCTTCCAAAAGACTTGATGGTTAATAGAATCATATGTGATTCCATTATAGACCATCTGCCCAAAAATCTTACCGCGAAATCCCATTCCCTTCATAGGATAGTTACGTAAAAAGTTACGATTTTTTTCTATTTCTAAAACTAAGCGGATCAGATCATTTCCACCCAATGTGACATTTAACAAGTGCATCGGATGCGGCAACGCAGTGTGAAGCTGATCCTGATTGACCCGCCCTTTTGGAATTTCAGTTAAAAACAGACCACTGTTTAATATTGCTGCTTCCGTCTTTCCTCGTTCTTTCACCGCCTCAAAGGCTACTTGGATAAACGAATGCTCATTGAAGATATCTAGACTCAGAGAAAATGGCAAATCTGCTACTTCTTTTTCTTTTAATAATTCATGCCCACGTTCTAGATAACTATTTATTTCTTGTTCATCTTCTGTAAAAGCTGTCATTGTTTCGGTAGGGATGGCTTTGGCTGAATGCTTAAGGATTTTTTTCTCTTCATCGATGGTTAAATGGACTTCACCGACATACTGCCCGTACTTTCCAGCGGCTGCTATTTGGACATCATTGATTACGTGACCTTCTCTGAATAAATGATGGGTGTGCGATCCTAAAATAACATCAATTGCTGGTATTTCTTTTGCAATTTGGAAATCATCCTGAATCCCGAGATGACTCATCAAAACTAAAACATCCACTTGTGAACGTAAATCTTCGACTAATTCTGGCAAAATATCATAAGGATTCCGTATGTCCCAGCCATTCGGATTATAAGTAAGCGGAAATGGAGCAGTAAATGCAATTAGTCCGATTTTCGTCTGGTGTTTCGTTGTAATGATTTTATATGGTTTCGTCCATGCCGGTGGCTGGAGCGTATTTTTATCGAATAAGTTATCCAGGATGATATCAAACTCAGCATGATCGTATAAATGATTCAACTCTTCTTTGGAATTTCCTACGCCTTCATTGTTTCCTATCGTCGCTGCATCATAACCAACTTCATTCATCAGCAAGATATTTTCCTGTCCATTCGTTGCTTCTGACAATGGATGCCAACGATCCACAAAATCACCTAGATCTACTGCAATCGTTGTCGTTTTTTCTTTCTTTTCGTTTTCTCGTTTACGTTGATCCAAAAACCTTCTGATCCTTGGCCAATTTTCTAAATGAGAATGCAGATCATTCGTATGTAAAATCACTATTTTTTCCATGTACCCTCTCGCCTCTCTTTATCTTTATCATACCATAGGCAGCTTTTTCTTCCATTGAAACAAGCTCTATTTCAGAGTTTTTCCTGCCTTGAAGCAAATTGTATAAGTACAATATTCGATAAATCAGTCTGGCTAAAAAATCAGGAACATTCATTTTTACAGTACTATAAAAATAAAAAAAACAGACCCGAAAGTCTGTTGTCGTTTCATTATAATCAGACACATGGCGGAACCTGCTTAGTGCTGCTTCCTTCCAGACCTGACACGCTTCACAAGCCCACCATTGTCCTAGCCTTTCGGCAAAGAATAGTATACCTTATTTTTCATTCGTTGACCAGTCTTTTTTTAATTTCTTTTTTCGCTGGCGGAGCTTTCGGAAAAAGTCAGTCAAAATCATCCCACATTCGTCTTCTAAAATGCCACCTTCTACATATGCTTGGTGGTTAAACCGCTCGTCCTCCAAAAGATTCATCAAGGTACCGGCTGTTCCGCCTTTTGGATCATACGCGCCGAAATAAACTTCTGCTACACGAGACAAAATCATCGCGCCGCTGCACATAGGACAAGGCTCTAAGGTAACAAAAAGTGCAGCATCTTCCAAGCGCCAGCTTCCCACTTTTTCACAGGCTTCCTTGATTGCAAGCATTTCTGCATGTGTAGTAGCATCTTGCGTGGTTTCTCTAAGGTTATATCCTCTTCCAATCACTTTTCCATCCAATACAACCACTGCTCCAATCGGAACTTCATGAAGCATTTCTGCTTTCTTTGCTTCTGCCAATGCAAGGCGCATCCATTTTTCTTTTTCTACTGCATCAAGATTTGTATTTACCAATTACCCTTCCCTGCCTTTGTTTTTTCTTGTTTTACTTTAGCATATGATAAAAAGGCTGTAACTAACTTTTTTTTCTATGGTAAAATAAATACAAGAGGTGAACAAGATGAAAATGGATAAATTACTTGCTCTTTACCCACAAGCACAGAAAAAAAACTCTCCAGCATCAGAAGCGGATATCCTTTCTTTTGCAATTGATGATGCTTTTATCTGGATCAAACAAGATTCATTATCTCAACAAGAAACCAGCCTTTTGAAAGCGTTATTCCCTGTAATCAACGATCAAAAAAAACACCCATGGTATCACTATCTTTTTAAAGATGCTTCTTGTGTTCAAGAAAAAAGCTTTCGTTTGATCCAGCTTCACGTCGAATCAAAAGGAGAATTCTTAAAAAAAGAATGGCAAGATACTATTTTGGAATTATTTCGCTATTCTGCTGATTTCTTTTTTTATACAGACACAGATGCGCTCTTAGTCGAACAAATAAACCGTGATTATCTTGATGCTACTGAAATCAACGGTATTTTTCTATCTTTAGATGCTGATTTTGATACGACAACGTCTGTATTCGTTGGTTCTTTCCATTCACCTGGCACCGACCTCGTCCCTTTGTTTGCTGAAGAAAGAAAAATTTTTTTAACAGAGCAAAACAATCTTTATACTCACAGCCGTACTTTTTCTATGCAAGATGTGGCTTTACATTACTATACAAAAGATACTGTAAAAGATAGTAAGTTGATCAAAAGTTACATAGAACTGATCAAACAAAATGAAATGGAAGTGATCATTCAAGAATTATGGAATGAATTAGGCAATGTCAGCTCTGCTGCAAAAACACTGTTTCTTCATCGTAATACTCTAAAATATCGAATCGAAAAATTTCAAGAACAGTCTGGTTTCAATCTAAAAAAAGCCAACGATTTACTGTTTTGCTATCTTTTATTGCTTCATGAACATAATTAAAGATAGATTAAAGGGGTTGTGACAATAATTTTGTCACAACCCCTTATTTCGAATGAATAGTGTTCAAAAGCTAGTTTCTCTTACATCATTTTTTCAACAAAATGCATTAGCCGGTCTTTTACATCTTCGGTTGAATCTTTGATTGAATCACCATAAACAGAGATTTTCTTTTTTCCTGATTTGATTTTTGCTAACATTCCCATCAAAGAATCCAAGTCACTATCTGAAAGACCATCTACGATTTCTAGTAATTTTTCATTTCCATCAAATTTGTCATAGACGAATTTTTTTACTTTCGTCCGAGTAGTCATATGATGGATCTTTTCCATTACTTTTCCCGATACAACGACTGCTGTCGCTACACTGGCAGCGGCTGCTACGCTTAATCCGATTGTTACTTTTGTTGATGTTTTCATAAGTATCAGCTCCTTTTTATCTATCTCCATCATAGCATAGACAAAAAAATAAACGAACTAATCCACTCAGTGAAATCTCAATCCTTTAGGGAAAAAGTTCTTTACTGTTCCTTTTACTTGTTTCCCAAATCCGACAGGTATCTTATCTAATACTAGCAAAACCCATCCTTGATTCCCATCACGTTGAAATGTTTCTCCTGCTGTGTAAGATTGCCATTCCTTTTGAGTGATCGGCAAGCAAGGTATATTCTCTATCTTTTTTGTAGCAAGCGCTAATGCATAGCTAGGTTCAAATCGATTCTTTTTGAAATCTCCTAAATGCAAACCTGTACGTACGACTTTTAAACCATCGAGAGAAGGGGCTAACTCAGGAACTTCCCAAAGATGGTCGTTGAACACTAAAAGTCTTCCAGTAGCTTCATAATGAAAATCATTTGAAAACTCCGTCCAGAGTTTTTCCTGCTCTTTTGTCATTTGCACTTTACTTTTTTTTCGTGTCTTCTTTTCTTTATGCATCTGATTTTGTCCATGAAAAGTCAGCTTTGCAACAAAATGTCCTTCACCCTGATCTTTATGAGGCCATATACGTATTGTTTTTTCCAAACCAGCTACGCTTCCCCATTCAGAACGTCCTGAACTAACGGATTGAGTCAAAGGAATCTCCTCAATCGTTACTGGATAATTTTCTACAAGCCAGCTAATGATCTCTTCATTTTCTTCTGGTGCAAACGTACAAGTCGAATAAATCAGTTGTCCTTTATTTTTTAGCATTTTTATTGCTGAAGACAAAATCTCTTGCTGACGTTTTTGACAGTATAGCGGAGATTCTTCTGTCCACTCTTTTATTGCATTTGGATCTTTTCGGAACATTCCTTCTCCTGAACAAGGAGCATCAACCACGATCCGATCAAAAAAGCCCGAAAAATGAGGGACAAGTTCTGCGGGTGCATGATTTGTCACTATTGCGTTCGAAACTCCCCATCGTTCTATATTTTCTGATAAAATCTTCGCACGTTTCGGAAAGATCTCATTCGTCACTAATAACCCTTTCCCCTTCATTTGAGCAGCTAATTGGGTTGATTTACCACCGGGAGCCGCACACAAATCCAAAACTTTTTCACCGGGTTTTGCTGCAGCAGCTGTTCCAACGATCATTGCACTTGGTTCTTGGCTATATTCATACCCAGCTTGATGGAGGAAAGACTTTCCATTGACAGTGCCAAGAAATCCCTCATTGCTGTAGGGAGCGGGTTGTAATTCTTCGCTATGGTAAGTTTGGACCATGTCCAATCCTGCCGGTTTTAGTGGATTCCACCGAAATCCTTTTTTCACGCTTCCTTGTTCAAGCGCAGAAAAAAAATCGGATGCTTCTTCGCCTAAAAGAAGACGATATTTTTTGATAAATTGCTGTGGTAACGTTGTCGCTTCCTCCTTCATTCCAATGTTTCGTTAGACATTTTACAATCTTTTTTACGAAAAATAAAGGTGGCTGATCTACTTTTTCATGTTGCTGCCTAAGGTGACTGTTCCTTTAAGATATTTTCCAAGTATTCATCCGTCACCTCGTTTTTATCCCAAACAGCGTTCATCATTTCAAGAAAATCTTGAGAAGAATCATCTGAGCGCAAACTTCCCAATGCATTAAGCCATACCAATTCAAGCGACTTTTCTTCTTTGATCTTCGTGTGACCTTTGACATATGAGAAAAATGGCCGCTTAAATAGCGAATCCATGTCTAAATCAGATTTTGCAATGATTTCACGAATACTTTCATGGATAGAAAAAAAATCTTTCAATAAGTAGACAATGCTTAAAACATCATCGGAACTGCATTCAGCTAAGTAGTTTTCAAAATAAACAGTGATTTCTTCTAATATCTTCTCTTTTAACCCGCTGATTGATTTGAAATGTGTATAAATCGGGTATGTAGAACAACCGCAGAACTCTGCTAACTCTCTTGCAGTAATTGACTTCATTCCATATTCTTCCACGTATACCATACTTTTGAACAGCAAATATTCTTTACTATAATTTGTTACTCTCCCCATCATTCTTACCTCCGTCTCTTTTCATCTACCCATAAATAAATAACATAAATAATTCTAAAAATATTATTGATAATTATCAAAACATATTTAGTTATATCCATTAAAAATCAATTTTTCCGCCTTAAAAACAAGAATATCTTGACAAAATACCCTAGGAAATAAACAATAGAATAAACAAGGTAACAAAAAAATTAAATAACGTTATATAAAAAAGAAGGCGACACTCTGTGAGAATAACACAGACTGAAATGACTTTCCACTCACAGTTTTTGTCTAACTATATACAAAAACAGAATAAAAAGGAGGTATTTATGCTAATTGAAGCAAGAAAAAAAGAGTTACTTGTTCTACAAATGGTCATTCAAAAAAATAATTGTTCTTTACAAGAATTATCCAATGACTTACATATTCCAAAACGGACAATCAAAGAACTGATCCGAAAAATAAATGTATCACTCAAGCAATTTTTATTGATTGATGAATTTATTTATTCTAATCATAAAGGAGAGATCCAAACCAAAGAAACCGATCAAACTAAAAAGTTAGCTGTTTTTTCTAAGTTAAAATTATGCTACCTAAAAGAATCCAATCGTTTTAACTATTTGATGTTACTAATCAATTATCCACAAACTGCTGTACCAAAAAAATATTTACTTGAACAACTTTATATATCGCCCTCCTATCTCGAAAAACTGACAAAACAGCTCAATCATTCCTTAAAAAAATTCCATTTACGGATCCTATCTGTAAAAAATTGCTGTACTCTTGAAGGAAATGAGTTATCTATCCGTCTCTATCTTTACTTTTTTCTTTCAGATACATTTGGAGGTAACGATTGGCCATTTTCCTCACTTGAATTAAATGCACTAAAAATGAACAGTACAGATGAGCAAATAGAAAAAATTTCAAAACAAGAAAAAAATATCTACTTGCTGTTAACTTTATTCATATTACGAAACAAACAACAGGCATATTTTCCAAAAACTTCTTCTGAAATCACTGAATTGATGGACTTATTGCAGCATACACATGATTATTCAGAATACTTTACTTCTTTTTCAGTGAGTCGCCCTTGTGAAGAGACAGAAACAGAGAGAGCCTACTTTAATTATTTTTTCTATTGTTTTTTTCCAAATCAAATCTCTTTTCGACAAAAACAGGAGATTGGTTTTTTATTTTCCACAAGCAAAAACCTTATTTGTCGACAAGTCGGTCAATTGATGACTTACTTAACTCAACAGTTTCCTCTCAACCATTTAGAAAATAAAATACCAATTTATTTTTATTTTCTTGTGTTGGCAGTTGTTTTTTTCGAACTGTTGGGTGAATCCAGCAGTAGTTTTTCTACACTTTGCTTTCCAGAAGCCACGTCCAATCATTCTAGTTCTTTTATACAGGAAAAGAAATTAAGAGAAAAAATCGATACAATTTTTTCAAAAAATGGGGAAAGAAACCAAATCAGTCAATACCTTAGTCAATTGATCCAACACTTACTACAAACAGAAACGAAAGAGCAGTTACTCATCCATTTGCAGATAACCAAACAGTTTACAGGAAATTATCATCTTCAAAGCCATTTGCAGCAGTTATTTCGCAAAGATGCTGTTAAAATTACCGCATATTCAGAACATGCTGATTTGATCATTACAGATCAGCATGAGAAAATTTCAGATGAAACGGAGACTTTCTATCTGGATACAACGCACAATACAGTGTTATTTGGCAAGTTAATAAAAGCGGTTCATGAACTGTATATGAAAAAAGGTTATGAGAACAAAACAAAGAGGATGTGACAAAATTCTTGTCACATCCTCTTATTCCAAATAAATGGTATTCAATCAGCTAACTCTCGGTATTAGCTCAGATCAAAGCGCTGATTTCACAACTTCTTTATTTTAATCTCTTCGGTTGCCGCCGAACAATAAGATCAAGCGCAACAGCTGCAGGAATGTCGAAAGCGCTGCTGCAACATAAGTCAGTGCTGCTGCAAATAATACGTGTCTTGCCATCGGTACTTCTTCTTCCGTCAGTAGTCCGCCTTCACTCAAAATTTGGATTGCTCGCCGAGACGCGTTAAATTCGACTGGTAATGTCACCAATTGGAAAAGTAATGCTAAAGAAAAAGCGAAAATCCCGATATTGATTAACGTAGAGTTCCAGCTAAGCAATACACCTACCATAATCAAGGGGAACGAAATCATCGAACCAAAGTTAGCTGCTGGAACAAGTGCTGCACGAATCTTCAATGGGACATAACCCGAAGCATCTTGTACCGCATGTCCGCATTCATGAGCTGCTACACCTATCGCAGCAACTGAAGTAGACTGTGCAGTTGCTTGAGACAAACTCAACATCTTATTACCTGAATTGTAGTTATCTGTGAGATCTCCGGCAATTTGTTGAACACCGACATTATTTATCTGTTGACTTTGTAATATATATTGTGCTGCTTGTGTACCAGTCACATTGTTTTTGCTTCTCACTTGATCGTATTTTCGGAAAGTACTATTGACGTACGCTGACGCAATTCCGGAAATAACTAATCCAAGAATGACCAAAAGAAATGTCGGATCTAAAAAACCATACATTCCATAACCATACATTTTCGTTTCACTCCTTTTCGTTTACTTTATTTTATCATTAGTAGTAGGAAAAGAATGTGAAAAGACCTTGAATATTCTTTAATTCTTTTTCACAAATTCCGATTTCAGTTTCATCGGTCCAAATCCTTCTACCTTGCAATCGATATTATGATCGCCTTCTACTAAACGGATGTTCTTGACTTTTGTTCCTTGTTTAATGGCACCTGACGCACCTTTTACTTTCAAGTCTTTAATCACTGTCACGCTATCGCCCTCTAACAGACGGTTTCCATTTGCATCTAATACCACTAATCCGTCTTCTATGACAGTTTCTTGTTCTTCTTTGTTCCATTCGTTCCCGCATTCTGGGCAAATCAACAAGCCTCGATCTTCATATGTGTACTCTGAGCCACATTCTGGGCAATTTGGTAATGTCATCTTCTTTCTCCTTTAAAATCTTTAGTGAGCACTATTGTAACGGAAAAAGAAGATCTTGAAAAGATACATTTGTGATTTTTACTACAAAAGGCACGTTTTCGAACGAAGTATCATTCTGTTTTTCTGCTCTTATACGATTGGCATATATCTTGGATCTCTTTATAGATTTCCTCTACTTCTGCTAAATCTTTTGCATTCGCACCACTTGCTAATGGATGGCCTCCTCCATGATGGCGTTTAGCCAATTCATTGATGATCGGCCCCTTAGAACGTAAACGTACGCGGTAATACCCTGAAGGCTGCTGAACAAAAATCCCCCAAGCCAGCACTTCGTCAATCACTCCAGGAAGTGAAACGATCGAAGCTGTCTCTGAATCATCGATTCCATATTTATCAAGAATTTCTTGCGGAAGGATTATTCTTCCTGCACCATTTTCATCCACCTGGATATTTTGATAAAGATAACCGGAAAGTTTAGCGACTTTCATCGGCATTTGTTCAATCTCTCTGTTCAAAGCACTTGCATCAAATGGATAATTTCTCAATATCGAAGCAATCTCTAATGTACGGGACGTCGTGGAGGGATACAAAAAGCGCCCTGTATCTCCGACGATTCCTGCATAAAGTAACCGTGCAGCCTTAACGTTCATCTTTAAAGATTCAGGAAACATCAAAGCAAATTCTGCAATCATCTCACTACAGCTACTTGCTTTTGTATTTACCCACACAAGATCTCCATAAGGGTCATCATTGGGATGATGGTCGATTTTGATCAGTTTTTCTGCCAACTGATATCTTTGATCACTGATTCTGGGTGAATTAGCTGTATCAGTCACGATGACTAGCGCTCCTTGGTAGAAGACATCTTCAACTTCTTGCATTTCTGCTAAAAAGCGAAGCCCTTCAATCGTTTCACCTACTTGACGTATTTCTTTTTCTGGGAAACTTTCCCGTAATAGTTCGGCTAATCCTACTTGTGATCCTAATGCATCAGGATCAGGGCGCAAATGCCTGTGGATAATGATTTTATCGTATTTTTTTATTGTATCTACTATTTCTTGCTGTACTGTCATTTCACTCCTGCTTTCTAAGAACGTTCCATTACTTGACAAACAACGATTGCTTTGGAAACGATGGTGTTTTCAATAAACACTTCGATATCCAGTTTAGCGGAACGTCTGCCGATTTCCAATACACGTGGACGAATGTCTAATTCGCTTTCCAATTGGATCAGCCGCAAATAATGTAGGTTCACTTGTTCAATCAAGATATTTCGTTTTTGGTTCATCACCATTGTTTTTTGTGCGACATCAGAAATGATTTCGCTAAGTACGCCAAAAGAAATGGTTCCAACGCCATTGACCATTTGTGGTGCTACTACGAATTTGAACTTAGGGTTTTCCAAACGATTTCCTTCACGGTCAGTATCAATCGTATGGATATTTCCAGATATCTGATCCGAAATCGTATCTGCAATCTGCGGTTGTCGCTGGACAAGCTGCATCGCTTTCATTACATCTTGCCGGGTAATCAAGCCTTCCAATGTCAAGTCATCGGAAACGACCGGCATGACTTCTAGCCCATCCCAGATCATTTGATGGCTAACAGAGGCAATACTCATTGTTTTCTTTACACTGATTGGTTCTTTCGTCATCACCCGATCGATGATCTGGTTTGGCGATTTCCCTAAAACATCTTTTGCCGTAACAATCCCCATCAAACGATGATGGCGGTTGACGACTGGAAAACGCGAATGCTGCGTTTCTTCTGACAAACGCTGATAATCAGAAATCGTATCTGTCTGCTGCAAATAATGAGTCTTTTCAGCTGGCATATAGATATCACTGACAAGCATGATATCTTTTTTGATCAATTGGTCGCTTAACGCTCGGTTGATCATGGTTGCGACTGTAAATGTATCATAAGAGGTGCGTAAGATCGGCATTTCAAGATCATCAGCTAGCTTTGCAATCTCAGCAGTCGTATTGAATCCTCCTGTGATCAATACTGCGGCGCCATCTTCCAATGCTAATTTTTGGACTTCCGCCCGGTTGCCGACGATCATTAGTGATCCTGGCGTAATATAGCGTTCCATGGCATGTTTAGTCATCGCGCCGATGACGAATTTATTCAAGACCTTGTCTAATCCTGCCGCCCCGCCTAAAACGTCCCCTTCAATGATCCTGACGACCTCGCCAAATGTCAAACGTTCAATATGTTTTTTTAATTTGCGTTCGATACGGATGGTCCCTACTCGTTGAATTGTTGAAACTAGTCCGACATTTTCTGCATCTTTGATTGCACGGTACGCTGTTCCTTCACTGACATTCAATTCTTTTGCGATGCTTCTTACAGAAATTCGATTACCAACAGGTAAACTTTCAATATATTCTAAAATCAAATCATGTTTTGTCGCCATTTTCTGCCTACACTTCCAGCGTTTCCGAGACGCTCATTATTTTTCCTTCACTATCTTCCAGTAACTCTACAAAAGATTCGGGATCTTGTTCAATGACAGGGAAAGTATTGTAATGGATTGGAACTACTTTCTTGGCACGAATTGTTTGCGCAGCCTTTGCTGCATCTTCTGGCCCCATCGTATAGTTATCGCCAATCGGCAAGAAAGCGACATCAATATCGAATTCTTCTGCAAGCAATCCTAGATCACTGAAATAAGCAGTATCCCCTGCATGATAAATCGTTTTTCCTTCTGCTTGAATAATAATTCCGCTAGGCTCGCCCATATACTGAACGATACCGTCTACTTCATAGCTTGAACTATGCTGTGCATGTACGAATTTTACCACGCCGAATGGAAACGCATGTTTTCCACCGATATTCATACCGAATGAATCTACTCCTCTGCTGTTCGCATAATCAGCAATCTCAACAATACTGATAATTGTGGCTTGATTTTCTTTTGCAATAGGAATCATATCTCCTATGTGGTCACTATGACCATGAGTAATCAGCAACCAATCTGTCTTTACTTCTTCTGCAGTTAAGTCTGTCAATGGATTTCCTGTAATAAACGGGTCAATCATCACGCGTTGGCCATTTTCCATTTCAATTGTTAAACAGGAATGTCCATGATACGTAATTTTCATATTTTACACCTCGCGTTTTCTCTGTATCTTTTTTATTAAAAACGATTTCATCACTTGCACATCAATGAAAAAATATAGCTGCTAAATATATTTTCATTGGATTGATAGTACAGTATGTACAAAGCAATTGTAACAGATAATACAGGATGCACCAAGTACCAAGCAGATATAATCTCAAGTTTGAGGTCTCTGCTCTGCTTAGCTTCTCTTCTCGTCCCTTAACTAATTAAATCAGCGTAAATAGGATGGACGATCTTTTCTAAATCGGCTACTTTTATCCGAAGGCTTCTCCCGATTTCACCGCTTGACACAATTACTTCTTCTTTTTCTTTTAAAGAACTGTCTGCTAAAAAACAATAATCAGGATGTGCGAGTTTTATTCCAATAGGGGTGTTTGCTCCGTGGGGATATCCTGTATGCATTAATACAAAATCCATTCCAGGAAAACCAACTTTACGATCTTTCGTCACTTGTCTCGTTTTTTTGTAATCTAAGTGATCGTTCAAAGGAATCAATGCGATGATCACCCCAGTTTTGTTTCCTTTCACTACGAGAGTTTTACATATCAAAGCTGGATCAATCCCTCTTTTTTGTAGTTCTTCTGTGAAAGATTCTTCTACCACATGACTAAAATCAAGTGGTTGATAGCTGATCTTTTGTTCTTCTAAATAACGTTCGACTTTTGTTTGACTCATCATTGATTCACTCCCTTTATTCTATCGTTTATTATAAAGCGAGGGATGCTGTATTCAAAAATTATTTGTTTTTCGCAAAAAAAGAGCAAGACGAGCACTCTATAGAGAGGTTCATCTTACTCTTTTTGTTTATTTTTTATTTCGACGTTGAGTAGCTTCCATAATGACTGGCAAGATCACTGGGCGGCGTTTTGTTTGTTCAAATAAGTAACGGCCTAATTGATCTCGGATGTCTTGCTTTAATTTGCTCCACTCAAAATCATTGCTTTCTAAATGTTTCTCAACGATTGTTTCAATCATATTGCTGCTTTCTTTCATCAGATCACGGCTAGCTTTTACGTAAACGAATCCCCGTGAAGTAATTTGAGGTTTTGAAATGATTTTCTTTTCTCGCCGACTGATAGTGACAACCGCTACGAAAATCCCGTCTTCTGACAAGATTTTTCGATCACGTAAAACAATGTTTCCGATATCACCTATGCCTAATCCATCAATCATTACATTTTCTGCACTTGTAGTTCCTGCAACACTCATACGCTTGTTCTTATATTCCAGCACGTCTCCGCGTCCAGTAATATAGATATTTTTGTATGGCATCCCTACTGCATGAGCCAAATCTGCATGAGCAGCTAATTCACGATACTCTCCTTGAACTGGCACAAAATATGTTGGTTTCATCAAATTGATCATTAATTGCAAGTCATTAGGATTGGCATGGCCAGAAACGCGCATATTCTCAGAGATCAACTTCACTGTTCCACCAGCTCGATAAATGATATCTTCCGTTTTCGCCACGATGGTTTCCATCGCGATGCTTGGCGTAGTAGTGATATAAACCAAATCTCCTTCTTCAATCTTGACATTACGGTGTGTACCGTTTGCCATTTTTTGCAGAGACTTGATGGGTTCACCCATTCGGCCAGTTTCTAAAATGATCAGTTCTTCTGGATCATAGTTTTTCATGTCTTTCAACGTAACAAGCAGATCTTCACTTGGTAATTGAAGTTTTTCTAAACGCATCGCTGTGCGAATAATTCGTTCGAAATCTTGACCAGTCAAGACAACTTTTCGTTGTGCTTTTTCTGCTGCATCCAATACTTGTTGCACTCGTTGCAAATTACTTGCTACACAAGCGACGATGATACGCCCTTCCCAATATTTGATCGTATCAAATACTTCATCTGCTATTTGGGCTTCAGAAGCTACAGGCTGAGGATTTTCTGCATTTGCCGATTCACTTAGTAAGGCTAAGACTCCTTCTTTGCCGATTTCCGCCAATCGTGCATAATCTGTTTGATACATTGGGATAGCCGTTTGGTCAAATTTAAAATCTCCCGTATAAACGATACTACCTTCTTTTGTTTTCAGATTGATCCCCACTGAATCTGGTATCGTATGAGTGGTACGGAAAAAGCTCACTACTGTTTCACCAAAGTCTATTTCTGTATGCTCATCTACCACATGGAAATCCTTAAATCCTTTGGCTGCTTCATTACGACTGACATTCAATTTTGCTAACTCGATCGTCAACTCTGTCCCGAATACTGGTACAGAAATTTTTGACAACAAGTAAGGAAGTGCCCCGATCGCATCTGCATGTCCATGTGTTAAAAAGACACCAGCTACACGATCAATGTTTTCTTCTAAATACGTAAAATCAGGGATTACGACGTCGATCCCCAACAACTCATTTTCAGGATATTTTAGCCCACAATCTAAAATAAAAATATCCTCGCCCACTTCTGCGACATACATGTTTTTTCCATTTTCACGAACGCCGCCTAATGGGATAATTTTAATGGTACTCACAAACTTCACCTCTTCTTATGACATCCAAGTTTAAAGATGTCGATTTTCTTCTTTATCTAAATATATGAGCCATTCCAATGAAGCATATGCAAAATCACTATTTCTCAACTTATGGAGAATCAGCAGGAAAATTACCAGCACATCCGCGTTCTGACAGTTGGATGGGCATTTTATTTTGGATATACTTCATTAACAAAATGGATCTTTTGCGAAACGCTATAGCCAGAATACTTATATAAGTATTCAGCTGTTCCCCATTATTATACAACAAATAAACTAAATCGCTAGTATCAGCAATTGTTAGAACAACTATGCACGTAAAAATCCCTCTGTAGCATCTAGGATTTCTTTTGCTATTCCTCTTTCATTTCTTCTTCGTCGGTTTGAAACATACTTTTTTCATTTTACCACATTTTTTGCAATAACTATAGTGACTTTTTATATATACAGAACCTCATGTTGATGGTGTGCAAACAGCATAAGATTTAAGCTAGCTTTAAGATAGGTTGTCTATTATCAAATGCATCTACTAGGAGGGATGCAAAATATGAATTTTATGAAACGTGCATGGAAAAGTACAAAAGTAAAATGGGGACGTTCATTGTTATTGTTTGCCGTGTTCACAGCCATTCTTATTTTTGTGCTAGCTGGCCTCACGATTCGAAGCGCTGCAGAAGAAGCAGCGAATCAAGCACAAAAAGAAGTTGGAGCAACAGTGACTTTAAGTGCCAATCGAGAAGCTTCATTTAAAAAACAGGAACAAACTTCTTCAAGCGGTTCTACCACTGAAGAACGTCCAGATCCAGGCAGTTTTTCTCTTACACCAGTTTCCTTAACGGACGCGGAAAAAATAGCTGAATTAGATAATGTAAAGAGTTATTCCTTTGAAAGTTCCGCCTCAGCTATGGCAAAAGATGGAATAACTGCCATCACTAGTTCTGATTCAAGTGAAGACAGTTCAGAAACTACTGATGCAGGCGGTGAACCTGCTGGAGGAATGGGCGGGAATCCGCAAATGACTCAAGCAGACTTTCAAATCAGTGGTGTGTCAGCAACTGCACAAAATAGTAATTTTTCTGATGGAACAGCAAAAATCACGGATGGTGAAGGAATAGATGACAGCGACAAAGGCACAAACAATGTAGTCATTGATTCTACTCTAGCAGAAACAAATGACCTGGCAGTCGGAGATACTTTCACAATCACGAGTACTGAAGATGAAGATACCACTTATGAAATGACGATCAAAGGAATTTATGAATCCAGCGAAACAAGCGGCAGTATGGGTATGAAATTCAACTTCATGAATCCGTCGAATACACTTTACACTTCTTACACTTTTGCAAATGAACTAAATGGGACATCTGACGATAACACGATAGATTCTGCTATTTACACTCTATCTGATCCAGATAAAATGGATGAGTTTCTCAAAGAAGCTGAGAAGCTGATCGACACAGATACATTTAGCTTACAATCAAATGATTCCATGTATCAGTCAATGTTGGAACCTTTAAACAACGTGGCAAGTTTTTCTAAAAATGTTGTTTTACTAGTGACTGTAGCCGGTATTATCATACTTACTCTGATCATTATGATTACCATTCGGGAGCGTCGGCATGAGTTAGGCGTCTTGCTATCTTTAGGAGAATCCAGAAGTAAAATCATTCTCCAATTGTTTACCGAAGTGGCTATTTGTATGATTCTTGCATTAGGAGTTGCTTCGCTTAGCGGAAACGTCGTCGCGAATGCCGTGGGACAGCAGCTACTTGACCAACAGACAGAAACCACGACACAAAACCAGCAAGCTCCTGGCGGTGGACAAATGCCAGGTAACAGACAAGAACAAGGCGGTCAACGCGATGGTCAACAAGGAACCACGAATAATCCATTTGCTGTTTCTGATCAAGTCAGCGAATTGGAAATCAATGTCAAACCTGCACAATTGGGACTATTAGCCGGAGTAGCATTTGGAATCAGTCTGTTTTCTGTCTTTTTAGCTTCTATAGGGATATTAAGATTAAACCCAAGAAAAATCCTATTAAACTAAAGGAGGAATTTGATGTTACGGACAGAACAATTGGGATTTTGGTATCAAGATCCGCAAGATGCGCTTTATAAAGATGTAGAACTGAATTTCGAAGCTGGAAAAATGTACGCTATTTTAGGAGCAAGTGGTTCTGGAAAAACGACTTTTCTTTCGCTTATTTCTGGACTAGATGCACCAAAAGAAGGAAAGGTATACTATCAAGATCGTTCACTGAACAAAATCGGGTTAAGAAGTTATCGTAAAAATGATGTCTCGATTATTTTCCAAGCTTACAACTTGCTTCCTTATTTATCGGCTCTAGACAACGTCATAGCAGCAATGGAAATCACTAAGACCAAGCAAGAGAATTATCGACAAGTTGCTTTAGATCGACTGGCTCGTGTAGGAATTGATGAAATATTAGCAAAAAAACAGGTGACCAAACTTTCGGGAGGTCAGCAGCAGCGAGTCGCTATCGTTCGTGCTATCTGCTGTGAACATCAACTAATCGTAGCGGATGAGCCTACTGGAAATCTAGATGAAACAACTTCACAAGATATCGTCAAACTTTTCCAAGAAATCGCCCATGAACAAAATCGCTGTATTATCATCGTGACTCATGAGATTGAAGTAGCAAAAAGCTGTGATGAAGTCTTTGAACTAAAAAATAAAAAATTTCAAAAAATCGAAGTTTAAAAAACAGGATAATGATCAAATAAAAAATCCGAACCATATCTGTCTCGCAGATATGGTTCGGATTTTTTATTTGCTTGATTCAATTAGTAATAAGTGGTTTTTATTTTTTTTCGTCTTTTCGAGAAAACTTGTCTTTGACTTCGTCGCCTAAATTTCGAGCTTTTTCTTTGATGTCAGCACCTAGTGATTGTGCTTTCCCTTCTGTTTCTTTGCTCTTGTCGTCTGTTGCTTTGCCGTATGCTTCTTTTCCTTCACCGACTACTTTATCTTTCATATCTTTAGAACGTCCTTTTAAATCTGCCATTGTGCTTCCTCCTCTTAGTTTGTTTATTGATCTACCTTCAGGGTAACATCAACAACAGATACAGACAAACAGAACGCTCGTTTTCTAAAAAAGATAGTTAGAGCTGTTGATTAAAAACTTTTTTCGAAAGTCCCCCATACTTTGACTTCTTTTTCTTGGACCATTATTTCTCCTTTAGCGATAACTGTATCAATATCAAGCGTTTCTTTATCCAAGATACACAGATCTGCATCAGCACCAATTTCGATTTTTCCTTTTTTATCCAATTTCAATATACGTGCTGGATTACTGGTTATAGCTCGTAAGGCGATTTCCAAAGGGATACTTTCTTTTTGCACAGCTTCTTTGATCCCTACTAGCAATGCCTTGGCACTTCCTACTCCTAACCCTAGGAAATGATTGTTTTCATCAAAATAAGGCAAGCTTCCTTGTCCATCTGAGGTCATCGTGAAATTATCTAAAGAAACATCTTCCTCGATCAATCGTTTCAGTGCTTTGCTGAAGCGAACTTCACCATCTGTCTTCTCCCAAAAATCAGGATCTTCGCTAGCAGTGAAGTCAATCGTGCCACCACGTTTGGCAAATGCCACGCAAGCTTCAAATAATTCTGGTGTGCGATTTGCATGAGTAGGCAAAAATTGTGTGATCGGAATTTCTGTTTCTTCTACGATTCGTGTCAATAGCTCTAGCTTTCTTTTTCCTCCGCCTAAGTGGACATTGATGATCCCAGCTTTTCCGGATAACATGCCTCCTACACGAGCATCTGCTACTGCACGAGCGAACTCTTCAAAACTTGGCTGAGAAGAACGGTGATCGGATACTGCGATTTCTCCGATTCCGATAATTTTATCAATTGTCAAAAAGTCTTTGATGATAGAATCTGTTACTGTTTTTACCGGCAATCGGTACGAACCTTCGTATACATAAGTGGAGATTCCTTCTGCTTCCAGACCTTTCGCTTTGCTGATCAACGCAGTCATATCTCTACCTTCTCCGTCTGTTCCCAAACAACCGACAACTGTCGTTACACCAGCTGTAGTCAATTGGCTCAATGTGACTTCTGGCGTTCGATTTTGATAACCGCCTTCTCCTCCTCCACCTAAAATATGGAAATGACAGTCAATGAAACCCGGGGTTAGTACTTTTCCCTCACCTGAAAGTTCTTCTACTTCCACTCCTTCGTAGCCGCCTTCTAGCTGTTCTTCTACAGCCAAAATCTTCCCACCGGCAATCAGTACATCCATTTTTCCTAAGTAATCTGGTGCAAACACTTCAATTTGTCGAATGATTTTCATACATTTTTCCTCTTTCTTTAAGTATAACTGATGATAGGATCTTAAAAAATAATCCAAACGATAGGATCTTTACTCCTTTGATTTTACCGTAAAATGACGGTTCTTGGAGTCCTTATCTACTGTTTGGATTACTTTTTTATTTACAGGTCTCCAGTACTACTGCAGACCTATTGCAATGGCAATCATGATGAAAATAGTTCCTAAAACAAACAGGAATCCTTGCATCTTGATTTGGAATCTTGCCCATTTTGCCCATTCGATCCGTGCAACACCTAGCACACCAATCAAGCTGGCTGATACGGGTGTAAAAGCGTCCATAAAACCTGAACCAAGCTGATAAGCAAGAACTGCTACTTGTCTGGATACACCTACTAAATCTGCCAGTGGAGCCATGATTGGCATAGTCAAAGCTGCTTGTCCTGAATTTGATGTAACAACCAAGTTGAACAAACTTTGGAAGATGTACATCGCCCAAGCACCAATGACAGCTGGAACACCGGTCAACGCCGTCCCGATCCCATGCAAAATCGTATTCAAAGCTGAAGGAACAGATGCATCAGATCCTCCCAAGACAAGAAGAATCCCTTTGGCCATACCTACTACGATTGCTGTACCAGCTAAATCAGCTGCACCAGATTGGAAAGAAGAAGCGATGTCATTGACTTTCATTCCATCTAATTTGAAAAGAACAGCAATGATTCCAGCAACTAATCCCATCACAAAGAATTGAGAAGCGATTTCTGGAATGTAATAGCCTTTTTGAGTCACGCCCCAAACGATCCAGACAAGGACAACTAACATCTCTAATAAGATCAATTTATGCCCAAGCATGAATTTTTTATTTTCATCAGATGTCTTTTTGATATGAGAACGGAAATAATCATCTGATTTGTAAGTCAACGAACTTTCTGGTTTTTTACGGATTTTTTCTGCATATATCATCATATAACCAGCGGCTAATGCAGTAACAACTACCCACATAATCAATCGGAATGTCGCACCAGACAACACGGGGATTCCAGCAATCCCTTGAGCCACCGCTACGCTAAACGGGCTCATCCAAGAGGTCGCATTTCCGACTTGAGATGCGACATAAGTCACGGTTACTGCTACGATCGAGTCATATCCTAACGCAATGACAAATGGAACCATCACCATTGAGAATGGAATTACCTCTTCTGCCATCCCGAATGTAGCGCCACCGAATGAAAAAGCAAAGAATAATAGCGGTAAAGCTAAACGCTCCAGTCCCTTAGTTTTACTGATAAACGCATAGATACCTGCGTCGATCGCTCCGGTACGCATAATAATACCAAAAGCACCTCCAACAACAAGGATCAATGCAGCGATCCCTACAGCAGATCCATACTTATCTCCAGATACTAGTCCTTCAAAAACAAAATTTAAGAAACCAAAGCCGCCAAAATCATCTGTTCCCCATATTTTGGCTGTTTTATGCAATTTTTTAGAAGTATCATAGATATTTTCGCCGTACTGATCGTAAAGCACATCATCTGTCAAGGAGATTTCATCTAGTTTTTCCTGCGTAAGATTTTTTTCTCCGTCAGCAATGACTTTTTCCAATCCTTTTTCCGGAACATCCAGTTTTTCACGTTCTGCTGGATGATCTTGCAGTTCTTCTAATTGATCAAACACATACGACTTATCCAGCTCGTAAGCATAACGGAAGGAATCTTGACGTAAAACAGTACGAGTACTTGTTTCGCCATTTGCATCTTTGTATTCAATATCTTGCGTGCTGAACTTTCCTGCTGGAACGACAAAAGTCAGTATCCATGCAAAGATGACTACACCAAAAATAATGACATACGTATGGGGTGTCGATAATTTAGTGAAGTCGCGTTTCGGTTTTCCTGAAGAATTTGTTTTCTTCAAATTTATTTCTTCCTTTCTTTTTTCAGTAATTTTGATGAATAAAAAATGGATAATCAAATGAATTATACAGTAAAAATGACATTTCCACATGAATAATTTATTAGAAAATCACTTTTTTCTATTTTGTTTTTTTTCTCCTATGTATGATTATTTTTTTCTCTTTCCATTTATATTAAGTATTTTATTTCTCTGTTTTTCCTTAAAATTCTTTTTTTATTTTTAGATTAGAGAAAATCTCGTCCTGTTTTTTTCATTTTACAATCATTGAAAAATTGAATTTCATTGCAAAAAAAATAATAAACACTTATAAATATCCATTATCTATCCTTCAATTTTTGTGTATTTTATTTCTATTAGAAAAAGGTATCCTGTTGGACAATTTTGTTATATCAGGTAAACTTCATTGCAATAATGATAACAAATGTACTATAATTACTTTGTAAAGAGTTTTGGGGAAGACTCTTTCATCAACGTGTATTAAGAGACAAGAAAGAATCCATATGGATTCTTTCTTGTCTCTTTTTCCACTACTTTTTATTTTTCTGACACTACATATTCTTATAACTCATTTCTCATAACTGTGAAACAACTTATAAAAATAACAAACTTTAAACAAAACAAGCTTAAAATCAAAGATGATCCATCTTAAAATAACTAAAACAAAAAAAGTAGTCGTTGTTAATCCTCATTAATAATCGTTTTCTTTTTTTCAAACGCTCCATTTTTATGTGGAACATTATTTTTTTAAGGAACTTTGTCAACATGTGGATAACTATTTTCCACTTGTGTCCTGGACTAGCTGTTTTGCTGTAAAATACAAAACTTGCTGCAGCAAAAAGATCGTTGCAAGAGAGGCTGTTCCGCAGATCGCTGGATCTAGATTTGGCAAAGTCAAGACTGCATCATGTAAATTGGCGTGGTTGTCCAAAACCAAATCAGCAAATTCAAATAATCGCAAACCACTGCTATGTTGCGATTTGATACTTCGTGACAAATCAAATCCAGTAACAATGATTAATGGATGACCATTTTCTTTGATCCACTGAGCTAGTTCGATGATTGCCGGGTTTCTTCCTTCATTCGAAAGAAGAAGAAAAATGTCTTCTGATTTGACAGAAAGCTGATCAATAATTGCCTGTCCTGCACCTTCTAGCGTTTCATAGACACCTCCGGCTGGATTTTCAATCAATATACTTGGTACAAGATCCGGGGTTTGATCCCAAAATTCAAATGCTACACCACTTAGTGTGCGGCTAGCATATATCTGCAATCTACCACCTTGATTAATTTGTTTCGCGATCCAAGTGCCAGCTTGAAGCATCAGCGGCTCTTCTATCCTTAATTTCTCTTCCAATTGGTGATAATAGTCAAAATAACATAAACTCATTTATCTCTCCCGCCTAGCTATACTTGACATGAATAGAAACAGCTGCCTAATCTAAGGAAGTACATAAAAAAACAGTAGTTAGACAGTAACACATGTGGTCTTTGCTGTTTCAAACACAAAAAAGGCATTGAACGAATACGCCCAATACCTTGACATAGCAAATAAAACAACGTGCAGACCATGGAAAATATCTACATAGGGGTAGAATTTTCACCCTAGATTAGGTACAATAAATTAGGTCGATGCACTGCATTGACTATGGCAAAATGATCGGTCAGGGTGTATGTGTGTGACTGGTCATTCCCTGATTCTTAGCGCCAACTAAGGGTCAGGGAGCCTTTTTTTATTCAGCTGTTTCTATCTGAATTTATTGTAAGTAATCTCTTATCCAAGTGCAAGCAAGAAAATACAAAAAAACATTGGTATGATTTATATATATATAAATAACATAAAAAAAGGAATGGCTTATCCCGATACAACAAGCATTCCTTTAAAAAAGATTCTTTTATATAAGTGAAAAAAGCTTTTTTCCACCAATTAAATAAATCTCTCATCTCAATAGTTTATCCATTATTTTATCTTTTTTTGCGTATACCTACTAAATATTACCGTCTTCTTCTCGTTCTTCTACTTTGTTCGAGAGAATCTGTACTAGAAAAAGTAGTTGTATGTCTACCTTTTCTGCCTATCCGAGACTTTCTTTTCATATATGGGATATAAATGATTAGATACAGTACAGCAAAAAATAAAGCAAATACGCAAGCTTCCCAACTACCTAACGCCAATTCAACCATCAAGGTAGCAACCCCAACGGATGCTGCATACCAGATAAAAATCAGAAACGTTTCTTTTTTTCTGACCATGCGAAACATGATAAATAGACTAATAAGCAATAGTGGCAACACAAATATCCAATTGCTTCCTTCCATCAGCCACTTGAGTATATCAAGCAGCGACTGTGCAACAGCGACTAATTTTCCCATAGTGAACACACACCTTTTTTTATAATTAAAAAATTCGCCTTTTTATTCTACTATGAATCTTCTGGCTTGGCTTTCATTTCTCTTATGTAATCATTTTCTTTTATACAACTTAAAAAAAAATTAAACCATTAGCATAATATTTTCTGAATCTATTCACGAAAGTCTTTTTCTATCTTTCGTTTTCCACGACTCAACTGATCTAGAGTCAAAAAACTAAAACGACAGTTGCGCAAATGACGCACAAGCTGCCGCTTTAATAACAAATAGCCTTTCATTCTCAGCAGGCCACTTATTTCCAGTTAACTTTCTGTTCTTAGCTTTTTACTCAACTGGATAATATATGCACTTAATGAAGTCCCAATTTCCGAATGTTGAAGTCCATATTCAATATTTGTCTTCATATATCCTAACTTATCGCCTACGTCGTATCTTTTTCCTTTAAACTCTCTCGCATAGACCGCCTCTGTCTGGTTAAGAGTCTGAAGTGCATCCGTTAGCTGTATCTCGTTTCCTGCTCCTGGTTCTTGAGTTTCTAATATCTCAAATATTTTAGGAGTCAGTAGATAACGTCCGATAATGGCTAAATTACTTGGTGCTTTTCCCATTTCAGGTTTTTCTACAAACCCTTTTACTCTGCAACGACCCTTTTCGCTATCTGTTTTAGGATCAATAATTCCGTATTTAGATGTTTCATTTTCTGGTACACGCATGACGGCAACAGCGGAAGCTTGTGTTTCTTCATAATCCATCATCAATTGTTGAGTCAATGGGATATCATCTTTCATCAAATCATCCCCCAGCATGACGACAAACGGTTCATTTCCTATAAATGCTTTTGCTTGAAGCACGGCATCCCCCAGTCCTCTTGGATGAGATTGACGGATGAAGTGAAGATTGACTTGAGTCGTTTCTTCAACTAAAGCGAGTAATTCTGTTTTTTCCTTTTCCCGCAAATTGTTTTCCAATTCGATATTTGCATCAAAGTGATCTTCAATGGGTCTTTTTTCTTTTCCCGTTACGATCAAGATGTCTTCGATTCCCGAATCCAATGCTTCTTCCACAATAAACTGGATCGTTGGTTTATCCACGATTGGAAGCATTTCTTTTGCCATGGCTTTTGTTGCCGGCAAAAAACGTGTTCCTAGCCCAGCGGCAGGAATGACTGCTTTTTTGACCTTCACTTGCTGTTCCTCCTAAACGACGATTAACTATTGATCATCTATTTAACGAAGAGAAAATTCATTCTCCATTTTTCCGTCACGTAACATGATTTCTTTTGCTGCTTTTTTGATATCTTCTCCATTATACAAAACATTATAGATTGTTTGAGTAATTGGCATCTCAACACCTAGCTGTTGAGCTAGCTCTACTGCTGCTTTTGTCGTTGCCACACCCTCAACGACCATTCCCATGTTTTCTAGAACTTCTTCCAGCTTATGTCCCTGTCCTAACAAGTTACCGGCACGCCAATTGCGAGAATGAACACTTGTACAAGTAACGATCAAGTCCCCCACACCACTCAAACCGATAAATGTCAGAGGATTGGCACCCATCGCGACACCAAGACGGCTGATTTCTGCCAATCCTCGAGTCATGATTGCTGCTTTTGCATCATCTCCGAATCCTAATCCATGGATAGCGCCGGCACCAATTGCAATGATATTTTTCAGTGCTGCACCAGTTTCTACGCCAATCACATCATTATTTGTATAAATCCTGAAATAATCATTCATGAACAGTTTTTGTACATAGGCTGCTGCTTTTTGATCAATACTTGCAGCTGTAATTGTTGTGATATCATGTACTGCCACTTCCTCAGCATGGCTAGGACCAGATAATACAACAATTGCCTGTCTTTTTTCTTCTGGAATTTCTTCAGCCAAAACTTCTGAGATTCGTTTATGCGTATCTTGTTCTAGTCCTTTACTTGCATGTATAATGATTGGCTTAGTATTCATTTTACCAATAAGTTCCTGTGCGACTGAACGAATCGCTTTTGTTGGAACAACAAATAAAATAGCATCTGCGTTATCCACTGCTTCTGCCAATTCTTTATATCCGATAATCGATTCTGGGATCGTCAAATCAGGTAAAAAATGCTGATTTGTATGATACTTATTGATTTCATCAATCTGTTCAGGTACATTTCCCCAAATACGGACATCATGCCCGTTTTCTGCCAATGTTTGTGCTAAAGCAGTGCCCCAAGATCCAGGACCAAGAACTGCGATTTTTTGTTTCATGGATATTCCTCCAAATAAATAATTGATAATTTCCATTATAGTATACATTTCTTAAAGTTGGGACTAATTTCCATTGTTTTTAAGTGTTTGTTTACTTCTTTTATCGTTTTTACTTGGATTACGTCCATATAATTGTGTAAAAGTGAAGCATCAAAAAAGCCATTGATCTCAGTTAGGAGTACAATGTTTTTTGCAGAAAACATACTCGAATAGGACTGATATCAATGACTCAAGTACATTTTACTTTTGAAAGCGAAGAAATTCAAGCAATTATAAACGAAAGCGGTGCGAATGATACCGCAAAAACACTTATGACTATCATGTTTAATCAGCTGATGGAAGAACAACGAAATCAATATATTCAGGCAAATGCCTATGAACGTTCAGAAGAACGGCAATCACAAAGAAATGGTTACTACGATCGTTCGTTTACAACTCGAATTGGTACGTTAGAACTTCATGTTCCACGAACCAGAGACGGTAAGTTTAGTCCTACTATCTTTGAAAGATATCAGCGAAGCGAAAAAGCTTTGATCGCTGCCATGATTGAAATGGTCATTTCTGGTGTCTCCACTCGCAAAGTAACTAAAACAGTTGAACTGCTAACGGATGGTGCGACTGTTTCTAAATCATTCGTTTCAAATCTGATGAAACAGTTGGATCCATTTGTTTTTGAGTGGAGAAACCGGAGCCTAGAAGGCTCGGAATATCCATTTTTCATGTGTGATGCCCTGTATATGAAAGTAAGGGAAAATCATCGTATTGTCTCAAAAGGTGTATATATTGGTATCGGCATTGATTCTGATGGACGACGTACGATTCTTGGTTTTGATGTTCAAGACGGCGAATCGGAAGATAATTGGGATACCGTTTTTCAATCGTTCGTTCAACGAGGTTTGTTCGGTGTAAAACTGGTCATTTCTGATGCACACAAAGGGTTAGTTAAGGCTGTTCGCAAGAACTTTTTAGGTGCGAGCTGGCAAAGATGCCAAGCCCACTTTTTGAGAAATATTTTTGATAAGCTGCCAAAGAAAGTTTCTTCTGATGTAAAAGACGAGTTGAAGAGTATCTTTAAAGCCTCTGAACTTGAATTGACACGTGAAAGAAAAGAGCACTTCTTGGAAAAATATGGTTGTGATTCAAAATTAAGTGCTGCTTGCGACATTTTAGAAAACGGCTTTGAAGATGCTATTCAAATTTTGTCTTTTCCTGAAAATATCCGCCGAAGGATTCGTACAACCAATGTGTTGGAACGGTTGAACGAAGAGATTCGCCGGAGAGAACGAGTGATTCGGATTTTTCCAAATATCAATTCCATCACTCGGATAATTGGAACACTTTTGATGGAAAAAGACACTGAGTGGCTGGCTTCTCCACGAAAATATTTAGAATTTAATTCGAATAACATTTAGCACCATGAACCTGTGCGAGTCTCTTCTTTCTGAGGAGAGACATCAAGAGTCGCTGCGCTACTGCTCCTGACCTCTCTCCTCAGAAAGAAAGGCATGGCAGTTAGGTTCACAACGCAAAACATTGTGCTTTTGATGAGGTTGAACTTTTACACAAGATTGTGGACTTGACTTTTTACTTGAAATAATCAATGATATGTTACAATAGTCTACATTTTATTTTTACACTCGTTATGCTTTGCTTGTTCCTAAGAGGAAGCAGTTTTGACAATGTTACTACCAGCATTACTATTAGGAGGTTAGGAAACTTCTCCTAGTGAGTATTGATTTAAAATACATAAGAGACAGATTGAACATTTCTAAATCTGTCAGGTCCTGCAACGGACAGATTGTCTCTGTTGACGGTTGACATAGGAACTTTTGTTTTAGTCAACATTCTGGATACAAAACGCTATGTAAACTGGCGCAACTCGTTGTACTTGGACTTTTACTACGGATCCATGCAACAACTAAATAGTACTATTGCATAACAAAAAATGGTTGGCACCCACATGTCCCATTAAACAGATTATAAGTTGAACTGTAGATAATGCAAAAAATGTGTTTTATAACGTAATTGATGCCAATATTTTAAAAAAATAAAGGGAGCAGTTATCGCTGCTCTCTTTATTTTTTATATTCTTTTTATCCAGTCTATCCTAATAATCAAACTGACGATAGTAGCGGCGTATCTCTAATGGATGGCAGTTCAACTGCTCCACATGAGCATCGATGCGTTGTGTCACTACATGCATCAATAAGAAAGACAAAACACGTCCGCGATATTTTTCACTGATACCTTCTACTGGATAGTCTTTTGTGTCTATCAATGTATAATTGCTGCAAATTTTTGGCAAAAGTTTAGCCACACGTTCAGATAACACTCTCTGTTCATCTTCGCCTAAAAATAATGTGACTGGGGTTGTTTCTTCTACGATCTCTAACGTCCCGTGAAGAAACTCGGCAGCATGGATAGATTTCGATGGAAGCCAGCTTTGTTCTTCCCAGTAACACATGGCATATGAATAAACAGCTCCCCATTGATTCCCTGCTCCAATAAAATAATGCATACTATCACGTCGATGTTTTTCTGCAAATGATAAGCCAAATGCATCTGCTTTTTTCTCTGCTTCCACTAACCCTGTTGGTAAATAACGTTCGAGCTGTTCATAGTATTCTGAATAAGCTTCGAATTCTCCATTCAAATACATCAATCGATCTGCTGCCATAAAAAATTTGATTTGTTCTGTTCCAGGAGCTGGATAAGTGACCACAAAATCGCATAGCTGAGACAACTTACTGTTCGCTTTATCGATAAATCCAATCAGTGTCGCTCCTACTTTCTTGATTTGTTCTACTGCTTTCACTACTTCTTGAGTTGTACCGGTAACAGAGGACAAAATAACGATAGAATCTTTTGTTAATCTTTTGTTTCCAGTAGTGTAATATTCTGCAGCATGCTGTACAAAGACAGGCAAGTTGCTTTTCCCATTCATATAAGTGACAGCTTGCATCGAGGAAGCATACGTTCCACCGATTCCTAGATAATAGACAGCGTCAAATTTTTCCGCATAAAGTTTATCGATGATTTCTTCTACTTGCGGACGTAAAGCTAGTGCGCCTTTTATTGCTTTGATTTGTTCTTCTTCATTGAATTTCAGCATGATTTCCACCTCTTATAATTTACTTTTCAAGACTGTATCAAAGTCTTCAAAAATCTTTTTGTTCAAGTCAATACCTTTAGCTACTGCGGTTTTATAAGCGAATAGTTGAAACGGAACGACAAGCGCTAATACAGACAGATATTCATCACATTCTATTGCTAATCCAAGTGTTTTCTCGTTTCTTGCTTTTTTTGTGGTAATGGTGAGAGTCTCTCCAACGTACCGACTCATATATCTTTGCAACTTTTGCGAACGTTCCTTATTTACACTTTCCCCTTCAATAAAGAATAGCAAATGCGAAGCATCTGCCTCCAGGTATGGGCCGTGCATATAAGCTTCTAACTCAAATCCTTGTGACGGAACGCGGATTGTTTCAGTCAATTTCGTCTCTGCTTCTTTAGCTGTTCCCCAGTTTGGACCATATCCAATGGTGACGAAACGCTGTGCTAAACGAAATAAACTTTGATATCCATCAAAAAATTCTTCCGTTTTTTGAATAATCGCTGGTAAATGGTTGATTATTTTGCGCAACTGTTGCATGTAGTCTTGTTCTATTTTTTTGCTGATTTTATTTTTACTTATTCCAATTCCTATCCCTAAGAGTAGTAACTGTAAAACAGTCGCAGAATAGCCTTTTGTAACGAAGCCTACTGATTCTACCCCGGCACCTAAATCAATAATTTGTGCAGCTTCTAAAGCAAGTGGACTTTGCACGTCATTTGTGATAGCAACAACAGGTAACCCTTGTTTTTGTATCATTTTTACTGCTTCAACAGTAGAAGCACTTTTCCCGCTTTGTGACACAGCAATCACAGTATCGATTGAAGGAGAAAGTTTTCCATAATTGAAAAAATAAAAAGGTTCTTGAATATCGACAGTAAGATCACCATAAGATTCCAATGCTGGCTTCGCTGCTAAACAAGCGTTATAAGATGAACCCGTTGCTAAGATCAGTAAATTCACTGTTTTTTTCATATGTTCTCTTGTCGAAAAATCATTCTTTTTCAAGATCGTACTTAGTACTTCCTTTTCTTCATAGATATAATCTTGCATCGTAAACATTTTCTCTGCTCCTTTTTTAAAAAATCCCTATCCACGAACCAAAAATTCCAAAGAAAGCTAGTCCGATCAAGATCGTTAATGGTTTCACTTCTTTCTTCAATAGATAAAACACTATGCCAAATGCTCCAAGACATAAGATATTTGGAACGATATCATCAAAAATACTTTGAACAGTCACAGCATTTTCTCCTGAACCGATTTTTAAAGGAATATTGATGGTGATCATCGTGGCAGTCATTGCTCCAACGACCATCAGTCCAATAATAGACGCGCCTAATGTCAAACTTTCCATCATACCGTTTGCCTGGATCTTTTTCAAAAAACCCGTTCCTAAGCGATATCCCCAACCTGTTGCTAGATAGCGAAACAGAATGTGCGGAATATTGAAAATCAAAATGAACAAGATAGGGCCTAAAATATTTCCTTGCATGGCTAAAGAGGTACCCACACCTGTGGCAATCAATCGCAAAGTTCCCCAAAAGAAAGAATCTCCTAACCCTGCAAGAGGTCCCATCAAAGATGTTTTGATACTATCGATCGCAGTCACATCAAATTCAGGATCATCCTTATTTTCTTCCTCCATTGCAGCCGTGATTCCTAAAATCAGTGTAACGATATGTGGGGTCGTGTTAAAAAACTCTAGATGCCGTTTCAAAGCTGCTGCCATTTCTTCTTTCGACTGATATAACTTTTTCAAAATCGGAATCATTGCATAAACATAAGCCATATTCATCTGACGTTCATAATTCCAAGAAAACTCCATTTGAAAAGAACGCCAAAATACGTGATTTAGCTCTTTTTTCGTTATTTTGCTGTTTTTGATCTCAGAATTCTTCATCTTCTTCTACCTCCCCTGCAGTTGTTTGAAGTGGTAGTTGACGGACATTCATAATATTGACTACCACAACTGCTAAAATCGCACCAAAAATAGCTACTCCGGTCACAGGAATCTCTAAGTAAGAAGCTATAGCAAAACCTAAGAAAAAATATGGTGCAACTTGTTTGTTGATCAGCAAACGAGCAAGCATCGCAAAACCAAGAGCTGGAATCAACCCTGTAGCTACTGACAACCCCTTTTGAACGAAGTCAGGAATCATATTTAATAGATTTCCGATCGTATTGCTTCCCACCATATAAGAAACCATTACCACAACACCAAGCATCAAGGAAAGACCGATACCGGCAAGCAAGTGCATATGCTCGACTCCTTTATAATTTCCTTCTTCTGCATAATTGTCTGCTTTATGGTTCATAATTGGAATCAAAAGCCCTAAGTAAATATTTTTCAATATCAATGTCAACGTAGCAATCGGCAAACCTAGTAAAAGCGCGGTTTCTGTACCGGCTCCAGCTGTAATAGCAAAAGCCGTCCCTAAAATCCCACCGGTCACAACATCAGGTGGAATCGAAGCACCTACTGAGAACGATCCGATAAATGCTAACTCTAAAGTTGCGCCCATAATGATCCCAGTTTTTACATCACCTAACACGATTCCTGTAAACAGCCCCGTCACAATCGGACGAGAAAGCAACGATGTCCCTAGTGCATATTCTGATTGTGCGACAAATGCAACAATTCCTAATAAGACTGCTTGTACAATCATTGAGGTTCTTCCTTTCTTACAAAACTTCTCTTACATCCACTTTTTTATCTGCTGGTACTTGACGGATTTCTACTTCTATTTGTTTGTCAATTAATCGTTTCAAGCGTTCCTCCTCTTCTGGTAAAATATTTACCGCTTTTCCGATGCTGCGAGTACCAGGTTTTGCCTTGATCCCTCCTAAGTTGATGGTTTTGATTTCTGGATACGCTTCTGCCAGCTTATATGCATCCTCGATCGATTCCACTACGATGAATAACTTATATTTATCTGTCACCCCGCTTTTCAACGCGGCAATCGAGTCATCAATTGATTTGATCACTAGTTTGACTCCTTGTGGCTTGGCTAATTTGATCGTTGTCTTTCGTATCTCATTCGTAGGTACATCATCATTAGCAATCAAAATACAGTCTGCGCCTATTGTTTGTGTCCATGAAAAAGCTACTTGTCCGTGTAATAACCGATGGTCGACTCTTGTCAATACAATCATTTTTCTTCCTCCTAAAATTCGTCTTCTTCTATTTTCTGATTGAGCCGCTCGTTACAAAACTGGATCATTTTTTTTGAATCAGTTAGCACCTGCTGGATCAAAACAGTTGTCTCTACTTCAGCGTCCAACCGAGATACTAGCTCAATCAATAGTGGCAAATTCAATCCGGCAACGAGATAGACATGATCCCGATTGATATATTGTAAGAATTCGTTGTTGACACTTCCGCCAAAAAGATCCGTCAGAACAATGATTTCTTTATCTTTGTACCTCATAAAAAGCTGCCTTACTGTTTCCGCTAAATCAAAATTCTCATCAGTATAGCAATCGAATACAGTAATAGAATGATTTTTCCCATAGATCAGCTCTAATGAATCTAATATCCCTGAAGCAAATTTTCCATGGGAAGCTAAGATAATTTCTCTATCCACTTTTTCATCTCCTCTTTTCACTTACACATACTAAAAAAGCAAGTTGCATGCCAAAATTAGTGGCAACAACTTGCTTATGTTCAAAATTCTTCTTCTATCGAGAGAAACTCTGTATCTTCACTCAAAATATCATAGATATAGGCAATCTCAGAATTGGGGATCATGACACTATAATGCTCTTCAATGACACTAAACGCAGATTTAATAGCAGATAACCCTTCTTTTTGACACTGCTTCCATTTCTCTAATCCTTGATAGGTTTCGATTGGCATTTGTCGGATCAATCGTTCAATGAGACAGCTCACATGGACATACAACGCTAATTTTTTGGGATTGCTGATGCTTCGATTCAACTGCACCTCTAATTCTCTCATAAAATGATCGATTTCTCCCATCACCTTCTCTGTATCTAGAATAGTCACGGAATCCAGTACTTTTTCCAATGAAAAATTACGAATGATGCGCTGATTGAATATTTCCTTCTCTGAAGCATTCATAGTAGTGTCCAACCATTCAGCTAGTACAGACATCTTTTCCCCCGAGATGAGGTCTTCTAATGAAAGATAGTCGATATTGGTGATATCAGGATCTGTGGTGCCAATCATTCCTACGACTTCGTATATGGAAAATAATGGGTCACTGTTTTTCTTATCTTTTAATTGCTGATATTCATATGGGATGATTTTCAACTGACAAGCCGTAGGTAAGCTTTTTTCTAGCAGTTCACTTAAGTGGACCGCCGTACCGATTCCAGTGAAGCAAGTAGTAATGAGTGCTTTGGGTTTGTTTTCCTCTGGATAGAGCAGTCGCCATTCTGGCTGGATCTGTCGAACAGTCTCTTCTGCTATCTCTTCTAATGATACATTTTTTTGCAGGCATTCCCCTACTGTGATTGCTAAAGGTGTCGTCACATTATTCAAAATCAAAAGCGGTACGGATAACTGTTTTTTAAAAAACTGATGGATTTCTTTCAGAGATCCCATGTCTACTAATATGATCAATCCATTTGAAACATCGCTGTTTTCGCAATAATCAAGGATTTCTGAAGCAATCTGCTGTGGTGTGACATCTAGTGGCATATCAAATGATTCAAATAGATCCTCTTGTAATAAACGATTTACTACATTTGCCATACTGCTAGCAGTTGCATAACCGTGAGCAGCAATCATCGCTTTTGGCAGTCGTTTTTCTTTTGACCATTTCGCTTTTTTTAGATAGATCGTCAGTAAAATCCGATCCATACTTGTGTCTTCAATATCTAATTTGATCTTACTTAATTCCAGAATTCGTTGGACATAGTGATAACTAGATGGATAAGACTGAGAAACTTGTTGTTCTAATTCTTTGATTAGTTGGATAATATCATGTTCTTCCGGTAACCATTTGATAGTGCTTCGCTGATAGAGATAGTAACTCAAGGCATAGACACTGTTTCCATCGAATTTGATTTGATAGGCAGTTTCCATTTGTCGAAAGGTCTCTCGGATAGATTGTGTCCAATAAACCAGCAGCTCGTGTTTTTCTTGTCTACTGGTCTCAAACAGCAAAAAATCAAATAATTGAATCACTTCTTGCTTTAATTTTCCTTCGCAAGAATATAGCAGACAGTTATTTTTCTTGAAATCAATTAGGATTTGCTCAAAACTTTTAACGATTCGCTGCTGTTCGGGCTGTTGCTTCTCCATTAATTGCTCTAAGGTCTGGTCTTGCGTAATATAGATTCCTTGCTGTGCTGTATTTTTAGTAATAGGCTGCGCAAGTAGTTCTTTTTGCAAATGATGGATCGTGACATGGATTTCAGGCTGTTCACGCTGTTCAGCATATGCTTTTGCTGCTGAAACTTTGACGATATTTTTCAGCTCTCCTATGTTTCCGGATAATTTCTGACTTGTTAAAAGTGACAAAGCTGGTCCACTGACTGACAAAGGGCTCCCCATTTTTCTTTGTTCTTCGAGAAAAAAAGAGTAAATCAGTTCTAGCCGTTCATTACGACTACGCTGATTAAGTGCAGGTAGTTCGATTCGGATAGGTATTCTTCGAATGAAAGTTGTTAAGAAATGACTAGTAATCTCTTCAGTCGTAGCAAAAAAGAGACGTGTTTTGATCCGGCGTGACAAATTAGGTTCTCCCATACGATAAATCACACCTTGATCAAGATAGGTGAACAGTTTTTCCTGACCTTCTGGTGTTAAGCGATGTACCTCGTCTAAAAACAAGATCCCACCATCTGCTGCTTCAAAAGCCCCTTTTTTATTTTCTTCTGCACCAGTGTACGCTCCCTTAACATGTCCAAACAAATTGCTAGTCAAAAGTTCAGGATTATCTGCATATTGTGCACAATTAAAAGTGATGAATGGTGCAGAATCTTCTAGCAGATCATGAAGCAGACAATACTGATAGACCAAATTAACTAAATAACTTTTACCTGTGCCACTTTCGCCTGTAATCAAAAGTGGTAATCCGCCATCTGGATAGTAAAGAGCTGTTTTGATTTGTTCGATACTTTCTTTCAAACTGGCGTCGTATCCGATCATAAAAGAGAATAAGTCTTTTGGTTGCGCGAAAAAAGGCTGTTCCTCTTTGAGATCATCGATAGAAAAATAAAAATTCGTGCGTAACTTAAAAAATTGTTTTTCAAAAGCTTCTTTGTGGAAATAAATCACTGGTCGAGAATTGATTTTGACTAGTAGTTGCTCATCATTTAACTGGTTCAAATAATGACTGACTGTGTTTCTTTTTACCCCAAAATGATCAGCTAACCTTTGTGCTGTAAAGACCTCGTTCATATGTTCTAAATCGAAAAAGGCTGTCTGGTTCTCTAAGTAACATAAAATTTCCTTCTTCAACAACTTATTCACCCCTCCTCCATCATAGAAAACGGATTCATTTTGTCAATAAAATCTTTAATAAAGAATTGAAAAATATATCTTATTATAGACAGCAGCCTACTTATCCCTTATAATTTTTATTCTAAAAAACGTACAGTTCCTTCCAGTTTTTATACTGGAATTTCAACATATGAAAGAATAAGGAGGCTATGACTATTCAATGAAATCGGATAAATATAAAAACAGGAAACATACTTCCTGGAAAACTTTTCGAGAAATCATCGGATCTTATCTCGCTGTAGTTGTATTTTTGCCTTTGCTTTATATGGCTATGACAGAACAAACTCGTTTTATTGGCGTAGATACGCAATATATAGCCGAAACAGGATTTTTATTCATCTTTATCTTGATTTTTGCGTTCTATAAATCCTTCCATACAAAATAAGATTCACAGATTTCAACTTTCCTGTCTGTTTTTAGCTATTACAAATCCTTATATGTGGTATAACAACAATTTATTGGCATAATGAGGAAAAACGAGTTATGATGCTTTCAGAGAGTAAAGAGGTACTGTTGTCACCATCCTTTTTATTGATTACGTACACCACTCTTAGTTTTTTCCCATTGATTACGAAAACAAGGTAGAAACATTGATGTTCCTACCTTGTTTTCTTTTTTTATTTTCAGATCAAAATCTCAAGTAGCTTTTGACTTGATGTCGGGAGGTTGTCTTCGTTCCATCAAACCTGATAGAATCTGCGCCAAACCATAGTTTTCTCCACTATTATTTATTCCTCTAAGATAGTACCCACAATAAACGAATAAATATTTTTCTCATTTTCATACTCCTTCTTTGAAAATCAATTAGATTTCTCTCAACCCACTTTTTTACAAAAATTACGTAGCAAAAAAGATTGCAAGAACAAATTAAAAAAGAAGTAAATAGAGTTTCATCTATAAACATTTACTTGATATATTTTTTATGCAGAATTCATTTATAGAAAAATTAAGTAAAATAGACGTTCCTATGAATGAAGAGACTGGCATGTTTTCTCATTTTCTTTTTTTTAAAAAAAATAGTCTATTCAATTTCTAAAGCTTCTTCATAATAAAACTTTCATTTATGAAAAGGCTTGTTCTCTTTTCATTCTAAATTTCCTAAGCTACAATGTGGTAGTACTTGTTTTTTCAATTGTGGACAAATAAATAATAGGAGGAATCATATGATTCAGTTATTACGTTATGCAAAAGACTATCGTAAGCAAATCATTTTGGGCCCGTTCTTCAAATTTCTTGAAGCTGTCTTCGAACTTGTCCTGCCTTTAATGATGGCTTCCTTGATCGATAATGGACTAAAAATGAATGACCGAGGAAAAATCATTGAAATGGGCTTATGGATGGTCGCTATGTCTGTGATTGGTCTGATTTGTGCTATCATTTGCCAATACTATGCTTCAGTAGCTTCACAAGGATTTGGTACAGAGTTACGTAATCAGCTAATCAAAAAAATCAATACTTTCTCTCACAACGAGTTGAATCATTTTGGAACAGATACCTTGATCACCCGAATGACAAACGACATCAATCAGCTTCAGCTAGCTTTAGCAATGGTCATTCGTTTATTGATCAGAGCACCGTTTTTAAGTATCGGGTCAGTGGTCATGGCTTTTGTGATCGACTGGGAAGTAGGTCTGTTTTTCTTAGCATTATTGCCTATTTTCTCAATCATTTTATTTTTTATCATCAAAAAAACCGTTCCTCTCTACCAAAAAGTGCAAGAAAAACTAGATCAGCTCAATGAACACGTTAGTCAGAATCTTAGCGGTGTTCGTGTCATCCGCGCATTTGCGCAGACAAAAAAAGAAACAGAGAAGTTCGATAAAAGCACAAATGATCTAGCGAACAATTATTTACGTGTTTCCAATATCTCTGCCCTATTATCACCTGCTACAACCTTGATCATGAATGTCGGGATCATCTGTTTGCTGACAGTTGGCGGGATCAAAGTAAATATTGGTAGCTTGCAACAAGGACAAGTTCTTGCTTTGATCAATTATATGAATCAAATGCTTTTGGCACTGATCGTTGTTTCAAACCTCGTCGTGATCTTCACACGTGCCGAAGCTTCAGGAAATCGGGTGAAAGAGGTGCTAGACACAGAAAATTCGATTCTTGAAGCTGAGGTCAGTACTACTCCCGATTTTTCTTCTGAAGCAATTATCGCTTTTGACCATGTTGACTTCCGTTATACTCCTGATTCTGGTCTTTCTCTCCAAAATATTACATTTCAGCTGAAGCGAAATACAGTCCTTGGAATCATTGGTCCAACCGGAAGCGGGAAAACGACTTTGACACAATTGATTCCGCGTTTCTATGATGTCAGTTCCGGTACAGTTATAATGGACGGAATGGATGTTCGTTCTTGGCAGCTGGATCATCTCCGTCAGCAAATTGCTCTTGTTCCCCAAACTTCTGTACTATTTACCGGGACTATTCGTGAAAACCTTCAATGGGGTAAGAAAGACGCCACAGAAAAAGAATGTTGGGAAGCTCTGAAAATCGCTCAGGCAGAAGAATTTGTCCGTCAGCTTCCAAATGGTTTAGATACAAAAGTCATGGAAAATGGGAAAAATTTCTCTGGCGGACAAAAACAGCGACTGACGATTGCAAGAGCTTTGATTGCCAAGCCAGCATTACTGATTTTAGATGACTCTTTAAGTGCGTTGGATTATCAAACAGACTTGGATTTGCGTAAGGCGCTACAGACTTATCTTGGCAGTACAGTGATTATTATCTCCCAACGTGTCCGCTCTATTCAAGAAGCACATCATATCTTAGTGATGGATCAAGGTAAGATTGCTGCTCAGGGTACCCATGAAGAATTACTTGCTCAATCAGCAGAATATCAGGAAATCGTCGCATCACAGGAGGAAGAATAGTTATGAAAGTAAAAAAATTATCCTTGCAGACGCTCCGCCGATTCATTCCTTACCTTACTGCCTATGCAAAAGACATTTGGCTAGCTGTGATACTAGGAATCATCAATGGGATTGCAACAGTTGTGATGACGTTACAAATTGGTCAAAGTATCGATCAAATGATTGGAGAAGGACAGGTCCGCTTCAATCGACTGTTCCATTTACTTATTCTATTCGGTGGTATCGTTTTAATCAACGTAGTCAGTCAATGGCTCATCCAAGTGTTAAGCAATCGGTTAGCTTACTTATCCGTTGCAAAATTAAGAAAAGATGCATTTGCTCATCTGAATCGATTGCCACTTCGTTATTATGATCAAAACTCCCACGGAAATATCGTCAGTCGATTTACAAATGATATGGACAATATTTCCATTGCAATTTCTGCGGCCTTCAATCAATTATTTTCTGGAGTGGCAATCATCATTCTTTCGTTTATTTTTATGATGCGTCTAAGTCCACTTCTGACATTAGTCGTTCTTTGTTCTACACCAATTATTTTCCTTGTGAGTTGGATCGTTGCTCGTGCTTCACAAACAAATTTCGATAGACAGCAAAGGATTATTGGGGATATCTCGGGCTTTGTGACCGAACGAATCGGTAACCAGAAAATCGTGAAAGCTTTTCAGCAAGAAGAAGCTAGTCAACAGCAATTTGAACTGCTAAATGCTGATCTATATGAAAAAGGACAACGGGCACAATTTTCTTCTTCCTTGACAAACCCGTCTTCTCGTTTTGTAGATCACCTTGCTTATTTATCGATTGGTTTAGTTGGCGGCCTATTGGCATTGAAGAGTGGTTCGTCAATCACTGTTGGTGTGATTTCCAGCTTTACGATCTACTCAAGTCAGTTTTCTAAACCATTTATCGAACTTTCTGGAATCACGACACAACTGCAAACCGCTTTTTCTGGTCTAGAACGAGCATTTGATTTGATCGATCAGCCAGAAGAAAAGCCTGATTTGCCAGATGCCTATGCCTTGGAACCCAAAAATATCAAAGGAAAAGTCTCTTTTGATCATGTTTCTTTTTCTTATGACCCCAAGCAGCGTTTGATCGAAGATTTCAATTTTACTGCTTATCCAGGTCAAACCATTGCTATAGTAGGAAAAACAGGGGCCGGAAAATCCACACTTGTTAATTTGCTGATGCGTTTTTATGACACAACAAAAGGAACAATTACAGTCGATGACCATGACATCCGCTCTATCCAACGTGATACATTACGTAAAAGTTTTGGAATGGTGTTACAAGATACTTGGCTATTTGACAGTACATTGCGAGAAAATCTTCGTTTTGGGAATCCGGAAGCAAGTGACGCAGAAATCAATGATGCCCTAAAAGCCTCTTATATGTATGAATTTGTAGAACGTTTGCCGGAAAAATTAGATACTAAGATTGGCGGTCAAGGGTTAAAGATATCAGATGGACAACGCCAACTGTTGACGATTGCTCGAACGATGATCAGTAATCCCCCTATGTTGATCTTAGATGAAGCTACCAGCTCAGTCGATACATTGACAGAGAAAAAAATCCAACAAGCCTTCTTAGCAATGATGGAAGGAAAAACCAGTTTTGTGATTGCCCATCGCCTGTCCACAATCAAAAATGCGGACCAGATATTAGTGATGGATCAGGGAGCTATTGTCGAAATGGGCACCCATGATGAGCTGCTTCAAAAAGATGGTTATTACCGACGGCTCTATCAAGCACAATTCACAGCACAATAAAAACAAGCAGTCTTCTGGGATGGGAAGACTGCTTGTTTTTTATTTAGCGTGGATCGCTAAACTTCTTAAAATTTTTTTGTAAGGAATACTACGTCCTACGTAATAAATGGCAATTGATTGAATCGGTAACCATATTACTGTTTTTAACAGGCGGGGCGCCCAAACGACCCAGCTGAACAATGGCACATGGTACATCAACGCAAGCCATAATGGTGTCAAAAATAAGTTGATGATCAGCGTGACACTAAGCGTAGCCAGAATGGCATTTTTCCAAGTGATCTCTTTTCGATAGAAAAAGAATCCGTAGATTGCTCCTTCAATAAATGCATTCAATGTAAATCCAATAAAGAATGCAGATTTCGAGAAGAGGGCCATTCCTACTAAATCAGCTAAAACTGCGCCTATCCCTGACCAAAAAGGACCAAAAAGAATGCCCATGATCACTTGTGGAATAAATGTGACACTGATTTTAATAAATGGGGTCTCGATTGCTACCAGTCGGGACAAAGTGACCATCAATGCAATCAATAAGCCCATAATAGCAATCATACGTGCGTCTAACCGGTGTTTCTTCATTTTTAGCATCTCCTTTAAGAGCTGCTACATCGTATCATGCAGCGAATGCGAAAATAAAACCGCGAACATTACGTCCTTCGTCCAAGAGGCAACATCCCATCCTCTTAGCACTTAACGCTTTATTTTCTACTCTGTATTATTTTTGGGATCTTTTCCCACAGAAACTATAGCATATTTTCACATTTACTGCAAATACGAAAAACTAATATTATTGTTTATATTATCCAATACGTTCGTATTATATCGCATATTATCAGTTTGTTTAGCTTTTATAGCTACATATAGGCGAACATTAAACGTTATTTTTCCATACGCTTATCCATCAAAATGAAAGTGGATGCTTGTCTATTTCATGGACGATTCTTCGAAAATCTAGGAAGCCGGCTTCCAGTCCTCTTAGTAGCACCTCAGCTGTTCCGATATTCGTAGCTAACGGAATCTCATAGACATCAGATAAACGGATAAGTGCTGTTACATCTGGTTCATGGGGCTGTGCAGCCAGCGGGTCTCGAAGAAAAATCACCAAATCTAACTGATCCTCCGAAATCATGGCTCCAATTTGCTGATCCCCGCCTAACGGTCCGGATTTAAACCGATGGATCGGCAAGCCGGTTGCTTCCGTGATCCTCTGCCCAGTCGTCCCGGTAGCAAAAAGTTCATGTTTTTCCAATATTGTTTTATACGCTGTTGCTAATTTCACCATCATAGGTTTTTTTCGGTCATGAGCGATCAAAGCGATTTTCATAAGAGACACTCCTTTTGATATTGTTAACATACTTATTTACTCCAGTGTATCAGTTTTTATTTCTTATGGATATTTATTAAAGCTTAAAACTAGCACATTGACAAAAAAAAGAAAAAATTCTTGTTCAACATGACATTGAAGTTAGTTAACGCTTTCATTTATACTTTAAATAGTTAATAAAACTAAAAAAGAAAGTGTGGAACGTATTATGGTAGAAATGGCTCTGAAAAACGTATATAAAAAATATGACAATGCAGAAAATTATTCTGTAACTGATTTTAATCTATCAATCAAAGACCGTGAATTTATCGTTTTTGTTGGTCCTTCCGGTTGTGGAAAGTCAACTACTTTGCGAATGATCGCGGGACTGGAAGATATCTCTGAAGGAGAACTAAATATCGGCGGAAAAGTCATGAATGACGTGGCACCTAAAGACCGTGATATTGCCATGGTTTTCCAAAACTACGCATTGTATCCTCATATGACTGTTTTTGATAATATGGCTTTTGGCTTGAAATTACGTAAATATGATAAAGCAGACATCAAAAAACGTGTGGACAATGCAGCAGAGATCTTAGGTCTGACAGAATACTTGAAACGAAAACCAGCTGCTTTATCTGGTGGACAACGCCAACGTGTGGCATTGGGACGGGCAATCGTTCGGGATGCAAAAGTCTTCTTAATGGATGAGCCATTATCAAATTTAGATGCTAAATTACGTGTAGCCATGCGTGCTGAGATTGCCAAACTTCACCAGCGTCTTGAAACAACGACCATCTATGTTACTCACGATCAGACAGAAGCAATGACTATGGCTGACCGAATCGTTATCATGAAAGACGGATTTATCCAACAAATCGGTACACCGAAAGAAGTTTATGATACACCCGTCAATATGTTCGTTGCCGGCTTTATTGGATCTCCTGCCATGAACTTCTTTAATGTGACATTGAAAAATGGTGTTATCACAGATGGACATGGGCTTAAGCTTCGTATTCCTGAAGGAAAAAACAAAGTATTAGTTGAAAAAGGTTATGAAGGAAAAGAAGTTATCTTCGGTATTCGTCCAGAAGACATCCACAGTGAACAAGTAGCCCTTGAAGCTTCACCTGAAGCCGTAGTGAAATCAGAAGTTGTCGTTTCCGAATTACTTGGAGCTGAAACGATGCTTTACACAAAAACTGGTTCTACTGAGTTCATCTCAAAAGTAGATGCAAGAGATTTCCATAAACCAGGCGAAATAGTCGACCTTGCCTTCAACATCAGCAAAGGCCACTTCTTTGATAAAGAAACAGAACAAGTCATCAAACTTCCATAAATTGCCCCCTGTTAGAGCTGTGCCAGAAGATGTTGGTGCAGCTCTTTTTAGGACAAAAAACTCTCATCTTAGAGGATTTATTATCCATTACTAGATGAGAGTTTTTTTTTTGAGAGATCATGTCTAATATGTCGTTTTCTTCGCGTACCCTTGAATCGACTCTTTCCGATTTTCTTTTTTTGCTGCCGTAAATACGGGGATATCAAAATATTTGCTGAGTGTTCCTGCTATAAAATAAGCAATATTATAATCAACTAAACTGTGGATAAGCCCACCAATCCCCATCAAGATGAATACTGTATAAAAATATCCTTGAGAATAATATGTTTCAGGCATATTACCAATAAAGTAAAAGATGCTGACTACTAGCATTTCTGCTAAAGAATGAATCACACCGATCACAAAATTGAACCCTTGGAAACGCCAATTAGCAAAAGTAAACTGTCCATTTTTTAAAACGATACTCGGATGCTTTTGCAAGTACCAAGCCCCAATCAACGCAAACACAAGATGTGACAATGCTCGCAATGCGATGATAACCGGCGTTGTTAAAAAGAAACCAAATGTCGTACCTAGCGCAACAGCCACTGCAACTCCTGGTGTAAAAAACATCGCAATAAATAATGGCACATGAGACGCCAAAGTAAAGGAAGCTGGTGGAATCATGATTTTAGGCATGACCATTGGGATAATGACCCCCATCCCAATCAATAAAGCAGAAATCGTTAGTTTTCGAACTGAATTTTTTCTCATTTTTTCTCTCTCCTAATATGTCTTGACACATAAATGTCGACTTAGTATAACTCACTTACTAATAACTGTCAAGACACATATTCTTTTCTAAATCCATACAAAATGAGTGTGAGTATCAAGTATAAGAATTTTTTGATCAAGAAACAAAAATAGGAGATGTGACAAAATTTGTGTCACATCTCCTTGTTCGGCATAATAGTGGTCAAAAGCTTGCATCAAGTAATAAGACCAACTAACTCAAAAACATGAGAAGCTGTTTTTTGAAATTGTTCCTTGTGACTTAGAGTTAAACGGCAGGCCCACAACCTCTTTCTTAAACGGTGTTCAAAAGCTTGCATCTGCGGTAATAAGCCCAAACAAACGAAAAACATGAGGAACTATTTTTGTTTGGCTGTTCTTATTACTTGATGCAGGACAGCTTTTTCACAACTTCTGTCACAACCTCTTTTTTTACTGCATATTTTCTGACATCGCATTGCTTAATGCGGCGAATTCTTGTAATGACAAAGTCTCCCCACGACGTTTTGGATCGATTCCAGCTGTTTCCAAGCTTTTTGCTAACCATGCTTTTGTCTGGTCATCTTTGCCATACGAATGCTGCAAGTTATTCCAAAGCGTTTTTCTTCTTTGCTGAAATGCCGCTTTTGTCAATCGGAAAAATGCTTTTTCGTCTGTCACTTCGACTGCCGGTATATCTCTTCTTGTCAGTTTCAAAATCGCTGAATCTACATTTGGCTGAGGGACAAATACTGTTTTTGGTACGATGAATGCTAAACTGGCTTCCATATAATATTGAACAGCAATCGATAATGAACCATAAGCTTTCGTTCCTGGTTCAGCAGAGATACGATCAGCTACTTCTTTTTGCATCATGACGACTAGTTCATCCACAACCAAATCTGATTCAAGAAAATGCATCATGATCGGTGTCGTAATATAGTAAGGTAAATTCGCTACGACTTTTAACGGAAGCTCCTCATGAAATGTTTCTCTAACAGCTGTTGACAAATCGGTCTTTAAAATATCTTGATGTACAATAGTCACATTGTCATAGGGTTGCATCGTATCAGCCAATACAGGGATCAAACGATCATCGATCTCAAATGCTACGACTTGTTTTGCATGCTTGGCTAATTGTTCCGTCAATGCACCGATTCCTGGTCCAACTTCGATCACGTTCGTATGTTCATCTATTTGCGCAGTTTCTACGATTTTCCTTAAAATATTTGGTTCAGTCAGAAAATTTTGTCCTAAACTTTTTTTAAATGAAAAACCATGTTTCAATAAAATCTCTTTTGTTCTAGAGGGTGTCGCAATTTCACGATATTCACTCATGTTGTTCCTCCACTATTTTCATTGCTTGGGCGAGTTCTTTCGGCGTAATACGAAACATCTTCAAACGTTTTTCCAATTGTTTGCCGTTCGTGTAACCGATGCGCAACTCGTCACCTAGTTTTTCTCGTTTTTCTTTTGCTTGTGCCCCAGCTATTAAACCATAGTCTAAAAGGTCTTGTCTAGTGATTTCAGAAACAGCCGTTTGGGAAATGTCTGGCGTCACGACCTTTTTCAATGCTTCTAAAATAGCAGCATCACTTGCATGCTCGACACCAAGGCTTCCCTTTTTCTTTGGTTTAGCTTGTGTGCGCGGCAAAAAAGCATGTTTTGCCTGAGGAACAGCTTCCATAATGATTTTTCTTATTTTTTCTCCTGAAAAATCAGGATCGGTAAAAACGATCACTCCACGAGTCTCTTGGGCATGTTCAATTTGCATCAGGATCTCTTCATTGATTGCAGACCCTATTGTTTCTATCGTATCTGCATCAACTACTTCCCGCAGCCTTCTTGTATCGTCTTTTCCTTCAACGACTATAATCTCTTGGATCTTCATCTTATCCATGTTCGCTTAGACCAAATAATCGGTGCGCATTTGTCCATGTTTGGGCAGCCACTTCTTCTGTCGGAAGATTCCGAAGTTCAGCAATCTTTTCTACTGTATAACGAGTATAGCCTGGTTCATTTCGCTTTCCTCTAAAAGGAACTGGTGCCAGATAAGGGGCATCTGTTTCCACAAGTAATCGTTCGATTGGTACATTTGCTGCAGCCTCTTGGACGTCTAATGCTTTTTTGAAAGTGACGACACCGCTAAATGAAATATGCATCCCTAAGTCAAGAAATCGTTTTGCCCATTCATAATCACCACTGAAACTATGCATGATTCCACCGATATCTCGAACATCTTCTTCTTTTAGGATTTGATACGTGTCTTCAAGTGCTTCTCTAGTATGAATACTGATTGGTAGGTTCATTTCTTTTGCGATAGCAATCTGTCTGCGAAATACTTTATCTTGGACTTCTTTCGGGTCTTCCATCCAATGATAATCCAAGCCAATTTCCCCTAATGCTACAACCTTTGGTAAAGTCAATTGTTCTTGTAATTTATTTTCGATTTCTTTCGTATAACTGCCAGCCTCTGTCGGATGCCAGCCGATAATACTGTATATATTTGGATAGTCATGGCTTAATTGCAAAGACTTTTCAATCGTTGGCGTATCGAAGCCCACGACCGCCATTTTCGTTACCCCCATTTCTTGTGCTCGCTGAATCGTTTCTGGAATATCTTCATTGAACTGTTCAGCATTTAAATGGGTATGAGAATCAAATATCATGTTTATCTCTCCTTTTCATTCTTACTTTAGCACATAAGCACTACTTGCAGAAGTAGCAAAAATCAAAATAGAAGAACTTGTTTTATTGAAATAGAAAAAGCACGAAGATCTAGAGGACCTAGTTCGTACTTTTTCTGTCTGTTGTTGAAATATTTTACTCTTCTGAGCGTTTTTTCTTTTTTTGATAATAGACTGGGATACCTATCAAGGTAACACCTATACCGATCAATGCTAATTTCGTTTGCGTCATCATCGTCATACCTAAAATGAAAATAGCACCGAGAATCGCAATAATCGGAACGATTGGATAAAGTGGTACTTTATATGGACGTGGCAATTCCGGCGCTTTTTTTCTTAAAATAAAGACACCGATAAAAATCAGTAAACTGAATAGCCACATCACAAAAATCAACATGTCTGTTAAAAAGTCGAAAGAACCAAGGCTCATCATAATACAAGCTACTGCTAACTGGAAAACCGCAGGAACATAAGGAACCGTAAACTTCTTTGAAAGCTTTGTCAGCTGTTTACTGAAAGGTAGCTCGTCTTCTAAAGCCATCGCATAAGGCACGCGGATCCCAGTTAGTGTATAACCGTTCAATGCACCGTATACCGAGATCAAGATCCCAATAGTGACCAGCTTTCCACCGATTCCTCCAAAAATGACGTCTGATGCTTCAGAAGCTGCATTCAAATTACCGGCAAGATGATCAATCGGCAAAGTTTTCAAAAAAACAAAATTGATCAATAGATAAACGACTGTTACAAAACTCAAACCAAGAATAATTGCTTTAGGCAAATCTTTTTCCGGCCGTTTCATTTCCCCTGCCATTGCACCGACACCTAACCAGCCGTCATAAGCAAACAACGTTGCTAACAACGCACTGCTCAATCCTTCGACAAAAGTAACATCTTTTCCAGCTTCGATTGGAAATAACTGGACAGTTCCTTGTCCTGGGGTCAATAATCCCCATATGACAATCACAGCAATTGGTATTAATTTAACAATCAACGTCACTGATTGTACAGAAGCACCGACTTTTGTCCCTAACAAATTCAACCCTGTCACAGAAACAGCGGTGATCACTGCAATCAACAAAAGATAATCGGTAGATAATTGTAATAAGTTCGTCAATTGTGTCGCAAAGATAATCGATAATGCAGCAATATTAGCAGGAAAGTAAATCAAGCTTTGCGCCCATCCTAATAAAAAGCTGGGCAATTTTCCATACGCAGCTTCAATATATTTTACAGCTCCACCAGTTTCCGGGATTGCTGTAGCTAATTCAGCCACTGTCAATCCAGCACAGATCGTTAAGAAACCACCCAAAAGCCAAGCTAGCAATGTCAAACTTGTAGACTGAGTACTAGCAGTAACAGCAGCAGTTTTGAAGAAGACGCCTGCACCGATCACGGTTCCCATAACGGTAGCTAATGCGCCAAACAGATTGATTTCTCGTTTTAGTTTGCCTTTCATTCCCATCCTCTTTCTTCTTTGAAATTTGGTATAATTTTCAGTATAACTGAGAATATTTTAATTTACCATTCTTTTTTCTCCACTTTCAGTGAAAAACTCCCTCTTAAGACGGATGTATTTCTTTTTTATTTTTCGTATACTAAACCTACCTTTTCCACGAAGGAGGAACAGTTTATGGATTTTAAGCGTTCTTATCCGAAATTAGCAGATTATTTATCCAACCGGGTCGATTTTTCCCGTAAAGAACAACAGCAGTCCCATTGGCATTGGTTCACATTAATTTTATTTGGATTAATGACTGTTGCAACGTTATCACAAAAACTAATATTGCTGACTTTGTTCATCGCAATCGTTGCATTGATCAAAGGTCCTGTGATGATCTTGTGGGGGATGTTGTATTCCTTTTTGGTTGGGCTTTTTCCGCCTATCGGTATTTTGCTTTCAGCGATTTTCTTTTTATTGAATATCGGAACATTTACAAAGAACTGGCGGATGACCTTAGTCGGGATCTATTTTTATTTCTATCCTTTTGGAGTGATGGCACTTAGTGAAGTCATGCATTGGGATAATCATTGGTTTATAGCTGGCTCCTTGCTTTTAGGGTTGATCTTGTTACACGTGATGTTGACAAAGCTCTATCAACATTATGGTATCGGACGTACGATTTTCTGGTATGTCTTTTCGATCCCATTTGCACTGCTTACTGCTCTCTTACCAAGCCGTTTGAAGACAAAAATAAAAGGTTACCATAAAATCAAGTGATAGGATTTTTACAAAATAAAGAAAACAATCATCGAAGTCAAAGCCGATGATTGTTTTTTTATCTATATTTTCAATCACACATATAAGAGCACAAACTAATTGAACATAAAGTGATAGAACTTATAATTAACACATCAACGCTACTGTTAGATATAAATATAGATGTAATAAAGTCATTGCATTCAAACTTTATGAATGTAAGGACAATAAAAAAGAGTACCAGATGAATCAATTAAAATCTGCCCGACCCTTTATCATTATGCTTTTTTTCTGTTTTTACGATTCCTATTAGTATTATTCTAAATTAACAAAAATCAGCGAAGCTCGTACTTCTTTTTCTAGGATTTATTTTGGATAGTTCTCTGTTTCTGTATTATATGATTGGCTTCAAGTAATAAGAAGGAATTTACGAAAATTGCTTCTCAAATTTCGGAAAAAGGGGGTATGACACAACTAGTGTCATACCCCCTTTGAATTTCTATGCGATTTCTGAGCCATTTGGCATGGATTTTGGTGCTTCGATTACTTGTAAAGAGCCATCTGGTGCTTCTGCAGAAAGGATCATTCCTTGACTGATTTGTCCACGCATCTTTCGTGGTTTCAGATTTGCTACAATGACGACTTTTTTCCCGATCAATTCGCTTGGATCAGGATAAAATTCAGCGATTCCTGACAAGATTTGACGGTCTTGGCTGTCTCCAGCATCTAGTCGGAATTGCAGCAACTTATCTGCCCCTTCTACTTTTTGACAGTTGATGACTTCTGCTACTTTTAGTTCTACTTTTTCAAATACATCAAATTTGATTTGTTTTTCTTTCGTTGAAACAAGTTCTGTTTCTTCTGGATCCCATTTGACTGTATCTTCGTTTGTTTGAGTACCTTCAGACATTTTTTCTTGAATAAAAGCAACTTCTTCTTCCATATCTAAACGTGGGAAGATTGGTGTACCTTTTGCAACTACTTTTGTTCCTGAAGGAAATTCGCCAAAGTGTAATCCTTCAAGATTCATTGTTTCAGAGTCCAATCCTAGTTGATTGAAGATCTTCTCTGGCGTTTCTGTCATGATTGGCTGAAGTAATATCGCTGCGATACGCAAAGATTCAGCTAAATGGATCATGACACTATTCAATTCAGCTTTCTTTTCTTCGTCTTTTGCTAATACCCATGGTTCTGTTTCATCAATGTATTTGTTTGCACGAGAAATCAGCACCCAGATTTCAGCCAATGCTGTATTGAATTCCATTTTTTCCATTGCATCATGGTAACGTCCGACAACGTTAGCAGCCGTCGTAGACAGTTCACTATCAAATGGAGTGACAAGTGAGGCATAGTCAGGAACGAGTCCATCACAATATTTGTTGATCATAGCAATCGTTCGATTCAATAAGTTCCCTAGATCATTTGCCAGATCATAATTGACACGGGAAACAAAATCTTCTGGCGTAAAGACACCATCTGACCCAAACGGAACAGCACGAAGCAAATAATAACGGAGTGCATCTAAACCATAACGTTCCACAAGCATTTCAGGATAAACGACATTTCCTTTTGATTTAGACATTTTTCCGTCTTTCATCAATAGCCAGCCATGCCCAAATACTTTTTTAGGTAGAGGCAAATCAAGGGCCATCAGCATGATTGGCCAATAGATCGTATGAAAGCGAACGATTTCTTTACCGACCATCTGAACATCTGCAGGCCAGTATTTTTCGAATAGACTTTCATCTTCGGAGCCATATCCTAGTGCAGTAATATAATTGGATAATGCATCGATCCATACATACACCACATGTTTCGGATCACTCTTGACTGGTACTCCCCAAGTAAAAGTTGTTCGTGAAACTGCAAGATCCTCTAATCCTGGTTTGATAAAGTTGTTGATCATTTCGTTTTTACGAGATTCTGGCTGGATGAATTCGGGATGTTCTTCATAGTATTCCAATAGACGGTCTGCGTATTTGCTCATGCGGAAGAAGTATGATTCTTCTTTTACCAATTCTACTTCGTGTCCACTTGGCGCTTTACCACCGATCACGTTACCTTCGTCATCTTTGTACACTTCTGCAAGTTGTGTTTCTGTAAAGAATTCTTCGTCAGAAACAGAGTACCAGCCTTCATATTCACCTAAGTAAATATCTCCCTGTTCTAATAAACGATCAAATATTTTTTGAACAGCTGCTTTATGGTAATCATCTGTCGTGCGAATGAATTTATCATAACTGATATCAAGCGTTTTCCATAATTTCTTGACATCAGCCGCCATTTTATCTACATATTCTTGCGGTTTTACACCTAGTTCTTCTGCTTTTGTTTCGATTTTTTGACCATGTTCATCCACTCCAGTGAGATAAAACACATCAAAGCCCATCAACCGTTTATAACGAGCAATTGCGTCACATGCAATCGTAGTATACGAGTTGCCGATATGAAGTTTGCCGCTTGGATAATAGATTGGCGTAGTGATATAAAAAGTTTCCTTTTCTGCCACGGGGCTCTTCCTCCTTTATCGCATGATGCGAATTCGTTTCCTTGCTAGTATACCATAAAAAAAGCATGCTGTTAGCTTTTTTTCAAAATGAAAAAGACTGGATAAACGACTTCTATCTACGTTCAATCTATCCTTTAAAAGGATGAATAGGTTGAATAAATGCGGGTTTTTGTTTTGTTTCATATCTACTAAAAAACGGCTTTTTATTTCTCCCCTCACACGTGGTATAATAAAGACTATCTATCTTAGTAAGGGACTGGAACAATCATGCAGAAGAAACATCTTTTTTTTACACTTAGTATTGCTTTTCTTTCATTAGCACATTTAATATTCAGCTATTTTTATATTCGTATGTATGGTTATTTTAACCTCCATGGGCATTTGAACAGTTTTATGACAGCAGCTTGGATTTTGCGTTTTATCATTGACGTATATATCGTTATTTGTGGCTTCTTTGCCATTCGTGAAGAGCGGTATAAAGTATTGCCGTTTTATCTGCTTTTCTTTTTATTCAATCTCATACTTCCATTTATTTTTCATATTTAAATGATAACCTAGATTTTTCAAGTAAATCCTTGGTTTTTTTTCAGAGTCTGCTACAATAAGGTAAAAAGTACTTTTACTGTCAATGGAGGTGGTCAGATGAACCGTTTTGCTTCTAAAGAAGAAGAAAAATTATATTATGAACATAAAGCAAGTGAAGAAGAATTTCTTAACTGGTATCAAAAACAGGAACGTCCAGAATATGACAAGCCCTCTTTGACTGTCGATATCGTACTGATGTGCTATAACAAAGAAGAAGATCAGCTGAAAGTTTTGTTGATCCAAAGAAAAGGGCATCCTTATCGAAATTCATGGGCATTGCCTGGTGGCTTTGTCCAAAAGGATGAGTCAACTGGAGAAAGCGTCTTAAGAGAAACAAAGGAAGAAACTGGTGTGGTTATTTCAAAAGAAAATATTGAGCAACTGCATACATTCAGTACGCCTAATCGAGATCCGCGAGGCTGGGTCGTCACAGTCAGCTACTTAGCCTTTATTGGAGAAGAACCGCTAATCGCCGGAGATGATGCCAAGGAAGTACGCTGGTTCACACTAGAACGTCATAGTAACAAGATCCATTTATCTAGCGGAGAAGTGGCTATCTCGCTTGATTTAGTCACTGGAGAGTCTTCTGGCAAAGATACTTTGGCTTTTGACCATAGTCAAATCATCTTGAAAGCATTCAACCGTGTAGTCAATAAAATGGAACACGAGCCGCAAGTTCTACAAGTTTTAGGTAAAGATTTCACGATTACGGAAGCTCGAAAAGTATTTGCTAAATTCTTAGGGATCGATTATAAAACGATCGATCATTCCAATTTTAAGAAAGCTATGCTCCAATATTTCGATGAGATCGGTGAACGTCCTGTAGGAATCGGCCGTCCTTCAAAAATCTATCAGCTCAAGCCGGGGCACCATGAATAAGGTTGTGAGCAAAAGATTCAGACCTAATCATTCAAGAAAAAACGCAAAAACAACTCTTTGTGAGTTACGTTTTTTGTTTCAGAATTTTGATGTATTCGTAAACTTTCTGAATAAAAAATTAACAATAGCAGAAAAAGCTCGTACGAACTTTTTCTGCTATTGTTTTATTGGTTTGTCATAATTAGTGAGCTTTTCTTCAAAAGAAAAATTCCTAGAAACAAAAGTCATTAAGACTTTTTATTAACAAGGCTAACCCTAACGCTCCTATCAGTTTCATTCATTTTTTATCCCTTGATAACCGAATGTCTGCCCATTTTTTCTACTACTTGGCTCTTTCTTACGGAATTGCTTTCTTCTGCTCCGTCGGTATTGATCAAAAGAAATTTTTTATTATACCATTGGGACTTATAACGCAATTTTGTTATTAATTTATGCCAGTCGTGAATAGAAAAATCAGCATGTGCCTCTTCTTTTGGAAAAGATTCTACAAATAAGTAGTCATATTGTTTGACCAATTTCCCAGATAATTGTTCAAGATAATCTTCTCGCTGGTTCTTTTGTTTCAGATAAAGATCCATTACTTTTCTCTTTTGTTTCTGATAATTGCTTGCCTGATCTAACCTGATCTTTCTATGGTGAGCGGAGCGGACTTTCACATTCAATTTCCGCTGTGCATGTTGCAGCTTTTCTTCTGTCTGGTGAAATTTTGGTAAAGTTACTTCTAGAGGTCGAGATGTTTGGATCAATGTCTTCGGATGATAGGCGATCCCGATCCATTTAGCTAAAGATTCTTTTTTTACTGGCGAAACATCACAAAGTAGTGCGACATAAAATTCTTCATTATATCGAGCAGAAATCGTAGCGGAGCGAATCGATCCTTCAACTGGCCGATGCTGATTTATCTTGATTAGTTCTTTTTGTTTTGGTAACTTTAAGTAGCCATTTTCCAGATAGATCGTACGGGTTTGGTTGTTGGTCGTATAAGATTGCCACATACTTTTTTTCGTTTTAAGCTTTGGGAAGCTGGCACGTCCCTTGAAATAATTGCGAAAAGCCCGATCCAAATTAAGCTGTGCATTTGCTAAAGCAAGACTGTCTACTTCTTTTAAGAATGGGTATTCTTTTTTTAATGTAGCGGGTGTGAGCGAAAAATTGGCTACTCCTGTTTGTTGCCAACTTTTCTGCCGCTTTTTCAGCAAATGGTTATAGGTAAATCGAGCACATCCAAAAGTACGAATCAATTGCTGTTTTTGTTCTTCTGTCGGATACATACGGAATTTAAAAGCTTTTAGCATCTATGTCCCTCCTAGTTAGCAACCAGAAGAGATTCCTTTTGTCGTTTTAGTTTTTTTGCGTAATATGGGACTTCCTGCTCAGTTGCATAGACAAAATGTTCTGGTGCGATTTCACGAAGTTGACGTACTTGTCCGTCATCTGGTTCAGGTTGATATTTGATTCTTCTGCGTTTTCTCTCATGGTCTGGATCTGGTAGAGGAATAGCAGATAACAAACTTTCTGTATAAGGATGAACACCGTGATTATAGATTTCATCACTTGTTCCCATCTCTAATAACAAGCCGTTATGCATTACACCGATTCGGTCACTAATATGTTTAACCATCGACAAATCATGTGCAATAAATAGATAGGTCAATTGATGTTCTTTTTGGAGATCTTGCAACAAATTGACCACTTGGGCTTGGATCGACACATCTAGTGCAGAAATTGGTTCATCACAAATGATAAAACGCGGTTTTACTGCCAATGCTCGTGCAATACCAATACGCTGGCGTTGCCCACCTGAAAATTCATGAGGATAACGAGTACCGTGGCTTGGATTCAATCCAACAGTTCTCAATAGATCATCGACTTTTTTTGCACGCTCTTCAGATGATTTAGCTAGTCCATTAACATCAATTCCTTCGGCAATGATATCTCTGACTTTCATACGAGGATTCAACGAAGCGTATGGATCTTGAAAGATCATCTGAACATCATGCCGGAATTTCGTCAAACCTTTTTTATCTTTGATCTTCGTTATATCTTGACCGTCGAATAATATCTCACCATCAGTAGGTTCATTCAAGCGAATGATCGTACGGCCAGTAGTGGATTTTCCGCTTCCAGATTCTCCAACTAAACCGAATGTTTCTCCTTCATAAATGTGAAAGCTGATGTCATTTACAGCATGTACTTCATTCTTTTTTCCTACATTGAAATACTGTTTCAATCCTTTAACTTCAAGTAGTTTATTTGGCATCAGCAATTCCTCCTTGACCGTAAGTATGTTTTTGTTTCTCTTTAAAGATAGCCCAGCGACGTTGGATTTCTTCTGGCGGTGTCACTTTGGGTGCCTGCGGAGCAAGTAGCCAAGTTGCTGCCTTGTGTGTTTTTGATAGTTCAAAAAATGGTGGTTCTTGTTCTGCATCGATTTTCATCGCGAATTCATTTCTTGGATAGAATGCGTCTCCTTTTGGCGGGTTCAATAAATCCGGTGGAGAACCAGGAATAGCATACAATCGATCGTTCGCACTATCTAATGTCGGCATTGAACCAAGCAGGCCCCAAGTATAGGGATGTTGCGGGTTGTAGAAAATTTCTTCCGATGTTCCAACTTCAACGATTCTTCCTCCATACATGACAGCGACACGATCAGCGACATTCGCTACTACACCAAGGTCATGAGTGATAAAGATAATTGATGTATCGATTTTTGTCTGAATTTCTTTCAGCAGCTCCAAAATCTGTGCTTGAATAGTCACATCAAGCGCTGTTGTAGGTTCATCAGCAATCAGGATTTCCGGATAACATACCAGTGCAATCGCGATCACGATCCGTTGACGCTGACCTCCTGAGAACTGATGCGGATAACTGTTGATACGTTTCTCAGCTTCGGGTATTCCAACTAATTTAAGCAATTCTAATGCAGCTTTTTGTCCCTCTTTTTTTGAAACTTTATTATGCTTTCTAAGGGACTCAGCGACTTGCTTCCCAATGGGCATCGTCGGATCTAAAGAGGTCATTGGATCTTGGAAAATCATCGCTATTTCTTTACCACGGATTTTTTGCATCTCTCTTTCTGATTTTCCAACGATATCGTTACCTTTAAAGAGGATTTGACCAGCATCTATATTGGCGTTGCTTGACAGCAAGCGCATGATGCTTCTGGTCGTCACTGATTTTCCACTTCCAGATTCCCCAACGATCGCCAATGTTTCTCCTTTATTCAAATGAAAATTGACACCGCGAATCGCTCGTACCTTTCCAGCATACGTATCAAAAGAGATTTCTAAGTCTTTCACTTCTAAAATTTTCGTCATCGTCTTCACTCTTTCATTTTAGGATCAAAGGCATCACGCAATCCATCAGCAAGTAAGTTAAAGCCAATCATGATAACCGATAAAGTTACTGCCGGAATCCATAATAGATAAGGCAGATACAGGAATGTCTTGTACCCTTCGCTCAACATCGTTCCTAATGAAGCTGACGGAGGCGTAAGACCTAAACCGATAAAGCTTAAAAAGGCTTCGAAGAAAATAGCAGATGGAATACTAAACATCATTTGAATAATAATGACACTAGAGATATTCGGCAAAATATGTTTGAATGCAATTTTCATTCTTGATTCACCTAATGTCAATCCAGCTAAAACATATTCTTGATCTTTTAATTTCATTGTTTGTGCACGAACGATACGTGCCATTGGTATCCAGTTTGTGATGGCCATAGCAGCCACGATTGAAAAAATTCCTGGTTCAAAAACGACCAACATCAAAATCATGACAACGAGGTTTGGAATTCCTGATAAGATTTCCAAAAAACGTTGCATCACGTTATCGACACGTCCGCCTAACAAACCAGAAACCAACCCGTAAGCTACACCAATCGTTACATCTAGTAATGCAGCAATAAATGCGATCAGCAACGAGATTCTCATTCCCATAAATAAGCGGCTTAATACATCACGTCCCAAACCGTCTGTTCCTAAAAAGAAATTTACGTTTGAAGGGACGTTTGCTTGAGCATATTTATCAACAAGTTCACCACCAACCATTGCTTTTCCATTCAATCCATCGATATTGATTCCCGGAATACGAGGAGGCAAATTGATATAAGCCACGTTTTGGGCAGTTGGATCATGAGGAGAAACAAAGATTGTGATCACAGAGATCAAAATGATGACCAATAGTAAAACCATTGAAATAACGGCAGCTTTGTTTTTCTTTAAACGGCGCCATGAATCTTGGATAAAATTCAAAGAAGGTGCAGTAATCTGTTCACGTTCTTCTTCGGTATTTTTTTGTAATGGAAGAAATTCATCCGCAGGGATATCTGCAACTGTTTCATAACGCTTTGGTATCATTTCCATTTATCCTCGGCTCCCTTCTGAAACACGAATTCTTGGATCAACTAGACCGTACAATAGATCCACGATCAAAATAACAAAAATCAGCATAAATGAGTAAAGGATCGTTACAGCCATGATCGTAGGATAATCATTTGTTGTGATTGACTTAACGAATTGTTCCCCGATACCAGGAATAGCAAAGATATTTTCTACCACCAGTGATCCGGTCATCAATGCTACAGCTAACGGTCCTAATAAAGTCATCAATGGAATCAAACTATTTCGAAGACCATGTTTAAAGGCGATTTCCCAACGGCTCAATCCTTTTGCTTTTGCTAATTCCACATAATCACTATGCAGTACTTCCACCATTTCCGTACGGATAAACCGAGCAGAGTCAGCAAGCGGCGACATGGCCAACGCAATTGTTGGTAAGATTGTGTACACAAAGCCATCCCATTTTGCGATTGGCAAAACTTGTAATTTGATTGCAAAGATATATTGTAATAAAACAGCAAATACAAAGTTTGGAATGGAACGACCTAATATCGCTACGAGTGTAGAAGATGTATCTGCCCATGTATTTTGCTTCATGGCAGAGATCGTTCCTAAAATCGTCCCTAGGACTGTTCCAAAGATAATTGCCTGTAACCCTAACTGCAAGGATGGTCCGATTCTTCCAGCTAACAAATGTGCGACTGGCTGGTTTTTAAATTGGAAGGAAATTCCAAAATCTCCTTGAAGCAAATTAGAAAGATAAATCCCATATTGTACGATAACTGGTTTATCCAAACCGACTTGTTTATTTAGCATCTCGATTGTTTCAGGACTCAAACGTTCCTGATTCGTATATGGCGTGCCCGGCAGCAATTGCATCAAGAAAAAGGTGATTGTTGCAATTAACCAAAGCGTGATGATCATGAAAAAGACACGTTTTAATACATATTTGATATAACTATTCACTAATGTTTCCCCCTAGCTTTTGACTTCTGACAGATGTTTCGCTACATTATTAGATAATGAACCAAAAATAAAGGAGCAATCAAATGAAAAAAAAATCTATCCCCTACGCAGTAGCTTTTCTACTGATTCTGGTTATTTTAATAAAAAATCTCATCAACCATTCCTTTACACTCATTCAATTATCTAATGATCTATTCTTATGGTCATTGCCGTTTCTGATTATCGGCGGTTTTTTATGGGTCTTTTCTTCGGGTTTCTTCGATCATTTTCAGCGATCGGTCCATCTTGCACGAACAAGGAACCGAAAGAAAAAACCAGAATTTTCCTCGCTCTCGTCTGCCAGCTACGGTATGTACAGCTTTTGGCTGATCATTGCCGGAATACTAATTGCTCTTTCTGCTATTTTCATGCTTTTTTCTTTGTTAGGATAAGTGAATATGAGAACGAGGTTGCGACATTTGCCGCAGCCTCGTTTTTTCTCATGCTCACGGTATTAACGATTATTCTTCAACGTATGTCCATTTGTAATCCCATGAAGCGCCTGCCGCATGGTGAACGATACCTTTGATTTTTTCATTCACTAGGTGACCTTCTGCTTTTTGGTACACCGGAACGACACCCATATCATCAGAGATGATCTTGATTGCTTTTTGGAAATCATCCCAACGGGCTTGTTCATCGCCAGCGTCTGTTGATGAAGCTGCTTTAACTGCTTCGTCATATTCTGCATTGCTCCAGCGACCACGGTTGTATGAATTACCTGTGACAAACAAATCAGTAAAGCTGCTTGGGTCTGCATAGTCAGCAGCCCATCCGCCTAGTACTGCGTCAAAATCACCCGAAGTTGAGCGGTCAAGACGTACAGAGAATGGAACAGGTGTTGGTTTGACTGTTACGCCATCCAAGTTTTCTTGGATTGAGTTTTGAACATATTCGATTACTTTTTTCGATGAATCATCATCAGAAGCCATCAAATCAAATTCTAAAGAATCAACGCCCAATTCTTTTTTCGCTTTTTCCCAATATTCTTTTGCTTTATCTTTGTCATAAGAAACTAATTTTCCAGCTTCTTTTGCAAAGTCTTCGTTCGTTGTTGGACTTTTTACCATATCTGATGGGATCAATCCTGTAGAGACAACTGATCCGTCACCTAGTACTTGTTTTACTAAAGCTTCACGATCGATAGAATAAGAAATAGCTTTTCTTAGGTTCACATTGTTGAATGGTGAATTCTTTTCACGTTGATTGAATTCGATATAGCTTGTCCGCGCTTCTTTAACAGAAGTATAAGCTGGATCGTTTGCGTTTTGCTGTGCTAACTCACCAGACAAGATCACGTCATCTGCTTGGCCATCTTTGAATAAGTTCAATGCAGTAGAAGATTCTTTTACTACACTGACTTTGATTTCAGAAAGTTTTACTGTATCTTTGTCCCAGTAATGATCATTTTTCTTATAAGTCCATTCTGTATCTGTTCCTGGTCCATCAAAATCTTCTAATGTGAATGGTCCATTATAAACAGCTTTATCACTTGCAGATGCATAGGCATCCCCATTTTCTTCCACTACGGATTGTTTTTGTGGGAAAAATGATGGGAAAGCAAGCAGATATTGGAAATATGGTGTTTGTTTCGTCAATTTGATTTCTAATTCATAGTCACCAACTGCTTTGATCCCTAGTTCTGATTTATCTTTCTTTCCAGCTGTAATGTCTTCTGCATTTTCAACTGGCGCATACAGGTAAGCATATTCAGAAGCTGTAGCTGGGTCTACTGTTCGTTGCCAGCCATAAACGTAATCCGCTGCTGTAACAGGATCACCATTTGACCATTTTGCGTCTTCTCGTAATTTGATTTTGTAAGTTAATCCGTCTTCACTGACTTCTGCCAACTCGCTAGCTCCTGCCGGCTGTGGTTTGCTGTCTTCATCAAGACGGTAAATTCCTTCATAAACGTTATTCAATGCTGTAAAACTGATTGTATCTGTTGCAACTGATAAGTCAGCTGTAGGCATTTCTTGAGGCACGACTAAGTTAAATACGCCTCCTCCATCTGCTGAACCGCTTTTTGCTGAACTACTGCTTGTGGCTGAACTGCCGCCATAACATCCAGCAAGTACAAGGCCGCATACCGCAACCAAACCAAATGTAAATTTCTTTTTCATTTTACGTACCCCTTTATTGGAATTTTCAGAATAATTAATATTTTCTGAAGTTGTTTAAGAGTTTAATGAATAATTATTAAAAAATCAACACTTTTTTTTGTCTTTTTCATAAAATAATGATTTTTTCGTGAGGTTTCAAGGAATTTTTCAGAAAAAATAGCTTTGTACAAGGTTTTCCATGGTCTTCCAAAAGCCATTAAATAATTTTCGTTATATTGTCTATTATTGCCATACAAAGATAAAAAAGAATAAACAAAAAGAAACTGTGACAAAAGTCTTGTCACAGTCCCTTATCTGAATAAACGGTGTTCAAAAGCCAGTTTCTCGGTATTAAGCCAAATTTATGCAAAAATGTAGAAAGCCATTTTCACAAAATTTTTCTTACTACTCGAAACTAAGCGACTTTTTCACAACCTCTGGTACACGGTGTTCCAAAAGTAGCTTCTTCGGAAATAAGTTGGAATTTCACAAAAATTCAAGAAGTAATTTTCGTAAATTCCTTCTTATTTCTTGAAGCTGATTACTTCTGTCACAACCTCTTTTTATTATTGAGAATTTGGTCGAGGAATAATCGTTTTTGCCATCCAAATATCCGGTTTGTCCCAGCCATTTGCATTTGGTAAGACACCTACGATTTTATAACCTAATTTTTCATAGAATTCATACGGATGTTCACGAAGGTTCTGGATGGAAGCCACTTTATCAAATGTATGCTCATACAGGTCCGTTTGACTTAACGTTGTTCCATGGTCTAAATCATCCGTACCTAAATAAATCGTGATTCCTCCTCTGGAAGCTACTTCTTTTTCTAAGTAATTGACTAATCGAGTACCTATTTGGTTCTTTCGTCGGGAGCTTTCTACAACTAATGGATGCAATTCCCAACCTGTGATACCGTATTGAGGGATTGCACCAATAAATCCTACTAACTCATCTTGGTCTACCGCTGCTACCGCGATTCGTTCTGGATTCATCATTTCTTCTACTTCTTCTGCCGAGCTGTCTCCATATTCTTCCGGCCAAGTCAGTCTCAGTAAATCAGAAAGCTGATCTTTCAATACTGGATTATTACGGTCAAATTCACTGATTATCATACGTCTTCCCCCTTGTTCTTGCTTATTCTAACAGTCCTTTTGAAAAAACGAAATGTTCTCGCTCAAAAATCTTTAGCTACCAATCAGTATCTCTATTCTTTCATTATTTATCTTACTTATAAAATAAAAAAATTATACAGAAACACTTTATTCAAAATAGGAAAGATCAGGAAAGCCATCAATTGGAGGAAAAAACTCTGTTTGTTCATCATGATATAGATTATCTTTTGCTTTAAAAAAAACCAATTATGAATTGACAAATAAAACCTGTTTTCATATAATAATCTTAATTTTTAGAATTTTTAGATAATTACAAAAAAGCAAAGGGAATCGGTAGAAATACTAAGAGGAACAAAAATTCATTATTGTCGTTTTCAATGTTTTTGTACTTGTTCGTTTTTAGGATACTTATTGATGATTTCAAGGTGTTCATGCCACCTTATTCATCACTTATCCTGTCTTAGGTTCACCTCTACTCCATCTACAGCCGCAGTCAGATCGATCACTCTTTAAAATTTTAACCCGTTTCAACGAAGAAAGAAGGAAATGAATATGAGTCAAAGTGTTTTCTTACCAAATTATACCATTGGAACAGATGCGTATGAAAAAGCAAATGGAATCGTCAAAGAATATGGGACAAAAGTAGTGCTGATTGGAGGGAAGACTGCACTTTCAAAGGCAGAAAACAAAATAAAAGTAGCTTTGACACAGGAAATAGAGGTTGTCGCCAGTCTCTGGTACGGGGGTAATTCAACTTATGGAAATATTGAACAGTTGATCCAGCATGAAAGTGTCCAAAAAGCAGACGTCCTGTTTGCAGTCGGTGGTGGCCGTGCTTGCGATACTGTAAAAGTCATTGGTGAAAAACTAGCTAAACCAGTCTTCACCTTTCCCACTATTGGTTCGAACTGTTCGCCCGTCACTGCGGTATGTGTCATCTATAACGAAGAAGGCGTAATGGACGGACTCTTCTTTCCTTCAAAACCACCTGTACACACCTTCATTGATACAGCAATTATTGCCGAAGCACCTGATAAATACTTATGGGCAGGTATTGGCGATGCTTTATCCAAAGAAGTCGAATCTACTTTTTCTGCTCGTGGCGATGATCTAGGCTACACGGATAGATTAGGAATCCAAATCGGAAAAATGTGCATTGATCGTCTCTTGACTTATGGTACGCAAGCATTGAAAGATAGTGCCGACGATCGTCCCTCATATGCAATTGAACAAGTCGTTTCGGATATCATTGTTACTACCGGATTGGTTTCTGTTTTAGTTAACAATAACTATAATTCTGCTATGGCACACTCATTCTATTACGGTACGACTGTTCTAGAAAAAATGGAGGGATACCTTCACGGAGCATCTGTCAGTTATGGTGTACTGACCTTATTGATGATGGATCAGCAGTTCGATTTGTTTGATAAAATCTATGTGTTTATGAAAAAGAACCAACTTCCAGTATCGTTAACCGACATGAATCTCAATGTCACGACCGATTTAGAAGCAATCTTAGATAAAGCCATGGCAACAAATGATATTAAACATGTGCCTTATGAAATCACCCGAGAAAAATTTAAACAGGCCATTCTTGACGTAGAAACTTATCATGCTACACAAGAAAGCCAGCAAGGATATAAGAAAATCAGTTAAATAATTGCTAAAACCCCCATCAAGCAGGCTGTCATCAAATTGAGGACATTTCTTTGCTTGATGAGGGTTTTTCTTGTCAAAAAAAGCTTTATAGCTTTCGCTATAGAATCTTTTCTCTTATTTAAGTTGAACAGTTCCTTAATTAAGAAAACTGCTCCTTTTATGGTAATTGAAAAAACGAGTAGGATACGATTATTTGGCAACTGTTTTTTTCATTTGCTTGCTTCGCAATTGTCCGCAAGCTGCATCAATATCTGTACCATGTTCTTTACGTATCACACAGTTTACGCCGTTTTTCTTCAATACATCATAAAATCTCAATACATCAGCTTTTGGACTGCGAGAATATTGATCATGTTCACTGACTGGATTATATGGAATCAAGTTGACATATGCTAATTTTTTCTTATCTTTTAATAGATCTGCTAATTGTTGCGCATGCTCTGGTCTATCATTTACTTGATTCAACATGATATATTCAAACGTGATTCGACGGTTTGTTTTCTCTAAATACTCATCCACAGCTTCCATCAATTTCTCAATTGGGAAACTTCGGTTGATCCGCATGATCGATGTTCGCACCTCATTATTCGGCGCGTGCAAGGAAATAGCCAGATTGACTTGCAAGCCGTTATTAGCGAATTCCTTGATTTTGTGTGCTAATCCACTAGTGGAAACTGTAATGTGCCGAGCACCAATTGCCAATCCTTTGGCATCATTGATGATATGCAAAAAGTCCATTACATTGTCGTAATTATCAAATGGCTCACCGATCCCCATTACAACGACATGTGAAACGCGTTCGCCAAGATTGCGCTCATCAAAATAATGTTGGACCATCATGATCTGTGCAACAATTTCTCCAGCAGTCAGATCACGGTTCTTTTTGAGCAGCCCGCTTGCACAAAACGTACAGCCGATATTACATCCTACTTGTGTCGTCACACAAACTGACAAGCCATATTCTTGTCTCATCAGTACAGTCTCAATCATGTTTTTATCAGGGAGTTCAAACAAATATTTTACTGTACCATCCGAAGCTTCTTGGACGACCATCTGTTTTAGAGGATTGATGATAAAATGCTCCGATAATTTTTCGATCAATTGTTTCGATAGATTCGTCATTTCTGTGAAATTACTTACACGTTTTTGATACAACCATTCCCAAACTTGGGCAGCTCGGAATTTTTTCTCGCCGTTTTCTATAAACCAATTGATTAATTCTTCATTCGTCAAGCCATAAATGGACTGTTTTTCCAAAGTATTTTCCCTCTTTTTCTCAAAGTTTCGCTACATACTATACATGATTCATTTCCTTAATGCAATACTTCACAAATAAATCGAATAGAACTTTAATCTCACAAAAACTAAAAAGACAAGACATCATACCGTATTAGAAAAGATGGAAAAAAACCATTTTTTCTTTTGGTATCATCATGCCTTGTCTTTTTATTGGTTATTCGTTTTTCAACCCTTCATCACACAAGTTTTACATGTCATTATCGTCCGGCAACGTTTCTGATGTTTCTTCCTGCTCAATGAATACTTTCCGAGGCTTGCTTCCTTCTGACGGGCCAACAACTCCATGAGCTTCCAGTTCATCTACTAAACGTGCTGCTCGGTTGTAACCGATCCGAAATCTTCTTTGGAGAAGGGAAATACTTGCCGTTTGCATTTCAACGACAAGTGCTTTTGCTTCTTCAAACAGCTCATCTTGTGGCTGTTCTGGAGCACCTGTCGTTTCAACTTCATCTGTCGGCATCATTTTCTCTTCATAATGAGCTTCTTGCTGATCTGTAACAAATTGAACGACCCGTTCTACTTCGTGGTCAGAAATGAATGCTCCTTGCACACGGATCGGTTTATTCTCACCCATTGGCAAGAATAGCATATCTCCTCGCCCTAAGAGCTTTTCTGCCCCATTAGAATCAATGATCGTCCGAGAATCTGTACCGCTTGATACCGCAAATGCCATTCTGGAAGGTACATTTGCTTTGATGATTCCTGTGATAACATCCACACTTGGACGTTGAGTAGCTAGGATCATATGAATCCCCGCTGCCCGAGCCATTTGCGCTAAACGAATAATCGCATCTTCAACTTCATTGCTGGCTACCATCATCAAATCAGCTAATTCATCTACGATCACTACGATGAATGGTAAGGTTGGATGTTTCGTTCCGTTTTCCAAGTTTTTCTGTTGAACAAATTCATTGTAACCAGAAATATTTCTTACTCCGGTTGCCGCGAATTTTTCATATCGTTCTTCCATTTCTTGTACTACTTTTTGTAAGGCTTGCGCTGCTTTTCTAGGGTTCGTCACGACCGGCGTCAACAGATGAGGTATGCCGTTGTACATATTCAATTCAACCATTTTCGGATCGATCATCATCAGTTTTACTTCATGGGGCTTAGCACGCATTAATATACTTGTGATAATCCCATTAATTGCTACTGACTTCCCACTACCAGTCGAACCAGCCACGAGTAAGTGAGGCATCTTCGAAAGATCAGCCGTTTGTACCCGTCCAGAAACATCACGTCCTAAAGGTACTTCTAGTAATTTATCTGGGTGGTTTGGTTGTGCTTCGATGATTTCTCTAAAGGAAACCATACTGATCTTTCCATTTGGTACTTCAATACCAATCAGTGATTTACCTGGAATCGGTGCTTCCATCCGGACATCTTTCGCCGCTAAAGCAAGCGCGATATCATCTGTTAAGTTCACAATTTTACTTACTTTTACCCCTACAGCCGGCTGGACTTCGAATTTTGTGACGGATGGTCCTAAGCTGGCTTTGACGACCTTGGCATCGACACCGAAACTTTGGAAAGTTTGTTCTAATACGCCGATATTTTTTTCAATTTTTTTATACTCATCACTTTGATCCACAGTTGGTATAGAATCAAGCAAATCAACTGTCGGTAATTCATAGTCTTGATTTTCCTGTTCTGCTTCAATCTCAAATTCTAATGAGGTACCGTCATCCTCTGGCAACTCATCTGAAAAACCTTCTGCTGTATTGGTCTGTTTTGGTGTATCTGGTACTGGTTTCTCTAGATTCGCAGGATGGATATTTTCTTGAAAACTGTCGATTGGAACAAAACTTAGCTGCTCCGGCTCTGTATTTTCTGGTTCCTGCCATTCATCAGCAGTATTTTCCCTTTGCTGGCTCACCGCTTTTTTCTTCTCATATTCTGCAGCTTCTTTTTCTGCAGCTTCTTTTGCAGCTAAGCGCCTTGCTTCTTTCGCTTCTGCGCGCTGTTTCATTCTCTCTTCCTTTGCCGCTTGCTTTCGAGCTTGCTTGGCAGGATCACCTTCCAATAATTCCTGTACTCGTTCTCCAATTGATTGGATACCATTTAACAGCTGATAGCCTTCCAGATTACTGAACAGGAATGCTCCTCCTGCCAGTAATAGCACTGCTGCTAAATAACTTCCAGGCTGTGCAATCAAGAAGTAAGTAAAATGATAAAGGATTGCTCCAATCATCCCACCACCAACGTTATTGTCTACTTGACTTTGTTTTATATCACTGGCTAACAAATCCCATGTCGTCCCCATGATATTTGGTTCCCCAGTATGGAGTTTGCCAAATAAATGGGCATGTAACAATAATAAGATACCGAAATAAAAGAGTATGCCGCCAAACCAGCGTCGGTTTTTACCAATTGAAAACTCTGTATTCTTAATGACAATCCAAAATCCTAATACGGCTAATAAAAGACAGAGGATTTGGTAAGTATTTCCTGCAATGATCCGAAAGCCGTTTGCAATCAATATTCCTAAAAAACCTAATTTTAAAAAGCCGAAGACAGCAAATAAAATCAAGGCAAACCCAACACCAATCGTCAGCATTTGTTCCTGCTGCTGTTTTTGCTTTTTCGTTTTTTTCGTCTTTTTCCTTTTTTTAGTAGGCCGTTTCTTTTGTGCCATTTATTATCCCTCATTTCATCAAGTTTCATTATACAAAAAAAAGTAAGGGAACTAAAGTTTTGTTTGAAAGAACTGACGCTTTCTTTCATTTTTCAGCTTATTTTACAGTTTTTCTTAATTTCTAAATGATTTTATCAAGAAAAGGCACGGCCATATCCAGCCGTACCTTCTTGTTTTAAGTATGTGAACTAAAGGTTCTCTCCATTTTCTTCAATCAGTTTTTGGTACCAGTAATAACTGTCTTTCTTATATCGTTCCAAAGATCCTTCTTGTGTTTCGTCTTGATCAACATATACAAATCCATATCGCTTTTGATAACCGTTCAGCCAGCTAAGCAAATCTGTATAAGACCAGGTGCAATAGCCTAGGACTTCTGCTCCATCCGAAATTGCTTCTTTGATGGCTTTGACGTGGCTTTGTAAGTAATTGATTCGATAGTCGTCATGGATTTGTTTATCTTCTGTCAACTTGTCATACTCTCCTAAGCCATTTTCCGTAATCAGTACCGGCATGCGGTAACGGCTTGTGATACGACGCAGTCCGATCCTTAATCCTTCTGGGTCAATCTCCCAGTCCCAATTTGTTCGTTCGACAAATGGATTCTCAACTTTTTTATACATTCCAGGAACTCCAGTTTCTTCTGATGAACCTTTTTTTCCTGTCGTATTCATTTTTCCAGCACCAACTCCGTTTAATGGATTGAATGCATTCGTCGCCGTTTGATAGTAATTGATCCCAAGAAAATCTGGTTTAGCAGATTCTAGCAATTCTGCATCGCCAGCTTCAATCGTTGGTGCCCATCCTTTTTCTTCTAAGAACCTCATGGCAGCAATCGGATATTTTCCCCACATATAGACATCCATCCAATAATTGGCCATCAGGTCTTCTGCATTTTCAGCAGCCAGAACATTTTCAGGATTACTGTCAATTGGATAATTTGGCGTATACGCAAAGCTTGGTCCGATTTTTCCAGGCATTTCTAACTCGTGAAATTTATTGATGACAGATGCATTTGCTAAATTAGCAATATGGTTAACTTCATACATTCGTTTCGGGTCTGTCACACCTGGCGGATGTGCTGCTAACAAATAACCTAATGAAGTGAAGATATTTTGTTCATTCAAACTAATCCAGTAATGGACTTTCCCGCGGAATGCCTCAAATAATGTTTCTGCATAATGAGTGAAATCTTCAATGATCTGACGTGATTCCCAACCATTATATTCATCTTGCAATGCTTGTGGAAGATCCCAATGATATAAAGTCAACATAGGTTCAATATCGTTTTCAATCAATTCGTCGATCAATCTCTCATAAAAAGCGAGCCCAGCTTGATTGACTTCTCCTCGTCCATTAGGAAAAATCCGTGTCCAAGCTACAGAGAAGCGGTAAGCTTTCAGACCTTGTTCTTTCATTAAAGCAATATCTTCTTTATAACGATGATAGTGGTCTACTGCCAAATCACCGTTCGTTCCTTTAAATGTCTTTCCAGGTATCCGTACAAATCGATCCCAGACTGATTCTCCTTTCCCATCTTCTTGCCAAGCTCCTTCTACTTGATACGCTGCAGAAGCAGAGCCCCACAGAAAATCTTTTGGAAATGAGGTAAGTTCTTTGTGTTCCATTCATCTCTTCCTTTCCTATAACCTTCAATCGTTCCTCTTTTAGAATAACACGAAACCCCTTCCACAACAAAATAAAATTATGTAAAGGAGGTTGTGAAAAAGTCGCTTAGTTTCGAGTAGTAAGAAAAATTTTGTGAAAATGGCTTTCTACATTTTTGCATAAATTTGGCTTAATACCGAAAAACTGGCTTTTGAACACCGTTTACCAAGAGGTTGTGAGCCTGCCATTCAGCTCCGAGTCACAAGGAGTTGGCAGGAGAACACTGTTTATTCGGAAAAAGGGACTGTGACACGTCTTTTGTCACAGTCCCCTATTTGTTAATTTCTCGGCGTAACATCTTCGCCAAACCATTTATCGGATATTTTTTGGAATTCACCTGTTTTCTCTAGTTGATCTAGGGCTTCATTGATTTTTTTCACTAATGTACTATCTGACTTGCGTGCACCAACTGCAAAATCCTCACTCTCATAAGAACCTTTTGTTATGTTGAAGTCTTCTAGTTCGTTTCTTTGTTTCAAATAATAGTCTGCGTATACTTTATCCATCAGCAGACCATCGACCCGTCTGCTTTTCAGATCGATCAATGCTTCATTAAAACTATCATACAAAACAGCATCTTGGTTTTTGACTATCTCTTTTAATACTTCTGGTTGTTTCGTAAATACATCATAACCAGATGACCCATTTTGCGCACCTAATCTCTTATTATTCATTTGTCCAAAGTTTGTGATTCCTGATTCTTTAGGTGTGATCAGCACTTGATCGTTTTCCATATAAGGTTTTGTAAATTGCACTTTCTTTTCTCTTGCCGGCGTTTTGGAATAGCCGTTCCATATCAAATCGATCGTTCCATTGTTCAGTTCAAATTCCTTCATTGACCAGTCAATGGGCTGAAAGTCTACCGTAATCCCATATTGTTCAAAGACTGCTTTGGCTAAATCAATATCAAATCCTGTGAGCTTCCCGTCTTTATCTCTAAATCCCATAGGAACAAATGTATCGTCTAAACCTATAACGATTTTTTTCTCTTCGTTGATAGTCGCCCAATTATCTGCTGAAGTTTTTTTGTTCGAACAGCCTGCAAAAAGAAGAAGACCTGCGATCAAAGCGAATAGAAAACTGGTTTTTTTCATCTCTATCTTCTCCTTTCTTAATGAATTGGGGAAACTTTTAGTAATTGATCACCGACATTTTCTGCAAATACTAAATCATGGGTGACAATAATTTGGGTTACCCCATCTTCTTTCAATGATAGGATCAAACGCTCGACTTGCTGGCGTAATTCAGGATCTAAAGCACTTGTTGGTTCATCATAAGCCAATACCCGTGGATTCATAGCCAATGCTCTGGCAATCGCTACCCGCTGTTTTTGTCCGCCAGAAAGCTGATAAGGATAGATATTCAATAAATCACTAATCCCTAATGAAGCCGCTAATTCTTCTGCTTTTTTGGTGTATTCTTCTTTTGTCTGTTTCAATACCATTTTTGGTGCTAAGGTAATGTTTTCAAAAATATTCAGATGTGGAAATAGCTGGAAGTCTTGGAATACGACTCCTACAACTTGTTCTTTCATTTTAAGCTCGAATGGGTTGAACGGTACACCGTCTAAATAAAATTCTCCGCTGTCAGAACTTTCTAAGCCAGCCAAGATACGTAAAAGCGTGGTTTTACCGCCACCGGAAGGACCTACGATAGCTAATGTTTTCCCATCTGGAATGATTAGATTCAAATCTTTGATTATTTTTTTTTCACCAAATGCTTTGTTCACTTTCTTCAATTCAATCATATTTCTTCCTCCTATCAGTTAGCGGTAATAATTTAATTTTCCTTCAACTTGTTTCATTATGATTGTTAGAATACCAGTCAATGTAAGATAGATGATTGCCACGCCTAGCAAAGGCAGTAAAGTCGCGTCGCGTTCCATCGCGATTTTCCCAGCACGCATTACGTCACCTAAACCTAATATATAGATCAAGGAAGAATCTTTGACCAAGTTGATAACTTCATTCCCTACAGAAGGTAAAACAATCTTTGTCACTTGTGGGATGACGATTTTCGTCACCGTTTGAAAGGGACTTAATTGCAAAACTTGCGCTGCTTCATATTGACCTTGAGGAATCGATTGTATCCCTCCACGAAAGATCTCTGCAAAATAAGCTGCATAGTTTAAGATAAAGGCAATGAGTGCTGCTTCGAAACGATCAAAAACGATCCCAATCGTCGGCAACCCATAAAAAATAAAAATCAGTTGCAACAACAGCGGTGTTCCCCGCATAACCCATACATATGTTTGAAGCAAGTAGCGTAGCGGCTTAAAATGCAAAGACAATCCTAATGCTAAAACAATCCCTAATGGTAATGAGCCAATCAAGGTAAATAAAAATAATTTCAATGTTGTGAGTGCTCCTACTAATAATTGCGGCATAACTTCAATCAAATACTCCATCTTCTTTTCCTCCTTTAAAATAAAAAAATCCTCTTGGCAAATGCCAAGAGGACGTATTATACGTGGTTCCACCTCTGTTTATTTTTTCCTTGCAGAAAAAACCTCACACAGTCGTTGCCGTTCAGATGAAAACAAAAAGTCCTTTGATCCGAAGATCAAAGGACGTTAATCACGTGGTTCCACCTTTTTTTACCGACTCCTCACGGAAAAGCCAGCCTTATCTGGTCATCTAGCAACGACCGCAGCTGTAACGGGCTCCCCGGATTTTCCTACTATACGCTTCAGAAAATCGACTCCAAGATGTGTTTCACGGTTAACTGCTGCCTCTTTCCACCAACCAGAGACTCTCTAAAAACACCTAACGGCTACTCTTCTTTTCGATGTCATTTGTTTTAACTTTACGTGTAATTTACATGATTATTTTTCATTTGTCAACTCTTTTTTATGATACACTAATAAAAAAAGGAGGGTGATGCGCGATGAGTCGTGCAACCGAACAAGAAGCTTATGAACTACTAAAAAAACTGGGTATCTCTTTTCAAAAAGTCGATCATCCTGCGATTACGTCAGTCAAAAATGTCCCTTTTTCCCTACCTGGTCCGCAAGTAAAAAATCTATTATTGAAATCAAGAAAAGGAAAACAAATCTATCTTGTCATCTTGCCTGATGAAAAGCACGCCGATTTAAAACAACTAGCTGAACAATTAAAAGAAAAGCGCTTATCTTTTGTTTCTGAAGAACAGCTTCCTGACCTCCTAGGCGTTCCAGCAGGTACAGTGACTCCATTAGCATTGATGCACGACAAAGAGAAAAAAATCCAAGTCGTGATCGATGCTGCTATTGATCGTCAAGATACCGTAGGCTTTCATCCAAATATCAATACCACTACGTTGATTATGGATTTTTCCGACTTTGAAAAGATACTTGTTTACTTAGAACATCTGCCAGTTTATGAAAATTTGTAATGATAGAGTAGTTTTCTTATTTCCCAATTCAAGCGTCTTTTTCTTTATTTAGCACAAAATATATCAGAAATTCTTTTGGCCAATCAAACAATGTAACAACTAGTATGAACGCTGAAAACTAATACGAGTATTCTTCCATAGTTAGCCAAATCCATATTTATTGATTCTACGAAAAAAGAAGCATATATAAAAATGCTTCTTTTTTCGATTATAAATCGGAATTTTATTCTTTTGATTTCAGTCATATTTAACAAAAAATATTATATTCTAACTAAACTTTTTTATATTTTTGTAAGAATATCCCAGCACAGATAGTTACTATCAATAAACCAATGATTACAGCAAAACTAGATTTTTTACTACTTGTTTTAGGAAGAATGCTTTTTGATTTATTTGTTATCTGTTTAGGTACAGCTCTCTTACTAATATAATTGCTTCTTTGTTCGCTGGATTCTCCTGTATGAGCAAATATTTGCAATTTTTGAGAGAATAGATTTCTAATTTTCTCTCTCTCTGTCTTCTCTGGAAAATTTTTCCACGGTGTTATATGGCTACCTGGTATAGATATATTTGTTTTTTCCGGTGTATAACTGTTTTTGATGTTATACCCGTCAATCGTCGTACTGTATTCGGGCACGTTGTCTTCCGTTACAGTATAGATGATTTCTTGCCCGTCTCTGTATTTTGGCAGATTTGTGAAACGATAGCGCCAATCATCTTTTTCACTTACTTCTTTGTGTTGGATCGGTTGACCGTCGGCTAATAGATTTACTGTGATCGTCGTCGGTCGTTTGCCGTCTTGGTTCTCATTGTCTTCCCATGTTTTTTGTCCTGAGACTGAAATGACTTCTTTATTCTCATTTGTAACGACTAGCCCGTTTTCAATTTTTTGATAACCTGAAGGGACATAATCATTTCCGTTTTGATCTACTTCTTGCACTTTAAACGTATATTCGTTTCCACTATCATCATACTGTTGGATATCTTCCCAAGTCACTGAAGTTATTCCATTGTCTAATCGTTTTGTTTCTGCATCAGGAACTGGTTCCCAATTGTTTGTACTTGCTCTGAATAATTTAAAATAAATACTCGGTCTTGGAGTGGTTCCACCGTTCCAAATTTTAGTTGCTGTGATGTTCGTAACCTTTTTCTTGTTATAAATAGGTAAACTGACTCCCTCTGTATCATTTTCGTTTATGGAGAATTTGAGTTCATTTGAACTTAGTGGATCAAAATCAATCCAATTGGGTGCTTCTTTTTCTTTTACAACATAGTCTCCTACTTGCAGGCCTTTGATACTAGCTTCTCCCTGTTCATTCGAAGTCAACAGGATACTAGACTGTCCTTGAATAGGCTGTTCATCTGCTCGTCTTAATTCGAAAGTCACATTTGGGATACCAATCTCTGTGTCATTGATATATTTGAAAATCTTCAATTCGCCTCTAACTGTACCGTTGACTCCACCAGAAGCTGAAATATTTTTAACTGTATGATTGAAACTTTCTCCATCAACAGCAGGTTTATTAAATTCTTTAAACCAAGCTTCCGAATGATTCTCAAAATTTATTTGTTCTGGGTTTTCTATGATCGTCTTATAACTCACCATTATTTTCCTAAGATTGACAAAGTTTTTTGGTATAGTTATTTCAATGTAATTATCAGTTACTGAAAAATTAAATGTAGCGCTGGGGAAATCTTGTAAAAATTGTTGGATTCCCTCTTCTCCTCTATAAACCTTCTGTTCACCTAAGTGTATTTGATTAATTTCAAACGTACTTGGATCTAATCTTTGTCCACTTTGGATTTCATCACTGATTTTAACTGGTTGTTCAACATAAGTGCCGTTATTGTTAATATTCAAAAACCATCGAATGTGCTTAGTATCTTCAGGTAGCATGTCTCCTGTTTTATAATAAAAAACGCTAGAAGAAGAACCAGAAGCTGGCTTTGTCACATTTACAGTAGCTGTTTTATCACCGCTCGTCACGGTGAATGGTCCCGTATTTTCTTCACCGGTATCGGTTACGTTTCTGGCCTGTATCTCAAATTGCCCCCAACCTTCTACTGAGTCTAGGTTTTTAATATTTTCATTAAACACAACCTGCGCAGAATCTTTTCTGACCGTTAAAGTTCCAACATTTTTATTTTCAATCATTAATGGGATTTCTTTTTGGAATCCTTCACCGCGAATATTTCCTTCACTTGGCCAATTGATCCAAAGATAATCACCTGGTTGGATATTTTGTTTTTTTTCGTCAAACGAGAATTTTACTTTTATGTTTCCTCCATCTGTAATATTCGTTGGGTCCACGGTCAACGAAGTGACATTACTGCTGATATCTCTGCCTGCATCCGCATAGACATGAACAGGAATCAGTGATGTTATATTAGTAATAATAAATAACATTGATAAAATAATATTTCTACACTTTTTCATTTTTTCTATCTCCCCTATTTTAACTAAAAATAAAACCTACTATATCATCTCTCAAAAATCCTTTCTTCAATTCCTCCCCCACTCATTTCCAATCTTTTAACTAAAAAATTGATAGTTATTTTACAAATATTTATAAAAAATAAATATGCCAAAAAACTGTTTTTACAAGGTTTTTCCTAATGTAAATTATTTTTTCGCATATATTCATTTTATTTTACTTATTGCTTTCATTTTTTCAATCTATATTTCCAATTTTTAACTTACAAAAATGCAACATTAATAAATAACGATAGTTTCATAAAATACACTTTTAATTAACATTATTAGTTTATACTAGCTGTTTTTGTGTTAATTAAAGGATAAAATACAATATAAAGAAACATCTGTTTCTTTATTTAGAATAAAAAAATACAGACTCTGTTCAAATAAATGAACCTAGCCTGCATTATGAGATTGACTATACTTTTTAATTCATTGAGATGAATAACTCGTTTTTATAAATGCCCAAAAGTAATCGGTGCCGAAGCCATTCCTCGACCTAATTCTTTTTCAAATTTTCCTATTGTTGATATCTCCATATAAAACGGTGATACTGGTTTAGACAATTCTCCCCTGATTGCTAACGGACGTAAACTACGTTCCAAATTATTTATGACTTTAGGATAATACTGACCTTTTTCTAAGCCTGTCTTTGCGTCTATCAAAAGTATACGTTCCTTTTCTTTGATCTCTGGATTTAAAACGAGATCATATAATTTTAGTACCATGTTTTCTATTTCTTCACTTTTAGACATCACGATTTCCTCCCAAAAATATATTTCTTCCCACTACATTCTATAAACAAAGTATACGCTACATCTAGATTTTTTTAAATCATTACTGGATTGTTAAAACCTTTCAATACACTGTTATGGCAACGATTTTTATTTTAAAAACATTCTAAATTAAATCAGTAAAAATTTTTATTCTAAGATTTTTATTAGAATTACGCCTAATTTGTGTCTCTCAGGGCAATTCTAAGAACGTTTCAAGAGATAGCGACACTATCGTTATCGAAAAAGGCGAAAACCTATCTCATTTTCTGCTAATGTAAGTTGGTTTAGCTTTTGTTAATATGACTTTATGAAAATGGAGGTAATTAAATATGATTTTTCCTAAAGTTAATGAAGCAAGCTTGAATAAAGGATCCTTTTTTCATATCTATGAAAACGAAGATTTTGAACTGTATAATATCCTTTCACAAAAAGAGGTCATCGAAAACCAAATAATCTGCCATCCAATTATTTACAAATCTATTTTCAAGTATGCATTTTTTGCTTCCAATGATTTTCAAAGAATGGAGATTACCGACTGTATATTCGAAAACTGTGATTTTTCAGGCTGTATATTGACAAAAAGCATGTTGCATCGCGTGAAATTTGTCAATTGTAAATTAACAGGTACTAAATTGATGGAAAGTTATATTGGGAACACGTTATTCGAGAATTGTAAAATGGACTATGTAAATTTATCTGGTTCAAACATAAAAGAAAGTACCTTTGAGCACTCTGTCTTATCAAGCGCAGATTTTGTAGACTGTTCCCTCACTAAAATAATGTTTTCTACTAATGATTTAGAAAATGCTAGCTTTTTTGATACTGATTTAAAAAATATCGATTTAAGTAGCAACTCCTTTGAAATGATTGAAGTACGCTCGGAACATCTAAAAAATTGTACGCTTAATCAGTTGCAAGCACTTGGTTTTGCTAGAAAATTTTTACAAATAAAAGTAGTATAATCAAAATGAATATATAAGATAAATTTTTAGCAATACAAATATCCATAAAAAAACATTGCCTATTTTAACTCTTCATGTATACTGACTCTATCTTCAAAAACTGAATAGTAGGAGTTATTATCATGAATAACATTTTAGGAAAAAAAATAGAACTTAAAAAAGGGATATTGGGCACTATTGTCGTTGTACTCGGTTTGTTAGGGTTGCTATTTGCGCCATCCATTATTAGCATTTTTTCTTTAACTATCACTGGATTTATAGCATTTACACTTGTTTTTGGTAAAAAAGATACGAAAAAAATGTTCTCGAAACCTGTCGCTCCTGTCAAAAATATAGCCAAATATTTTTTTATCAATGTAGTAATCAGTGCCGCAGTCTCGGTATTTTTGCAACAAATTTTGAAATGGGGTTTAACAGGCAATCCAATAAATGAGGCTTTCAGCCCGTTATTATTTATTATTTTGCCTATCATGATACTTGGAGAAGAATTGTTCTCAGTGTATTTTCTCGCTATTTTTTCTAGTAAGTTCAGCATTCCTGTCGCTAGTTTCTTGTCAGCAATCATCTTTGGATTTATCCATTACAGTACTTATGATAATGGAAATATTTTACACACTGTAGCACACATCCTTTTGATACAAGGGGTGGCAAGATTGTTATTCAACCAAGCTGCCATTAAAAGCAACTCGATCATTACAAGTTGGGCAGTTCATGTGATATTTGATTTCACAGCTATATTGCTAGTCGTTTTATTCTCCTAAATTTTTATAGAAATAATACATGCTCTATTGCTAAGAAAGCATACTTTATTTCCTTTAAACAAAAAGACAGATGTATCAATGGATTAAAAATCCTTGATATATCTGTCTTCTCTTTTAATGCCAGCTATAGGGATCGAACCTACGACCTACGCGTTACGAGTGCGTTGCTCTACCAACTGAGCTAAGCTGGCCTTATCCAAAAGAAATTATATACTCTATTTGGCTGATTGTAAAGAGTCCGATGGAAAATTAGTTTAATTTCATGATATTTTTCATAAAACGTGGTATAATTGATGTGAAAGGCAGGTTTTATGAAAATGGCAACTTTTGGAAAATTTGATACAACTATCGTACCATCGGAAATTGGTGAAAAATTCAAGATCAATACTCACGTAATGTTCACAATTCACGGCAAGTCGCAAACTGGAACGATTTCAAAGCAATTGAAAAATTCCGCTGTTGTTGAGATTGATGAAACTGCAGAAAATGCGAACTTGATGACGCAAAGTAAGGGTGTAGTAATCGTTAACTACAAAGAACTAAAAAAGATTTGAATTTGACCATCTCTGCATTTTTGGGATGGTTTTTTTATATGCAAACGAAAGCTGTGAAAAAGCTGTTCTGCATCAAACGTTAAAAATGACCAAAAAAGGATGTGACAAAAGTTGTGTCACACCCTTTTTCGTATTTACTTATTTTGTACCAAACAAACGGTCACCCGCATCCCCTAGTCCAGGAACGATATAACCATGTTCATTCAATTTTTCATCTAGAGAAGCTGTATAGATGTCAATATCAGGATGCGCTTCTTGCAAAGCTTTTACTCCCTCAGGTGCTGCTACCAAACAAACAAATTTAATGTTCGACGCGCCACGTTCTTTCAATGCATCGATTGCCATGATTGCTGATCCGCCTGTTGCCAACATTGGATCTACTACAAACAACTGACGTGCATCAATGTCTTCTGGAAGTTTGACGAAATATTCATGTGGTTCCAATGTTTCTTCATCTCGATAAAGACCGATATGTCCCACTTTAGCAGCTGGAATCAATTCCAAGATACCGTCAACCATTCCAATACCTGCGCGCAAGATTGGAATAATCGCTACTTTTTTACCAGACAACGTTTTTTGTGTTGTTTCAGTGATCGGTGTTTCGATCACGATGTCTTCCAATGGCATATCCCGTGATACTTCATATGCCATCAACATAGCGATTTCATCGACTACTTCACGAAAAACCTTTGTTCCGCAGTTTTTGTCCCGAATAATAGTTAGTTTGTGTTGAATCAATGGATGATCGATCACTTGAAATTTGCCCATTTTTTAAGCTCTCCTTTGTTCTGTCGTTTCTTTTTAATTGTAAAACAAAATCAAGTGATTGACTAGTCAAACTCGCCATTTTTCCTAAGAAAATCCGTTTTTGAAAAGAAGTTTTCCTGCGGACAAGCAAAGCTTATTCTTTTTTCTTGATCCAAGAAGTAGATAATGCCATTGCTGCACGCGTTGCCTTTGTCTGATCCATAGCATTTACCATGACAAAATCATGGATGATTCCTTGGAAGCGTACTTGTGTAACAGGAACCCCTGCATCACGAAGTTTGCGCGCATAAGCCTCACCTTCATCTCTTAATACATCCGCTTCTCCCGTTAAAATCATTGCTGAAGGAAGATCATTTAGTTCATTTATATTTGCTCTCAAAGGCGAAGCTGTGATTTCAGCACGCTCTTCTTCATTCGTCGTATATTGGTCCCAAAACCACATCATTCCTTCTCTTGTCAAAAAATAGTTTTCTCCGAATTCATGATAGGAATCTGTATCAAAATCAGCGTTTGTGACTGGATAATACAGCAATTGCTTGGATATTGGGAGGCCCTTTCGTTCTTTTGTTAAGATCGTCATGACTGTAGCCATGTTACCACCTACTGAATCTCCTGCAACGATTAGATTCTCGAGATCCAGATTTTTTGACTTGGCTAATTTATTCAGCTGTTGCAACACAGCATAATTTTGTTCAATTGCTGTTGGATATTTTGCTTCTGGTGATCGACTATATTCTGGAAAGACAACGACGGAATTCGTACGAACCGCAAGTTCTCTGATCAATTTATCATGGGTTTGAGCACTGCCAAAAACCCAGCCTGCTCCATGAATATAAAAAATAACTGGTAATTTATCCATATTCCCTTCTGGTCGTACGAGACGAATATTGAGTTTTCCCCATTCGCCAGTATCCACCATCAAGTCTTCAATATCGACGGAATATTTGTTCACAGGTGATTCTTGTACTTCTTCTAGTAAAACTCTTCCTTCTTCCGGTGCTAGTTCATAGATACGCGGATGAGGCGCATTTGCATCACTGAATGCTACTGCTTCCTTTTCTAACGAGATACGATCAGTCATGACTTTTCCTCCCTGAGATTTAGTGTGAAGACTAAAATTACACCTCATATACTAGAGAGCATCACCGATATTGTCAAAGAATCCGTTTTCCCAAAAAATAAACAGAAAAGCCCAACATTGAACTTTTCTGTTTACTAATGGAATTTAAATTTTTATTTTTTATGCAACGGAAATTTTTCAGTTAATTCGCGTACACCTGTTTTGACTTCGTCTAGTTGAGCGTTATCATCTTTTGCTTGTAATGCTTTGACAACTAGTTCAGCCACTTTTACAGCATCTTCTTCTTTGAACCCGCGAGTAGTGATTGCTGGCGTGCCGATTCGAATACCGCTTGTTTTGAATGGACTTAGTGTTTCAAAAGGAATCGAGTTTTTATTTACAGTGATATTCACACTGTCCAAAATGCTCTCTGCTTCTTTTCCATTTATACCTAACTCGCGAACATCGATCAACATCAGATGATTATCTGTCGCCCCTGAAATGACTCTGGTTCCAATTGCTTGATTGAAAACTTTGACCATTGCTTTTGCATTGGCGATGATTTGTTCACTATATTCTTTAAATGCAGGATCTAATGCTTCTTTGAATGCTACTGCTTTACCCGCAATCACATGCTCTAGAGGGCCGCCTTGAATACCAGGAAATACCGCACTATTTATTTTTTTTGCTAATGCTTCATCGTTTGTCAAAATCATGCCGCCTCGAGGGCCACGCAATGTTTTATGAGTGGTAGTCGTTGTGATATCTGCATAAGGAACTGGATTAGGATGAAGTCCTGCTGCTACTAATCCTGCGATATGTGCCATATCTACCATCAGTTTTGCGCCTACTTCATCTGCGATTTCTCTGAATTTCGCAAAGTCGATCGTTCGTCCGTAAGCACTGGCACCTGCTACGATCAATTTTGGTTGATGTTTTCTAGCTAAAATACGTACCACATTATAATCAATAACTTCTGTTGTCGGATCAACACCGTAAGCAACAAAGTGATAGGTTTTGCCACTGAAGTTGACTGGTGATCCATGTGTTAGATGTCCGCCTGCGGAAAGATCCATTCCTAAGATCGTGTCCCCTGGTTCTACCAAAGCGAGATAAGCAGCCGTGTTGGCTTGAGAGCCGGAGTGAGGCTGGACGTTCGCAAATTTCGCTCCGAATAATTCTTTTGCACGGTCAATCGCTAAATTTTCAACGATATCGACAAATTCACACCCACCATAATAGCGATGCCCTGGATAACCTTCTGCGTATTTATTTGTCAAGATACTTCCTTGTGCAGCCATCACTGCTTCGGAGACAAAGTTTTCAGAGGCAATCAGCTCCAAATTATGTTCTTGTCTTTCTTCTTCTTTGGCGATCGCAGCCCAAAGATCAGGGTCAAACGTTTTGTAATCTACCACAAACAACAGCTCCTTTTTATTTTCCTACAATTTTATTTTTCCCATCAAAAACAAATTGCCAAATATTCGTATCTCTTCTATTACGATTAGTTACGCTTAGTTTTTCGTTCACTGATAGAAGATTTACTTGATAGCATTGTATCATACTAAAAGAATGCGACAATAACCAATTGATCATTTTTCAAAATAATTTTGTCCTGCTGCTTTTTTCAAGCGATTCATGTAAGCATTCCCCAATCCAGTTTCTGGATACACTTGTACAAAAATCAAATCTAATCCAAGTGTTGGTTCATCTAATCCTCTTAGACCTGCAAACAATCCTTTAGCCGCCGCTTCTACTGAGTTGTCGTTATACATATAAACAGCTGCAGTATCTGTCCGCACTTGATCCGCAATTTCGGGGCTTGCTATGACACCTGCACGGATCTTCTTATTTTTTGCCCATTGAACTGCAGTTGACCAATCGCCATCTCTGACCATCAGAACACGTGTATCGGGTGAGTAGTGTTTGTATTTCATCCCAGGGGCTTTTGGTGTTTCATTTTCTTTTACAAGATGCTGATCAATAGCAACAGGAGATTCGATGACTGCTTCGATTTGTTCTTTCGTTACTGCACCTGGTCGTAAAATCATAGGCATGGCTGTTGGATCACTTAAATCAAGAACAGTGGATTCTACACCAATTCGCGTAGCTCCATCATCAATAATCCCGGTAATTTTTCCTTGTAGATCATGATATACATGATCTGCAGTCGTTGGACTTGGTTTTCCCGACGTATTTGCACTTGGACCGACAAGCGGAACACCGGAAAGTTCGATTACTTCTAGTGTTTTTTTGTTATCCGGTATACGAAATGCAGCTGTGGATAATCCTCCCGTCACAACTGAGGGCAAAGTGTCTTTTTTGATCTTAAATATCAAAGTTAATGGTCCAGGCCAGAAGTTCTTCACAATCTTCTCTGCTGCCGGATGAAAGTTGTCCACATACTCTTTTACTTGTTCAAAAGAGGCGACATGGACGATTAATGGATTATCTTGCGGTCTCCCTTTTACAGAAAACACTTTCTTGACAGCGTTTGGTAAAAGAGCGTTGGCGCCCAATCCGTATACTGTTTCGGTAGGAAAAGCAACAAGTTCTCCTTCTTTCAGTGCTTCGGCTGCCTCTTGCAATTCTGTTTCATCATATCGTTTCGTTTCCACAGTTTATCCACAACCCCTTTTTCATACATTCTTATTTTGTCTGAGTTTATCCTCAAGTTTTCCACTGTTTGTGGATAATCTATTTGTCAATAGTGGATAAACTTGTTGATAAACCAAAAAGTCGTTTACATCCTTGTCAAATAAGTGTTTTTTTATAATAAAAAAACAAATAAAAAATTTTTCATCCACAACTTCAACCATAAACTTGGATCATTCGTTCATTGCCAAAAAGATCCTTTTTTATCGCCACTTTTTTATCTGGAAATGCTTGCTGAAATATTTTTTTTACTGCTTCACCTTGGCGAAATCCGATTTCTAAAAAAATCTTTCCATTTGATTTTAGTACGCTTGGTGCTTCAACTGCTATTTTTTCATAAATAGCTAATCCATCGTTCTCAGCAAAAAGGGCCATTTTAGGTTCGAATGACCGGACACTTTCATCCATCAGTTCCCATTCATTCCGACTGATGTACGGCGGATTAGAAATAATCACATCAAATTGCTGATCCATTACTGGTCCTAATGTATCTCCATGATAAAAACTGATTTTCGTTCCTTCTTTCTGAGCATTTTCTTTCGCTACTTCTAATGCTTCTTCTGAAAGATCCACAGCAGATATATGCCAATTTTTTCTTGCTGCTTTCAAACTAATAGCAATTGCTCCAGTCCCTGTCCCAATATCTATCACTTCTAACGGTACACCAGGCGTCTCGTCTAAACACCATTCGACTAACTCCTCTGTTTCTGGTCGAGGGATCAGTGTTGCTTCAGTTACCTTTAACCGATGATCATAAAAATCTGCATATCCTAGCAAATACTGAGGTGGATGATCTGCAAGCAGAAGTCGCAGATCGGTTTCGATCAACCGCTGTTCTTCTTCTGAAATCTCTTCGTTCATATGAAGGAGCCAATCAAGTTTTTTCCATTGTTTTCGTTCCAAAAATAAAAATTGGATACTATATGCTTCTTTCCCATGATCCTCTAAAAAAGAAGAAGCCCGTGACAGGACTTCTCGATAGGTCATTTTACCCATTTTGCATAGCTTCCAGTTTTGATGTTTGATCATACATGATCAATGCATCAACGATCTCATCTAATTTCCCTGCTAAAATCTGATCTAATTTTTGGATAGTTAATCCGATACGATGATCAGTCACACGATTTTGCGGGAAATTATACGTCCGGATCCGTTCTGAACGATCCCCAGTTCCGACTGCTGATTTTCGATTGGCATCATACTCGCTTTGTGCTTCTTGCTGGATCTTATCGTACACACGAGCACGCAAGATTTTCATTGCTTTTTCACGGTTCTTGATTTGAGAACGTTCATCTTGCATAGCAACAACGATCCCTGTTGGTAAGTGAGTCAAACGTACAGCAGATGCTGTTTTATTGACGTGCTGTCCGCCAGCACCTGAAGCATGATAGATATCTGTACGGATATCTTTGTCTTCAATATCGATCTCTACTTCTTCAGCTTCTGGCATCACGACAACTGTTGCGGTGGAAGTATGGATACGCCCTTGCGATTCAGTTGAAGGAACACGCTGGACGCGGTGCGCACCACTTTCATATTTTAATTTCGAATATACGTTGTCTCCGGTGATCATCATGATCACTTCTTTATATCCACCGATTCCGGTAACGTTAGCTTCCATCACTTCTGTTTTCCAGCCTTGTGCTTCAGCATACTTTTGGTACATATTGAAAAGATCGCCAGCGAATAATGCTGCTTCGTCTCCGCCTGCTGCTCCACGGATTTCCATGATGATATTTTTATCGTCATTTGGATCTTTTGGTAAAAGCAAGATCTTGATTTTTTCTTCTAAGACTTCTTTTTCTTTTTTTAATTCAGATAATTCTTCTTTTGCTAGTTCAGCCATTTCATCATCCAGTTTTTCACCAAGCAGTTCTTCTGTATCGGTGATTCCTTGTACTACTTCTTTATAACGACGATAAACTTCGACTGTTTCGCGCGTGTTTGCTTCTTCTTTTGAAAGCTGCATAAAACGCTTTGTATCAGAAATCACTTCTGGGTCACTTAAAAGTTCTCCAAGCTCTTCATAACGGTCTTCAATTGCTTGTAATTGATCGTACATGCTTATTCTCCTTCTGTAATCATTGATGGGTGAAAGTAATGTTTTCGACAAACGGGGTAATAAGCTTCATTTCCGCCAATTTGCACTTGATCGCCTTCATAAACAGGGTTTCCATCAATATAATGTAAATTCATGATTGCTTTTTTGTGGCAGAACCAACAGATTGTTTTCATTTCTTCGATTTTGTCTGCATAAAGCAATAAATATTTTGATCCTTCAAATAACTCGTTTCGAAAATCATTTTTCAAACCAAATGCCATAACCGGAATATCCAATTCGTCCACAATTCTCGTAAAAGCAATGACATGTTTCTTTTTTAAGAATTGCGCTTCATCGATCAGCACACAATAGGGTTTGCTTTCCATTTTCTGAATTACGTCAAATACGTCTGTTTCTTCAAATATCGGCATCGCATTACGTTTCAGTCCGATTCGGCTTGAAACAACGCCTAAACCATCTCTTGTATCAATACCGCTTGTCATTAAGACAACTGGCTTATTTTGTTCTTCATAATTATGTGCGACTTTTAGGATCTCGATCGTCTTGCCGCTATTCATTGCGCCATACTTAAAAAATAGTTGTGCCATGCTCTTTTTCACCTTCCAGTTTGTTCCTATGGTATTATACTTGATTTTCAGCATTTTTTACAGTGAGAATTTTCATCAAGCACAGATTAGTATTAAATCTATTGCTCACTTTTGTTCCAATTTTTTGACAAGAACTAAACATGGGTTCCATTCATCCCATAAATTTGGAAAAACTTCCAACCTTGAAAATCCTAATGATTCGTAGAAACAAATAGTTTGATCATATATAGAGTAGTGCCCCTCGTCTACAGTCTTCACTTGCAAATATTTGTAATGTTTTGCTGCGTAACCTTCTGCTTCTTTAAAAAGTTTTGTTCCTAATCCTTGGTGATGATAGTCTTTTTTTATTCCCATACAATAGAATAGATTTCGGCAGTATCTTCACTTGTCTGTGAAAGAGTGATAAAGCCTAAATATTCTTCTTTTCTTTTTTCACACCATAAAGGTAGTTTACTTGATTCCTCGATATATTTTTCCGTTGATTCAGGAAGCCCAAACCACTCAGGCAAGTCTAGTAATATTTCTCGGACACACTTTCCTTTTTCCTCTCTATCTTTTACAAACGATATCGGCATATTCTTTCTAGATTCTCCCTTTTTGAATTGAGTATAGCATGCTTTCTTTCTTTTCACGTGCTATAATAAGTTAAAATTTCAAAGTTTTACGTAAGGAGCTATTTGATGACAAAAAATATTTTTGATTCCATCGCTAACCATTATGATTCCCCTGACCGTCAAGCATTAGCCAAGATTATTCGCGAAGAACTAACTACTTATCTACCGCGCGACAGCCACCAAAAAGTCCTGCTGGATTACGGAGGCGGAACTGGGCTTGTTAGTTTACCGCTTGCGGAAAGATTCAAAGAACTGATCATTGCCGATGCTTCAGAAACTATGCTGAAAATGGCAGAAGAAAAGATCCAAGCAGCAGATCTGAAAAATGTCCGAACGATCCACGCTGATGCTTCTGTCGAATTTCCTGCTGTCCAAGCTAATCTCATCCTTCTATCACTTGTACTTTTACACATTCCTGATACGGAGAATATTCTTACAAAACTTTATGAAATTTTAGCTCCTGGCGGTCAATTGATCATCGTAGACTTTGACAAGAATGAACAAATTAGTCATCCGAAAGTCCATAATGGCTTTAGCCAAGAAGAATTGAATAATCGATTGGAAAAAACGGGCTTTGTCTCTGCTACTAGTCATACCTTCCATCGTGGGGAAAAGCTATTTATGAACAAAAACGCTTCGCTTTTCTTATCCATCAGCCAAAAAGCTTAAAATGAGATTGCAAAAAAAGTGAGCAACTCCAAGAAATAAGAAGGAATTTTCGGAAAAAGAAGCTGTGACAAAAAACATGTCACAGCTTCTTTTTATTTTTTCATCACATGATTTTAATTTCTGAAAGAGGCCAATAACGGAAAACAACTTTTCCTTGGATCATATCTTTGTCGACTAACCCAAACATTCGGCTGTCTTTTGAAATCAAGCGGTTATCGCCTAGAACAAGATACTTTCCTTTTGGCACAGTATATTCAAAGTCACTCGTAAAGGTGGATGAACTTTCTGCTTGTGCTTGGAATCCTGAGCTATAAGCATATTCTCCTTGTAACTTATCTTCTGAAAATTCTTTTTTGAACTCATCCAGATAAGGTTCATCATACTTTTTGCCATTAATGGTCAACTGGTCATTTTCCATCTTGACTGTATCTCCAGGCATACCGATGATCCGTTTAACAATCATCCGTTCTTCATCCCCCGGTTCCTTTGTAGTAATAATATCCATTCGTTCATAGTTTGAGATCTTAGATGAAATCAATCGTTGTCCATCACTTAATGTAGGGTCCATCGAATGCCCGTTTACAGTAACTGGTGTAAACACGTACACTCTAGCTAATAAAATAGCCGCTAATACAAGGATCAAAATCCCCCAATTTTTCAAAAATTCTTTCACAGCTTACCTCCTACTTGTATTTTCCTCGTTATTTATTACGTTTTTTCACAATACTTCGTTGTACTTTCTTTATTCTACAATGTTTATAAATGAAAGGAAAGAATAAGTGATGTGTTCGTCTTATCTTTCTCGTTATATAAAAAAGGAACGTGACAAAAGACGTGTCACATCCCCCTTATTCCGAATAAACGTTTTTATCGCAACCACTGATACACGGCGTTTCATCACATTATGAATGTCTTCTTCTTTGGCTACGACTATAAACCACTGGTTCTTCCTGCGACTGTGCCTTTTTTGCAATCAATTTCAGACGATAAGGCTCATGATAGCGTAACCCGTCTTTGACAAAATCACCGCCGACGATGAACAATCCGACAGGTTCCAATGTGTCTTCTGTTGAGTCAAGTCGAATGGTCCCTACTTTTTCCATGTCCGAGTAGCTTCGTCCAATATTTAGAACATACTCTTTCTCTCCTGTTTTCTTGACATAGTAATAAGGATACAATGTATTTCTATCGACCAGAAATCCATCCATGCGACCGAGTTCATTTGTTTTGATCTCACCATTTCCAATCAAATACCGCATATTCTCGGCTAATTTCAATTGATAATCTTCGTCATAAGAAACCATGACCTCTTGTGTATTCACTTTATCGATCGAATTTCCATTATCTATCGATTCTTCTGTCTGGATGTTGAACGCTTCATCAGGTAAATACTTCACAAAAAGCTGAGTGACATCGGCTTTCGTGTTTTTATCTAAAAAGTAATAAAATACATTTAAAACAGTAAAATAAACAAGCACTAGAAATGCAAGTCCATATAAGAAAAATTGAAGATAGTTTTGGTTTTGCCAAAGTCCATAAACAATTCTCAATAAATAAAGCGTGGGAATCACACTTAAAATCGTATATCCACGGTTAAGATATTTAGGACTGATGTCTAAATAGCCAAGGAATTTATGCACCCCGTTGATAAGGTCTAGTAAAAATGTCATTGAGAATCACCTGCTTGCTGGTTATACGTTTGGGTATTTCCTGAATCTTGGTTTTGCTGTGCTGTACGTGCTGCATCATCATTTTGCGTGTTATCATCTACAGTCGTACTGCTTGGTATCGTTTCGGAGCTAGCACTTGTATCCGGACTTGTACTTGGATTGGTTGAATCCGATGGAGTGCCATCTGGTACCGTATTACTTGTTTCGCTTGAGCTGTCAGTTGTATATGTCTCATCATACGACGAACTAGTTGTTGTATCGTCCCATGTACTTGTCGTAGTGGTTTCATTCAAACTTTCCGTTGTTGTTGGTTCAGATGTCGAGACTGAAGTAGTTGGTGTTGTTTCTTCTACAGTACTAGAACTTGAACTTGGTGCACGGTAGCTGGAACTATTCACAATACCTGTAGTAGTCGCGACAATCGTCGAGATTGTTAATACAGCGATTGGCTTCAAAATAGGTGCTACTTTTCGCATCTTATCTCTTCCTTCATTGAAATTTATTCTTGTTTCCTTACTTTACTACGGACAAATTATACAGTCTACCTTATTTCTACCATAAATTCTTTATTTTTTTCTTACGTTTTTCCGAAAGATTTCTTTAATTTTCCTCAAAAACTACGGTTGATGTTTTTAAGTAAGCTTTTGCTTCCCGATTGATTTCTTTCAGATCGCATCCTTGCTGCTTGGCAGCGAACACGCAACCACAATAACATTGGCGATAAATATCATACTCTTTGCACATTTGCAAAGAGCGTTCATAGCCTTTGTTTTTCTTGAAATCACTTGGCAAGTATTGTGTCCCGTAAATCTTTTGGATATCCATTCCGATCTGATTGATCAAAGCTGCATTTTTCTTTGGCGAGATGGTCAGGGCACTTCCAAAGTAATCGTATCCTAGTTCTTGCGCTTTTTGCGCAACAAGATCTAATCGCATATTGAAGCATGCACTGCAGCGAGCACCACCTTCTTTTTCGTTTTCAAGATGGTTTGTTAAAACCATTTTGGTGAATTCATTTGGACGGTATTCATCAACGATTAGCGCAACATGATGGTCAGTTTTCTCATTAAATTGGTCTACAAATCGTTTTTGTTCATGTAATCTTCGCAAATACTCACTTTTAGGATGAATATTCGAATTTGAAAAAAATAACGTGATCTCTGCATATTGAGACATGAATTCCAATGTGTGCGTACTGCAAGGAGCACAGCATGTATGTATTAATATCTTAGGCTTTACTTCTTCTTTCTCCCATTGCATGATCATTTTTTTCAGAACTGTATCATAATTTATTTTTTGATTTTTCATTTTTTCTACGATTTGTTGAGCATTAATCAATTTGTTATTCCTCCTCCTTCTTTTTTCTAGGATTTTCCTTATTATAAGCCATTTCTATTTTAATCGAAAGCTGTATTGTTATCTGTTTGATAATTTCTTTGAGTATTCCTAATTCCCCTTGTATACTGGTAGAAACGACTATTGTCAGGAGGATAGTACTGTGCATGTTGATTTATTCTTTCGAAGGCTGCAGCGGCGAGGACAGAAGTTTGCTGCCAATCATTTCTCATCGATCCAAATCATCGTTTTTTATTATATATTGATGACGGTCTTATCACTCGTTCTATTTTATATGCCGATTTTTCGCGAACCAGATAGCCATGTTTCTTTTGTGGACATGCTGTTCATGGCAATCAGTACAGTGAGTGTGACTGGACTATCGACTTTTGATATCAATTCTGTGTTCAATGATAACGGTATTATACTGCTGGAAATATTATTTCAAGTTGGTGGTTTGGGGATCATGATGATTTCTACTGCTTTTGTCATTTTTTCTAAACGACGGATCACACTGAAACAGCGACAGCTGATCATGACGGATATGAATCAACCGCGTTTGTCTGGTATCGTCCGACTGATTCGGATCACTTTTGCTATTTTAATCTGGTTTCAATTACTTTTTGGGACATTCTTTTCTATTTATTTTTATTACAGAGGCTATTTTGATCGTTGGCGTGATGCCGTTTTTTACGGTTTTTATCAGGCGATATCGGCTGTCACGAACTCTGGGTTTGACGTCACTGGGGATTCCATCAAGCCCTTTGCACATGACTATTTTTTCTTGATCCTGATCATGTTTTTGATTTTTGTCGGAGGAATTGGTTTTCCTGTATTGATGGAGTGCCGGGAATGGCTATTATACAAACGTTCCAATGCGAAGCTTCCGTTTCGTTTTTCCTTGTTTACCAAATTAGCTGTGTTAGCTTTTGTTATCTTGTTTGTTTCGGGAACTGTCTTGATTTATCTATTGGAAAAGGACCATTTATTCCAAGATTCCAATATGAGTGTCAAATGGATCAATTCGATGTTTTATTCGATTACGACTCGTAATGCTGGTCTGCAGATTCACGATTTGGGTGATTTTCAAATCACAACACTGATCATTTTTTCTTTACTGATGTTTATCGGATGCAGTCCTAGTTCTGTAGGCGGCGGGATTCGAACAACTACTGTAGCAATCATCGGTTTGTATCTATATTCCTTCCTCAAAAGTGAAGATAACATCAATATTTTTGGACGGAGAATCGATCAAGATGATGTGCGAAAATCAGTCGTTGTCTTTATGCTTTCTCTTGGTATGTGTTTCTTTTGTATCGTTTTTTTATCTGCTACAGAAGAACAAACGCTGATCTCGATCATCATCGAAGTAACTTCTGCGTTTGGAACAACTGGTTTATCTTTAGGGATTACCGGAGACTTGTCTGTTGTGGGCAAAATCACGATTGCTACACTGATGTTTATTGGGCGGATCGGAATGCTATATACATTGATGTTATTCGTGCCAAAAGAAACACGAGATCTAGGCTATGAATATCCAAGCGAGAAAATTATTATCGGTTAAAATGGGAATATAGGTAAGAGGGAATAATAAAATCACAGCAGCTTGAAACAATCATTTTGTTTCAAGCTGTTTTTTTGTTAAATCATGCGATTTTGTCCGATTTCATGCACTTTCAGCCGTAACCTTTTCTTAAGAATAAGAAAAGCAATTTAACCTTTTTTTCAACATATGGTATGATTAGTTGAATTTATTCGTCAGCAAATCGTTTTTGGAGGTTACATAATGGGAATACGCAGTCATTTTGCGATTGCAGTTGGAAAAACGTCGCAATGGGCATTAAAAACTTTTTTTAAAGGCGGATCAAGTTTACCAGGTAAACTAGCGCTGAAAGTCGATCCACATATACTAGATAGTTTGGCAAAAGACTACCAAGTCGTCGTTGTCACCGGAACAAACGGTAAAACATTGACTACCGCTTTAACAGTCAATATTTTGCGCCAGCAATTCGATGAAGTTCTAACCAACCCTACTGGTGCGAATATGGTACAGGGAATTGTATCGACTTTCTTGCAGGCAAAACCAAAAAAAGGACAGAAAAAGTTTGCTGTCCTAGAAATAGATGAAGCAAGTTTGAGCAAAGTCACAGAATATATGAAACCAGAACTGTTCTTATTTACAAATATTTTCCGTGATCAAATGGATCGGTATGGAGAAATCTATACGACCTATAAAATGATTGTAGACGGTGCCGCAAAGTCACCAAATGCAACGATTATCAGTAACGGTGATTCACCAATCTTCAATTCTATCGAAACAGTCAATCCTAGAAAATATTATGGCTTTGACCATGAAGAAGATCGTGAACAAATGGCTCATTACAATACAGACGGTGTCTTATGTCCAAATTGTCATCACATCTTGCATTATAAAATGATCACTTATGCAAACTTAGGGAAATATTACTGTCCAAATTGTGACTTCAAACGTCCTGAATTGGATTATCGATTAACTGATATGGTACGGATGGACAATGTGTCAGCAGATTTCGTGATCGATGGTCATGAATACGGAATCGAAGTTGGCGGTATGTATAATGTCTACAATGCTTTAGCAGCTACTGCAGTGGCAGAGTACTTCAATGTCGATCCTGATAAAATCAAACAAGGTTTAGGATATGACGAGAAAGTATTCGGCCGACAAGAAGTCATCAATATCAATGGGAAAAAATGTACATTAGTACTTGTCAAAAATCCTGTAGGTATCAATCAAGTAATCGATATGATTGGTCTAGCTCCTTATCCATTTTCTTTAGTGGCTTTATTAAATGCCAATTACGCAGACGGAATCGATGTCAGCTGGATTTGGGATGGTAATTTTGAAAACTTTGCCGATATGGATATCCCAGCTGTTATTTCTGGAGGAGACCGTCATACAGATATGACTTTACGTCTAAAAGTTGCCGGGATTCCAGAAAATAAATTGACAGAAACAAAAGAATTACCAGAAGTAATCGAAAAAATCAAAGAATTGCCAACTGAGCATGTCTATATTTTAGCTACTTACACTGCTGTATTGCAGCTTCGTAAAGAACTAGCTGCTCAAGGATTTATCAAAGGAGGAATGAACCGTGGCTAATTATGAACTCAATATCGCCCACCTTTATGGAAATTTGATGAACACATATGGTGATAACGGAAACCTTTTGATGTTGAAATATATAGCAGAAAAAATGGGGGTTTCTTGCCATACGGAGATCGTTAGTATACATGAACCTTTTGATGCTGATAAATATGACTTGGTTTTCTTTGGCGGTGGTCAAGACTTTGAGCAATTAATCATTTCAAAAGACATCCAGAAAAAGAAAGATTCTTTGATCAACTATATCGAAAATGATGGCGTCATGTTAGCCATTTGTGGTGGCTACCAATTGCTAGGTCACTACTACATGGGAGCTAATGGAGAAAAGATCCAAGGAATCAGTGCACTGGATCACTACACGTTAAGTCAGGAAAATAACCGGTTTATCGGTGATATCGTTATCCATAACGAAGAATTCAATGAAACTTATTATGGATTTGAAAACCACAATGGTCGGACTTTCTTAGGTGAAGGTGAACGACCTTTGGGGAAAGTGGTACAAGGTCAAGGAAATAATGGTGAAGACCAATCTGAAGGTGTCATTTACCGAAATGTCTTCGGTTCTTATTTCCATGGACCTATCCTTGCAAGAAATGAGAACCTGGCAGCTCGTTTGATCCGCCTAGCTTTAGAACAACGTTACGGTAAAGAATTGGATCTGCCCTATCTTGAAGGACAAACAGCCTAGTTATTCGAAAAAGGGGAATGTGACAAAAATGGCTCTTTGTCAATAAGGACTGATGAGTTGTGCAAAATCAAATCTGAGTCAGAATGAACCACATTCTGGCTCAGATTTTTTGTTATCTTACATTGATTAATTGATTGATCAAAAAGATTCTAATTCTCATGTTCTCAAATGATTTAAATCCGTAGGATACTCGTTTCATTGTCTTTATGTGGGTATTCTTCGCTTCTATTTTTCCATTGGAATAAGGATAGATCATTGCGTTGGTGATGCCTTCTTCATAGGTCAGAAGGTTTTGAAGCTTTTCCCGAAAGCTGTCATCTAACGTTTCGGGAAGTTCTGCCAATAAGGAGAAAAATAAGTCAGGGTCTTTGTCTCGAAAGGCTTCAACTAATTCATGAAAAAAGGGATACGCCTCCTTTAGGGGCGGAGAAAACTCAAGCAATCGATCAATCATCATTGCTTCAGTAAGAAATGGGTATTTTGGTGCTCGGAAACTTTTCCATGTTTTGTATTCATAATGGTTGATGTTTGCACGATTTTTTAGCAAAAAGCGCCAGTTCTTTTTCAGTTTTTCTGCCTGGCTTTTCTGTCCGGCTTTACGAAGTTCATTCATTTCACGGATACGCAACTCATTGAACGCTTGATTCATGTGTTTGACAATATGAAACCGATCAATCACGACTTTCGCATTTGGCAGAACACGTTTGGTGAGCTGGAAGTAGGCGGCGTTCATGTCTGTCACCAAGAATTCTACTTCTTCTGGATTGGTACAACCTAAGAAATAGCTTGTTAATCGAGGTAATTTACGCGTAGGCAAAACATCTATTAATTTTCCTGTTTCGCCATCCGCGCAAATAAAGCTCATCTTATCTTCTATGGAAGCATGCGAACGAAATTCGTCAACCATCAATACTCTGGGGAGGATCTTCTTAGATTGCTTTGGTAAATAGCTTTTAAACTCTTTCAATGTACGAATAACGGTGGTCAAAGATACCTGACAGCTTTTCGCAATAAAAGATAAAGATACTTTTTCAGTCAGTAAAGAAGCAATTTTATATCTAACATGATTTGCGATTGAATGTCTGGGTTGGACAAAATAACTTTGAGCCGTCCAATGGGTGCGACAGTTTTTACAGGTATAGCGTTGCTTTTTTAGGCGCATAACCAAAGGCATATGATTGTATTGTTCAAAACGGACAATCGTTTCCTTTTTTCCATTTTTCACTATAATTGCTTTCCCGTTTCCATCTACCACAGTAGAACCACAACTTCTACAAGCACGAGGAGTAGGCGAGAGAACAGCATCGACGACCAACGTCTTTTTCTTCTGAAGGGTCTCGTAAGAGACCTCTGTAATCATCAAATCTTTCTCTGTTATTCTCAGCATTTTTTTGATAGAATCATTCATATAGCGTATCGTCCTCTCAGTTGTTTATTTTGTGGTGATTTAATCATACTAGAGAACGATATGTTTTTTAATACCTAAAATGAAAATGGGGCTGAAGAATCAATTCTGATTCATCAGTCCCATAAATTATAGAGCCACAAAAATTTCGTCACATTCCCCTTTTTCGTATCCTATTTTAAGCGACTTGCTTGGCATAACGGTTCACGTTTTGCTTGATATTCCCGATTGTTTTCGGATCATTGATTCCTGTGACTTCTTGAATCAATTGTTCCAAGTTTTCATGGATCTTCATTTCATGCAATTGACGGCTTTGTTCATCTTCAGGATCATAGTAATTAAAAATAATCCCCATTGTTGCCGTCAAATGTGGGCAAGTCAAGTTATGTTCTTGTAGTTCTCTCACTGGACGTGTAAATCTTTCTTGATAACCTAACTTACGTAATGGTGTCCGAGCGACACGTGTGATCGCATCAGAGATATTTTTGTTTTGGAAGCGATGAATGATTTTTTCAATATACGCATGATGCTGCTCTGCATCAAACCCCCATTTGGCAATCAGCAAACTTCCTGTTTCCTGCAAAACTGATTTTAATTGTGCCACAACTAACGCATCTTGCATTGCTTCATCAATGGTCTGGTAACCTAACAAGGCACCTGTATAAGCGACAGTCGCATGACCAGTATTGACACTAAATAGTTTGCGTTCGATATATGGTTCTAGATCATCTACATATAAAACCCCTTTTAATTGGATTTTTTTATTTTTTCTTTGGCTATCGTCAATGACCCATTCTTTGAAAGGTTCCACTTGGACGAATAAAGGATCTTCATGGTGTTGTAATGGGACGATTCGATCGACTGCTGCATTTGGAAAGCCGATATATTTGTCAGTAAATGATGTTTCCGGAAGATATTTATACACTTCTTTTTCTAGAAATGCTGAACCGCCAATCATATTTTCACAGGCAATGATATCTAAAGATGTTGTGCTTCCTTCCTTTTCTCTTTCTTGGATACCTTTTGCAATCAACTCAGCAATAAAAGGTAAGATATTCGGGCCAATGGCGGTAGTAACTAAATCTGCTTCAGCGATTTCTTGGATTACTTTTTCTGGATTTGTTTGATTGTTGATTCCTTTGACATTTTTTACAGTGATTTTTTCTTTTGATTCATCTGCTAATTCGATTTCGTATTCTTTTCTTTCATTTAAAGCATCAATGATCGTGTGATTCACATCTACGAAAGTAATCTCAAATCCATTAGCTGCCAAAACCTCTCCAATAAATCCTCGACCGATATTTCCTGCACCAAAATGTACTGCTCTCATTTTTCTCTCTCCTTAAGCAATTGCTAGATTTTCCGTTACTTCTTCTTTGCTGAGCGCGTCTGCTAGCTGGACAACATTGTCCATATCACTGCAATAAAGTGCGATTTGCTGTACAAGTTGCAAATGCTCATCTCCGACTCCTGCAATACCGAACAAAACAGTCGCAATCTTTTCTTCTTCTTCGGTACCAAAATCTACACCATCTGGTACTTGAACGACACAGATGCCGGATTTTTTCACATATTTTTTTGCTTCATCTGTTCCATGAGGAATCGCGATAAAATTCCCCATATAAACAGATAACATTTTGTCTCTATCTACCATGGCATCGATATATTCCTCATCAACGCACCCTGCTTCTACAAGCATCTGACCGCAATAGCGGATCGCTTCTTCTTTGGTTTTAAAAGATCGATTGAGCTCGATCATGTCGAATGGCAAACTTTGCATGCTGTTTTCCTCCCTTAAGCTGTCTGTTTCAAATATTGTGCAATCGATTCGTATTTTTGCGGATTGACCATGCTGTTGACTGATAAATGAATGGATTGAGGTGCAGCCATCTGTACTTTTTCCGCTAAACTTTCTTTGGCTACGATCAGTGAATCAGGTTCATCTTTTAAATCTTGGATATTGACTTTTCTTAACGGGATAGTTAAATGGTTCTTGTCTAATATATCTTTGAGCACGGTCATCCCCATTGTTGCTGATCCGGAACGATCATCGTGGACAAGTAGAATCTCTTTGATTTGTTTGATGTTTGCTGAAAGAAACTCTTCTGCTGGCTCATTCTCAATTTCAGAAACTGATGTTTTCTGCTTGCTGCTTAATTCTTGAATGATTTCATCATATCGAGGTGAATTCAAAAAGTTTTCTACTGAGACAAAACGCGCGCTCGGTGCTTTTTGTTTTGCTCTTTCTTGTAGTTCGACCTGAGTAACGATCAATGTATTCGAGTCATCTGTCAGTTGGCTGATTGCTTGATTGGTCACCGTTTGAGGCAAGTCTGCTTCCTGTACTTTTTTTCTCAAGATCGAAGCGCCCATCGCACTTGATCCCATTCCTGCATCACAAGCAAAAATGATTTTTTGTACGCCAGAGAATGTAGCTCCTTGAGGAATACCTTGGGCACCTTTGGAAGCTTGCTTAGCTGCCTTTGTCTCTTGAACAGATTTTTCGAAGTCTTCATTTGTATCTTTCGCATCCGCTTTCAAAATTACTGCAGAAATACCAAACGAAACAGCTGCGGCAACAATCACGCCCAAAATAACAGGAAGGTAAGAATTGAACGGTGTCATCGCTAGAATCGCAATGATCGACCCTGGAGAAGCTGGCGCTCTTAGTCCAGCATCCATCAATTGGAAAATGAAACTTCCTGACATTCCTCCGCCTATAACTGATAAGAATAATAACGGTTTCATCATAACGTAAGGAAAATAGATTTCATGGATCCCGCCTAAAAAGTGAATGATCATGGCTCCTGGTGCTGAAGATTTTGCTGCTCCTTTGCCAAACAAAGTAAAAGCAAGTAATACGCCAAGTCCTGGACCAGGATTTGCTTCAAGCAAGAATAGAATAGATTTTCCAGCCTCTGCTACTTGTTCAGTTCCCAATGGTGTCAAAATCCCATGATTGATTGCATTATTCAAAAATAAGATTTTTGCTGGTTCAATAAAAATACTTGTCAATGGAATCAAATGGGCAGATAAAATGATCTCTACACCTTTTGCCATTGCTTGAGTCAATGCATCGACAACTGGACCAATCGCAGAAAAACCTAATAACGCTAATCCAAAACCGATAAGACCTGCTGAAAAATTATTGACTAGCATTTCAAAACCGGATTTGATCCGTTTTTGGAATAGCTGATCAAATTTCTTGATGGCATATCCACCAAGAGGTCCCATGATCATCGCGCCTAGCATCATTGGAATATCTGTTCCGACAATCACACCCATCGTTGCAATTGCCCCAACAACTGATCCGCGGTCACCAGCAATTACTTTTCCGCCAGTATAACCGATCAATAAAGGAATCAGATAAGTTAGCATTGGGCTTACCATGGTAGCCAAAGCCTCATTTGGTAAATAACCATCTGGGATAAATAGAGCCGTTAATACACCCCAGGCAATCAGTGCTCCAATATTTGGCATGACCATGCTTGATAAAGTACTGCCTAATTTTTGTACCCTCGCTTTTAGCGAAATGTTGTTTTTGGGAATCGTCCGTTCCATTTTGTCTCTCCCTCTCTCCTTTTGATACTCTAATTGTATCCGCTTACTAAAAAGAGAAATAGTCGTACTTTGGCACGAAACTTTGTGCCAAAGGTTTGAGTATGTCAGCAAAATAAAAAGATTTCGGTATCAGAAAACTTCAATTTTAAATAAAACTGTTATTTTAATTTTTTTATAATATGCAAACAATAACTTTTGTTAGCATTTAATTTAGATGTTTTCCATTCTATTATGTTATTAAATTTTATATTGGAGGCCTATCTATGACATTACTGATCAAAAACATGAACATGAAACGTGGTAAAAAACGTGTGATTCGACAATTGAATCTTTTAGTAGAATCAGGAGAAGTAGCTGCTTTGATTGCCCCGAACGGATTTGGCAAAACAACTTTGCTGAATGGCATTGCCCAACTGCTGCCAACAACTTATGATCAATTGTCCCTTCACAACATCTCTCCTACTGCTTATACAGATTATCGCCGGTCTTTCTTTTTTCTAGAATCAACGAATCAGTTATCCGACTATCTATCGGCTGTTGATTATTTGACTTTGATCAAATACTATTGGCAGAGCAAAGTAGAATGCCAAACTGTTTTCCAACGATTGAAGATGACTGAGTACCTTACTTTGCCGATTGGAAAAATGTCTCTAGGAATGAAACAACATGTCTTGCTTGCTGCTTACTTGATCAGTGATTCATCTGTCATGTTATTCGATGAACCGTTGAACGGATTAGACCCAGGAAGTATTGATATCTTGAATAGCCTCATCAGACAATGGCAGAAAGAGGGGAAGACGATTCTTCTTTCTTCCCACGCTATCGCGAATATCCAATCGATTTGTTCTAAAGCATGTTTTCTAAAAAATGGAGAAATCGTCACAGAATCCTCAAATATGGAAGAGATTTTAGCTATTTATCGTAAATTATATGAGGTGTAACTATGTCTTTACTTACATTTGAACGCAATCTCTTACTAAAAAACAAAGTAAACTTTTTATTTCCTCTATTGTTGGTCGTGCTCTTTGCATTCCCACTTTTTTTTGATCATAAACTTGCTTATACAGAATTCGATGAACTGAATCATAACTATGAAGAGATGCAACGTTTGATTGAAACGTTGAAAGAAGATGAGAATGAGAAAGAATTTGTGGAAAGTTTAGAGAAAAGCAACAAACTGATCGAAGCAATCTTACATGCAAAAAACACAGGGAATGTCCAGCAAATGGTCGAAGCAACTTATCATTATGAAAAAGATATACTGGATCGACTGATTTCTGGTCAAAGACAAGGAATTCCAATCATTGAACAACAAAAACGTGTCGAGTTGCTCCGTTATATGAAAGAACATCAGATCCAAAGATATTCTATTTTTGACTTGCCAGCGCATCTCCCTTTAGCAAATTACTACGAAAATATTTTTTCAGGAATGATTTCTAGTTTTTTGATTTTATGTATAACCGCCTTGTTTCTTTCTTCCATCATCTCTTATGAAAAAAGAAAGCAGGTAATCTCTCTAGTCAATCTATTACCGGATAGTATGGTAAAGAAACATAGCATCCGTTTTACCATTTATTATGGTGCAGCTATGCTAAGTCTCGTGATGCCATTTTTGATCGTCTCTATACTAGTAATAATCAAAAATGGTTTGGGAGACTTCCGTTATCCTGTAGGAACGATCATTGGTCAGGAGATACGAATCCTTCCGATGTATGAGTATCTTTTCCAGAGCTTTCTGTTCCTGTTGTTGTGGGTGCTCTTTTTAAGTACAATCAGTTTTCTTCTATCTGCTTTATTTGAACATTCTCTAGTCAATCTTTTAGGTACACTTCTTTGTCTTTTCTTAGCAGAGTATCGCTTGTTTTCTTCGATTGGATGGATAGAATCAATCAGTCATTACTTGCCAACTTCTTATGTTGATTTTCAAAATGTGATCATAGGAGGAGATATTTTCTCGCCACTAGCTTCAGAACAGGTTACTTTCATGAATGGTATCTTGACACTTGGTATATGGAGTATCGTTTTATTATTCATAGGTATGGGCACTATCTATATAAAAAAGAGCTATTAAAACACAAAAATAATAGGGGCGGTGACAAAAACCTTGTCACCGTCCCCTATTTCAAATAAACGGTTTTCTAGAATAAATAGTTTTCAAAAGCTTGCATCCGCAGTAATAAGAACCTCCCAACAAAAATAGCTCCTCTTATTTTTATCTTGGTTGAAGTTATTACTTGATGCAAGGCAGCTTTTTTTACTGTGAACATTGGTTATATATGTCCATGTTCAAAAATCATTTGGACTTCTTCAATGGTTTTCGCATCACTGAGCGCCATTACTTGGTCGATGTCTGAACAGAAAAAGGCTAAATCTTGGAGCACCGCTAACTGATGTTCTTTTTTTAAAGCCACTACAAATAAGAGTGTCGCGATTTTTGGTTCCTCTTTTGTTCCAAAGTCCACACCATCAGGCACTTGGACTAAATAGATTCCTTCTTCTACTACTTCTTCATCTTTGTCAGTCCCATGTGGCAAGGCTACGAAATTCCCGATATAGACACTCGCTTTTTCTTGTCTTTCGATCATTGATTGGATATATGCCGGTTTGATTCCCCCTTGTTGGGTCATCCACTGGCCGATCTCGGTCAACGCTTCTTTCCAATTTTGATAGGATTGATCGAGCAATATTTTTTCTGCTGGTAGCTGTATCATCTTTTCACCTTCATTTCTTTATTTCTTCAATCAGGATTTTCGCTAACAACTGATAAACGATTTCTTTATTTCCTGAGCGGAAGATCTCGGTGTTCAAGTCATTCATGATGATTGCTCCACTGATCTTTCCTAAAAGAATCCCGTCTTTTTCTTGGATTGGCGAAGGCGCCAGCATAACTAACATACGGGACAAATCGACTGGCTGTCTATCCATCCCTTCAATGGTCAACGGATGTTTCAAATTGAAAATACAAAAGATCGGTTTAGAAATCAATGAGCTGGATGTATGGAATAACCCCATATTTGTATGAGGAATACCGATAGGTGCTTGTTCATATCGCTTAAGCAGCCGGCGATGAACCACCTCTTCATCCGTTACTAGTCCTTCAGGAAAATAAGGAAATAAGCTGCGAATCGTTTCGGAAATCGTCTCAGGATTATCCAGTTCTTGGATAAAAAAACGACCGAGTAATTGATTGATTTGATCCATGAAATGCATTGTTTCCTCATAAGTATCTTCTATCATCCACTCGTTATTGCTGTTATACGTAATTTTTTGCCTTTTTTTCTTCTCAATATGCGAAAAAGCTTCTTTTAGCTGCTTGACTTCATCTTCTAGCAGTAGCGGGGAGACTAAAATATATTTTCCACCGTATCCTGGTAAAATAGATGTAGAAATAACAACATCATATTCTTCTTGTAAATCGATTTTTTTTAAATCAGCAATCCGATAGAAATGAATTTGTTGGATGAAGGGAAAATACCTTTTCAATCGTAGTTCCAACATGCTAGTAGAAGCTAATCCACTTGGCGAAAATCCTGCAATACTGATATTGCTTTCTTTCGGACTTCGTTCCAATGAATTCGCAAAATGAAGGACCATATAAGCGATCTCTTCTTCGGATAATTTTTTTTCTTGAAAAATCCGCTCTACTGCTTTACGGATTGCATTCGCAACTTCCTCGTATTGAACCATGATTTTTTCTAAAATCGGATTGGTCAGTGTCTCTTCTTGTAAAACGGCTCTTGAAAACACACCAGATAAATGAGTCAACAGCATTTTGTACAAAGTTTCATCTTCATAAAAATGGACATTCGTCTCTTCACTTACTTCTTGAATCAGTTGTTTTACTAAATAAGCAAGCTGTGTATCGAACGTCTCTTCAAAGAAATTCTGATCAAATGAGTTCGTGAAGTCATTTAATAATCCTGCAAAAAAGACGATCTCATTTACTGGATAAAGTTGTTTTGTCTCAGAAGCGATCCGTGAAAACAATCGTTTAGCTGTCTGTAGTAATTCTTTGTTTGCCAGACTATTATATGTCTCATTTGTCAGTAAATGATTTTTAGTCACACGCTCCATCGTCAATGTCAGCATCAAAACCAAATGTTCAAGCTTTCTATCACTTAGATTGGTCTTTTTTTGGATCAATTCTTCCCCGATTACTTTGCGTGCAAGAGATAGATGTTGCGGATCAACGAATCGAAAAAAATAATTCAGTGATGCATCGAAAGAAATACTATGAAAAAGTTCATATTCATTGATTTCTAATTCTAATACATTCGCTGTCAGAAGCCGGCGGTATTTTTCCGGTCCTTCGATCTCGTATCCCTGGTTCCGAATGATTTCCAAAGGCAGTTGGCGAATACTTTCTTCCAACTGTTTGATATCTGCATAAAAAGTGGTATTACTGATGCGATATGATTCCATGAAATGAGCAAGACTCAACGGCTCTGTCGTCAGTAACAACTCGGCTAAAATCGCGTGTTGTCGTTTAGCAGTGGATAAGTCATTACTTTTCCCATCTGTATTTTCTTTTAATTGCTCTAATACTTCTTCTGATGCCTCAATGACAAATGAGCCTCTAGCTGCTTTTTTCAAAGAAGCATTTACCGATTTCAATGAGACTTCAAGATTATCTAATTCGCGGTAAATAGTCCGTTTACTGACCTTCAATAAATTCATCATTTTTTGGATAGATACAGGTGACGGGCTACTGAGAAATTCTGCTAATAATTGTTTTTCTCTGGGCGATAAATACATCTTATATTTCTCCCTTCACGAGTTTTTCGTATTCATTCGTAGCTACCCAATGTTCAACTAGAACTAGCCGAGGGATCTTTTCTTCTAGCTGTTCAGTTACAGCTAGTTCTCTTTGTGCGATATAAATCGTTTCTTCTTGGATTTTGATTTTTTCTATTGATTCTTTTGAGATAACAAACTGTTTTTTCGCTTTTTTTGCTAATTGACTTAAAATCGTCATGCCCATAGTTTGTGAGCCGCGTCTGTTGTTTTTATACAAAAATACAATATTAGCAGGCGACTTTTTTTGTTCTGTGATATCTGCTATCTCTTTTTTTTCTTCCCGCTTTGGAAATTGGATCGCTTCTTTTATTCGTGACAGCAAGATATCTGTTTCCAAAAAGTGATCCAGTACATAGATTTGACTTTGAGGTACTTTTTCTCTTGCAAGACCCGCTAGTTCATGTTGCACGATAACCAGCTGATTTACTTGGTTATTCAATTCATAGATAGAGCTGTATCCGACAGAAAGATCGATTTTTTCTGCTGCTAATTTCTTTTTCAGCAGGGCGGCTCCCATAGCACTTGATCCCATACCTGAGTCGCAAGCAAAAATGACGGAATGAATGATAGATGGTTCCAAGATTTCTCCCCTTTCTTTGACCGTTTTGTTCTCTTTTTCTTTATTTGGTAATTTCAATAGTATCGCTGCACAAATGAAGGTCACAAATGTACTGATTGCTATCCCTATACTTACCCCAGCTAGTTGTGGATAAGGCGCATTGGCAAAAATCACGAGTAGTGACCCAGGCGATACAGGTGCAGCTAATCCCGTATCTAACCATTGAAATATCAACGTGCCGCTTGCCCCACCAGCCATTACAGCTAAAAATAGATACGGTCGCAGCAAGACAAATGGAAAATAGATTTCGTGAATCCCGCCAATCGCATGGATCATCAATGCTCCACTCGCATTTACTTTTTCCTGTTTTTCTGCAAAACAAAGGATAGAAAGTAAGATCCCTAAACCAGGTCCAGGATTTGCCTCCATCAAAAATAAGGAAGAGTACCCGACTGTTTGTGAGAATTCGATTCCTAAAGGTGTCAATACACCATGATTGATTGCATTATTGAAAAATAGTACTTTTAGAGGTTCTAAGATCAGACTGACAAGTGGTAACAGATTCATTGTGACTAGCCAAGACACAACGGAGGCGAGCAACAAGTGAACACTATTTAAAACTGGTTCAATAAAAACGATTCCAATTATACAAATAACGCTACCAGTCAGTCCTACTAGTAGGTTGCTGACAAGCATTTCATATCCAGCCTTGAATTTCACGTGGAATCTAGAAACAAATTGTTCATATACGATGCCGGCAAGCGGCCCGATAATCATCGCTCCTACGATTTGTGGAGCATTGGAACGAGCGATCAACCCTAAAGAAGCAATTGCACCGGCGACTGCCCCTTTTTGTCCCCCTACCGATTTCCCGCCTGAATAACTGATCAAGATGGGTAAAAGCAGCTGGATCATCCAATGGCATACCTCTTCTAATGTGGTGTGCAAATCGCCAGACACACCTTTTGTTGCTAATGACAAGATTCCCCAAGCGATAAACAGACTTAGATTTGGCATGATCATTTCATTTAAGTGATGTCCAGCTTTTCTCAGTTGTTTCATAGACACGCGACTGCTGTTGTTTGCTTTCCATTTGTATTCCATCTTTTTCACCATACTTCTATTTATTGATGGACGGATTTTATGTAGAAAAAGCAGCAAACGAAAAACCGTCTGCTGCTTTCAGCTATCTGGGAACTATTTGCCTGGTTCAGTCGCAATGATTGCTAGTTCACCTTGGACCGCCCACTCAGAAACGCCATTTGGAATAATACAGCTTGTTCCTTTTTCTAATGGATATGTTTTTCCGTCAACGACAAGGTCTCCTGCTCCTTCGATTACCGTCATCAATGTATAAGGGGCTTGTTTTTTGAAAGATGTGATTCCTTTAATATCCCACTCATATACATTGAAAAACTCAGTTTCTAAATAAGTGACGATCGATGAATTCCCTTTTCGGACTTCTTTGATTTGTAATTCTGGTGTTTTCGCAGGGACAGTTGTTACATCGATCGATTGTTGGATATGCAGCTCTCTTGTTTGTCCTTGCGCATCTTTTCTGTCGTAGTCATACACGCGGTAAGTCGTGTCAGAACTTTGCTGTGTTTCTAAAATCATGATTCCTTTACCAATAGCATGGATCGTTCCGCTTGGTACATAAAAGAAATCACCTTTTTTAACTGGTACTTTCTTCAAAAGGTCATCCCAGCGCCCATCTTTGATCATCTCAGCTAGTTCTTCTCTTGTCTTTGCATGATGACCATAGATGATTTCTGCACCAGGTTCAGCATCGATGATATACCAGCATTCAGTTTTTCCTAATTCACCTTCATGTTTCATCCCATAGGCATCATCTGGATGTACTTGTACAGATAGATCATCTTCTGCGTCTAAGATCTTGATCAATAATGGAAACACTGGTTCTGAAGGATGGCCAAACAATTCCTTGTGTTCTGACCATAGTTCATCTAATCTTTTCCCTTTGAATTCGCCATTTTCTACTACACTGACACCATGAGGATGCGCACTGATCGCCCAATCTTCTCCGATTTTATCGTTAGGGATATCAAAACCAAAGACTGAACGTAAACGACTTCCTCCCCAAATTTTTTCTTGAAAAACTGGTTTTAAAAACATAGGTTCCTGCATAATTCAAACTCCTCTCATTTTTCATAGCTATTATAGCATTATTTCGGTAATACCGCTTTCTCTTTCAAAAAGTTTTCAACAATTTCATCTCGACATATGAGATACTCCGCACGATGATCGACAGGATGTACGCGATTTGACAAAAATATCAACGCTTCTTGTGTTTTTATATCAATCAAGAAAAACGTACCTGTATAACCAGTATGAAAAAGAATCGCATGACCGTCTTCTACATCCTTTTTTAAGTCCCATCCTAAAGAACGATAGCCATTTTTTTTCGGTGTTTGATCTTGCAGTAAAGAATCAATCGTCTCTTCTTCTAAAAAACGACCATTACGGATTTTTCCCTTGTTCAAATACATTTGGACAAAAGTAATGCTGTCTTTCAAATCAATAAAGAGACCCGCGTTACCTGCATGTTCAGCCAAAACTCTTGCTTTCGGATCATGAGTTTGTCCACGCAAAACCTCACCCGAAGGCAGTTGTTCTGTGGGAACGATTTTTTTGGAAGGAAAAGGAAGAAATAAGCTGTTCATCATTCCTAATGGTTCCAATACTTGTTCTTGAAAGATTTCCACTGCAGTTTCTTGGTAAATTTCCTCTAGCATCAACCCAAGAAGAATCGTACCGGCATCTGTATATTTTACTTCTTTTCCTAGTTGCTCACCTGGTTCTAGCTTCAAATAAGCGGCGATCAATTCTTCCTGAGATAGCTTATCTCTGTTTGGTATCCATGTTTTGATATCAGAAGTATGTGTCAGTAAATGACGCAAAGTGATTGTCTGATTTTCAAATTCAGGAAGATATTTATGAAGCGGTTGATCGAGTTCTATCTTTCCATCTTCTAATAGACGTAAAACTAATGAAGTGGTTGCAACGACTTTCGTCAGTGAGGCTGCATCAAACAACAGATCTTCTGTCATCAGCTGCTTTTCAGGAACGACTTGGGCAAAGCCGGCTGTAAATGTTTCTACTTGATTTTCTTTTATGAAGGCGACTGCTACACCTGGATAAAATCCTTCTTCCATCTTTTTCAAAATAAGCTGTTTCGTGTGTGGATACATCTTTTTCTCCTGCTTTTCTATCAGATTCTTACAGTCCAAGCTTAAAGCTTAATCTATGAGGAATCAACCTTTTTTACACAAAAAAACTGCGCGAAAAACCGCGCAGTTTCCCCCGGTATACTATTTTCTCTTTCTATCTCTAGAATAAGCGATAGTATGACCGTTCATAAAATGACGAGACATGCGACAATCGTTAAGAAAGAAAAAGTTAAGCGTCGCATCGAATGTCAGTTTTATTCTTTTCTTTTGGCTCACTGACGAACCACCATTCGATTCCTATAGCATCATAGATTGTGAGTACTGTGTGCTTTTTGTCTAAGAAGAAATCAACTGATAGTTGCTGCAAGTGAGCAATCAGTCCTTCCATGCTTTCAGTATCGATCATGAATTTCAGAAAATCAAGTCCAATCACTTCATCTGTAGGCAAATCAATTGCGCCTCCGCTAGCTTCTGTCAAACCAACATGGAAATCTCCTTCATTCAATACATGGATGCCCTCTTCTTCATTATGTACCTTCAAACCAAGTACATGATTAAGAAATTGGCGTTCTTTTGTTAAGTTAGTAACATTTAAATGGATTTTTTCAAAATAAGAACCTGTTGATAGTTTACTGAATTTTTCTTCAGATTTTCTTAATAATGCTTCTTGATCCATTGTTTCTGGAATTTCTCTTTGGTCGTTCTTATTCTCTTCATGGTAAATTTCCAATTCATTCTCTTCTGGGTCTACGAGCAAAATCCCCATACGTCCATGATCTTCTAAAGCTTCTTTGATTGGATAATTCATTTTACGGATACGACAAAGGATATCTGCCATTTCTTCTGTGCTAGGGATAATCAATGAAAAACGGTTCAGCTTTTTGATCACCCCCATGTGATCATTCGCTCTAGGACTTTCTTCCAGCAGCAACATTTCACTTCCAGCTTCTTCTGTTCCTAAAATGGCTAATTCGTTTTCTTCTCTTTTCAAATCAAAGCCAACAACGTTCTTGTAAAAATCAATCATTTTATCTCGGTCTTTCACCCGAATGGCTACACTTTTTAAATAGGTGGCAGCCCCCAATTGAAAATCTTTCATATTTCTTGCTCCCCTCTACGTCAAGCTTTATTTTAACGATGGATTCTTCTTCTTTCAAGCAATAACTTTGATTTTGTTAAAAAAAATGTGAGAAAATTCGCATTTTGCTTGTTTTTTGTAAATTAATGAGTAAAAACTCTTATAAAAAGAGGTTGTGAAAAAGCTGTTCTGCATCAAGTAATAAGAACAGCCAAACAAAAATAGCTCCTCCTATTTTTCGTTTGGTTGGGCTTATTACCGCAGATGCAAGCTTTTGAACACCGTTTAAGGAAGAGGTTGTAAAATCAGCGGTTTGACCTGAGTATTAGAGATACAAAACGGAAAAATAGCTTCTCATATTTTGCCGTTTTTTGAGCTAATACCGAAGGACAGCTGATTGAACACCGTTTATTCGGAAAAAGGGACTGTGACACGACTTTTGTCACAGCCCCTAAAAAAAATAATAAATTTGTACTATTCTATGAAGCTTCTTCTTCAGAAAACTGACTGTTATAAAGATCTGCATAGAATCCGTCTTTTTCCATCAATGTATCGTGGTTTCCTGTTTCTACGATCGAACCATGATTCATCACAATAATGTTGTCTGCATCGCGTATTGTAGACAAGCGGTGAGCAACAACGAAACTTGTCCGGTTTTCCAATAGGCGGTTCATCGCTTTTTGAATCAGTATTTCTGTTCGTGTATCTACACTAGATGTTGCTTCATCAAGGATCAGGACATCTGGATTTGCTAAGAATGCCCGCGCAATTGTGATTAGCTGACGCTGCCCTTGCGAAATATTGCTTGCATCCTCGTTTAATACAGTGTTATATCCTTCTGGCAATTTACGAACAAAATCGTCTACGTGAGCAGCTTTAGCAGCCTCAATGATTTGTTCGTCTGTTGCATCGTCGTTCCCATATTTGATATTGTCATAGATACTTCCTGTAAACAGCCAAGTATCTTGCAGTACCATTGAAAACTGTGCGCGCAATTCATCACGTGAAAGATCACGGGTATCTACACCATCGTAACGAATACTACCTCCAGAAACATCGTAGAACCGTTCAAGAAGGTTGATCAGTGTCGTCTTCCCTGCACCAGTCGGACCTACAATAGCGACCATCTCACCAGGTTTGACATCCAAGTTAAAATCAGTCATTAGCAAGTTATCTGGTGTGTAGCCGAATTGAACATTTTCAAAACGAACTTTGTATGGTGTATCTTTTTCTTCTGGAAGGCCAGATTTTTCATTGGACATCTCTTCTTCATCCAACACTTCAAATACCCGTTCGGCTGAAGCAACTGTTGATTGGATAGTGTTCATCAAACTTGCAAGTTGAGTGATTGGTTGAGAGAACTGTGTTGTATATTGCAAGAACGCTTGAACATCCCCTAATGTCATGTTCCCATTTGCAACTTTTACTCCGCCTAGTACAGCGACGAACACATAGCCTAGATTTTTAACGAAATTCATCAACGGCATGATGATTGCCGAAATAAATTGAGCTTTCCAACCAGCGGCATACAGATTCTGATTTTCTTTTTCAAATACTTCCTGGTCTTTTTCAGTATGATTGAATGTTTTAACAATGGTATGACCACCATATGTTTCTTCTACTTGGTTATTCAATAAACCTAAACTTTTTTGCTGATCTGCGAAAAACACTTGTGATTTCGGCGCTACGATCATCACGATGATCAAGCTTAAAGGGATCATCAATAACGCGACTAACGTCAATTGCCAGCTGATTGAAAGCATCATCACGATGACCCCAATCAATGTGACTGCACTAGTTACAAATTGAGTCAAATTTTGCTGCAGCGTGCTTGCGATGTTATCCATATCATTGATTGCTCGAGACATGATATCCCCATTTGTATGTGTATCATAATAGGAAATCGGTACACGATTCATTTTGGCTTCCAAATCATGACGTAATTCATAAACTGTTCGTTGGGAAACACGTGTCATAATAAATTGCTGTAAAAAGTTGAATACAGCAGAAATCAAATACATCACGATTACTGTCGCAATGATCTGCGCGATTTTATCAAAGTCTATCGGAAATTTTGTTACTTGTTGGCCTTGTTGCATCTGTTGAGCGCCAGCCATTACACCTTTGAATATTTCTGTGGTTGCTTTCCCCAAGACCTTTGGTGTTTGGATTTGGAAGATCACGGCTGCTATTGCTAGTACAAATACAGCGATGATCGCAACCATACGTTTAGACATATAGCCAAACAATCGGCGTACCGTTCCCCAGAAATTTTTAGGCTTTTCACCTTTTACACCGAGATTTCTGCCAGGTCCACCATGTCCTGGACCGCCTGCTGGTCCATGAGAGGGACGTGTGTTTGTTTTACTCATGCTAAGTCCTCCTCTCTTAGTTGTGAATGAACGATTTCTTGATAAGTTTCGTTTGTTGCTAATAGTTCTTCATGTGTTCCTTTGCCAACCAGTTTTCCTTCATCTAGCACAAGGATCATATCTGCATCCATTACTGTACTTACTCGTTGAGCAACTAAAACGGTGATACTTTCTTTCATATTCGTTTTCAATGCTTGGCGAAGATTGGCATCCGTTTTGAAATCCAACGCTGAGAAGGAATCATCAAACACATAGATATCTGCTGTTTTGACTAATGCCCGTGCAATTGCCAGACGCTGTCTTTGTCCACCAGAGAAGTTTCCTCCTCCTTGTTCCACATGGCTATCTAAGCCATCTTCCATCTCTGAAACAAAATCTTTAGCTTGTGCGATTTCTAATGCTTTCCAAATCATTTCATCTGTTGCATCCGGCTTACCATACTGCATATTGTCTCGGATCGTTCCAGAGAACAGAACTGCTTTTTGAGGAACAAAGCCCATTAATTCTCGCAAATTATATTGAGTCATGTCACTAATGTCCGTTCCATTTATTTGGATCGAACCAGATTCGATGTCATATAATCGAGGGATCAAATTGACTAAGGTCGTTTTACCTGAACCAGTCCCCCCTATGATTGCGACGATCTCGCCCGACTTGGCTTGGAAATCAATATCTTCCAATGCAAGTTTTTCTGCTCCATGATATCGATAATTGACATGATTGAAGGCCAATGTTGCGTTTTTTCCAGCAAAAGAAACTGTTTTAGGATTTTCAGGGTCATGGATACCGATTTTTTCATCCAACACTTCATTAATACGGTCAGCTGAAGCTTGTGCACGAGGCACCATGATAAAAATAGCGGAAAGCATCATAAAGCTGATCAAGATCTGCATCGCATAAGTCATAAATGCAATCAGATTACCGACTTCCAAAGTCATATCTGCTATGTAGTGTCCACCAAACCAAGTGATTGCTACGTTTGTACCGCTCATGATCAATGTCATCATTGGCATCATCAATGCGACGATCGTATTAACTTTGATTGCCGTATTTGTATAATCTTTATTCGCTAAATCAAAACGATTTTCTTCAAAGCGTGTCTTATCGAATGCTCGAATCACTCTGACCCCTGTCAATCCTTCTCGAAATACCAGGTTTAAACGGTCAGTTTTCTTTTGCATACTTTTGAATAATGGAACAGCAAAGTACATGATTCCGCCGATCAAAATAATCATTACTGGGATGACAACTAAGAAGATTTTTGTCAACTGATGATCTTTTTGATAAGCAAGTATGCTCGCGCCAATCAACGTGATTGGTGCATTGATCATCATACGTAAAAACATTTGTGTAACCATTTGGATTTGAGTCACATCATTGGTCGTTCTTGTGATCAAAGAGGCCGTTCCATATTTATCAAACGCATCTTTTGTCAGACTCTCTGATTTTTTATAGACATCCGTACGCAATTGCTTACCCAGTTTCTGTGATTCACGAGTAGCAAAAAATGTATTTGCGATAGCAGCTAAGATACTGATCAAAGAAAAGCCGATCATCACAAAACCTGTATGCCAAATATAATCGACATCTCCTTGCGCTACCCCTTTATCAATAATATTGGAGGTAAGTGTCGGCAAATATAAATCTGCCAGTACTTGGATCACCATGAAAACTGCAGCTGCAATTGCTGAAGTCAAGGAGATCCGTTTTACGATTTTTAGCATCTAGTTCCCTTCTTTCTATTTATATACTCCGTTTTTCAGCCAAGAAAGTTTCAAATTGAATTCACTGATTGCTTGCTCTACTGAGTAATCTTCAGATGTTGAAAATAAGCGATACGAATGCGCAATTGTTGTAAATACAGTATTCATCACTAATTGGATCAGTAATTCCAATTCATGATCATTTTTTACTTTCAGCTTCGTCCGATCGATCAATTCAAGCAACTCTTTTGCATCTTGTTTGTGTTCTTTATGTGGATCGTGAGGCGTTTTTTGGCGACTCGTATGAGGAGCGACTTTTCTTGAGGCACGGTAATCCATGTTCATAAACAAGTTACGATAAAAAGAAGCATTCTCGCCTTCCAAAATCTCATAAATCATTTTAGAAAAATAGGATTCGAATCCTTTGAATAGATCACCATCGGATTCTTTCATTAGTTGTAACATATCTTTAGAGCTGTCACGTCTCATTGTCTCAAAGTAATAAAAATAAAGATCCTCTTTATCTTCAAAATACTGATAGAAACTGCCTCTAGGGATATCCGCTAATTTGACGATATTAGCAATCGAAGCTTCTTTTAAGGGTACTCTAGAAAACTCGATTCTCGCAGCCTCGATTAGTCTTTTTTGTTTTTCTTTAGGCAAATGGAAAAATGTCTGTGTCGGCATATGGATCCTCCTTTCTTTCAAGATGACACATTGTCATATGACGCTGTGTCATTATAACACCTCCTACCTGTTTTGCAAGACATTTGCATAGTTTTTTTCATTATCATCCGATACATTAAAAAAGTGATAAGAGGAATCCTTCCATTTGAATTAATGAGAGTTGCCCATTAAAATAGCCACATACTAAACAAAGGATGAGATAAATGGCCCAATCAATTAGTGTCCAAGACTTCAATAAATTGCCTCTCGATGCTGACAGCATCGTTTTAGATACAAGAAATACCTTAGATTACACAAAAAACCACTTAAGCCACTCGCTTTCTATCCCCGCTGCTATCTTGCCAAGACAATTAAAAAATCTAGATCCAAAGAAACTTTATTATATTCTAAGCTATACAGGCAGGCGATCAGAAGCATTAGCCGATCAACTTACTGCTAATGGTTTTCGTGCTGTTTATATCATTGGTGGGATGGAAGCTCTTCAGTCGAGTGTTGCTTGAATATTGCTTGTTAGATTCAAAAGAGGCTGTGACAAAAAATCGTGTCACAGCCTCTTTTATACCCTGTCTTTTTTTAGTTATTTATTCTTCAACCTTATCAATATGACTTGATAGCCTTTTCTTTTTCTCATAGTTATAACAATCATAGCAATAAAAGGAGAAGGTAAGCATATGGCATCTGTTTTAGTAGTCAAAGGTCATCCCCTAACTGCAGAAGAATCGCGCACAGTTAAGGCATTGACGTCTTTTTTAACAAGTTATAAAGAAAATCATCCAGATGATGAAGTGACTGTTTTGGAACTTTATCGCGATGATATTCCGGAAATCGATGAAGAATTATTATCAGGTTGGGAAGCATTACGTGCTGGTGCAGAATTCACTTCCTTATCAGAAAGTCAACAACAAAAAATTGCTCGTTTCAATGAATTGACTGATCAGTTCCTTGCTGCTGATAAAATCGTTATCGCAAACGCCTTATGGAATCTAAATATCCCAACAAAATTAAAAGCTTGGTTCGATACCGTCAATGTAGCTGGAAAAACGTTCCGCTATACAGAAAACGGGCCAGAAGGATTAGTGACAGGTAAAAAAGCACTGCACATCCAATCTAATGGCGGTGTATACAACGGACAAGACTTTGCCTCTCAATATGTAAAAGGTATTTTAAACTTTGTAGGCATCGATCAAGTAGATCAGCTATTCATCGAAGGAATCGATTATGACCCTGACCGTGCAGATGAGTTGATGCAAAATGCATTAGATAAAGCTGCTGCTTTAGGTAAATCATTTTAAAAATTGAGATAAATGCATACAAAAGAGACAGAGGAAAAAATCTTCAAAGCAGCATTTGTACCTTGGATATTTTCCCATCTGTCTCTTTTTGTTATTCTTTCTGCTTTTTCAACGGATTTTCTTCATAAAGAGAAGAGATTGTTGTGTACCATTCAAAAACATGAGTAATCACTACTTTAGCTGCTGCATAAACAGGAATCCCCAAGATCACACCGATGATTCCGAACAATTTCCCAGAAGTCAGCAGAACTAATAAAATCGTTACTGGATGGATTGCTAACTGATTCCCTAGTACTAATGGAGAGATCAAGCGTCCTTCTATTGTCTGCTCTACTGCAAAAACGATCAGTACTTTGATGATCATGAATGGACCTGCTACAATGGCTAAAAAGATAGCCGGAATCATCGCTAAAAATGATCCTAAGTAAGGGATCAGGTTCAAAAAACCCGCAATAATCCCCAACGTGACAGCATACTCTAAACCAATGACCGCAAAACCAATCATAAACATGATTGCCACAGCAAAAGCCACAGTTAGTTGTCCTCTTATATAAGAAGAAACTTGACTATTCATTTCACTCAGCACATTCAACGTCGGTTTTTGCATGCGTGTCGGTAAAAATTTGACAAAATAAGGTGCTAATTGTTTACCGTCTTTCAATAGATAAAATAAGATAAACGGCATCGTCAGCAGAGCCACTAAAATAGTCGCTACCGCGCCGACAAAACTTCCAAGACTCTGAACTGTACTCTTAGATATATCTTGGATCATATCGCCTGCCGAATTCATGAACTTATCACCTGCTGTTTCCAACTGTTCGCGAAATTGGTTGAACAGCGGGTCCCGCAAAATCTCGGTTAATTTATTATCAATCGTATCTACATATTGAGGGAAGTTACTGATGAAGCTCACTGTTTGTTCCTGAATCTTAGGGATGATCACTACGCTCCCCCATGCGATTAGTGCAACAACCAAAACAAACAGCCCAATGATACTGTAAAGCCTTGGTACTTTTCGCTTTTCAAAGTAATCAACTACCGGATTCATCAAGTAATACAAGATTCCTGCTAAAATGATAGGCAGACCTACGATTGCTAAAAATTGCCAGATTGGTGCAAACAAATATGAAACTTTTGTAAATAAAAAGACGATCAGCAATATTAACAATACAACAAGTAAGGCTGTGACTACTTGATTATTTAAAAACCAGCGCCAAAACCACGATACCGGTCTGTTCTTCTTATTTTTTCCTTCCATAATTCCTCCTGTTAGTTATAAAAAATTTGGCTTCCCAAACCAATAGCAGGCAGTCTATGCGGATGAAGATAGATTCCATTTGCAATTTGTCCTTCTTCTGGACAAGCATCAAAAATCAATGATACGTGAGCTACTGTCTCTAAATTCCCATTGGCCATCGGACCGACATAATCGATCGTATATACCTGATCATCAAAAGCAATTGTTCCGCCTGCTTTCAAAGAAAAAGGTTCGTCTTTTGATACTTCTTGAATCACCGAATATTTTCGTAAGGCAGCTGTTGCTGTTTTATCGAACAAAATCAGCATGGGTTCTTCCTTGTTTATTGCTTCTGTCCCAATTTCTGTAATCTTTGCCTGAATCATTGCACTCTCTCCTTTAATTGCTTTCAAAAACAGTATAACACATTCTCATTCTTTAGCCGTGTGGAATAATTATGTGATAGAATAAAAACGAAAACTATTTCATTACAATTAGGAGGAATCAGCTCATATGATCGAAAAGATAATTTTAGGAACCTATACGCGTCGCGAAAGTAAAGGAATCTATACGATCGACCTTGATACAGAAAAAGAAGAATTAGCCAACCTTTCATTAGCTGTTGAAGAAAATAGCCCTACCTATGTAGCAAAAAGTAAAGCTGGCAATCTTTACACAGTTACTAGTGTGGATGGATTAGGTGGTGCCGGTGCGTACGATAAGGATTTTCATTTTTTGAATGCGGTAACAGAGTCTGGCGCTCCTTTGTGTTATGTAGCGGTTGATGAAGCACGTCAATTACTATACGGGGCGAACTATCATAAAGGTGAAGTAAATGTCTACCATATATTAGGAGATGGCGAACTGAAAGCAGCAGATTCAATATTCCATCAAGAAGCGACAGGTCCTCATAAAAACCAAGATCATGCGCATGTCCACTATACGGATCTGACTCCTGACCAACGATTAGTCGTATGTGATCTTGGTACAGATCGTGTGTATACTTATGATGTGTCCGAAAACGGCAAATTGAATCTTGTAACTACCTTCACTGCAGAGCCAGGAACAGGCCCTCGCCATCTTGTCTTTCATCCAAATGGACAATTCGCTTATTTATTTGGTGAATTAGACAGCACAGTCCGCGTGCTTTCTTATAATAAAGAAACAGGTGCTTTTGAAGAATTACAGAAAATATCGACCTTGCCAGAAGAATTCGACGGTGAAAATGGAGGGGCAGCTATCCGCATTTCAAATGATGGCAAGTTCCTTTATGCTTCTAACCGAGGACATAACTCGATTGCTGTATTCGCAGTTTTTGAAGATGGTTCCCACATTCAAAACAAGCAAATCATCTCAACAGAAGGGGATTTTCCCCGCGATTTCGCACTAGATCCAAGCAATAATTTTGTCGTGTGTGCCAATCAGAACACCGATAATCTGACATTATATCGCCGTCATCCTGAAACAGGATTACTGGAATTACTGAAAAAAGATGTCTATGTACCAGAATGTGTCTGTGTTTATTTTGATCGTTAGTAAGAAAAGGAGAATGAAATGAATCAGCAAGACGTATTAGACAGACTACGGGAAGAACTAAATATTCCTTTCTTTGATGGGAAAATCGAAGATAAAGAGTATAGCGAAGAGGAATATCAGAAACTCAAAGCCGATTTACAGAACTACTTTGAACAATATGTACAGAATGTAGAAAACTAATCAGCTTTCCATACTATCTGAAAAGAACATCAGGACAAGACTTTTCCGTCTATCCTGATGTTCTTTTCTACAAATAAAAAACCGCCGAGATGGTTAGACTCGACGGAAAAGGAGTATTTACTCGATTTTGAGTAAGTACAAGGTTGTTGTTGGTTATAGGTATGTCATTATCATAAAGGATTTTGATCACTCTATCATAAAGGTAATATTACATTTATATTAGATAACTCTAGTTTTTATTGTTATCAAAGATTTCTTTTATTTTTTCAACAACAAATTAGTCATTTTTTGGATGGCAGCTGTCAATTGGTCTGTCGCTTGGTCTTGTTTTGCTTCAGATGTATTGAATAGATCTTCATCTACCCCTGATTCAAGATCGATACTTTGGATCATTTCTTCACAGCCTGCTACATATGAAAGATAAGCTTTTTCAAAATTTTTATGAATGCCCATTGCTTTTGCTGGTGGACGCAAAGTACTGACTTTCTTAAGCATTGCCCGATATTTTTTTGTTCCTTCTTCAAATAACAGGATGATCTCTTCAAGAGTCGATTTGTCCAGTTCACTTGTTTTTCCTTCATCAATTGCGTTTCTGATCACTTCATATTTCGGATGCATTCCTTCTCCGATTGCTTCTGTTTCCTTGACGATTTGATCGATGGACTGCACATAATAGCCAATATTCGGTAACATGTTCGTTTTCCTACTTTCTCCATTGTTGTTATTATTTATTCTACTTGTTTTTATCCTCAAATGACAAGTACTTGAAAAAATTTAATGGTTTCTATACAGCTCGCCATTCTTATTCGTGCTCAAAGAAACCATCTGCTAAACTATATTGTTTCCCTGCGACAATGTCATATTGGATCAATTGATATTCGTCGTAAATCTCTTGTTGCGAGCGATTGAATTGCGCTTCTTTATACCACTGTCCGTTTTGATAGTACAGTTCTCGTTCAAACGCCGGAAGTTCCTGTTCTAATGATAAAAGCAGCTGATAAAAGCCATTTGTTGTCTGATTCGTCTGTTCCATTAGATTCGCTGCAAAATAAAACGGACTGGTGATTGCATCGTGAGTCGTTTGCTTTTCTAATTCTCCTTTACTGTCGAACATAAGAAATTGTGTTTCATGCAATGTTTGTTTGTCATTTTTTGCTTGGATCGTATCTGAATAGATCCCTGGAAGATGATCCCCCCAAAAAACAACTAAAGTCCTTCTAGAAAGATTCTTCAATTCTTCCGTGAACTGCTTCAGTGCCGTGCTGCTATAGGAAATATCTTGCAGATAATTCTCTAAGTCAAGTGTCCCACTTCCATCTGAAGTTTTTGCAGGATAGTCTAGATTATCATACTTTCCATCGTAGGGCATATGTGTCTGCATCGTGACTAAATGAATGAACTGAGGTGTTTTTTCTTCCTTGAGAAGTGTCATTACTTCTTTGTAAGCTGACTCATCAGAAATATATGGATTATTCTCTATCGTATCCGTATAGGTCATCGTACGCTCGCTGATGAACTGGTCAAATCCTAATGTCTGATAAACATCCTCTCTTTTATACATCGAAGTATTGTATGGATGGATCGCTGTCGTCTGGTATGATTGTGCGTTTAACGCTGAAACGATAGAAGGAAGCTGATCCATTTTTGGTACAAGCATCGTGTAAGGGGTGGTGAGTTGCGCATTAAATAACGCCATAGAAAAACCAGTCAATGCTTCAAATTCGATATTTGCTGTTCCACCGCCATAGTTTTGAGAAAGCATATTGCCACTATATGTTTGATCAGCTACTTCATAATAATCTGCCAATGGCTCACCAGATACTTCTACGCCGTTTAATCGACTAGGATCTGAGAAACTTTCACTCATCACGAACACGATGTTCGGCGACTCTTCCTCTACAGTTTTATTTTTTTCATCGGCTAGCTTCTGGTATTTTTCAGTGATTTCTTTGATCTTTTCTTTCGAATATCCTTCAGGTTCATCCATTGGTTCTACCTTCAGATTGTACAAAAACCCACCGATAAAACCAGTGTTATAGTAGTTCATTTTCTGGCTGTAAGGTATCCATAGTGCCGTTTTATTATATGCTTTTCGCAACAAATTATCGGGATTGTTGAAATTACTGATATACCCTAGCAGTCCAATTGCCACAAGCAGTGTCGTTAATCGGATCAATTGGAATCGCCTTCCTTTTTTCAGGCTTCGAAACATGTACCAGCAAAACAATCCTATCACGGTTCCTGCGGCAGCTAAGATCACTGTAAACAGCATAGTGCCGGTCATATCTTTCAGCAATCCGATTTCAGTGATCATCTTCAAATCGTCTGGATAAATCGGTTCTTGCCGATAACTCATTTTCATATAATTTGCAAAACCTAATACACCGATGGCTACGACATACGTAAGGGAACCTAAAGGGACAGATCCTGCTAGTGCAATCAGAAAAATAAGAATAATCAGCAAGACGAGACAGGCTAAGAAGAATTTTTCCGTATGCCAAGAAAAAGCAAATTTCAACGCAAGGTCTACGGATAGATCATTTTGACACCACTGCAAAAATAAATTACTAAAAACAACAAGAAAAAAGATACTGATGATTGCTGCTGTTCCTTTTAAAATCTTTTTCTGTTTGGTCGAAAGTCTGCTTATATATCTTTTCAAATGCTTGCTCCTTCATTTCTATCAATAAAAGAATGTTGCTTCTCTTATTTTAGTTGTACGAAATTCGAAAGTAAAGAACGGAAAGAAGAATTAATGAAATCCAAATATTCTCTTTCTTTATGGCCTTTCTGGTTTCTTTAATAAGCGGACCTTTCGTACTCCAGAAATTTTTTCTAGCTGTTGTTTCACTTGATTGAGCTGTTCAAAATCAGTACTGTCTATGTCAATCAATATGTAGACATGCTCATTCTTATGGTTACGCGATATATCTGCGATCGCTAGCTCGTTCTCATTCAGCAGAGAAAATATCTCTGCTAATATATTGGTTTTCTTTTGATAAAATATAGTGAATCGAAACGGCGCTTGGAAAAACATTCGTGCGGATGGATAATTGACCGCTTCTCTAACCGTACCGAACAAAAGATAATCTTTTAAGGCTTCAACTGCCAAACGTCCGCTGTCTGCCAAAGCTTCCTGAGTCGATCCCCCTAGATGAGGCAACATAAGTATACGGTCATTTTCTAAGAACTCTTCTTCTGGAAAATCAGTCAAGTATTTAGCCAGATGTTGTTTTTCCAATGCTTGCATAACAGCATATTTATCAACAATTTCACTTCTTCCTACATTGATAAGTACAGCATCTTTTTTCATTTTTTCTATATTCGCCTGATCGATCAATCCTTTTGTATCTTCTGTCAACGGCAGCATGACTACGATGTAATCCGAGGTAGAAAGAACTGTTTCTAAATCTGCTTGCCGAACATAATCCAACTGGGCATCGCGGATAGAATAACCCAAGACATCCATCCCTAAGCTATAGCAACTTAGCGCTACTTTTGTGCCTATCGCTCCAAGACCAAGAAGACCGATGGTTTTGCCTTGCAATTCTCGTCCCACATAAGCACTTCTTTTGTTTTCTGCCTGTTCTAAAATATTAGGACCTGTTAGTGTTTGTACCATACGACTTGCTTCGATTATCGGACGGGAAGATAAGAGCAAACAGCACAAAACAAGCTCTTTTACTGCATTAGCATTTACACCTGGTGTATTCATGACGATCGTCCCGTTTTCAGAAGCTTTTTCAACGTTGATCGTGTTCACCCCAACACCAGCTCTTGAAATTGCTAGCAAATCTGGTGTAAGCCATTCATCTTTCACTTTCGTACTACGAATAACTATTCCTTCGGCTGGCAAATCATCTATTATTTTGAAATATTCCCCTTGTAACTTTTCTATCTCTTGTTCTGGAATAGCATCAATCAAATGAACGTGATACATAAAACCCCCTCCTTACTAACAAGTATCTCGAAATTTCTGCAATTAGACAACTGTTTACCATTTGACTTCCTAGAAGCAAAAAGAGCAGTTAGAGCAGAGTAGGCTGAGTGATAAAAATAAGGCTATGACAAGTTACTGCCATAAGCCTTATTTTCGAGAGCAAAATATTGAGGGTGAGATATCTTGATAAATGGTGTTCCGTTAGCTGACATTGATAATAAGACTAAATTTCAAAAAAGTTGAAAAGCAAATTTCGTCAATCTCTTCTTATTTCTTAAAACTAAGTGGCTTTTTCACAACCTCTTTTTATCTAATAACCACTGTTTCCAACTCAACTAATTTTGCCCACGTTTCAATTTGATCTGTTGTTAGATTTAGCGAGACAACGGTATGATGACCGCCACCTGCCTGAATCCATGAATGGACACCTTCATGGAAATTCGGTTTAGTTTTCCATAACACACGTGCAACAGGTAAATTAGGTGCTTCAGTCGTTGGTTCAAAGGCTTCTACTTCATTGATCAGCAGTTTATAATGCGTACCGAAATCTGCCATCGATACGACTACCCCTTCTCCTGCTTTCCCATCAAATACAAGACGCGCCGGATCTTCTCTATCTCCCATTGATAAAGGAGAAACAACGATTCTTGGTTTCGTCGCAGCAAGCGTCGGATCTACTTCCATCATATGGGATTCCAAGATTGCTTCTTGGCCACTAGCTAGCTCGTAAGTATAATCTTCCATGAATCCTGTATCTTTCCCTCGAGCCATGATTTTCAGCAACCGATCAATCGCTGCAGTTTTCCAGTCGCCTTCCCCAGCAAAACCGTATCCTTCTGCCATCAAACGTTGTACAGCTAGTCCAGGTAGTTGTTTCATTCCATACAGGTCTTCAAAATTAGTCGTAAAAGCGTTATAGCCTCCTTCTTCTAAGAAACGGCGAATACCGATTTCCTGCTGAGCTTGTACTTTTACATGTTCCTCCCATGTCTTTTCTTCATAATCACCATAGTCGAAGGTATACAATTCCTTGTACTCTTCAAATAATTGATCGACTTCTTCGTCTGATACGCGATCGATTACTTGTACAAGATCTCCGATACCAAAATAATCAACAGTCCAACCAAATTGAATCTGTGCTTCCACTTTGTCTCCTTCTGTGACACCCACGTTTCTCATGTTGTCACCAAAACGAGCCACTTTTATTCCAAAACTTTCATTATAGGCTACTGCAACATCCATCCAATCAGCAATCTCTTTTTGGATCTCAGGTCGTTTCCAGTAGCCAACGACGATTTTATTTTGTTTATTTAATCGAGCATTGATGAACCCATATTCGCGGTCACCATGAGCGGATTGATTTAAATTCATGAAATCCATATCGATCGTTTTCCAAGGAATGCTTTCGTTATATTGCGTAGCTAAATGAAGCAATGGTTTTTGTAGAAGCTTTGTCCCGCGGATCCACATTTTTGCTGGTGAGAAAGTATGCATCCAAGTGATCACACCTGCTACTTCTTCTCGATAATTGACCTCTTTCATGATTTTTGTGATCGTATCAGCAGTAACTGCTAATTCTTGAAGGCGGATTGGATAAGGCAATTGGCCATTTTCATTCAGTTCATCGACCATTTCTTGTGCATGTTTCTTTACTTCTCGCAGTGCTTCTTCCCCATATAAATGCTGTGATCCTACAACAAACCAAAATTCTTTTTCTCCAATATTCAACATAATTAGCCACTCCTTTTATTTGTTTTGTCCGTAATACGCATTTTTTCCGTGTTTTCGTAAATAATGTTTATCTAAAATCCGTTGAGGCAGCTCTTCTGAAAATGAATTGAGCTGTCTGGTAAATAAATTCATCTTGCATACTTCATCTAGTACGACTGCGTTCATTACCGCACTTTGCGCATCTTTCCCCCAAGTAAATGGACCGTGTCCGTGTAAAAGTACCCCTGGAATTGCTAAGGGATCAATTTTGCGTTCTTTGAATGTTTCTATGATAACTTTTCCTGTTTCATATTCGTACCCGCTGTCGATTTCCTGTTGTGTCAAAAATCGAGCACAAGGTACCGATCCATAAAAAGTATCTGCATGCGTCGTCCCCATCGCAGGAACATCCAATCCTGCTTGTGCCCAGATCGTCGCCCATGTCGAGTGAGTATGGACGATTCCTCCGATTTGAGGAAATGAACGATATAAAACAGCATGAGTAGGCGTATCCGAAGAGGGATTGAGTTTACCTTCAATGATATGATTGTCCAAGTCCACAACGACCATGTCGTCTGCTGTCATCTCTTCATAACTGACTCCGCTAGGTTTGATAACGAAATATCGTGTTTCAGGATCAAAAGCGCTCACATTTCCCCATGTATATTTGACGAGTCCGTGTTTAGGCAAGTCAAGATTTGCTTGGTATACTTCTTCTTTCAGTTGTTCCAGCATTTTCTATCACTCCTTTTTCTTGCAATTGATGAATCGCTGTTTTTTCAATGTCGATCCCCTCACGGTAACGTCTCATAAATATCTGATAGCCTGCTATTTCTTCTGCTGAAGGTGTGATGGTGATTCCTTGGTCTTGTCCAAACACGTCTTCTGCCAAGAAGTTTTCTAAAGACTTCCCATGTCGATCCATCATATAGGCTGCTAATAACGCGATTCCCCACGCTCCACCTTCTCCGGCTGTGTCCATCACTGTAACTGGTGCCTCCATAGCAGATGCTAGAATCCGCTGTCCAACTTCTGGTGTTTTAAAAATCCCCCCATGCCCCACTAAACGATCAATTTGGACATTCTCAGATTTCAATATATCCATTCCGATTCTCATTGCACCAAAAGCACTGGCTAAATGGATCCGCATGAAATTCGCTAAATCAAAACGGCTACCTGGTGTACGTACAAATAATGGCCTTCCTTCATTTACTCCTGTAATGTTTTCACCGGAAAAATAACCATAAGAAAGTAATCCCCCGCAATCCGTATCGCCTTCTAGCGCTTTGTTGAATAATACCGTGAATAATTTATCTCTGCTTATCTCCATACCCAAAGAATTGGTAAATTCTTCAAAAATACTGACCCAAGCATTGATATCCGAAGAGCAGTTATTCGTATGAACCATGCCTACTAGTTCTCCTGAAGGTGTAGTGACCATGTCGATTTCCGGATGGACATTTTCTAGTTCTTTTTCTAATACGATCATAGCGAAGGCGGAAGTACCAGCCGAAATGTTCCCTGTCCGTTTGGCTACACTGTTCGTAGCGACCATACCGGTTCCTGCATCCCCTTCTGGCGGACAAACCGGGATTCCTGGTCTCAAATTTCCCGTAGGGTCGATCAGATAAGCCCCTGATTCGCTTAACTTGCCAGCTTCTTCTCCTGCTACTAGAACTTTAGGCAAAATGTGATCCAAGTCAATCGCTACGTGCGCTTTTTCGATTAACTGACCAAAAATATTTTTCATTTCTTGATGGTAGGTTTTCGTTGAAGGATCGATAGGAAACATGCCTGATGCATCTCCTACGCCTAGTACTTTCTCACCAGTAAGCTGCCAATGGACATAACCTGCAAGCGTTGTCAAAAAATTAATTTCTTTCACATGTTCTTCTTTATTCAAAATAGATTGATACAAATGAGCGATACTCCATCTCTGCGGAATATTGTATTGAAATTTTTCCGTTAATATTCGTTCTGCTTCTTCAGTGATTGTATTTCGCCAAGTACGAAATGGTACTAGTAACTGTTCCTTGCTATCAAATGCTAGATAACCGTGCATCATTGCACTGAACCCAATCGACCCGATTGTCGTAAGATTCTCGCCATAGATTTCGAATACTTCTGCTGCCATTTTTCGGTAACTGACGCGCAGTCCTTTCCAAATATCTTCTAATGAATAGGTCCAGATACCATTTTCTAGTTTGTTTTCCCACTCATAACTACCAGCGGCAATAGGAGTAAAAGATGAATCAATCAATACAGCTTTGATCCTAGTTGATCCAAACTCAATCCCTAAAGATGTACGACCATCTATGACATCTAACATACTTTGCGCATTTACTTCCTTCATAATGATTTAACTCCCTCCTTCTCGTCAAACCTGATCAAACCGTCTTTTTAGTAGCGCTTACAATGATTATTGTATACTTTTGTACGTACATGTCAAGCGGTTATTTACAAGAATACAATAAAAAACACTTGTTTTGTACGTACATAAGTTATAAAATGAAATTGCTTACAAAATCTGATCAACCGCCTTCTCGAAATTCTAGAAGGAGAGAATACTTATGAAAAAAGAAAAAAAAGTTTCCTCATCGTTTATTTATTTTTTTGGCGCATTTGGCGGCATTCTATTTGGATATGATATTGGTGTTATGACCGGCGCCTTACCTTTTTTACAGCATGATTGGGGTTTGGCAGGTAAAGCTTCTTTGATAGGATGGATCACGTCTTCGGTCATGTTAGGTGCGATCCTTGGCGGCTCTTTATCTGGTCTTCTTTCTGATAAGCTTGGACGACGAAAAATGATTCTTCTTTCTGCACTTATTTTTATGGCTGGTTCTGTCCTTTCTGCATCTGCCCCTCACAATGGTTCTTATTTTCTGATTGCAGCAAGGATTCTTCTAGGTTTAGCTGTTGGCGCTGCATCTGCCCTAGTTCCTGCTTATATGTCTGAAATGGCTCCTGCTAGACTAAGGGGAAGATTGTCAGGGATCAATCAAGTGATGATTGCTTCTGGCATGCTCCTTTCCTATGTTGCAGATTATTTGCTAAAAGTGTTGCCTGAAACGATGGCTTGGCGCGTGATGTTAGGGCTCGCTGCTGTCCCCGCGCTGATTTTATTTTTCGGTGTTTTAGCTCTACCAGAGTCACCGCGTTTTCTTATGCAATCTGGCCGCTTGGAAGAGGCAAAAAGAGTATTGAACTATATTCGGACACCAAAAGAAGCTGAACAGGAATTCGAACAAATCCAGCTGAATGTCAAACAAGAAAAGACAACCGGAACTTCTTGGCATACTTTGTTTTTAGAAAAATATCGTTCCTTAGTCATTGCCGGTATTGGTGTAGCAGTATTCCAGCAATTTCAAGGAGCTAATGCTATTTTTTACTATATTCCGCTGATCGTAGAAAAAGCGACTGGGCATGCAGCGAGCGATGCATTGATGTGGCCGATCATCCAAGGAATCATTTTAGTTGCTGGTTCTTTGCTCTTTTTGGTTATTGCAGACAAGTTCAATCGGCGAACTTTATTGAAAATAGGCGGTAGCGTGATGGGACTTTCATTCATCCTACCAGCTGTTTTAGGAACTGTACTGGATGCTCATACAAATTCGTTGTTGATTCTCTTGTTTTTATGTATTTATGTCGCATTTTATTCTTGCACATGGGCTCCACTGACATGGGTAATCATAGGCGAAATATTCCCACTAGCTGTCCGCGGGCGAGCATCTGGCCTAGCCTCTTCTTTTAATTGGATTGGTTCTTTCCTAGTTGGCTTGCTTTTTCCTGTGATGACTGCTTCTATGTCTCAAGAAATCGTTTTCGGCATTTTTGGGATCATCTGCTTTTTAGGGGTTTTATTTATTCAAGAGATCGTACCAGAAACTCGTGGGAAATCTTTAGAGGAAATCGAACAAAGTGCATCTAAAAAAACTTATCCTAAACGTATTTCTATCCATCATTCTTAAAGAGGTTGTGACAGAAGTGGTCAGCTTCAAGAAATAAGAAGGAACCGCTTAGTTTCCAGTCACAAGGAACAATTTCAAAAAACAGCTTCTCATGTTTGATGAATATTGTGACTTGTGACCAGTTGGTAGGAGAACACCGTTTAGTGGAGAGGTGGTGAAAGAAACGTTCAGCCTTGAGCGATGACAAAAGCTCTCACAAACATTGCGACGAGTAACCGTAGGAGCAATAAGAGGCGGTAAAAACCCGTCTCTTATTTTTCGTTTTCTTTCACTGTTTCCCGTTCAACTAGTACAGGTTCATAGAGAATATTTGGCTGTGCCTGTCCTTTTTCAATCGTTGTGACGATCCACCGTGCGGCATCTTGTCCCAACTTTTCTTTTGGATGCGTCAATGTTGTCAATTTTTTATTCCCTAAATGGCTTAAAGAAGAATCGTCTGTTCCTACGATCGATAGGTCATCTGGAATATGATAGCCATTTTCTGTCAACTTATCTAGCATTAAACTAGCTATTTGATCGTTATAGCAAATGATGCCATCTAAAGCTTGTTCTTCTTTCAACCGTTGTACTGTTTTTTCAGCGATTGTTTCTCGTGTTTCCGTGGTGAAAGTAATGATATCTTCCGTCAAAAAACGCACATTATACTGTTCACACGCGCTGATAAAACCTTTCATCCTGTATTTTCCTTGAAGATCGTCGATTTTTGTGATGAACAACAGACGCTGATGTCCTTTTTTTATCAAATATTCTGCTGCCATAAAACCGACTTTCACATCATCTAAACAAATATAAGAGGCATTTAACTCTTCATAAGCAGCATTGATCATCACCATCGGAATGCCTTGTTCTCTCAAAGCAACATAAAGTGCTAAGTTTGGGTTATACTGATTACTTTTCGTAGGCTCAACGATCAAACCATCTACCCCATAAGCAATCATTTTCTTCAAACACTCTTTCTCCAATTCGTGATCGTTATTCGTACTGGCTAAAAGCAATGAATACCCAGATTCTCGTAATTCATTTTCGATTCCTCGGATAATCGACGGAAAAATATAATCAGAGAGATATGTGGTGATGACACCGATCGTTTTTGTTCTGTTCAATGGTGTTTTTTCTTTCTTATAGCTGTCATCTACATATGTGCCCGACCCTTTTTCTTTACGCAGATAGCCCTCATTTACCAACACAGCGATTGCTTGCCGAATCGTATGTCTGCTGACGTCATATATTTCTTGCAGCTTGAATTCTGAGGGAATGGTTGTATTTACTTCGTATTCCTCACGAAGGATCTTTTGTTTTATCTCTTCTGCAATATCTTGATATTTTGCCATTTGCCTTGCCCCTTTTTATTTGTACGTACATATATCATAACGAGTCTGCAAGGTTTATTCAAGCAAAAATCAAGGTTTCTTGTGCTCATAAGGCATACGGAACAGGTTCACCAAATTCTGGAAATCCTTGCTCATTCCACGTAAAGCATTGCGCGTTCGCGTGCCGATTAGGATTGTCTAACGGATCCCCTTTTTGGTTCTTCTCTGGTCGAGCATGATAGATCAAAATATCAAAGCACCCGTCTTCTGAAACCGTAAACGAGTTGTGACCAGGACCAAATTGCTTATTTTTTTCAGAAGAAACGAATACTGGCTCCGATAATTTATGCCATGATTCTTTTAATAAAAGATTCTTGTGCTCATCAGCCCACAGCAGGCCCATGGCATAGTTTTCATCTGTTGCACTACCAGAATACGTAATGAATATTTTCCCATTGCGAGTAAGGACTGCTGGACCTTCATTTACTGAAAAACCCCGTTTTTCCCATTCATACTCAGGTATAGAAAGGAGGATCTGCTTCCCCTTTAACGTCCAAGGATTATCCATTTCGGATAGATAAAGATTAGAATTCCCAGTAATTTCAGGATCTTGTTGGGCCCACACATAATATAGCTTTCCTTGAGAAGAGAAAGTTGTTCCGTCTAAACTGAAAGTTTCCCTTTTCGTTTTTATTTGTCCCTTTTCTATCCAATCTGTATTCATTGGATCTATATGCTGATTTTCAAGTACGAACATGCGGTGATGATGAGATTCATCACGTATAGTTTTATGATTGCTTGCAGCAAAGTAAATATACCATTTTCCATTGATATAATGGACTTCAGGTGCCCAGATCAATTCACTCATCGGTCCTTCTTCATGAGCCTGCCATACAATCAGGCTTGCAGCATGTTCTAATTCATTCAGTGACTTTGCCCTTCTTAATTCAATCACTTGGTAGCCTGGAACCGATCCTGTAAAATAATAATAACCATCTGTATGTTTATATACCCAAGGATCTGCCCGTTGCCGAACGATAGGATTATTATAAAGTGTCTTCATCATAACAAATTTCCTCACATTTTCTTTATTCTAATTACATTCCAAGAGTATTTTTCTATCCCTACATTTAATTCGTCATGTTTTTCTATTGAAAAATAGTTTATTTCAGGTTTTATTTTTTCTGGTTCTTCACGTGTATTTTTGTCCAACAGATCGCTACTGGTTAATGTGTAGTGCTCTCCTTGATCTAGCAAATTGAAATCATGTTCAATCGTTATCTTTTGTTGTTCATTTGTGCGATTGATCAAGAAAATAGTCAGCTGATTGCCGTTATCTACGATCACACTGTCCACATAAGGAACATTTTTTATCTTTTCACAATCATAAACAGGGCAAATGATTTGTTGTTTCAATACTTGACCTTTAGCATATTTCGATAAGTGTTGCATCACATAATAAGTTGGATTCCTCCATGCTTGTCCTTTAGCATCTGTCAGTATTAAAGGTATTGTGTTTACTAACAATGATTGACAACTAATCTTTACGCGATCTGCGTGTCGTAAAATAGCCAGCCCTAATGAACCAAATAATAATGTATCTTCCATAGTAAAGTAACACCAATCGATGGGACTACCGACTTCAAAATCCCTATGTCTTTTTTCCGGTTGGGCATGTACATTCCATTCATCAAACGCTAGATACATTGTTTTCTCACTTCTCAAATATCCTTTTACATAATCACAAGTAGCAACGATTTCTTCAATTTGACGATCGAATCGATAAGCTTTTGCAAGGTATGTCGCTGTATCATCACGCTCATTTTTAGGAGGTTTAGTCAAGTCTTCTTCATCATACTTATCAATATAGTTATGCAAAGCTAAATAATCTACATTCTCATAAGCTTCTTCTAATGCGATACGATCCCATTCAGGGTACGATGGTAAACGTGGCGTAGAGCTTCCAACTAAGATTGTTTCAATTGAATCATCCACTAACTTCATGACTTTTGAGGCTTCATTTGCTAACCTACCATATTCATAAGCACTCTTAGCCCCCACTTGCCATGGACCGTCTAGCTCATTCCCTAAACACCATAATTTAACGCCAAAAGGCTTTTTTTGCCCATTTTTTATTCTTAAATCACTCCAGAAGGTTCCTTTTGGAAAATTACAATATTCTACTAAATTTTTTGCTTCATCAATTCCTTTTGTTCCTAAATTCACCGTGAATATCGGTTTCGCTTGTACATGACTGATCCATTTAAAAAATTCGTGGAGTCCAAAAGAATTTGGTTCTATACCTCGCCATGCTAAATCAATTTTTTTTGGTCGTTGTTCTTTCCTACCTACAGTATCCACCCAATCATAACCAGATGTAAAGTTTCCTCCAGGATAGCGAATGACACCTAATTCTAATTCCTTTACATAAGAGAGGACATCTTGTCTAAACCCGTCACCATCAGCTGTTTCATGGCCCGGTTCATAAATCCCTGTATAGACGACACTTCCCATATGCTCAACAAATGAGCCAAACAGCCGAGAACTGATCTCTCCTACCGTAAAATCCTCTCTGATTTTTACTTTCACTTCTTCGTCCAACAGCTTTCCCTACCTTTCATTTCCTATAGTCAAGATAATAGATACAAGTTTCCATACGCCACCAGCAAAGATAAAAATAAAAGGAGGGAAAAGAAATATGAGCAGTACAAATCCTAATAACAATACGCAACAAAGAATATTTCTCAAAAAATCAAAAAATACTTTCCATGCACTTTGTTCAAAAATTTGTAAAAATGTGATATCTTTGTTTTCAGAAATCACATATATCCAGGATAAAAGAAACATGGAATAAATAAGTAAAACTACATATCCACTAATTGAAAGTACGATTGTCTGTTCTTCTAATAATTGATTAACAAGAAAATAAATAATGATCGTTAACAGACTAAGGAACAAGTTCTTACCAAAATGTTGCTTTATTCCTTGAAAGAAAAAATAAATGATATTTCCTGATCCCTCACCTTTCCATTGCGCCATTACATAAAAAACAGCACATGTAGCAGGCACGATAGTAATAACAGGCAAACACACGATTACCCAGAGAATACCTAATAAGATGTAATCAGAAACCACAATCAACTGTCCATAAAATTTAGTCTCAACTATTTTCATCTTCCTCACTCTTTCATTCCAGACATAGCTGTTCCTTGAACAAAATATTTCTGTGCAAAAATATAAACCACTAGTAATGGCAGCATTGAAATAACCGTTCCAGCCATTACAGGTCCATAAAAAGAAATGTTCTGCCCTGTAAATAAAGCTAACCCTGCTGGTAAAGTTCTCATTTTTGAACTACTTGTCAATATCAATGGATAAAGCAAGTCATTCCAACTATTCATCAGCGTGAAAATCCCTAATGATAAAAGAGTAGGTTTGCTCAATGGCAACATGATTTTCAAAAAAATATTAAACTCACTTAATCCATCAATGCGTGCTGCCTCTTCCAAAGAATCTGGTAAAGTAATAAAAAAGGAACGCATCATGAAGATACCAAATGCAGTTGTCATACGAGGAATGATCAAACCTGCATAAGTATCAAGCATGCCAAGCAAATTGACTTCAATAAATAGAGGAATCATGAAGACTTGGAATGGGATCATCATTGTCAGCAAAACGAAATAGAACAAAACTGATTTTCCTTTGAAACGCATACGAGCAAATGCATACCCCGCAAGAGAATCAAAGAATACAGAAGTGATCACTGTCCCTCCAGCAAAAATCACTGTATTTTTGATGTAATCTAATAAAGGGATCGTTGTCCAAACCTTAATATAGTTATCTAGGGTATAGCTATCTGCAAATATTCTAGGCGGAAATGAGATAATGTCTTTTTCGTGTTTAAAAGAAGAAATAATCAGCCACAAAAAAGGAAACGCAATAACCAACAATATAACTAGCATACTAATCGTTCGAATGATTTTTTTACCACTAACTGCTTTTCGACTATTCACAGTAACTGTAATCGAGCTTTCTGGTGCCATACAGGTTTCCCTCCTATTTCATTTGTTTTTCTTTCCGTGACATGTACACATTAGTGGAGATAGCTATAGTTGCAACAATGATAAACAAAACCGAAGACAGTGCTGATGCATAGCCCAATTCATAAGGTGCTGTAAATCCTCGACTGTAAATATATTGAACAGCTGTTTCTGTCTTAAATTGTGGGCCACCAGCGGTTGCAACATATACTTGGTCAAACACTTGCATCGAACCAATCAGATTCGTTAAAATACAAAAACCTAAGGAGGGAACGATCTGAGGTAGCGTAATGTTAAAAAACTGCTGTCGATTTGTTGCACCATCCATTTGAGCAGATTCATACAAAGAGGGAGAGATTCCCTGAATAGCAGTCAAGAGAATCGTCATAGTAACACCAAAATTCTTCCAAACAGTCATGATGGCTACCGTCGGCATAGCAAGGGTTGGATCGCGAAAAAATTGAGGGATCGGCAAGCCGACTTGTGAAAACAAGTAAGGAATCGCCCCTACATTCGGATCAAGCAACATAGAAAAAATAATCGCAATTGACGTCAATGAACAAATAACTGGAATGTAAAATGTCGAACGACAAAAACGATTGAATCTGGTATTTTTAGATAATGCTACTGCTGCTAATAAACCAACGATAATTTGTGTTGGCGTTTCGAGTACGGTGAAATATAAAGAATGAATCAACGAATTAACTGCTCGTTCATCACTAAATATACGTGTGAAATTTTCAAAACTTACAAAATTTCTTGATGTAAAGAAAATATTCAAATCTGTAAAACTAATAGCAAATGTTCCTAAAAGCGGTATGACAGTAAATAATAATAAAACTAAAAAAGATGGAGTTAAAAACAAATACGCAGCACGATCAGGACGATTCCAATATTTGGTGAATCCGTTCATATAGTCCACCTCATCTTTCATTTTGATAAAATATACAATCTTGGTTTAAACGAATCTGAATAAGATATCCGAACAATCGCTGTGATTTTTGCAATAACACCTATCTGCAAATACTAGGTCGATCATTCAGATATCTGTATCTTGCCAACAGTCTATCCTGTATAAAGTTCTGTACTATTTTTGCAGTAATTGATTGATGGCATCATCTGCATCGTTCATGAGTGTCTCAGGATCTTCTCCTGCTAATAATTTTTCAATCAGTGGATTGATGATATCGTTATTGATCGCAGAGATTTGGGTAAAACCTGGTAAATATGGCTCTGCATAGTCCATTTGTTTCGATAATTCAGATACAATAGGATCATTTTTTACTTCTTCATCTTTTGCTACTGAATCCAAGTAGGCAGGAAAACCATTTTCGATACTCCATTTTTTACCAATTTCAGTTGTATTCCAATATTTCAAAAACTCATAGACAGCTTCTTTTTTATTATTATCTGTACTTGCCGGAATGGCATATCCTACGCCATCTAAAATAGCTGTTTTTTTGTCTGAATCACTCCCTTGTGGTAAGGTAGTCACATTATAATCAATCTCGTTTGCTTTCAATCCGTTATTTAACCATGGCCCATTGATTTCAATGGCTAGTTGACCAGCATTCATTAAATTGTCCATTTCGGCGCCAGAAATCGATTCTGGACCAGTCTTGTCTACATGGATCATTTTTTGGATCGCTTTTAACGTTTTAAGGTTCTCAGGAGACGCAAATTCAGACTTAGTATAATCATCGTTCACTAATTTACCGCCATTTGCTAACATCCAGTTATATAACGGTGCAGTTCCATCCTTATTGAAGACAAAACCTGATACATTTTTACTACTATCAGTTAATTTTGGTGCCATTTCTGTCAATTCTTCCCAAGTAGTAGGTGGTTGTTCAGTATCTAATCCAGCTTGTTTAAACAAATCATTATTCCAATACATATACATGCCTTGTACCTGCATGGGGACAAAATACTGTTTACCTTCTACTTCACCTAATTCAATAGCCGTTTCTTTAAAATCAGATTTATCTACTCCATCATATTCCCAGAAATCGTCTAATGGTTGTACCGCTCCGTTTTCTACATACTGTGCAAAATCTGGATAATTTAATGCAATAAAGTCAGGTGCTTTTTTAGAAGAAATCGCTGTAGGAAGTTTTTCATTCAAATTGGCCCAAGTCATGATATCCATTTCAATTTTGATGTTTTTATCATTTGTTTTATTAAATTCATTAACGATTTCTTGCAATATTTCACCATCAGATGCAGTAAACCCATTCCAAAAAGTCAAAGTCACTTCTTTATCAGAATCAGATTCTGCTGAACTTCCGCCACCGCAAGCTCCTAAAATACCTGTTGCAGCTACCAACAAAGAGCCAATTAACCATTTTTTACCTTTCATTTTTTGTTCCTCCTTCATCTGATAAACGACATCTGACCACATTCCAAGATAGCGGTTTCAATAAACAATTGATTTTCCCATCTTCAGCTTTTACATTTGTTGAATGACTTGGTTTTACTTGTTCACTTTTAGGAAGATTAGTTGCTTTTGTATCAAATCCACTCATTTCAGAAAAATCAATCACTCCCTCTAATGATAATTCAGACAAGTGAACAGTTAGATTCATTTCTTCTTCTCCACGGTTAACTGCAAATATGACAAGTTCTTTGTCATTTATTACGGCTATACTTTCTAAATACGGCACTTCTTCAAAATCTTCCGTCGCATAGTTTGCTGAACGAATTTGTGGGCTTAACACCTCTCCTTGTCCATACACAGCAGCTTGCATAAATGGATAATAGATCGTCTGTCTCCAAGCTTCTCCGTTTGTTTCTGTCCTGATTGGTGCAATAACGTTTACCAATTGAGCAAGACAAGCAATCTTTACTCTATCTGCATGTTTCAATAAAGTGATTAATAGACAGCCTAATAGTAATGCATCTTCAAAATTATAGTTATCTTCTAGTAAAGGAGGAGCAATCTGCCAAGGCGCTGCTTGCTCATCTTGTTCCGCTGAATGATACCAAATATTCCATTCATCAAAGGACAGGTTGATCTGCTTCTTACTATGTTTCTTCGCCTTGACTGTATCGCACATCGCTGTCACTTCAGAAATGAACCGATCCATGTCTAAGGAACGTGCAAGATAATGAGAAAGATCATTTTTTTGGTTGCCATAATATTGATGCAGAGACAAATAATCTATTTGATCGTACGCTTGATCAAGAACTGTTAACTCCCAATCACCAAATGTAGGCATTTGCCGATTCGAACTTCCGCATAAAACCACCTCAATTGAATCATCTACGAGTTTCATCGCCTTAGCCGTTTCCTCTGCTAACCGTCCATATTCTTCCGCTGTTTTATGTCCAATCTGCCAAGGACCGTCCATTTCATTCCCTAAACACCATGTCTTAATTCCAAAAGGGCTCTCTTGACCATTCGAACGCCTTAAATCACTCCAATAAGTTCCTTTAGGAAAATTACAATATTCGACTAAATTACGAGCTGCATCTACTCCACGAGTACCCAGATTGACAGCCATATTGATTTCGGCCCCCACATGCTGACACCAGTTATAAAATTCATGAATCCCAACTTCATTCGTTTCAATTGTCCGCCAAGCTAAATCCAACCTTCTAGGTCTATTTGCTATGGGCCCAATACTGTCTTCCCAACGAAATCCTGACACAAAATTTCCACCAGGATATCTAATCATGGGAATGTTCAATTCTTTTACCAAGTGAATGACGTCTTGGCGAAATCCACTTTTATTAGCTGATGGATGATCTGGCTGATAAATCCCTTCATATACTGCTCGTCCCATATGTTCAATAAATGAACTGTACAACCGCGGATCAACTTTGCCTACACGCTTGACACTACTAATCAACATTGTGGCTTCCATAACTGACCTCCTTTAATTTATACATGAATAATACACCTCGTTGAAAGCGTTGTCAATAATATAAATGTTAAACTTACTTATTTTTTATCGATTTTAATTAACCAAAATATTAATAATGATTAAAACAAATAATTTAATATAACTTTTATTAACAAATATGTTAATATATAAGAAAAACCTTTTAAGAGGTGATATATATGCAACTACAAATAAACGAAGAATCCTTACCGGTATATGAAGCATTAGCTAGTAAAACAAGGATCAAGATCATCCAGCTACTTTCCAAAAAAAAGATGAATGTCAAAGATTTGGCAAAAGAACTTGGAGTGAGCAGTGCTATCACGACGATGCACGTGAAAAAGCTAGAGGAAGCAAACATCATCAAAACAGAAAAAGTAGGACAACAAAAAATTTCGAGCCTTCGTGTCGATAAAATCGATATTAGTTTTCCAGAAAAAATATTCAATGCTTTTGATACGAAAGAAACATCGATACCTATTGGTCACTATACAAATTATGCAATTGAACCAACATGCGGTTTAGCTACGATCCATGATTTTATCGGGAAAGTGGATGAACCACGCTATTTTATGGATCCTCGAAGGATGGATGCCCGCATTCTCTGGTTTACCAGCGGATTTGTCGAGTATCAGGCACCTAATTTTTTAAATACAGAGGATACATTGGAGATGTTGGAAGTTTCTGTGGAAATTTCTTCTGAATTTCCTTTTTCAAATGACAATTGGCCTTCAGATATCACTTTCAGCCTAAATGGTGTGGAGCTAGGAACATGGACGAGCCCTGGAGATTTTGCTGATATCCGCGGTAAATATACGCCTGATTGGTATCCAGATAATCTTAATCAATACGGCTTGCTGAAGACGATCCGAATTACCAAACACTTGACGAATATGAATGGAGAACCCTTGTCAAACATCACGATCAACGACATCCCTAAAGAGCAAGACACTTGGCATTTGCGAATCGAAGTGAAAGACGATGCCAAACATGTGGGGGGCTGTACTTTATTTGGTAAAGGATTCGGTAATTACGATCAGGATATCAAATTAAAAGTTTACTACAGCTGATATTTTTCTTTTCTATTTTATAAAACAAAAACAGCCAATCCCTATGAAGGGACGGCTGTTTTTGCTTTATTGTTATTTCCAGAAATCATCCAAAACGGAAATTGGCAAATGTCGTTTATGTTGTGTCTTGTTCCACCATGCTTCGATTTTTTCTTGTGCTTGAGCGGGAACTTCTTTTCCTTCTAGATAATCATCAATTTCATTATATGTGACACCTAGTGCGACTTCATCTGCAATCATTGGTTTCCCATCTTCAAGATCTGCAGTCGGAATTTTTGTGTATAATTTTTCCGGTGCATTCAATGCTTGAAGCAATTGTTTCCCTTGTCGTTTGTCCAAACGGAATAATGGCAAAATGTCGGCTCCACCATCACCAAATTTCGTGAAGAATCCAGTAATGTTTTCTGCAGCATGATCTGTCCCTAATACGGCTCCTGCTCTTTCTCCAGCTACGGCATATTGCGTAATCATACGTTGACGTGCTTTGATATTTCCTTTGTTAAAATCGCTGATTCCCACACCTGCTTCGCTTAATACTTGTACTTGTGCATCAACAGCTGGTTTGATATTTACTCGCAGACTAACATCGGGCTGGATAAAGTCAAGAGCAGCTTTTGCATCTTCTTCATCTGCTTGTTCACCATAAGGAAGACGAACAGCGATAAATTGATAGTTTTCATCTTTTGTTTCTTCACGCATTTCTTCCATCGTTAGTTGCGCCAAACGGCCTGCTAAAGTAGAATCTTGGCCGCCGCTGATACCTAGTACAAAAGTTTTAAGAAACGGATATTTTTTCAAATATGCTTTCATAAAGTCAATACTTTTACGTATTTCTTCTTTTGGATCAATTGTTGGTTTGACACCTAATTCATTGATAATTTCTGTCTGCAGGCTCATTTATTCTCCTCCTATGCTTCTGTATGAAGTTCTGCTACGCTTTTTTTCATTCGTTCCATGATAGCCATTTTATGGTTCCAGCATTCAGTAGACAGATCGACTGGGTATTTTTGCGGATTCAAGTCTCGTTTATACTCTTCCCATAGTGAATCTAGATTTTCTTTTGTATATTCTTTGATTTCGTTTAGTGCAGGTAATTCGTAAACTCTTTTTCCTTCGATAAAGATATCTTGTAAAACTGGGCGAGCTGTAAAGTCTCGAACAGTTTTATTGATAAACGTATGCACTGGATGGAACATGAAGATAGCTTCTTCTTCTCGAGGGTCTTCATCCCATAATGTCACGTAGTCTCCTTCAGATTTCCCATCAAAATTTCGAGTGATGCGCCACACTTGTTTTTTCCCTGGAGTAGTTACTTTTTCTGCATTGCTTGATAACTTGATCGTATCCATCATTTTTCCTTCATCATCTTCGATCGATACTAGCTTGAATACTGCACCAAGGGCTGGCTGATCATAGGCTGTGATCAATTTTGTCCCAACACCCCATACATCAATTTTAGCTTTTTGCATCTTTAAATTCAAAATCGTTGCTTCATCCAAGTCATTCGAAGCATAGATTTTTGCTTCCGTAAATCCGGCTGCATCTAATTGTTCCCGAACACGCTTAGATATATAGGCCATATCTCCACTGTCGATGCGTACGCCTTGGAAGTTGATTTTGTCACCTAATTCTTTCGCCACGCGAATCGCACTTGGCACACCTGATTTCAACGTATCATAAGTGTCGACTAAGAACACGCAGTCTTTATGGGTTTTAGCGTAGGCCATAAATGCTTCATAATCATTTCCATAAGATTGGACTAACGAATGAGCATGGGTCCCGCTAGCTGGTATCCCAAATATCTTCCCAGCACGTACATTGCTTGTTGCATCTGCTCCGCCGATATATGCCGCTCTAGTTCCCCAGACTGCTGCATCCAGTTCTTGTGCCCGTCTAGTTCCAAATTCCAATAGTGGATCTTCTCCGATGACAGATTTGATACGAGCTGCTTTTGTCGCGATCAACGTTTGGAAATTGACCATATTCAACAGTGCTGTTTCTACTAATTGGCAGTGCGCTAAAGGCCCTTCCACTTGGATCAATGGTTCATTTGCAAAAACTAGTTCTCCTTCACGAGCAGAACGAACTGTTGCTTTAAATTCAAAATTTTGTAAATACTCCAAAAAACCTTCAGGATAGACTTCTAATCCACGCAAGTAAGCAATATCGGAATCATTGAACGTCAGATTCTCTAAATAATTGACTAACCGTTCCAATCCTGCAAAAACCGCGTATCCGTGGTTAAAAGGCATTTCTCGAAAGTAACATTCAAAAACAGCATGTAAATCAGCTCGACCTAATTCCCAGTATGTCTGCATCATATTGATTTGATATAGATCCGTATGCAGCGTCAAACTGTCGTCTGGGTAAGTATTATTCATCTTGTATTACTCCTCTTGGCAAGTTTTCATTTCCTACCCATTATAACAAAAAAAATTAATAGGAAAAGAAATCTTCCATTTTTTCTGAAAAAGCACATGTTTTACGGATATTTCTTGCTAAAAATGAACTCCATCTGCTAAAACTATCCTTTCTTATTGGTATTTAACCTAAACGAGAAAGAATACTTATTTTATTCAATGTATCCGAGACACGAAGAAATTAGCGTTTTCTATTTTTCTTACTTGATAAAATAAGTAGATTTTCCTACTACAATCGTAGCCGTTAAGATACCGATGATTGAACAAATATAACCAAATGTCTCTACAACATAATCAATGGCAAAAGTTTTTGAAGCAATAATACGTCTTTCCTTTTTTGCTTCTTATCCCCAAAGAAACGGATATAACTTATTATGTATTGAATTTTTTTGGAAAGGCGAATTATGACAAGATATACCTTGCGTTGAAAAAACTCGCGGAAAAAATATCACACGTTTTTAAAAAGATACAAAGTAAGAAAGCAGCTGTCAATAGAATGGAAACAAAAATGGCGAGACATCAATCAGTCTCGCCTTGTTTTTTATTGTATACATTAGATATGGAGCAGGTTACCATAAAGATGATTATTAGTCGTTATTAAATAGAATCCTTCGTATTTTTTTGTTCTATCACTACAATATCTTTATTTGGACGTTTGAATTGTATTCCGGCACGTTCTAGCTCCTGTTTCACTCCTACATGGACTTTGACATCTTCTCGTGTCATTTTTAAAACGTGATGAATCGCATAGTCGATTTCTTGCCTTGTGATTTTTTTCTTCGTATTGATCATCACGACTTGCTTTTTATCATATGTGTCTACCAATAGCAGTTGTGTTCGATCTAACGAAAATAATTTGTAATAATTAATAGCCGTATTCCCAAAAAAGAATTCCACTACTTTAGGATAAAATGTCTTAATATTTAAATTACTATTCACAGGTGTTTCGATTAGCTTCATCTCATTCCTCTTTTCTATATAGTCGATTTAGATCCAATCTTAAGTTATGTTACCATCTTTCCTAGCATTAAGGAATCGGTTACAATTGAACCTTTAAAGACAAAAGGATTTACCTTTTATCACTTAATAGTATAACATAATTTCATGAGAAAAAAATACAATTTTTTCTTGACCATCTCGTTACGTAAAGGATTATGCTTACATTTGTCAGGAGGAAAAATAATGGAGTACACAATAAAGAAAATGTCAGAGATATCAGGAGTCAGTCCGAGAACCTTGCGCTTTTATGATGAGATTGGACTGCTAAAACCAGCTAGGATCAATTCTTCAGGTTATCGGATTTATGGCAAAAAAGAAGTCGATCGTCTGCAACACATCTTATTTTATCGAACAATGGCATTCAAGTTGGATGATATCCAAGAGGTCTTAGACAATCCATCTTTTGACCACCAGAAAGCTTTAATCAAGCATCAGCAAATGTTGCTGGAAAAACGGGCACAAATCGATACCCTCTTGACAACTGTCCAACAGACACTTGATATGTACGAAGGAGGAAGAAAAATGAGTGACAAAGAAAAATTTGAAGGGTTTAAACAACAAAAGTTGAAAGAAAATGAAGAATCCTATGGACAAGAGATTCGACAAAAATACGGAAAAAAAAAGGTTACAGCATCCAATGAAAAATGGATGAATATGGATAAAGAAACGTATGAAGAAATGCAAACTGTTGAAAAGCAGATGTTATTTGATCTCACTCTTTACTTAAAAGAACCAGAAGATGAAAGCTTAGCAGACCGTATCTTCCAAGCTCATAAGAAGTGGTTATCTTACAGCTGGCCTGAATATCAGCCAAAAGCGCATAAAGGACTAGGAATGATGTACGAAGCCGATGAACGGTTCACTGCATATTATGACGAGCGAAGTGGTCATGGTGCAGCAAAAGCTTTAAATGAAATTATCCAAAAAAAGGCGTAATCTTTTACATGATCCAACAAAAAAGTACACGTAAAATGACCTAATAACAAAACAGCAGACACCCAAGTTAGATTTTTATGCTAACTTTTGGTGTCTGCTCCATTCTTTCACAAGTTTTTTCATCCTACTTTAAATATATTCATCGTTGAATAAACGTATAAGGTATTTTCACTTTATCCTTTTTTTCTGTAAGAAACAATTGAAATGCCATTTCTCCGCAAGCTTCCAGATGGTGGTCGATGGTTGGGAAACCAAGAAGCTCGCTGATCAGCAAATTATCGCGTCCAATCACCACTGGTGTCTTATCTTGCAGATAGCTTTGCAAGATGCCTGCTGCAACCATATCCGAATTTGTAAAGACACCATCAACTCCAAGCTCTTTAAAAAAGAAGCCTGCTTGTTTTCCTTTCTCTGCATCTATACAATCCCAAAAAACAAGTGATTCATCAAAAGATGGAAAAAGTTGATGACATAGCTGCAAAGTGATTTTTGAGTTATAACTTAGCCTGCCACTTCGCCCCAACGTGATGCCCAATTGCTTTATACCTTGCTGCTTCAAATAAGTAAGACCTTCTGTAATTGATTGTTCTCGATCAATAAAGACACAGCTTGCCTGTTTTCCCTTGATTTCTTCACAAAAAACTAGAGGTCCATATTTTTGATATGCCAATAAATCATCTAGTGTATTGGCACGAGACGTAATGATCAATCCATCGAAAGCTTTAGCTGCAAATTCTTCAAGATACCTTCGCTCTTTTTCTTTCTGATAGCCCGTCGGTAAAAGTGTCACTTTGTAATCATAATCAAACGCTGCTTCAATGATCCCACTGATCAACTGATCAAAATACGGATGATTGGTATAAGGCAGAATCACTCCAATGCTTTTCGTTTTTCCATAACTTAACTGTCTGGCATTTGCATTAGGGATATAATCGACTTCTTTCATGACCGCAAGTATTTCTTTCCTTTTTTCCTCATCTACATATGGATGTCCATTGATTACACGTGAAATAGTAGAAACTGAATAACCTGTGAGCTTTGCGATATCTCGAATGTTTGCCACTGCTGCTTCGCCACCTATACAAAAAGATTTTCTTGTAAATAGTCTACCACAGCTGGACCGCATTCAAAAAACTGATACATTTTTCCTTCATGCGAAAAACTGATCCGCTGCCCGCCCCAATATATATCTTTTGTCAAATTTTCGATTTCATTCATTGGTATTTCTTTTACTATATTCCTATTCAACCCTTGAAAACTGTACAACGTTAATACGGATCCCTTGAACTCGACAAACGCATAAAAATAATTGTTCGTTGTGCCATCTGTTATCTCTACATAAGTATTCATTGCAAGCCCTCCTTTTGATACTTTGAGTATAGTGTATGAAACGCGTCTCATAGCAAGGAGTTTGTTTTGCCAAAGAAAAGTTTTATTCCTCTTTCATTATTACCAAAGTCTCTTATTTTAAATTGAATACATTATAATGATACTGTAAATATATCTTTATTATTAGTGAATGGATATTTACTTTTAATAGATAAAAAATTATAACTATTAAAAATAACTATTTTCATTATAATTACACACAAAAAAGAGCGTGAGACAAAAGTAAAGAACACTTTTGTCTCACGCTCTAAACACGTATAAACAGCGGAAGCAGAAGCAACTCCTTCGGAAATAAGCTGAAATTCACAAAAATTTGAAAAGCAATTTCCGTGAATTTCTTCTTATTTCTTGGAGTTAAACGCTTCTGTTCCAGCCTCTTTTTATCTGTCTTTCACTAATGATCAGTTGTAGATAAGCAAGTTGCTTTTTCTTACATCATACCGCCCATCATTGATGGATCCATTGCAGGAGCTGCTGGCGCTGCTGGTTCTGGTTTATCTGCAACGACTGCTTCTGTCGTTAATAACAAGGCAGAAACGGAAGCGGCATTTTGCAAGGCAGAACGTGTTACTTTAGTTGGGTCTACGATACCTGCTTCAACCATGTTTACCCATTCTCCAGTAGCAGCATTGAAACCAGTGCCTAGTTCCACGTTCTTCAATTTATCAACAATCACTGATCCTTCATAACCAGCGTTTTCAGCGATTTGACGAATTGGTTCTTCTAAAGCACGAACAACGATCTTGATACCTGTTGCCACGTCTCCTTCTGCTTCTACAGCAGAAACTTTGCTGATAACGTTCACTAGAGCTGTACCACCACCTGAGACCATTCCTTCTTCTACTGCGGCACGTGTAGCATTCAATGCATCTTCAATGCGTAATTTTAATTCTTTCAATTCTGTTTCAGTAGCTGCACCAACTTTAACAACAGCTACACCACCTGCTAATTTAGCTAAGCGTTCTTGTAATTTTTCGCGGTCAAAATCAGAAGTTGTTTCAGCAATTTGGTTTTTGATCAATTGCACACGAGCTTCGATTGCTTCTTTTTCTCCAGAACCTTCTACGATCGTTGTATTGTCTTTATCTACAACAACTTTAGAAGCATTTCCTAAGTTTTCGATTGTTGCATCTTTCAATTCTAAACCTAGATCGTCAGTAATTACTGTACCACCTGTCAAAATAGCGATATCTTCAAGCATTGCTTTACGACGATCGCCGAAACCAGGAGCTTTTACAGCTACTACGTTGAATGTTCCACGGATTTTGTTCAATACAAGAGTTGGCAATGCTTCACCATCTACATCGTCAGCAATAATCAACAATGGACGTGATTGTTGCAAGATTTGTTCTAACAATGGCAGAATATCTTGGATGTTAGAGATTTTTTTGTCTGTGATCAAGATATATGGGTTTTCTAGAACAGCTTCCATTTTGTCGTTATCTGTTACCATATATTGTGATAAGTAACCACGATCAAACTGCATACCTTCTACAACATCTAGTTCTGTTTCGATCCCTTTTGATTCTTCGATTGTGATGACACCGTCGTTTCCAACTTTTTCCATTGCATCAGCAATCAAATGTCCAACTTTATCAGAACCCGAAGAAACAGCTGCTACTTGTGCAATGGCTTCTTTTGAATCAACAACAGTTGAGATATTATGCAATTCTTCGACTGCTGCTTTTGTTGCCAATTCGATCCCGCGACGAATGCCTAGAGGATTAGCACCTGCAGTTACGTTTTTTAAACCTTCGCGAACGATTGCTTGTGTCAGAACAGTTGCTGTCGTTGTACCGTCTCCTGCAATATCATTTGTTTTTGATGCTACTTCTGATACAAGTTTTGCACCCATGTTTTCAAAATGATCTTCTAATTCGATTTCTTTTGCGATCGTCACACCATCATTTGTGATCAATGGAGAGCCGTAAGATTTTTCTAGTACGACATTTCGGCCTTTAGGTCCTAATGTTACTTTCACTGTATCTGCTAATTTATCTACCCCGCGTAACATAGCTGCGCGTGCGTCTTCTGCAAATTTCAATTCTTTTGCCATGATTGATTCACCTCATTGATTATTTTTGATTATTTTTTTATCTTCCAAATTTACTCAACAATCGCCATGATATCTTTTCCTGCGACGATCAGATATTCTTTTCCTTCGTATTTTACTTCTGTACCGGCGTATTTTTCGAACATAACTTGGTCGCCTGCTTTTACAGCGGCAGGAACTTTTTCACCGTTTTCTAACAAACGGCCTTCACCGACTGCAACAACTGTCCCAGTTTGGGGTTTCTCTTTAGCAGCAGAAGCTAAAACGATTCCTCCGACAGTTTTTTCTTCTTCTTTTGCGACTTCGATAATGACGCGATCACCTAATGGTTTTAACACGATAAATCCCTCCGATAACTCTTTTTTTAATCTGTTAGCACTCTTAACCTTCGAGTGCTAACCTACATTTTTAATAATACTCATTCTCCCTCTTTTTTGCAAGCTTTTAAATCAAAGAAAAGAAATTTTATTCTGACAGCTGCTTATTGAAATTATGATATAATTGAAATCAATCGATATAAGCTTGCCTTGCATGCTTGTTATCCCTTAAAAGGAGGAATTACATGTCTTTAAAAAAATATAGCTTCCTCAGCATTTTTTGCTATGGTCTAATTTTTATCTCACCCTTGATCCTAGCTTCGATAGGACTTGTAAAATCTACGTCTGAATTGATCACAGCAACTGCAGTCATGTATATACTAGGCGCCGTTGTCCTAGCTATTTTTTATTTTAAGCAACGTGAACCCTTAGCGATCGAATCAGCGGTAAAAAAAGCTTCTGCTCCAAAGATTGTTATTTATGGATTGGTTGGAATCTTTGTCGCATTGATTCTGCAAAGCATCGCTGTCATGTTAGAATCTGTATTGTTTGGCAAAGCAACCCCTTCCGAGAATACACAAAATATCATCCAGATGATCATGGAAGCACCCGCTTTTATTTTGGCGACAACTGTTGCTGGACCCATCATGGAAGAGTTCGTATTCCGCCGCAGTATACTGGGGATCATCAGTCGATATTCAAATTTTTGGGTCGGAGCAGTGATCAGCTCTTTGCTGTTTGCGTTTGCTCATAATGATGGTCATCTGCTAATCTACTTTTTCCTAGGTTTCTTCTTCAGCCTAGAGTACAAAGCAACTGGTCGGATCTGGACATCGATGATCACACACGTAGGAATGAACACATTAGTTGTTCTTGTTCAATTAGCTGTCCAAAAAGGGCTAGTATAAACATGACTATAAATACTCCTGTCATCCTAGATTGGTGATTTTCCCAATCTAAAGCGACAGGAGTATTTTTGTTTTTTAGTCGTTCATCTTTTCTGCTGCTCCATCATTTTTTGTCTGTCTTTCCTTTTTGCAGTTTGCAGAATCTATTTTTTTCAAAAATGGGAAATAAATGAAAAAACTAATTGACAACACGATACCTTGTAAAATCGCTGCAGGCACTCCGCCTACTAAGAAACCCGAGAGGATCGGCGGTGTTGTCCAAGGGACTTGGACTGCTGTAAATAAAGGAACGAATCCAAAATATAAAGCGGAATAGGTAATCAATCCTGAAACGACCGGTGCGAAAATAAAAGGAACAGCCATCATCGGGTTCATCACGATCGGTGTGGAAAAAATAATTGATTCATTGATGTTGAAAAAGGCTGGTAAAAGAGCAAGATTTCCTAATTCTCTGTATTTCTTCGATTTCGCAAAAACCGTCATAAAAAATACAGCCCCTAACGTCAATCCAGCACCCGTAACCGTCATGAACTGATCGAGAAATTGCTGAGTAACGATATGTCCGCCATTTGCCACCGTCAACTCTTGTCCTGAGGCTAAGATTTCTGCATTTGCTAATGAATTCGCTTGCAAGACGGGACTAACCAACCCATTGACCATCGCAGATCCATGAAGACCAAATAACCATAAAAACGGAACAAAAAAACCTAATAAAAGCACACCAAACAACGTGTCTATGAACGATTGAATGGGAAGCTGGACATATGTCCATACTCCTTGAACAACAGTCATTCTGAACAAATGTTGAAAAACCGCTGAACCGATAAGCGTAAAAGTGACTATAACAATGATTGGAATCAATGAAGTAAAAGACTGCCAAACATTTTCAGGTATCTTCTCTCTTTGCTTCCACCCTTTCGCAAGTCTTACTAAACGTGCATAGCCCCATCCGATGATGAGCCCAGTTGTAACTGCTCCTAGTATCCCTTCAGCACCTGTCCAGACAGTATCTATCTGAGTATTTAGTGGCTGAATAAGCAGTAGATAAGCAGACAAGGCTGTTATGCCGACTGGTAAGCGATCGATGTCTTCTTCTTTTGCATAAGCGTATGCAATGGCAAAAACGATCCAAAAGGCTATCACATCAAATGTAGCCTGGTATACTTGTGTAAAATACATAGAAAATCCTGTTTTGTCTATCCACTGAGCGATGTAATCCACAGGAAAATGAGCAAATAAGAAAAACAGCGAGCCAACAATAATTATTGGGATCGTGTAAGTCATTCCATTACGCAAAGCAGTTAAGGGTCTAAGATTCACAACAGATGTTATCATTGGTAAAAAGGCACGATCTAACCACTCTTTCATTTCTTATCTCCTTCAACTTCTATTTTTATCAATCAGTTTTCTTAATTTAACTATACCCAATGATCACGAACCATGAAAGGAATGCGCACTGAGCTTTTCAAAAATCGGATTCTTTGACGAATATTCAGCAACTGCTTACAATGGACAGGAATAAAAAAGGAGGTTTTTTATGAAAATTGCACTCATTGGAGCTACTGGCCATGCAGGTTCATTTATTTTAGACGAAGCATTGTCCAGAGATTTAGACGTGACGGCAATCGTGCGTCATCCAGAAAAATTGCCATCAGATGTTCCGTTTATACAAAAGGATTTATTTGAGTTGACAACTACTGATCTTGCATCTTTTGATGTTGTCGTTGATGCTTTCAACGCTCCCAAAGGAAAAGAAGAAATGCATCAAACTTCTTTGTCCCATTTGATTGAGATGCTTGAAGGAACCGATACACGCTTAATTGTCGTTGGGGGTGCCTCTTCGTTATTCTTAGATACAGAAAAGACGACTCGTATGATTGACCAAGTACCTAAAAATGCACCCTTCTATCCAACAGCTTTCAATATGTACGAAGGATTGTTAAAATTGAAACAATCTAAAAATCTACATTGGACTTATATCAGTCCAGCTTCTTTATTTGATCCACATGGCAAACGTACAGGTACTTATTTGTTAAGTGATGATTATTTACAAAGAAACGCTGCTAGCGACAGTACGATCAGCATGGCAGATTACGCGATTGCATTAGTAGATGAGATACTGGATGAGAAACATGAAAAGCAGCACATCAGTGTAGTCAGTCGATAATACGGTTATTTTTTTAATATGCTAAAAAAATAAAAATAGAAGATAAAACCAACCCTGATTGATTTTATCTTCTGCTTTTTATATTTTTATTGATTGAACTGTTTAAATCGAAAATAGCTCAGTTGCTTCATCTGGATCTGTATCATAGATTTCAAAATCATGTCCAACGCCAAAATCTTTTTCTTTCAAAACATTTTCCATTGTTAAATGAGCAAGTTCTTTCATATTGTTTTCCTTGCTAAGATGGCCAAGATAGATTCGTTTGGTCCGATTACCGATCACATCAGTCATGACAAGTGCACCGTCTTCGTTGGAAAGATGTCCTCTATCTCCTAAAATACGCTGTTTTAAATTCCACGGATAAGGTCCCATGCGTAACATCTCAAGATCATGATTACTTTCCATCAAATAACCATCGGCATTTTCAATGACACCTCGCATATAATCACTGCAATATCCGGTGTCCGTCAACATGACGAATGACCGATTTTCTTTATGGAAACGATAAAATTGCGGAGCCGCTGCGTCATGGGAGACGCCGAAACTCTCAATATCGATATCGCCGAATGTTCTGACTTTCCCCATCTCAAATAGATGTTTTTGTTCCACTGGTACATTTCCAATCAGTGGTTCCATCGCTTCCCAAGTCTGCTGATTGGCAAAAACATCCAAATGATACTTACGAGCCAAGACACCCACGCCATGTATATGATCTCGATGTTCATGCGTCACAAGTATTCCATCTAATTGGTCCGGTGTCCGATCAATTTGAGCCATCAAGGAAGTGATTTTTTTACCGCTAAGTCCTGCATCGACCAAAAGCCGTTTTTTTTCACTTTCGATATAAAGTGAATTACCCGAACTTCCACTTGCTAGGATACTGATTTTAAAAGCTGGTTTTTCTTCAGCCATTTGACTCCTACTTCCCTTCTTACTTTGTAAACTTTTTTCATTATACTCGCTTTTTTATTGATCTTCCACTTTTGGTACAGTATTGTTTGTCACGATCGTATTGCTGAAAGCGTTGACGCTCTCAATTTGGACCACTTTATCGCTTGTTTCGATCGCTACATGCCAAACAGGAACATACACATTTTTTTCCCGGACTTTCAGAATACAGGAATAAGCTAGCTGACGCCATAAAATTTTTGATCCTCTTGGTATTTTGTTATTGATGTACAATGTATTGATTGCTTCCTCTTCCGTATACAGTTCCGTCTTTTCGCGCAGCTGCTCGATATCAGATAAATGCGTCTGCATGTATTTCGTGATGCTATAATCATTATCGTTTTTTTCTAAAGAAAGAACGATTTTTGCTGTATCATCATTGAATGGGATGCCTTCATACTCTTGGCTTGCTTGGATTTCTAGTGGTTCTTCTTCTAAATGAGAAAAGTTTTTCGTGTACACATAATCATTACCGAATAAAATATTGTCTTTGTTAGATAAAAAATCTTCCAAGGAACTACTAATTTTATCTGGATCGATCACGTTCTTTTCAGCATCTGAACTGGATAAAGATTTCGTCAAAACATCACCGTCTAAAAACACACCACTTGCCAGCAAGCCGCTTTTACCAGCCTTGCGATAATTCGCTAATGAAGTGCTAAGATTGGTCTGCTCCGCGCTAAGATAATAGCCTTGCTTGTTCTCAGACGAAATCTTCCCCGTGTAAGTGATATCGTCGCTAGCCAGACGTTGTTGGATTGATTCAGTCTGATTAGAGCGAATGACATTGTTTTCTTGGTATACCGCGTCATGATAACTGCTGAATAAAAACACATTCAACCCTAAAAAAGCGACGAAAAATATCCATTCGATTTTTTTGAAATCCAATTAATTCGCCTCCAATCCAGGTAATTTTTCCAGAAGGTCGTTAGCTGAATACCAGTTATCTTTATATTTCACATACCATTCAGGTAAGAGATCAACGACACGATTCGTTTCTTTGACATTTTGCCATGTATAGCCAACGATCACTGAACCAATCTTGTTGCTATCTGCTCCCTTAGCTTTTAACTGCTGGATGATTTCATTCGTACTTGCAAGTTCTACTTCTTCGTCTGAAGGTATCGGCACTTGAATCGTATTCAAACTGGTTTGGATATTCACTTGCACAGAACCATTCGTTTCACCGCCAACTTCCACACCAATCTGTCCTCTGCTGTCTGTCCCAAAAACCGGGAAGCCTTCCACGAATATCCGATAATCGATCGTATTGTCACTGCGGTCAAAATATCTGAGGTTCCCTAAAGAACTGCCTAATTTGCTAATATAGGGGAAACTTTCAGAAAATACACTAGCATTTTCTTTTTTCTCTGGCAGCTCTCCACGAAAATCAACTACTTGCGTTTCCGAATGGATAGACATTGTTTCATTCCCACCGTAAAAAATCAATTCATTGCTTTCATCATTATTTTTCACGCTATCTGGTTTCTGGAAAAAAGCATTTCTAAAAAGTGTATAGGGTTGCTGTGACAGGATATAACTATACTTCTTCAGTTTGATCGAATGTTTCGTAGCATATTGCGTGTCGATCGTCGATGGTTCTGTTGTCATTTCTGTCCATTTTGTGTCTTTTGCTGTTAATTCTTTATTGATATCTGTCCAATTCAACGAAATATTTGCTTCATATACGAGATGGTTCGAATAATTCAAAAATCGGATTTTTTTATTTCCTTGATCGAATTGTATTCTAGTAAAATACATATTTTCGCTTTCTTTTGCCAAGTTCGACACATCTAAATCTAAATCAAATGCTTCCTTGTATTCTCTTAGCAAAAAAGGCGCATTATAGGCCAACTCAAAACCAGAGTTCAGATTTTTCACCTGTTCAAACTGTGATTTGTCTCCTGAAACTACTTCAGAAAGCTTTCCAAATCTTGCTTTATCGATGATCAATTGCAATCGGTACACGAGATTTTCACTGTTGGTTTCTTGGATCATTCCCGAATGGTGCCATGTAACATGAAGCGGAAGAAAGACTTCGGAAGTTTTTCGATTGCTTTGAGACTCGATCATTTGAGTGTTTGTCTCATCTACGTTGATTGAACTTTTTCCTGCTGGGCTCAGCCAGATTGCATAAGAGAAGTATATGCTTAACGCAACCATCAAAATGAGTCCTATACGAACGACTTTTTCAGAGATTCTCATTCCCACCATTCCTCCTCATAAGGTTCATATGGCAGCGAGATATAAAAAGTCGACCCTTTTCCTTCCTTGCTCTCTGCCCAAATAGCGCCTCGATGCGCCTTAATCACTTCTCTAGAAATAGCTAATCCAAGTCCTGTCCCACCTTGTGCTCTTGCACGTGCTTTATCTACTCGATAGAACCGCTCGAACACTCGGTTCAGATCTTTTTTAGGAATCCCCAATCCTTGATCGGTGATACTTAAAATCACGTTATTATGCGTTTCTAATAAGCGACAAGTAATCGTTCCCCCATCTGGTGAATACTTGATCGCGTTATTCATGATATTATCGACTACTTGGATGATTTTATCTGTATCTACTTCGACCCAAAGATCTCTTTGCGTAAATTCACGACGGATCTTATAATTTTTTTCCTGATTTCCCACCATCATATCAAACCGGTCAAGAACAAAATTCACTAACTCGTTGAAATTGACATATTCTAATTGAAGCTGGGTATTACCTGTATCCATGCGAGATAGATTTAAGAGGTCATTGATCATTCGAATCATTCGGTCTGTTTCATCTAGCGTTACCTTCAAAAAATTTGGTGCTACTTCCTCGTCTTTCCACGCACCTTCGCTCAATGCTTCGATATAACTACGCATACTTGTCAACGGTGTACGAAGTTCATGGGAAACATTAGAGACGAATTCACGACGTTCCCGTTCTGTTTTTTCTTGTTCTGTCACATCATGCAAGACAGCTACTAATCCGCTGATAAAACCTGATTCGCGACGGATCATAGAAAAGTCTACTCGCAAGATCATCTGATCACTTTCCAATGTACTGGTTGAACGGTCAAGTACCATTTCGTTTGGATCTTCTAATAATTTCCGCAACGTATATTCTTCTTCGATATCTAAAAGTGTCAAAATCGATTGTCCGATTGCTTCCTCGTTTTTGATATCTAGCAAGGAAACAGCCATATCATTGATCGTAATGACTTTACCCCTGCGATCTGTCGCAATGACGCCGTCTGTCATATGGGATAGCACGCTATCCAAACGATTGCGTTCAGCTTCCATTGTATCTTGAGCTTCTTCAATACGTTCAGCTAACTGATTGAAGGTATCAGCCAGCTGTCCAAGTTCATCTTGTCCATGCACTTTGACTTTCCGACTGTAGTCTCCTCTAGCGATTCGAATGGCTTGTTCTCTCATTTCACCGATCGGCTGTGTAATCGAACGAGCAACTAAAACAGATACGATCATTGAAATAAATGCCGCAATTAGTGAGGCAGTAAAGAAAATGACTGCTGTGTTATTGATTTCCGAATATTTTTGTTCGATATTACTTTTGACGTAAAGAGCCCCGATAACGGCATCGCCGGTCGGGGACAGGATCGGTTGAACATTGATATTCACCCGTTTATCGTCGTTATCTAAAGCAACATAACGTTTAGTCGTGAAATCATTGATATCAACATAATCATTTTTCTTTCCCACAGCGCTTTGTTCATTGACATCGGTTGTTCCTCGGATGATCCCTTTTTCGTCAACGACCCGTATTTCGATGATATCGCTAGTCGCACTGTTTTCAATAAATCTTTTGATATTCGCATTTACCTCTTCATCATCTGCATTATCTTTTCGATTCAATTCCGGGCTGATTGTTGTTGCTAATGATTCCACCGTTTGATTCATATCTTTAATAAATGTATTGATCGTGGAACGTTCTAAACCACGTATAAAGTAGGCACCAATAATTTCGATCGAGATCAATAAAATCAGAATAAAGGTAATAGCGATCTTAAAATTGACTGATCGAAAAAAGCGGACTTTTCTTTTCATCCAATTACTCCTGTTCTGGGTTACGCAAATAGTAACCGACACCACGACGTGTCACTAAATAATTTGGATGGCTTGGATTATCTTCGATCTTTTCACGCAAACGACGTACAGTTACATCCACTGTTCGTACATCTCCAAAATAATCATAACCCCAAACCGTTTGTAATAAATGTTCTCTTGTCATCACTTGTCCAAGGTGCTTCGCCAAGTAAAAGAGTAGTTCGAATTCACGATGTGTTAACTCGATTGTTTCTCCTCGTTTCGTCACCATGTAAGCTTCTGGATGGATCGTCAAATCACCAATCGTCAATTCCGCAGGTGCTGCCTCTTCTGGTTCCTTCGCAGCCGTGGCACCGCGACGAAGATTTGCTTTGACACGTGCAACTAATTCTCGGTTGGAAAATGGCTTGGTCACGTAATCATCGGCGCCTAACTCTAAGCCTAGGACTTTATCAATTTCAGAATCTTTGGCTGTTACCATAATGATCGGCATATCATAAGTTTTGCGTACCTCACGAGCAACTTCTAAGCCGTCCATTTTAGGTAGCATCAAATCAAGTAAAATCAAATCAGGTTCTACCTCAGCAACTTTTTCCAAGGCTTCTTCCCCATCATATGCAGTATAAACGTCATAGCCTTCTTTGGCTAAATTGAATTTGACGATATCCGAAATCGGCTTCTCATCATCGACAACTAAAACTTTTTTCATAAAGAGCCACCTCTTATATATTATTGTCATACCTTCTCATTATACCGTATTTCTGCTTTTGTTTCATCTTTGCCTATAAAACAAAAGAGAAAATTAAAATGAAAGTGCAAAATACTTTATTATTTTTTGTTCTAACTTCAATAAAAAAGGAAAACACTGATTTTCACCTCAGTGTTTCCTTTTTTTGATTTATCCTTCTAAAACTTGTACACCGACACCCAATAATCCCGGACCAGTGTGGACTACTAATGCCGGAGAAATCTGGCCAAAGTAGATTTGGTTTGCTTGTGGGAACTCTCTTTTAAGTCTCGCTTCCATTTCAATTGCTTCTTCTTTCGCATCCCCATGGGCAACAGCTAAGTTGAAGACCTTTGCATTACCGATTTTTTCTTTGACGTAAGCAACCGTTTTATCCAAACTTTTTTTACGTCCCCTAGCTTTTCCTACTGTGTAATAAATCCCTTCTTCATTACATGAGATGATTGGGTTAAGCTTTAAAGCGGTTCCTACAATAGAAGCAACTAAACCGATCCGTCCACCTTTTTGAAGATATTCCAATGTCGCAACATTAAAGAAAACTTTTGTTCTTTCGACTAACTCATTCAGATTACTGATCAGTTGATCCCATTCTACTCCTTCTTCCAGCCATTTTGCTGCTTGGATCGCAGAAAAACCTGCACCAATACCAATATTTTTCGTATCTAGTACATATGCTTCCAATTCTTCTTGCTGTTGTGCAATTAAACGAACCACATTATATGTCCCGCTCAATCCACTGGAAATTGTTACCGCAAGTACCTTTTCATAACCGTCTTTTTTGATTTGCTCAAAGATTTCTGTGATCGACTCACCATCCGGCAAAGATGTACCAGGGATTTCCTCTGGCAAACGTTGATAGATCTCTTCAGGGGTAATGTCAATTTTATCTGTATATACCTGATCTTTATAAATAATTTTCAATGGGATCATATACATCTCGTATTTTTTTATCAATTCTTCTGGAACATCCGTACCTGAATCTACTAAAATTGCGATTTTATTGTTTTTCATTTGTTTTCTCCTCTTTTAAATATTCGGTTTCTAGAACAATCGTTTTTTCCGCAAGAAGTTTCATTGCAAACGATAAAGTTGCCGCTCTTACAGCAATATATTCTACAGGGGTTGCCTGGTCGAATTTTTGCGGATGAGATTTACCTTGTGCTAATTGGCTGACCATCCACACAGCTGCTTCTTGTTCATCGCAAAATAGATTATAGGCTTCACGAATTCCTACTGTTTTTCCTTGGAACAATATCCCTTCTTTGATTTCAGGAATAGTCAATACTTGTTTCAACGTAGTGATTGCAAGTAAAAATGCTACGTGTTCTTTGTTATATCTTTTTTTAACTGGTGCTGGTATCAAACCTAGTTTAACGTAATTGTTTACCATAGAAGAGGTAAGCAATGGATGCTTTTCTCCTTGTATCACAGGTGAAAGATAACGATCAACTAACGTTCTGACTTGGTCCATATAAAGTTCTAAGTCAGGGAGTTCTTCCCAGTGAGGCAGACGGAATGTTTCTAGTTCCTTCCCCCACTCCATTAATTGCTGACGCATTTTTTCCATCATAACCGCTCCTTTTTTCATTTCATAAACATGATATCAGACTTATGATAAACATTCAATCTAGTTGCTTTAACTAGGTGATTTGATTAGCGGGATTCTATGAAAACAAAAAACAAGAAGGCTAAGCCTTCTTGTCTTTTATCGTTAAGAACAGGAGACCCGCCGGGGAGACGGCGGGAAAGGAGTAAAAAATGAAAAAAGTGTTAGGGTTTGTTCTCTTGCAAGAACTTTGTTTGTTGGTATGCTTATATAATAGCGAGCAAATGTGAATAATCTATGAATGATTTCCTATAAGGAAGTAAAGATTTTTCTGATTTTCTTTAAATGTAGTCTTGCATTTTAAAATTCTTAGTGCTACTATTATTAAGTACTTTTTGTACGGGCCGTTAGCTCAGTTGGTAGAGCAGCTGACTCTTAATCAGCGGGTCGCGGGTTCGAGCCCCTCACGGCCCATTGGGTGCCAAACCCACGGAACAGGTAAATGTTGGTGCGAAAGCATTTCGAAAACATTTACGCTGTTCTTTTTTTATTTTTCAAAATAACTAGGGCTTTTTATTTTTAACTCAAAGTCCACTGTAGCCCTTTGGACTTTGAGTTAAAAAAGAAGCATAATTATGAACAGTAAAGTTTCTAATATAACAATAATTCGAGAAGCTTTGCAAAATCATGCTGCCAATGAACTCTCTAAACATATAGGATTAAATCTAAGTACTATAAAAGGTTAAAAAGTGAAGAATATTTAATAGAAAAACTAAATTTACTTGCTGCTTTCCCCTTTTCCATTAATACAACAATCAGAGAGTGTCTTTTTTTCGAAAAAATTAGAATAAATAAAAGACACGTAGTTTTTTTATCTACATGTCTTCCATCGACTACAAGTTATCATTTCTCAAAACGTATTTAGCTTTTAATTGATTAATCGTTTCACGTTGTCTACACATTGCCTAATTAAGATTTTCTTATTAGAAGCATCAATCCCGCAATAATACCTAAAACTCCAGGAATTACCCACAATAATGTTAAAAGAAAAAATGGAATAATAGATAAAATGAGTAAACTAATACCATAGACCACTGTTTTTTGATTTTTTCTTACTAAAAAACCTATTATGAAAATCATTATCGAAAAAACTAGGGTAATTCCTCCAAATAAAACAACATTCCCGCTTAGATTGACTAACATATCTATATCCTTACTGGTTAGTTCTGTAGTATTTAAAGTAGTTGAATCAATAGAAGATAGAAACATACCACCCATCAATGCTAAAAGACTACATAAAATCCCTGTTATTCCACTAATTAAAATCAAAATAAACTCTGTTTTTCTCTTATTCATTTAATTCTCTCCAGATTAAGTGTTTTAGAATTAGAAATTTTTTGACCATAGTTAATAGCTTCTAATGAACGAATAACAACCACTGACGTGTTAGAAAAATAATCCCCAATATGTTGTTTCTTGGGCGTGAAAGCAGCCACCAAATACCCAATTTGAAATACAAAATTTTTTAATATAAACCTACATATACACTCACGAATAAAGATAGTTTGCCAACTTAGCTCTTTTTCCTCAAAGCTCACTACTCTTATCCCAAAAATCATTTTCCCAATTGTTTGTCCTGAATTCAGCTTAGTCAAAAGTACAAAATAGGTTAAATAAATAGCTAATGACGCTATACCATAAAAAGTAATAATGGATTTGTCAGATTCCAGTCCCATGATTTTGTAAAAGAGACCTATAGTAGCATGGGTGATGATGCTAATACAAATTAAATCAATAAGAAAAGCAAAAAATCGTAACCAAAATCCCGCAAATACATAATTAGGCAAAGTTTCAATGCCACTCTTCTTATTCATTTTATAGCCCTCCATAGTAATACATTGGTTTTGGAGTATCAGAAAATCCAAGTTTTTCAAAAACTGAAATTACACGATCTGATGTAGTTGCCTTTAGCCCTTGCCATTCAGCAATCTTATTACCTAACCAAGAAGAAGCAAAGCCAGTTGTGTCATTTTTATATTCTATAACCGTCGCATCAGTTAATTTCTTCTCTTTTTTTAGGGAATCTAATGCATCTTCAGAGTAACCAATTTGATCCACCAACCCATTTTCTACTGCTTGGTTACCATCATAAATTCTTCCATCCGCAAGTTCTTTCACTGCATTAGTATCCATATTTCTTCCTTTTGCTACAACATTGACAAAACGATCATAAGCACTCATCACAAATTCCTGTATAACTTTATTCTCTTCCTCTGAAGGTTTGTGTTGAGGTGACATCATATCTTTTAATGCACCACTTTTATACGTCGCATCAGTTACGCCAAGTTTTTCTAATAAGCCAGAATAATTTAAACCAGAAATAATGACACCAATTGATCCAGTTGTTGTTTCTTCCGTAGCAAATATTTTATCTGAACCAGCAGAAATGTAGTACCCTCCACTTGCCGCTGTATTTTTAAATGCAGTATAGATAGGAATATCTAGCTTTTTAATTTTTGCCATTTCTTTAGCAATCTCAGCACTTTCATATATTCCTCCCCCAGGTGAATTTACTTCTAATAACACTCCCTTAACCGCTTTGTCTTCTTGAATTTTCTTTAGCTGTGTTAAAAAATTCTGATGGTTATATTGTTCCCTACTAAAAAGATTGCTTTCACCTGTATCTGCAATAACTCCATTGACGGATAGTTTGACAATCTTTTTATTTGATGCGCCTTCTTCTAACGTTTCTTCTGTGATTTCGTTAGATCCGTAAAAAATCTTATTTATTCCTGTTAGGGTTGTATTTGATGCTTCCTCTTTATCTTTTCCTGGAATTAGCGCGACGATAATGGATAGTAACAATAATCCGCACGCTACTCCCACAGCAATCCATCTTCTTTTATTCATATAAACTCCTCCTATATTCTTAGTAAAAATAATTATTTTTTATTTAGAAACACATCGACAATTTGTTGCCAATATGTTTTTTCTCCTACAATTAAAGACAACTCTCCAGTTAATCCATAACGAAACGGAAACGATTGAGTTGTTTTTAACGTTCCTTTCACTGCATAAAAAACACCTTTCTCAGTGGCAGTAGAATTTTCTGAAATTTCATCTAAAGTTCCGTCGATCGTAATCGGAGCCCCACCTTTTTGATCCAATTTAAAATGAACCTTCATCCCTTCTTTAATATAGGTACTTTCATTCGCAGGTAAAAGTGCTGTAAATTTCATTTTTGATTTTTCGTGGATCGGATAAATTTCTGCAAGCACTGTTCCTTTGGCTAGTTCTGCTTGTCCCTTTGTTTCTTCATTTAAATGAACCGTTCCAGATACAGGAGCTTTTAGTATTCCTTTTGAAAGTTGATCGTCCAAACTTTTGATAACTGACTGGTTCTTCTCTTGTTTTTCATTTAGCTCTGTAACTGTTTGTTTTACAGTTGTTATTGCTTGTTCTAGCTCTTGCTTTCCTTTTTCCGTTTGACTAATTCTGTCATTCTCAGAAGTAGTTGGTTTAACTAATTTAGCTTTTTCTGACTGATACTGTTCTACTTCTTTTTTTAGTTGCTCAATTTGTTCATTTATGCTTGCTGAAATTGTCAGTTTCACTTGATTTTTTTGATCATCAGAAACATTATTTAGTTGTTCTTGCCAATTCTCATAGTTTGCCATCATTTCTTTTGAAAAATCTTTTAATGATTGATTATTACTCCAAGCTACCTGTACTTGTTGCCATTCTTGTAATTTACTATCTGAACTCTCAATTTGTTTTTCTAGTTGTCTTTTTGTCTTTTCGTATACTTCTAATTGCTTTTGATCATTTAATTCACTTTGCTTCAAAGCGTAGCGGAGTGATTCTTTTTCTGACAACATGCTCTTTAATTGATTACTGTAGCCAAAACTGTCATCCGTTGAAAACAAATTTTTTCCTTTACTTATACTTTCAATAAATAGCTGAGCCATCTTTATTTGTTGAGTAATACGTTGGTTTTCTTGTTCTATCTGAGCCTTTTCATTCTCTATTAAAGAACAATCCAATCTAACCAACACATCGTCCTTATGAACAAATTGATTTTCTTTTAGGAAGTTTTCCATTATTTTAGCTTCTAATGGCACTTGTAACTTCTCTATTTTTTCGGGGTTCAATTGAGCCGTTGTCCGAATAACAACCTCTTTTTTAGCAAAGGTTAAAAACAATCCAATAATACATAAAAAAAGAATTACAGGGTATAACACCCAACGGTAGAAGCTATGATGTTGTTTAGTATAGATACTAGAATGTTCGAACCAATTATTATTCTGCATAAATTGTTTCCCTCTCCTAGATTTCCCATAATTTTTGATAGATACCATCGGCAAAACGAAGTTCATCGTGCGTTCCTTTTTCTACCAAATGCCCTTCATGGAGAACTAAAATTTGATCACATGCTTTTGCTATTGGTAAATGATGCGCAATAAAAATAATCGTTTTTTCTTTTAAATTGAGGAGATAATTCATAATTGCATGTTCTAACAAGGTATCTAATCCACTAGTTGCTTCATCTAAAATTAATATGTCCGGATTTTTTAATAAAGCCCGTGCTAAGGCTAATCGTTGTCGTTGCCCTCCTGAAAGATTATTTCCACCTTCTTCCAACAATGTCTCGTAACGTAATGGCTGTTGATTAATAAATTCATTTAGTTGGACTATCTCACAAACTTCTATTATTTGTTCGAAACTTGGTGGGCTATCTAAACCGAATATAAGATTCTCAATGATTGTTCCACTAAAGAAAAATGACTCTTGAGGCAAATATGTCACTCGATCGCGTAATATCTGAAAAGGAATGTCTAAGTGATTAATGTTTCCATAATGGATCGATCCTTCTGATGCTTCATAAAAACGAACAAATAACTTTGCAAGAGTTGATTTTCCAGAACCACTAACTCCAACTATAGCCGTTTTACTGTGCGAAGGAATTGTACATGAAATTTCGTTCAACGTTGGGGCCTTCATGCTATACGAGAATGAAACGTTTTTTACAGTGATATCTTGTTGAAATAATTGTTCAGAAAGCATATATTCAAAAGACTGGTTCGATTTTTCTGAATCAATCGCGAAAATTTCATTTAAACGATTATTTGCAACTTGAGCCGTTTGCATTTTCACTTGTAAATTAATAATGTTTTGTAAAGGATCTGTCAAAAATACTAGTAAAGCATTGTATGTGATAAGTTGACCTAGACTAATTCTATTATCCATAACAAAATAAGAACCTAGCCATAAAATTAATGCACTGCTAATTAATTGAATCAAATGTTTAATTCCTTGTTGAATATTATCAAGCGTAACCGTACGAAATGATTTTTTCATTAATTTAACAAATTCATGGTCTATACGGTTATATACTTTCTCTTCACCGCTATATGCTTTAATTGTTTCTATTCCTTTAAGACTTTCTATGATACTAGAATTTACAGCTGCACCGGCTGCCATTTCTTCCCTGTTCGATTTTTCATAGCTTTTCACGAAAGCGAATATTGCAACTACATAAAAAGGCAAAGAGCATAGAGTGATTAAAAACAACGTACTATTCTGAATAGCTAACGTAACCCCAACAAGCAACACCATACCAATATCTAAAAATATTGATAACGTAGCACTTGCTAAAGCATCAATAATCTTACTGGCATCAAGAAAACGAGAAATAATTTCCCCTGATTTTCTCGTAGCAAAAAAATTCATTGGTAAAGTTAACACATGTTTGAAATACTGAAGCATAATTGCCATACTCATTCGCTGTCCTAAAATAATAAGAAGATAACTACGACTATATTCAAACAATACCCGAAATAAATAGACAGCGATCAAGCCAATGGAAATTATATTTAAAGTTGAACGTGCTTGATTAGGGATGAAAAAATCAAGAATACCTTGAAAATAATATGAGCTTCCTATGCCAAAAAACGTAATGAAAATCGATGCTAAAACGATGTGGAATACTAATCCTTTTTGTTTCCAAATTATAGGCAAAAAAGAACTTAATCCAGCTACTTTTTCTTTAATAGGAATATAAGTTTCTCTAGGCATAGGTAATAAAAGAATACCTGTCCATTCTTTTTGAAACGCTTCAATCGTTTTTCTATTTTTTCCATTAGCGGGATCTGCAATCCATAGTACGTTTCCCTTCGTTTTATAAATTACAACGTAGTGCATATAGCTGTTATCAACCAATATATGTGCAATTAATGGTAAGATAAGATCTCTTTCTTTCCAGATCTCACTATCTGCTTGAATAGCCATACAATCAAAAGACAATTTTTCAAATGTCTTTTTCAATCCAAATGCTGAAGTACCCTCTAAATCAGTCCCAGATAGGTCCCGTAATTTATGAATCGGGATATCAGTTTTAAAATATTTTAAAATCATCGAAAGGCAAGCAACACCACAATCTTTTTCATCTTGTTGCTGCACAAAAGGAAATGATTTTATCACTTATCTAACACAACTCCTTCTAAAAAATTTTTATAGAAAAATTCTCAATATAGCTTTAATACAGTGAAAATATTGTCTCATAATTCCACAAAAACTTTGAAAACAGTTCTTGAACACTAACTTTTTCATTCCTGAATCAAATTTATTTTGGAAATTTTACTATTCAAGAATAAACTTGATAAGTTTCAGGAAGATTTTTACTGTTAATCAAATACGTATGTTACAGTAGCACCGTAAAAAATATTATTTAAAGAAGCGTGTTTAAACATGCAAAATGTAAAGGAACTAAGTATTGTGGAAATGCACAAACTGTTGGTGGAGGCAATAATGCTTGGGGAAAATTGGGGCAAGTTGTAGGTGGACTTACCACAGGGGCAGTAGGTGGTGCAGGTTTAGGAACAGCAATTTGCGGACCAGCTTGCGGTGTTGTTGGAGGGTTATATGGAGCTGTCGCTGGAGGTGCTGCAGCTGGCTGGGATGCTCGAAAAAAATAAAAAAGGAGAATAAGTAGTATGCATATTAAAAACACAAAAACAACATTTATATTATCTTCAGAAGAGTTGAAAAATATTCAAGGTGGGAGTGCCGTGGGAGTTTTAGGCACTACTTTTTCTGGGGCAACAGCAGGAGTAAAACTTTGTTCAGCCGGAGGACCTTATGCAATAGCTGCTTGTGGTGTAGGTGGAGCTTTATTAGGTGCTGGATTCAGCATGTGGACCGGTGCGTAAACAATTAAAAAATATCAAACCTCAAGATTGGTTTGTGTCGATTACGAACATAGGTATGTTCTTTATCTTTTCAAAAGTTTGGAATGGACAGAACTTTTTACTAAAGCTTCTTGTGCTAGTTTTTATAATTATATTAAATTTTTATCTTTTATTAAAGTCAGATAAAAATTCTTTGGAAATGTAATGGTAGAGATATTTTTACAAAAGGACTTGCAGCGCTGTAGTTGGTGCTGCAGGAGGACCTATTTCGGCCGTTACAGGAGGTATTGGTAATGTACTTGTCGGATGTGCATTAAAGCCTGTTCCTGCAAGTTAAATTTATAAAAACAGGAAAGTAATTATCTCAAATCCTATCAAGTACAATCATAGGATTGCACTTGACAGGACAAATTTTTTAACTAAAAAATGAAAAACACTTTCTAAAAATTAGTAGAATTTGCCAAATCTTTCGCATCTTCCACCATACATTTAATTTTAATTCCCCTTTATGGTACTTAATAAAAACAAGAAAAGAACTATTCATTTGGCCCTTTTTTGGTTCCAGACCATAGAAATATTCCTCCAGTAACTAATATTGCTGTTATGCACGTAACTAATAACAGCTATAAAAATTGGTACAACTTTAATAGGATTCAGAAAAATTTGCACTAGTGAAGGAATCTATTTTATTAGAAAAATGCAATCTCCCTAAAGAAAAAACCACTAAACAGTGCTTTCTTTCAACTTCTCCTTAATTTTTTGTGCTTTCCCTAAAGTAAAGTTTCTGGCCAACTCTGAATCAAAATATAGTGAACGTTTTTTAAAATCTATTTCTTTAACGTTAAAGATATTTACTAAACACGCTCGACTAATTCTTGTTAACATAGGATATTTCTTTTCAAGCTCACTAATTCTTCCATAAAATTCGTACTGCCCATCTTTAGTACACAATGATAATCTATGTGGTAATTTTGAAGCTTCTACAAAATAAATGTCATTTATATCAAAAGTAAATGTTTGAGAACCTATGGAAAAAACAAATGCTTGATTCGTAACCTGTTTTGTTGCATCTATCCTTTCTTGCGCTAATAACAATAACTCAACAATCTCGTTTCGATACTCATCTAGTGTTTGATCTTTTGTTACAAATCCTAACGTTTCAACTCTTCTTTTTATTGTTACGGGTAACATCTCATCATGAGTAGTTGTAAAAATGATTTTTGCTTGAACATCATATTTTCTGATTACTTCTGCTAATTCTATACCGTTAACTTCATGATTTAAATCAATATCTAAGAAATATATTCCTTGCTTTGGTCGGAATTGTTTGAGGTATTTTTTAACTTCTAACGGACTTTGTGTTTTCAATACTATCTTAAATACTTTATCGTGAAAAAGAATGAAATTATCAATAATTCGTTCTAACTGATTTAATTGTATAATTTGATCTTCACATAATATTATTGGATAACTCATAAATCCTCCTTCCCTCAAAACAACAAAATAACTTGAGTAGTAAATTGATACGGATCGTTTTGATAGTTCACAAACATATTGGGATTCTTTTTATTGATTTCCTCTATACTAGATAAACCTAACCCTTGATGTCCCTTTTTTGTTGTTATTCCTTTTTTCATTAGAGTATCTATAGAGAGTAGTATCTCTCTACAACTATTCGATATCGAAATTTCTATCTGTTTATCATCTCGGTAAATAGCTAGAGACAGTTCTCTATCTTGACTCTCTATAGATGCTTCAATTGCATTATCGAGAATAATTCCAAGCACCCTAATACAGTCAAATATTGGAACAGGAACTTCAATAATAGTACTTGGACATTCGAATTTACAACAAATCTTATTGTTATTTGCTTGGTATAGCTTCGCTATCAACAAACTTTTCAAATATTCATTTTTTATATTTTTTAAATAACGATATTCAAACTTATTGGTTAGATAAGAATTAGAATAGATCTCTAATTCTTTTATTTCTTTTTCCAATATCGAATCATGGTTTTGATTAGCGATTTCTTTTAAACTCAGCAATAAATTTTTATAGTCATGTCTAAATCTGGCAAATTTTTCTTGATCTTTTTCCAGTGAATCAGTATATTTTTTTAGATAAACCAATTCTTTTCTTTTCAATTGCTGTTCATATTGTTCTCGTTGCCTAATAGTTATTCTAATAAATAAAAATAGAACAACAAACATTTGAATGATTAAAAATATTAAGACACCAAACACAAAATGATCAAATACTTGATATTGATGAGCAACATAAGAAACAAATAAACCAATTGTAAGTAAATAAATCATGAATATAGCAGTAAGTTTAGAACTGGACTGTTCAACAATCCTATTTATAGCTAATTTTCTATATAACCAAATAAACATCAGCAAAAACAAAGAATCAAGCATTATCTGGAATACTACATAACCATACCCTTTTATCCCTTCAAATGAAAACATATACGTCATAACCATGGAAGTAATAATAGATCTGAAATCATCAATAAGCATACATAATAGTAATTTATTTAAAAGCACTATATTAGTTTTCTTCTTTTCCTTTAATATAAAATAACTTCCGATTATAGGTATAGCTGCGGAAACATCAGTAAATAATTCAACAAAAAAAGTGAGTGGTATCAATAAACATACAAAAAGATATTTTCTTTTGTTAAGATCAGTATTAGTCATATAAAATAAGAGAAAAAAGAAAAAGTTTCCCACGAACATTCTTAATAGATAAGCTTTTGTATCGATAGTAATCAAGAGATCCCCTCCTGATTTTAGGATATCATAAAAAAAATTTTAGTTACACTTTTTAAATAATGAAAAAACACATTCCACTAAATTTGATGCCGGTTTTCCTTGAGGTTTTGTTCCAGCACCTCCTTTAATTTTTTTAAGCTCTTGATCTGAACATTGTTTAGCATTTAGTCTATTTTTTTCTTCCATTACGATTCCCCCTACAAACTATAAATACTTTTATGTCACTGATTCAATATACCTATTTTTCTAATCAAAAAATTTTGAGACATATTTAATATTATAAGTATCATTAAAATTGAGATTTATCTCCATAATCTGCTCGATATAAACCATTTATTCCAGCAGTTCTTCCAATTTCACTCAAATTTCTTATTAATTCCTCTTGATATTCAGTGAATCTTATTTTATTAGTATAAGCAGTAAAATATAGATAATTCACCAATCTATTTATTAAAGGACCGGGATCTAATTCATATTTTTGTTTTTCTAATTTTAAATATACCTTTTGTAAAACCTCAAGAATATCAGAATATTTAGGATCTTTACTTATAGATATATCATTATATAATTCATGAACAATTTGCTTAGCATTTTTTTTCATTTTAGCACTTCCCTGGAATTGCTCCACCTAAAAAACCACCTATAGACATTCCTGCAATACAAGTAGTTGCCTTGGCCCAATCGACCGTACATTTATTTTTAGTGCAATACACTCCATTTCCATAATATTTTCCACTATGAGTGGTACCCCCATAGATAAGTTGTGTCTCTTTAATAGACAAAATTTTTAAATGTTTCATAATCTAATCACCCCTAAATTAATGTTTTTAGACTATTATTCTAACATTCATTAAATTTCAAAAAACAATTCCTTCTTGAAACGTAGCAAAATAATTCCTGAATAAGAATTTAATCACTTTTAAGTATATAAACTATGTATATTCTTTAATATTTTTTGAGAATGCACTTCGTACATAATAAACTTTAATCACATTAGTCTTTCATACCTACGATCGATCTCTTTGACTCGCACCCATAAATTCATAATAGTTTGTCGGCGTCTTTGGACGTTTCGAAGATGAGCTACGCATTCTCTTTTTTTATAGACAAAAAAGATAGAGACGAACATGGAGCTTCCAAATTTGGATATTTGATCCAATTTTGGAAGCTCCATTTATTTCGTGTCTGTCTTTTTATTTTTTCCAGCTTTCGACTAATTCTTGGTTCTCTTTGATCCAGTCTTTTGCTGCTTGCTGTGGATCTTTTCCATTGTTGATTTCCAACATAACTTTTTCCATATCTTTTTCTGACCAATGGAAATTGTCTAATACTTTGTAAGCTTCTGGCTGGTCTTCTTTCAATCCTTTTCGAACCATCGTATGGATCTGCTCTTCGCTTCCCATTCCGTTTTCAGGATCTTCTAAGTATTTCAGATCATATTTGGCAAACATCCAATGAGGTGTCCATCCTGTAACTACAATTGGTTCGTGTTTTTTGATCGCTTGACCTAGTGCAACGGTCATTGCTCCTGAAGAAGATGTCTCTACTTTCCAGTCTTTCAAGTTGTCATATTTTTGGATCGTGTTTTCAGCAGCCGTAACTACACCAGCTCCTGGCTCGATTCCTATGATTTTCTTACCTGCCTGATCGGTTAACTCATCGATCGAATTTACATCCATGTAGGCTGGCACTGCTAAACCAACTTTTGCTCCTGTCAAATTGGCACCTAGGTCTTCGACTTGATCTTTATATTGTGCATATTGTGAACCATGAGTTTTAGGTAGCCAAGCTGAAACCATGGCATCTGACTCGCCATTTGAAACAGATTTCCACATGATTGAATTATCTAATGGCGTCATCGTTACATCATAGCCCATTTGTTTCAATACTTCACCGACTACATTTGTTGAAGCAACTTCTGTATCCCATTCAACATAAGATAAGTTGATACGTTTTGTTTCTTTGGCAGATGAAAAACTCCCTATACCAATCGCACCTAAGATCACTACTACTACAGCACCAATGATCAGTCCTTGACGTTTTTTACTTTTCTGTGTTGTTGCTCCTGCAGCTTTTTTATTGTTTGGCTGGTTCAAATGCTGTGTAAAACGGTCAATGATGATTGCTAAGATAACTAATGCAACCCCGTTGACAAATCCATTCCCGACTTGTGCTCTTTGCAATGCTGATAATACGCCGCGTCCTAAGCCGGGTGCACCGATCATAGAGGCAATAACGACCATTGAAAGTGACAGCATTGTTGTTTGATTGATCCCTGCCATGATCGTACTTTTAGCTAAAGGCAATTCTAGTTTGAATAGTTTTTGACGACTTGTGCTCCCGAATGAATCAGAAGCTTCTACTAATTCTTTAGGAACTTGTCGAATCCCTAAATTCGTAAAACGAACGGTTGGTGGCAGAGCAAAGATGACTGAGGCAAATACCCCTGGAACCATCCCGATACCGAAAAATGCAACTGCTGGAATCAAATAAACGAATCCTGGCATTGTCTGCATAAAGTCAAGGATCGGTTTGATAATACTTTGGGCTTTACTGCTTTTTGCCATCAAGATCCCTAATGGTACCCCAATGATGATCGAGATCACACTAGATAAAAGAACAAGTGTGACAGTATTCATCAAATCATTCCATAGACCTTGGTTATAAATAAACCATAGACCGATTAATGTGAACAACGTAAGTCCTGGACGTTTCTTAGAAATAAAGAAAGCTGCTACCGTCAATAACAAGATAAACAAAGGAGCTGGAATCACTAACAGTAAATTTGTAATCCCCGACATCACTGCCTGTCCAATCGTTTGTAAAAATGAAAATAGGCCAGAAAAAGTTGTCGTAAACCATTCTGTGATATTTTCTACCCAGTTTGCCACTGGTAATTGATAGTTCAATAGATTATTCATGTTCACTCACCTCGCTTGTTTCTGCTAATGCTTCAATCACACTACCTCGGATGACGACACCTTTTAATTTTCCATCCTCTACAACTGCAAGTGGAGTCGGTGAGTCATAAATAATATTGAAAATATCACTTACCACCATGTCTTTCCCAATCACCGTCACATTTTCATCTAGGAAGTCGATCAATGGACGTTTTTGCTTCCTAGCTTCTAACGCTTGATCTGCAGTGATGATCCCTTTCAGGTGTCTCTTTCTGTCAACAGCCATCAGCATGCTGACTTCTTCATTACGCATCCTTGTCAATGCAACGTTTGGTCCATCAGATTCGATATTCGTCGTCAATGCAGGTACCATGATGTTTTGAGCCGTAAGCACTTTGGAACGATCGACTTCTTCCACAAATTCACGTACATAATCATTTGCTGGATTGGTCAATATTTCTTCACCTGTTCCGATCTGCATGATTTCGCCGTCTTTCATCAAGGCGATTCTGTCCCCAATCCGTAAAGCTTCATTCAAATCATGGGTAATGAAAATAATCGTTTTTTGAACATTGGCTTGCAGGTCCAGTAATTCGTCTTGCATTTCTCGCCGGATCAGCGGATCAAGAGCCGAGAACGCTTCGTCCATCAGCAAGATCTCAGGATCATTTGCTAAAGCTCTGGCTAGGCCAACCCGTTGTTGCATCCCACCAGATAACTGACTAGGATATTGGTCTTTAAATGAAAGCAAACTAGAATTTTCTAATGCTTTTTCTGCTTTTTCTTGTCGTTCTTCTTTAGGTACACCACGGACTTCTAACCCGTATTCTGTATTTTCCAAGATCGTTCGATGTGGAAACAGACCGAAGTTTTGGAAAACCATATTGATTTTATGACGACGGACTTCTCGCAATTCTTCTTTGCTTAACTTCGATACATCTTCTCCATCAATATAGATACTGCCCGAAGTTGGCTCAATCAGACGATTCAATAGACGGATCAATGTGGATTTCCCACTCCCGGAAAGCCCCATGATCACGAAGATTTCTCCTTCTTTTACGTCAAAATTCACGTCATACACACCAACCGTTGCACCGGTTTTCTTTAAAATCTCCGTTTTCGGCTGGTGATCATTCATCATATCTAAAGCGGCTTGTGTCTTTTTACCAAATATCTTTGTTAAATGTTTTACTTCTACTTTTACCAAACAAATTCTCCTTTTTTATGTAAATTCATTTTTCTTTCTGAAAAAAGTGACCACACTATGTTAACATCATGTAGTCACTTTGTCAAAAATGAAAGAAATTTGCTTGTCCAAACTGAAAAAAACTTGGCTAAATCTTTGTAAATAAAAGGTTTAGCCAAGTTAATATTTTTTTAATATTTCACACAATCATTCTGCAAGCTGATGCTCCGGGTAAAAAAAGTTTGTCATACGCTGTAGTGTATATTCATTTCCAATAAAATGAACGATGTCCCCTGCCGTAAATTTAGCATAGGGGCCAGGTGAAACAAGCAGTTCTTCATTATGAGAAATTGCGATAACTGTGGCGCCAGTCGCCTGCCAGATATTCAACTCGCTAATTGAACGGTCCAGATGCATTGCTTTTTCTGATAAAGATAATTCAAACGGAAGTAAAGGATTCATCTTATGTATTCGCTTCGTTTGATTGACCAGCTGATCCAATAATTGAGAAAAATGATTCAGCTCATCTTGTTGCTTCTCCACACTTGCCATGATTTCTGCTTTTGTATCTTGGATGGATTGTACATCTTGATATTGCAATAGGAAATCTTTTGCTTTTTCCTTCGAAGCAACAAATGCCCCACTTCCATGCCGTACTTCCATGATTCCAAGATCTACCAGCACATTGATAGCCTTGCGGGTAGTCTCAGGAGAAGCATTGTACGTACTGGCAAGTGTTGAGCGGGCATGGATCTTCTCACCCACTTTATATCGGTTTTCAACGATACGTTCGGCTAAATCAACAGCAATCTGCTGGTAGCGCGGGCGGACGATTTTTTTCTTTCCAGACATTTTCTTTCCTCTTTCTTTTTTTACTTTCCCTCATCTTACTATGCTCTAGCAAAATAAGCAAAAAAGGGGAGAATAGCCTCTTGCAACGACTGATCATCGCTTGATCTGTTCCTTTTTTACTGGGCAAGCTGTTTGACAGTCATCACAATTCTTACCGGATTTTAAACGAGTATAGACAATTGCGCCTGCACTTCCAAAGATTAACACACTTAATAAGAATGTCGCCATCCTATTCCTCTCCTTCTAATGACAATATAGTATAAAACTGGTTCTTGGATTTTGGCTGACGGAACAAAACATAAACGAGTCCTATCATCAGTAAAATAGCAAGATACGTCCCTAACGCTACCTGTCCACCCTCCAATAAGTGTCCCAACTGATAAATCACAAAACTAACTAAATAAGCTAAACCGCATTGATAGCCTATGGCGATCCAAGTCCATTTCTTGGCATTCATTTCCCGATGGATAGCCCCAATTGCCGCAAAACAAGGCGCACAAAGTAAATTGAAGGCTAACAATGAATAAGCTGCTGCGGGAGTATATGTGTGTTGTAGCACTTGCCAGATTTCTCTGCCATTTTCGGATACTTCCGCATGACCAAACAAAATACCAAATGTGCCAATAATATTTTCTTTAGCGACCAATCCTGTAATCGCTGCGACTGTTCCTTGCCAGTTTCCCCAACCAAGCGGCTGAAAAACAACTGCCAGGATTCGCCCGAAAAAGGCTAAGATACTTTGGTCTTCAGAAACAGGTTGAGCATAAAAATTATAAGAAGAGCTGAACCAGATCACGATACTAGAAACAAAGATAATCGTTCCTGCTTTTTTAACAAAAGACTTGCTGCGGTCATAGGTTTGTCTTAGGACCGCTGACCATTGAGGAAAATGATATGCGGGCAATTCCATGATAAAAGGAGCTGTATCTCCAGCAAACAAACGTGTTTTTTTCAAGCTGATTCCAGAGAAAATAATTGCAGTCATACCAAGAAAATAGGCAGAAGGAGCTACCCAAGATTGATGAGGAAAAAAGGCCCCTGCTACTAAGGCAATAATCGGCAACTTTGCAGAACAAGGCATGAAGGTTGTGACCATGATCGTCAAACGACGATCTTGCTCGTTTTCAATCGTGCGACTGGCCATGACGCCTGGCACTCCACATCCTGTAGCAATCAGCATAGGAATGAAGGATTTTCCTGAAAGACCGAATTTCCTGAAAAGTCGATCCATGACAAAAGCGATCCTCGCCATATATCCGCAGTCTTCCAGAAAGCTCAAGCATAAAAACAATATAATCAATTGCGGTAGAAATCCTAACACTGCTCCCACGCCTGCGATGATGCCGTTCAAGATCAGCTCCTGCATCCATCCCGCTACTTGCCATTCAGCTAACAATCTGCCAACATGTTCTGGTAACCATGTACCAAACAATGTGTCATTGATCCAATCTGTCCCCATTGTTCCTACTGTTTGAATAGCCAGATAATAGATCAGCCACATCACAAATGCGAAGATCGGCAAGGCTAACCAACGATTCGTTGCAATCTGATCGATTTTGTCACTCATCGATAATTGGAAAGAATCATTTGACACAACACAGAGTGTACATAGTTGGGTAATAAATTCATAACGTTCATTGACCAGAATCGTCTCACTATCGTCGTCCAATAGTTTCTCTGTTAACTGGATCAGTTGCTCGATCTCTTTTTGCTGAGAAACTGCTATCTCGTAATCCTCTCTTACCTTCTGATCTCGTTCAAAATATTTCATTGCATACCAGCGTTTCTTGCCGCTTTGTTCTCCTAGTACATCTTCAATTTCATGTAAAGCTGCTTCTAAACGTGGATCATATGTACAGGGAACAGGAATAGAAGGCCGCTTTTTTGCAGACTCCTGAATCTTTTCGATTAGTTTTTCGATTCCTTGCTTTTTCAATACGCTGATTGGTAAAACTGGTACACCAAGACCATAGGAAAGCTTTTCTAGATTGATTTTTTTTCCTTCTTTTTTGATGACATCCATCATATTCAGACCAATGATCATAGGAATGTCTAAATCCAATAACTGCGTAGTTAAATAAAGATTTCGTTCTAAATTGGTAGCATCAATAATGTTGATGATCAGTTCAGGCTGTTCCTGAACCAAATAATCTCTTGCAATCACTTCTTCTGGTGTATAAGGAGACAAAGAATAGATGCCGGGTAGGTCCTGAATATGAATGTTCGGATTTTTTTTCAACGATCCTTCTTTTTTTTCTACTGTTACGCCCGGCCAATTCCCTACATATTGATTCGAACCAGTCAAGAGATTGAACAAGCTAGTTTTCCCGCTGTTTGGATTTCCGACTAACGCGATATTCATTCTTTTTCCTCCCTTTGTATCAAGATTAGTTCGGCCTCTGACTTTCGTAACGTCAGTTCATACCCTCGCACTGTCAGTTCGATTGGATCTCCCAGAGGGGCTAGTTTTCGGATAACTATTTTTACATTTCGCGTCAATCCCATATCCATTAACCGTCGCTTCACTGCGCCTTGTCCGTGGATTGCTACGACGATCCCAGTCTCTCCTGCTTTTAATTGATCAAGAGAAGTCCAGCTTTCAGAGGAAGCAGTCTTTTTATTGACAAAGATTTGACCTAGTATTTCCCGACTTACTGCCACTCGATGACTTTTTACCAGTAAAATGGCATTGTTGCCTGATAAATTGACGACGACGATTTTACTTCCGGCAACGATCCCGATATTTTGCAAATGGCGTTTTGTTTTTTCTTCTGTTTCGATTCGTTCGACTTGATAAACGAAATTCTGCTTTGCCTGCGCTAAGGTCTGCATATTGATTCCTCTCTTGTGAAATAAATCATGTATTAAAATCATTCATTATATGTTCTAATTTTCTTACGTGTTACGCAAATAAATGAGAATCATTCTCACATAGAATACTCTCGGTAATTGAGAATGTCAATTATACTTGTGATATTATGAGCGAATCTTTAGTATTGATAGATAAAAATGAGAAAAAAATATTTCTTCATAGTTTTCCACAATTTTTTCTCTATTAAATTTGCTATTTTCCCACACGATACTTGTTTTCAGCTCTTTTTTCAAAAACACAAAACTTAGTATTCCACAGTTTCCACAACACAATATGTAGTGTTTGTTGTTTGACTTTTTTACTAAGAGTTTTATACTATCTATTATAGATAATAAGAATGTGTTAGAGGAGGCACTCACCATGAACGTAAAAATCTTTTCTAAAAATAATTGTATGCAATGTAAGATGGTCAAACGGTTTTTAACAGAAAATCAAATTGCTTTTGAAGAAGTCAATATCGATGAACAGCCTGAAGCAGTAGACTGGTTGAAAGCACAAGGATTCCAAAGTGTTCCTGTCATTACTTCTGATGCAGAAACAGTTATCGGATTCCGTCCTGATCAGTTGCGTAAACTTGCCAGCTAACATGACTAAAAGAATCAAAACGTGATACATGGATTTGAAGGGCTTGAGACAGCACCAGTTTTTGTCGCAAACTTCCAAATCCTTTTTTAAAGCTTAAAAACAATGCAATGATTTGCAATCAAGCATCATCAAATACGAAATGAAGGTTGGGCGTACGTATGAGTCTTAAAAATTTACAAGATGTCAGTTATTTCAAGCTGAATAATGAAATCAATCGGCCAGTCAATGGTCAAATCCCTTTGAATAAGGATAAAGAAGCTTTAGTTGCCTTTTTTGAGGAAAATGTCAAACCAAATACGATGACTTTTCTATCTATTATGGAAAAAATCAATTACTTGATCGATCAAGAATATATAGAAGCAGAATTCATTCAATTGTATTCACCATCATTTATTGAAAAGCTATATCAATTTTTGGACGAGCAACATTTTTCTTTCAAATCTTTTATGGCTGCTTACAAATTTTATTCTCAATATGCGTTGAAAACCAACGACGGTTCCGCTTATCTGGAAACTTATGAAGATCGAGTAGCCTTCAATGCGCTTTACTTTGCGAACGGGGATGAAGAATTAGCACTTGCTCTTGCAGACGAAATGATCCATCAACGATATCAGCCAGCTACACCTTCTTTCTTGAATGCTGGACGTAAACGTCGGGGCGAATTGGTGTCTTGTTTCTTGACTCAAGTCACTGACGATATGAACTCTATCGGGCGCTCAATCAACTCTGCTTTGCAATTGTCCCGTATTGGTGGCGGCGTAGGGATTACTTTATCAAATCTTCGTGAAGCCGGCGCTCCTATCAAAGGATATGAGGGTGCTGCAAGTGGTGTCGTTCCAGTCATGAAATTATTCGAAGATAGTTTCAGCTATTCTAATCAATTAGGTCAGCGTCAAGGAGCTGGCGTGGTTTATTTGAACGTTTTCCATCCAGACATTATTGCTTTCCTTTCAGCAAAAAAAGAAAATGCAGATGAAAAGATTCGCGTAAAAACTCTTTCTCTTGGCGTGATCGTACCTGATAAATTTTATGAATTGACACGTAAAAACGAAGATATGTATTTATTTAGTCCATATAGTGTCGAAAAAGAATATGGTGTCCCATTCTCTTATGTAAATATTACAGCTGAGTATGATCATCTAGTTGCAAATCCAAACATTCGCAAACAAAAAATCAAAGCGCGTGATCTTGAAAATGAAATCTCAAAATTACAACAAGAATCTGGCTATCCTTACGTAATCAATATTGATACAGCGAACCGCGAGAATCCAATCGATGGCAAGATCATCATGAGTAATTTATGTTCAGAGATTTTACAAGTTCAAACGCCTTCTGTGATTAACGGCAAACAGGAATATGAAGTATTAGGAACGGATATCTCATGTAACTTAGGCTCGACAAATATCGTGAATTTGATGCAAAGCCCTAACTTTGGTCAATCTGTGCGTACGATGACTCGTGCATTGACATTTATTACAGATGCATCTGATATCGATGTCGTACCACCGATCCAAAACGGAAATAAGCTGAATCATACGATTGGATTAGGTGCCATGGGCTTACACACTTATCTTGCAAAAGAACAAATGGAATATGGCTCAGAGGATTCATTAGACTTTACAAATATTTACTTCATGCTGTTGAATTATTGGACACTTGTTGAAAGCAACAATATCGCTCGTGAAAGAAAACAAGTTTTCCATAATTTTGAAAAATCAGCTTATGCTGACGGCACTTATTTCGAAAAATACGTAACTGGAGAATTCCAGCCAAAATCAGAAAAAGTCAAAGCATTGTTTGAAGGCATTTTTATCCCAACTGCTGAAGATTGGAATGCTTTGAAACAAGCAGTAATGAAAGATGGACTGTATCATCAAAATCGCTTGGCAGTAGCACCAAATGGCTCAATTTCATATATCAACGATACGAGTGCAAGTATTCATCCTATCACTCGCATGATCGAAGAACGCCAAGAGAAGAAAATCGGTAAAATTTATTACCCAGCGCCTTATCTATCCAATGAGACGATTCCGTATTACACTTCTGCTTATGATATGGACATGCGTAAAGTAATCGATGTTTATGCAATGGCACAACAACACGTCGATCAAGGCATGAGTTTGACTTTATTCATGCGTTCTGAAATCCCAGAAGGCATTTATGAATGGAAGACAACAACGAAGCAAACGACACGTGATTTGAATATTTTAAGACATTACGCTTTCCACAAAGGAATCAAATCCATTTATTACGTACGTACCTTTACTGATGATGCAGAAGAAATCGGAAGCAATCAATGTGAAAGCTGCGTGATCTAATATCATAGATAGATTCGCTTATTCATATTTTAATTAAAGGAGCATTCTCATGTCAGAAACATATTATGAAGCAATAAACTGGAATGAAATTGAAGATATCATTGATAAATCCACTTGGGAGAAGCTGACAGAGCAATTTTGGCTAGATACACGTATCCCACTTTCAAATGACCTAGATGATTGGCGTACATTGTCTCAATTGGAAAAAGATACAGTAGGACATGTATTTGGCGGTTTGACACTGCTAGATACTGTCCAATCTGAAAGTGGCATGGATCAGTTGCGTAAAGATGTCCGCACTCCCCATGAAGAAGCCGTTTTGAACAATATTCAATTCATGGAATCCGTTCATGCCAAAAGTTATTCTTCTATTTTTAGTACACTGAATACGAAAAAAGAAATCGAAGAAATTTTTGACTGGACAAATACGAATCCTTATCTGCAAAAAAAAGCTGAGCGTATCAATGAAATCTACAAACACGGTACACCGCTAGAAAAGAAAATTGCCAGCGTCTTTTTAGAAACATTCTTGTTCTATTCAGGTTTTTATACTCCTCTTTATTATTTAGGAAACAACAAATTGGCTAACGTAGCAGAGATCATCAAACTAATCATCCGAGATGAATCTGTACATGGAACCTACATCGGTTACAAATTCCAATTAGGATTCAACGAGTTACCTGAAGCAGAACAAGAAACGTTAAAAGACTGGATGTACAATCTTCTTTATGAGCTTTACGAAAACGAAGAACGTTATACAGAAGAATTATACGATCCAATCGGCTGGACAGAAGAAGTCAAGACATTCCTACGCTATAATGCCAACAAAGCATTGATGAACCTAGGGATGGATCCACTCTTTCCAGATACTGCCAATGATGTCAACCCAATCGTAATGAACGGGATTTCAACAGGCACAAGCAACCATGACTTCTTCTCACAAGTCGGAAACGGCTATTTGTTAGGTCATGTAGAAGCGATGAAAGACGACGATTATTTGATTGGATTGGAATAAGGATTTATTTTAATTCAAAAATTTTTCGAAAAATAAAAAGAGTTTAGCGTACAGATATTTTAAATGTACACTGAACTCTTTTTTATGCTTATTCACTTGTTTCTTCCAGCACTTTTGGACTGTCTAACTTTTCCGAAACATGTTCCATTCTTCTCAATAAATAGATTTTCCGGATATTTAATATTATCGTCTTAATCACTGCATAGACAGGTATGCAAATCAGCATGCCTAATATTCCTGCGACACTTCCTGCTCCAATCAATACCAAGATGATCGTCAAAGGATGGATATTCATTGATTTCCCAAATAACAACGGCTTGATCAAATTTCCATCTAATTGTTGGATCACTAAAATCGACAACGCCATATACAAAGCTTGAAATGGAGAGATAAACAAACCGACAATGATTGCTGGTACCGCTCCAATAAAAGGGCCGACATACGGGATAATATTCGTGATTCCGCAAATGACCGCAAGCAACAAGCTATAAGGCTGATCGAATATTCTCATTGCCAAAAAGCTCATTACACCAATAATCAAAGCATCTAAGATCGTACTGCTGATATAGGCAGATAATGTTTCGTTTAATTCTTTTACCGTTTGGCGTAACTCTTTACGAATCGCTTTCGGAAAGAAGTGAGACAACGCATCAATAAATTTGTGCCCATCCTTGAACATAAATAGCAAAATAAATGGAACGGTAAATAACAAAATAAAAAATTGCATCATAAATGAAATGATTTTTGAGACACTTGCAGATAAACTGACTAATATGATATTGAACAAATTACTAAGAGATAAATTTGCTGATGCTAATTGTTCTTCCAAATTGAAATTTTTAAACTCTTCCCGCTGCGCCAATTCATTTAACCATTTGCTTGTTTCATCTGCATACATTGGCAAGCTCTGGGTCAATTGAATTGTCTGTTCCATTAACTGAGGCACTACATTCATGACAGTTAAAACAACTAAAATGATTACGACCAAAAACGTCAATAAAAAACCGAACACTCTCGGGATCCGATGCTTTTCGAGAAAAACAACGATTGGATCGAACATATAATAGATAAAACCAGCAACAAGCAATGGTAAAAAAACTGCCGAAAGCATTTTCAATATTGGACTAAAAATATTCGGCATTTGTAAAATAAAGTACACGCCGATGATCGTGAGTACTAGCTCCACTGTCCAGAAAAATAATTTTGATTGTTTAAAACGTGATTGCATACATCTCCTCCAAGGTCCTTTGATACTTCTATTCTATCATTTAACAAAGAGTTACGCGCTGAGATTTTCATTTGCTTAAAAAAAACAAAAAAAATAAACATATTTTAATGAGTAGACGAGTACTTAAACAAAAACACGGTTTGGAGTAGTGACAAAAATTATACTGCAGTCCCTTTTTCCAAATAAACGGTGTTCAAAAGCTTGCATCTTCGTAATAAGCCCAGCCAAACGAAAAATATAAGGAACTATTTTTATTTGGCTGGGCTTATTACTTGATGTAGGACATCTATTTTACAACCTCAGATCATTTATTGCGCAATACTGACTAAATGCAACTTTGTGATATTTTTGTGTACGGACAACTCCTCGATCACATCGGCATAAGTGAGCCCTTTTGGAAGATCAATCGTATAGATATTTTTGTACACTCGGTAGTCATCAACGAATTTTACGTCAAAATTCACATCTTCGATTACGATATTTTTCTCTTCAAAATAATCGGTAAGAAAATCTTTGGTTTCTTTTCTATGGATAAATTGGATTTCTAACTTTTTAGTCGTAGGTACATGGATCACGCGTTTCACTACTGTGAGTGCAATAGCAATCCCGATAAAACTGATGATCGCAATGGAATAGTAACCCATGCCGATGGCGATCCCTAATCCAGCAATTGCCCATAAAGAAGCGGCAGTCGTAAGTCCCGTCACCGATTGTTTCGTGACGATGATCGTTCCCGCGCCTAAGAAACCGACACCACTCACCACTTGAGCAATCAGCCTTGCTTCATCTGAACGAATCGTTCCAGCAAGCTGTGGATACTCTAAAGCATCTCTTAATGCACCACTAGCGATCTCAACTTGGATCAATGCAATGATACATGCTCCCATACAAACTAAAATATGCGTACGCATACCTGCTGGACGATTTTTATATTGTCGTTCAAAACCGATTGCTCCGCCAAATAGCATAGCGATCCCTAAACGTAAAATAATCTCTGGAATTGTCAATACCATATCATTCATCTAAACACCCTCCAGTCCAATATATCATGTCTGAAAGGAGCAGACAAAAAAAGTGCAATTTTTACCTCTTACGAAAAAAGGACTGTGACAAAATTTTTGTCATAGTCCTTTTTATGAATAAACGGTGTTCAATCAGCTGACCCTCGGTATTACTCAACAAACGGCAAAATATGGGGAGCTATTTTTCCTTTGTCTTCTCTAATACTCAGGTCAAAACGCTGATTTCACAACCTCTTTAGCCTACTATTGAAAATTACAACTTACTTGCTGCTTCTTCATCGATGATCACAACAACATTGTCGTGATTTTGCAATACACTTGCTGGCAAATGATTCGTTACAGGTCCTTCAATCATCCCTTTGATTGCATCAGCTTTGCTTTCGCCAAATGCCATCAAGACGATTTCTTTACTTTTCATAATTGAACCGATTCCCATTGAAACAGCTTTTGTTGGTACATCTTCTGCTTTATCGAAGAATCGTTTGTTTGCATTGATTGTTGATTCTGTTAAGTCAACTACTGAAGTCGTTCCGTCAAATGAAGCACCAGGTTCATTGAAACCGATATGTCCATTTTGCCCGATTCCTAAGATTTGGATATCGATTGGATGTGCATCGATGATTTGATCATACTTTTTGCATGCTGCTTCCAGATCTTCTGCTTTTCCATCTGGTACAAACGTTTCTTTGAATGGTTTTTTATCAAATAATTGGACATCCATGAAATGACGGTAGCTTTGTTCATCTGAACCGCCTAGTCCAACGTACTCATCTAAGTTTACAGAAGTCATTTCACTGAAATCCAAATCGCTTGAAGTCATTTCTTTATATAAAGTAACTGGTGTGCTTCCTGTTGCCAATCCTAATACTTTTGCACCTTTGTTCATACCTTCTTTGATGATTTCAAATGCTTTTTTTCCGCCTTCTTCAGCGTTTTTTACACGAATGATTTCCATAGTGATTGCTCCTTTATATTTTGGTATAGCCCAATTATAGCATTCTTTTTTTCTTTTTACAATAATTAGTATAGACCAAATTGCATTTTTTTCATTTTCTTGACAATAAATAGGAATCCGTGTTAGGTTTCATAAGATGGTTCAATCAAACAATCCATGTTGCATGAAAACCAAGCAAGTGATTCACTGTGGACGCTTTATGTCTGCAGTTTTTTTATGAAAAAGGAGTTATTATGAGTATACTGACATTAAACAACATTACCCAGCAATTTGGCGACAAAATCCTCTATGAAGGTGTCGATCTGCAATTAAATGCTGGCGAACATCTTGGGCTGATTGGACAAAACGGAGCCGGTAAAAGTACATTGATTAAAATCATCACTGGTGAGATCTTACCAGATGACGGACAGATCCATTGGCAAAAAAATATTCACAAAGGTTACCTCGATCAATATGTGGAAGTCGATGAAACATTAACAATCGAAGAATTTCTAAAAACTGCGTACGCAAAAGAATACGAAAAGGAAGAAAAAATTGCTTTTCTTTACCAAACATATAGCGAGACCTTCGATGATTCCTTGCTGGAAAAAGCTGGGAAACTCCAAACGGAATTAGACCAAGGAGTGTTTTATCAAATCGACACCTTAGTTGCTGAGATGAGCAGCGGGTTGGGGATCGATGTCTTAGGTTTAGATTCACTGTTGAAAAATCTAAGTGGTGGACAACGTTCAAAGGTGATTTTAGCAAAACTACTTTTAGAAAACCCAGATGTTCTGATCTTAGATGAACCAACCAATCACTTAGATGATCAGCATATCCAATGGCTGACGCAGTTTCTTCAGGATTTTGACGGTGCGTATATCGTGATTTCCCATGACCAAGAATTTCTTGATCAGATCACCACCCATATCGCAGACATCGAGTTTGGAAAGATTACTAAGTATACTGGCCATCTAAAACAAGCATTGAAACAAAAGGAACAAAATCGCGAAAGCTATTTGCGCCAATATCATGCTCAACAAAAACAAATCGAAAAGACCGAAGCTTATATTCGAAAATACAAAGCCGGTTCCCGATCAACGATGGCAAAAAGCCGACAAAAACAATTAGATAAAATCGAACGGCTGACGCCTCCAGCTTCAGCAAGTAAAGCTGTCTTTGATTTTCCATTCTCGCCTATTGTCACGACATTAGCAGTGGAAACAACTGATTTAGTCATCGGATATGATCGACCGCTACTTGCACCCATCAATTTGACCATCCGCTTTGGTGAAAATATTGCCATTCGAGGCTTCAACGGGATTGGAAAATCTACTTTATTAAAAACACTGATCGGTGAGATTGAAAAAATAAGTGGCGATTTCCACTTCCCAGATAACACAAAAATCAATTACTTTTCACAAGATCTGTACTGGGAAAATCCATTAGAAACACCACTACAATATTTAAGCAGTCAATTTCCAAAAGCGACTATCAAAGAATTACGTCGCCAACTAGCTAAAGCAGGGTTAGTTAATCAATTAGCAAGTGAACCTCTCACTACATTAAGTGGTGGGGAACAAACTAAGGTGAAACTTGCACAGTTGACAATGAACCAAGGTAATTTACTGATTCTCGATGAACCGACGAACCATATCGATCAAGAAACGAAAGAAAGCTTACAAGACGGGATACAGAAATTTCCAGGAACAGTAATCATCGTCTCTCATGAACAAGAATTTTATCAAGATCTTGTGCAACGAGTCATTGAGATTGAACCAAAATAAACGTTTGATTGAATAGTTGAAAAAAAGGAGCTGTGACAAAAGTTTTGTCACAACTCCTTCTTCTGAATAAATGGTGGCCAATTAGCTGACCTTCGGTATTAGCTCAAAAAACGGCAAAATATGAGGAGCTATTTTTATTTGGCTATTCTTATTACTTGATGCAGAACAGCTTTTCACAACCTCTTTTCGTCTATTTTTTATTTTCGAGATTTCTCTTTCCTTTAAAAACAACTGTTTGAAAGAAGAACGCACATCCTTGAAAAACAAGCCCGCTAACCGTTACACCTAACCAGCCATACTGCTGCCACATTGTCGTCCCTAGCAATGAACCAGCCGCACCTCCAATAAAGTACATAAACATAAATACAGTATTATTTCGGTTGCTTGCTGCTTCACCTAGCCCTTGTACTCGTGTTTGATTGGCGACTTGACCAAATTGATTCCCGACGTCTAATAAAATAATAGCTAAAAGCAAAATGGCCAAATGGCTTCCGCCAACCAATAAAGCAATAAAGCTTATTGTTTGCATAACAAGTCCCATATACACGATTTTTCTTTCAGAATAAGAATCTGCCAGTCGTCCCACGATAGGTGCAGCAACTGCTCCAGACAAACCAAAAATCGCTAATATCCCTGCTTCGAATGTTCCCCAATTGTAGGCGGGACTGCTGATATAAAAAATCAACGTAGACCAAAAGATCGAAAATGTTCCAAACATGAAAAATCCACTGACTGCCGCTTCTCTTAATAGACGTTGAGAAGCAACTAAATGCGGCAAACTTTTAAGTGAATCAAGGTATGAAACAGCTGTACTACTTTGCTGGACAGAACGCGGCATTTTCCAGTAAAGCAGAAGTGTAAGAATTCCGACTGCACATAAAGCAAATAAATAGATCATCCGCCAAGAAAAAAGACTGGCAACAATACCAGATACCGTCCGAGAAAGCAAAATCCCCACGAGTAAACCGCTAAGCAATGTACCCATGACCTTCCCTCTTGCTTTTGGTCCCGCTAGTACCGCACCGTAAGGAATGATGATTTGCGGCACGATCGAAAGTAATCCTATTAAAAAAGAAGCGCATGCAAATAACGTAAACGAAGGCGCAAAAAAAGCGGCCAACAGAGAGACGGCAGATAACGCTGCCATTCGAATGATCAATTTTGGACGATCCACCACGTCCCCTAAAGGAACTAAAAACAGTAACCCTAACGCATAGCCTAATTGGGTCAACATCGTCAATATCCCGACTGCACTTGTGCTAACAGATAAACTAGCTGCTACTTTTGTTCCAATCGGCTGGATGTAATACATATTGGCAACAACAACGCCACAAGTGATTGATAATAGTAAAATAAGCGAAGTTGTTAAAGGTTTTTTTTCATTACTCTTCATTGATTTCCCCCATTTCCTATCTTAGTTTACAACTTATGGAAAAGATTGGAAATAGAAAAATACAACTATTCGCCACACTTATTATTTGTGCTTTTGTTTTCCTTGTTTTTTCTTGCGATCTTTATAAATGAAGACAACTAACCCTACTAGCACAGTAACACTTGCAACCAACGTGACTGCAGTTTTGTTATATCCGTGAAACAGAGCTTCTCCACCACACGCATACAACACAGACGAAGGGATGACTCCAATCACGATCGACAATATGATTTGCTGTAGAGGCAATTTCATCGCATCTGCAGCAAAATTGACCATAGAAGATGGAATAACCGGTATCATATAGCCTAACATTACACCTATTTTTGGATGTTTCATTTGTCGGATTGCTTGCACCCAATGATTCGTTTCGGTTTTCTTATCTAAAAATTTTAAGCGATGCATAAGGAAAATTGCAGTGATGTTACCAAGAGCATTACCCAAAATGTTGATGATCGCACCTGTCAGTGGTCCAAAGCTCAAACCAGCAATGACTCCAACTACTGAAGTAGGAATACCTGGAACAGCACACATCACCGCTGTCAATACGATCAAGAGTATCGATGCAAAAGTCCCATGCGAACGAATATGTGCGAGTAGCTCTGCCTTACTCGCTCTCGGATTTAAAAATAATTGGATGTCTGTCTGATATTCTAAATACAACCGATAGCCCACTACCAGTATCAGAATGATTCCCAACGAGATCAATATCAATCGGATTATTTGTAAGCGCCCCATAGAACAGTACCTGTACGTCAAATAACCCGACCTATAGAATAGAATCGGGAATGTTTGGCGTTTTTAGTTACGAGAAAAATGTTGTTGTACATCCTTGTTCCAAGGCAACAGTTGATCTAAAGTTTCTGCTGAAAGTACGGGAAGATTTGGTATCTTATCAAATAGAAACTCTAGATACTTTACAGGATTCAATCCGTTAAGTTCTGCTGTTTTATATACACTCAGAATGATTCCTGAAGTTCGTGCTCCTTCAAGACTTGTGGAATGCAACCAATTTTTCCGTCCTATCACCAGCTCTTTGATATTTCGCTCCGCACGATTATTTGTGAGTTCTAAACGACCATCTTCAAAAATAGGTTCAAAACCACTTCGTAGTTTACACGCATATTGAACGGCTGCATCCAACTTGGATTTTGCAACAGGATCTATCGTTGCCATCCACTCATAAAAAGCAATAAATAATGGACGCAGTTCTTGTTGCCGACAGCTTAATCGCTTCTCAGGAGAAAAGTCTTTCCATTTCTTTTCTAGGACAAACCATTTATCCAATTGTTTGACTGCTTGAGCTGCGGGAATATCCGTGTTTTTCTTTCCTTTTGGAATTGCTTCGAAAAATTTCCGCCGAACATGCGCGAAACAATAGACAAGTCGTACACTTTCCACGGCATTATACCCGCTATAGCCGTCACAGTGTAAATACCCTGTAAACTCCTTGAGAAAAGTTTTCGGAACATCTCCAGCACGACTTTCGTCGTGGTGATAATAAACGATGGGATGCTGACTGTCTTTTCCTGTACAAAACTGCCAGTAATAGGTATCTGTTTTGGCACTTTCAATCACACGATAACTTGTTTCATCCCCGTGTAGAATCTCTTCTTGATTAAGATAGACTCTTAATCGTTCTCCTAAAGGGTCTAACGCGTTTTGCACTGCTTTAATATGCCAATTGGTGATATTATCTCTCGAAATATCCAACCCATGTGTTTGTTTCCAATAGTTCTCTTGCCGATAGGCAGGAACTTTCTGACCAAATTTCATCCGGATCGTTTCCGCCACTAAACTATTGGAACCTAAGCTATTAGAAATCAAAGGTTTAGGAACGATCGCTTTTTTAAAAGAAGAAAGTCCTTCTTTTTCGCAGCTTTTACAACAATAGGTATGTTGATAATGGGTGAGACAATCCAACATAGCCTGATGGAAACGAATTTCTTCTCGTACTTTTGTCCGTCCGATATCTTTCATCTGTGAACCGCAATGTTCACAAAATTGTTCTTCCAAAGGAAGGAGATGTTCTTTCTCTGTTATAGGTAAGTGTTTGATTTTGTCTGCTTTCGTTCCTACAACTCGTTGATGTCCTTTTACTGGAATAATGGTGGCAGCTGCTTCTGGAACACTTACAGAAATTTCTTCATCACTAAAAAGATTCAATTGCCCATTCGTTTCCTCAAAGAGAGTCTCTTTAGAGCGTCCAAATAATTTGTTGGTTAAATAATTGACCTTTTCATTCAATAGTTGGATTTCAGTTGTAAGATTCTGAATGGTTTGTTGTTGTGCTTGATTGGTTTTATGGGCTTCTTGAAGCAACTGAAGCAACGTATCTGTAGTTTCCAAAATTTTTCACCACCTTGAATCGAACTGATTTTGTTACAGAATACCACAAGAAACGCACAAGAAATAGGGGTTCAACACATTTTTTGTGTTAACCCCCCAGCTTAAAAAACTCCTTTTTTTCCTGGCAAAATAGCTCGAGGTTGATCGATACTTAATCCTTCTAACAACCATCGAACCTGTTGGTTCGTTAAGGTTCGAACTTCGTCTTTCGTCCGAGGCCATTTTAACTTGCCGTTTTCTATCCGCTTATAACAGAGAAGAAAACCATCACCGTCCCAATAGAGAAGTTTGAAACGGTCTTGACGGTTCCCGCAAAATAAAAAAACGGCATCTTCGTAAAGCTCGAGTTGATACTCTTGTTGAATAAGACTGGCAAGACCATCAATTCCTTTTCGCAAATCTGTTTTTCCGCACACAATATAAATATGTTTGGTTTGAAGTAAATCATAAAGCATTGGACAACAGTTCTTTCAAAATAGCTTGAAGAATATAATTGTTAATACCGTTATAGATCAAAACTTCAGAACCATTCTCTCTTTTGATGCGCATCGCTAACTTGGCAGCCGCGGGTTTACCTTTTTCTGGTGCACTCTTTTCGTTTCCTAATTGGACAGGAACAATCTCATTTAATTTATACATAGAAAACCTCCAGACTTCTTGATAGCTCAAGTATATCTTGAGGTGCATTTGTTAGTAAGGTACTGTTCTATGGGGCGCTTACGATTATTTTCTTTTTCATATTTCCTCCTGAAAAAAATCTATATTCATTAAATAATAGTTTAACATAAAAACAAAAAAGCACCGAAATCCAACATAGGATCTCAGTGCTTTTAAATAGTAAAAATTATTTAACAGTTACAGATGCGCCAACTTCTTCAAGTTTAGCTTTCAATTCTTCAGCTTCTTCTTTAGATACGCCTTCTTTAACTGGTGCAGGAGCGCCATCAACTACAGCTTTAGCTTCTTTCAAGCCTAAACCAGTTGCTTCACGAACTGCTTTGATAACTTTAACTTTTTGGTCTCCAGCTGCAGTTAATTCTACAGTGAATTCTGTTTGTTCTTCAGCAGCAGCAGCGCCACCAGCAGCAGCTACAGCTACAGGAGCAGCAGCAGATACGCCAAATTCTTCTTCAATAGCTTTAACTAGGTCGTTAAGTTCTAGGATAGTTGCTTCTTTTAACTCAGCAACGATGTTTTCAATGTTCAATGCCATTATAATTTCCTCCGTTTAATTGTTCTTTTTTATTTAATGCTTTATGCGGCAATTAAGCTGCATCTCCATCTTCTTTGTCTGCCACTGCTTTGACAGCGTAAGCCACGTTGCGGACTGGCGCTTGTAGTACAGATAGCAACATAGATAGAAGTCCTTCGCGATTTGGCAATTTTGCCAATGCTGTGATTTCTTCCAATGAAGAGACTTTACCTTCGATGATACCGCCTTTGATTTCTAATGCTTTTGCTTCTTTAGCAAATTCGTCCATGATTTTCGCTGGTGCGACTACATCTTCGTTACTGAATGCAACAGCTGTAGGTCCAGTGAATACTTCGTCCATGCCTTCAAGGCCAGCTTTTTTAGCTGCACGTGAAAGAATAGAATTTTTGATAACTTTCATTTCTACGTTAGCATCACGAAGTTGTTTACGTAAACGTGTTACTTCATCAACTGTTAATCCGCGGTAGTCAACGACTACTACTGATGCAGCTGCTGTAAATTTTTCGCTTACTTCATCAACGATTGCTGCTTTTTTTGCGATAATTGCTTCACTCATTTTTGAGTTTCACCTCCTGAATTTTGATGGAAGAGTTTTTTGCACTGAAAAGGCAAGTCACTTTTATAGTTACTTTGCTCAACCAGTATTATTCATCACCTATTCACTTCGTTCATAGTGATTCTACTCGCTTTGCTCGAAAGGAAACTCCTTTCGCTTTGCTCAACCAGTATTGTTCATCATCTCTTCACTTCGTTCATAGTGATTCACAATAAAAAACTCTATGCCACCGCAGACATAGAGGGACTATTGAATATATTCAATAAACGTCCTCGGTAGGAAATTAAGGCTTGATGCCACCTACTGTCTTCGGTACAAGTTAATTATTAACCTCAACTAGCTTAGCATGCTAAACTAGTTGAGTCAAGAATTATTTTTCAGTTGGATCAATCAACATTCTAATATTTAATTAGAAAGAAGCTTGGTCAACATGGATACCAGGTCCAAATGTTGTTGTGATCGTTACATTTTTCATGTATTGACCTTTAGCTGCTGATGGTTTAGCTTTTAGCAATACATCATGGATTGCTGCAAAGTTTTCAACTAATTTTTCATCGTCAAATGAAACTTTTCCGATTGGTACATGGATATTTCCAGCTTTGTCCACACGGTAAGTTACTTTACCAGCTTTCACTTCGTTTACTGCTTTTGTTACGTCCATTGTAACTGTACCAGTTTTAGGGTTTGGCATTAAGCCTTTTGGTCCTAATACTCGTCCTAGACGACCTACAGTAGCCATCATATCAGGTGTTGCAACAACTACATCAAAGTCAAACCATCCGTTTTGGATTTTTTGAACCATGTCGTCGTCACCTACGAAATCTGCACCAGCTGCTTCAGCTTCTTTTGCTTTGTCTCCTTTAGCAAAAACTAAAACAGTTTGTGTTTTACCAGTTCCGTTTGGTAATACAACAGCACCACGGATTTGTTGGTCTGCTTTTTTAGGGTCTACGTTCAAACGGTATGCAACTTCAACTGTTGCATCAAATTTTGCAATGTTTGTTTCTTTTGCTAAAGCTACTGCTTCGGCAACAGGATAAACTTTACTTGAATCAACTTTTTTTAATGCATCTTGCATTTTTTTGCTCTTTTTAGCCATTTTGGTTCCTCCTTGATTGTGGTTATAACGGTTGTACCTCCCACGTGTTCTATATCTTTCAATATAGAGCCAACTGAGAAGCTGCTGTCTTAGGGTGTATAGATTATTCTACAGTGATCCCCATGCTTCGTGCAGTTCCTTCAACCATGCGCATTGCTGCTTCAACGTTAGCTGCGTTTAGGTCTTCCATTTTTAATTCAGCGATTTCTCTTACTTGATCGCTAGAAACTTTCGCAACTTTATTTTTGTTTGGTTCGCCTGAACCTTTTTCGATTTTAGCTGCTTTTTTCAATAGAACAGCAGCTGGCGGTGTTTTTGTAACGAATGTGAATGAACGGTCTTCGTATACAGAAATAACAACCGGAATGATCAAACCTGCTTGATCAGCTGTACGAGCGTTGAATTCTTTTGTGAATCCCATGATATTGATACCCGCTTGACCTAGTGCAGGACCTACTGGTGGAGCTGGAGTTGCTTTACCTGCAGGAATTTGCAATTTAACGATTTTTTCTACTTTCTTTGCCACGAGACATACCTCCTTAAGTCCGTGATGTGGTTAATTGGAGATGCATATTTCTCCTCCCACGTTTTATCTGATCTGAAAAAATCCAGACAAATAATGTGCAAAACAATGCACACTGGTACAGTATAGCAAATTTATTTGTTTTTTCAAGATTTTTTTCTGCTATTTTTACATTTTGCTTGAATAAACGCTAAATTTATTCTAAAAAAACAACAATTTTTCGTTCTCATTTCTTCTTTTATGTTACACTTGCGCTAGCATGGTTCAACAGATGAAAGCAAACAATAACACGGTTTTTTAGACCCTTGTACAAAGATTCCTACATAACAAAATGAGGTGGAGAAAATGAAAGATTTAAGGTATAGAAGTGTCTTTGATATTATTGGACCTGTGATGATTGGTCCAAGTAGCTCTCACACTGCCGGAGCTGCTAGAATCGGGAAAATCATACGTAGTATATTTGGCGAACAGCCTGATTCTGTAGATATTTATCTATATGAATCATTTGCAAAAACCTATCGGGGGCACGGAACAGATATTGCATTAGTTGGCGGCCTGTTAGGGATGGAACCCGATGATGAACGTTTAGCTGATTCTTTGAAATTGGCATATGAAGCCGGTATGGAAGTCTTGTTTGTTCCTAAGAGTGAAAAAGCCGAACATCCAAACTCTGTAAAGATGCTTCTAAAAAAAGGAACACGAAAGCTTTCAGTCACTGGCATTTCGATCGGCGGTGGCAATATCCAGATTTCTGAATTGAATGGATTCAAAATTTCTTTAAGCATGGGTACTCCTACCTTGATCGTTGTCCACCAAGATGTTCCAGGTATGATTGCTAAAGTGACTAGTATACTTTCTGAGACCAATACGAATATCGGCACTATGACAGTGACACGGGAATCAAAAGGTGAAAATGCCATTATGATAATTGAAGTAGATGATCCTCAAGTAGAAGAAACGGTAAAAAGACTCAAACAGCTGCCAAATATCGACAGCGTAAATTATTTCGATTAAGGAGCTAAAAAAATGTTTTTATCGATTGAAGAATTAGTAGATCAAGCAAAAGCTTATCCAAGTGTAGCAGAATTGATGATTGCAGTTGAAATGGAAATGAGTGGCCGTTCCCGTAGTCACATCATCGAGATCATGGAAAAAAACCTCTCAGTAATGGAACAATCAATCAACGAGGGAAAAGAAGGTGTTACCTCCGTCACAGGAATTACCGGTGGTGATGCAAAAAAATTAGATGATTATTTAAATGAGGCAGACTTTTTAAGTGGAGAAACAATCTTAAAAGCTGTACGCAATGCTGTAGCTGTTAATGAAGTCAATGCAAAAATGGGGTTGATTTGTGCTACACCGACTGCCGGAAGCGCGGGTGTTGTTCCTGGTGTGCTGATGGCTGTCCGAGATCGGCTTGATTTGACACATGAACAGCAATTGGAATTCTTATTTACCGCTGGCGCTTTCGGGTTAGTCATCGCAAACAACGCTTCTATCAGTGGTGCAGAAGGGGGATGTCAAGCAGAAGTTGGTTCTGCAAGTGCAATGGCAGCAGCAGCTTTGGTTTGTGCAAAAAATGGGACTCCTCATCAAGCAGCACAAGCAGTAGCCATTACATTGAAAAATATGATGGGACTGATTTGCGATCCCGTTGCAGGCTTAGTTGAAGTCCCGTGTGTCAAACGTAATGCTTTAGGCTCTTCTCAAGCTTTTATCTCTGCTGATATGGCATTAGCGGGTATCGAAAGTGTCATTCCGCCGGATGAAGTCGTTGCTGCAATGTACCAAGTCGGACGTCAAATGCCGTCGATTTTCAAAGAAACAGCAGAAGGTGGCTTAGCTGTTACGCCAACTGCTAAACGACTTGCGGAAGAGATTTTAAATAAGAGGGCGTGATAAAGCTCCTTAATTTCGAGTATTAAGAGATTAGTTATCTTCATAACAAAAAACGAAGAGAGGACTAATTGCCCTTCTCTTCGTTTTTTATTAATCCATCAATTTCGTATTTTTTACTTCATCGATCGTTTTTGTTCCTGCAAGTTGCATCGTGATCGACAATTCTTTGTTCAGGTGTTCAAAAACAGATGTTACTCCTTCTGCCCCACCTAGATTCAACCCATAAATCACTGGTCGGCCAATCGCAACTAAGTCAGCACCACTTGCCAGAGCTTTGAAGACATGCTCTCCTCGACGGACACCAGAGTCGAAAATCACTGGTACACGTTTGTTGACTACTTCGGCAATTTTTGGCAATACTTCAAAGGACGCAGGACCTCCATCTAGTTGACGTCCACCATGATTGGATACCCAGATACCATCTGCCCCTGCAGAGATAGCGATTACTGCATCTTCTGGCGATTGTATTCCTTTTACGATAACTGGAAGATGGGTGATTTCTTTGATTGTTTTGATGTCATCTGGTGTCAAGCCTTGTTTTGCAGCTGCATAAATTTCTGCGATTCCTTTTCCTTCGCCATTACCACTTGCACTTTGTTCGCTATACGCAGCTAAGTTAGGCATTGGTAATGGAAATTGGAATTGATTGATGACGTCTTCTTCACGGTAACCACCGAGCGTTGAATCTGCCGTTAAAATGATAGCTTTAGCCCCTGCTTCTACTGCTTTGTTCAAAATGAACTCATTGAATCTGTCGTCTTTACTCATATATAATTGGAAAAACTGCGGTGCGCCTGGCGCTGCATCGGCTGCGTCTTTGATTGTCGTATTTGCATAAGTGCTGATGGAAAAGATTGATCCAGCAGCAGCTACTCCTTTAGCTGTATCAGCTTCCCCTTTTTCATGTGCCAATCCTTGGGCCGCTGATGGCGCTTGGATAATCGGTGTATCTAATTCAATTCCGAAAACAGATGTATGCAAATCGGCTGAGTCGATTCCGCGTAATATCCGTGGCATGATTTTCTTTGTATTAAAAGAAGTCGTATTTTCTTTCATCGTCCACTCATCTTCAGAACCACCGCGAATATAGCCAAAAGCTCCTGCTTCCATGCGCTCTTTTACACGACCTTCTAGTTAGGCAATGTTTACAATATCGATTGGATGTTCTTCATTACTTGTATGATAAGTCATAGTAGATCCTTCTTTCATCTTCTTGATTACATATAAATCATACTAAACTTACAAAAAGTAAGCAAACATTTACTCTCAGATACTTTTATCGCTATTCTTTCCAAATAAATCGACTTACAAGCTGATCTACTTCTTGGTTTTCATGAAGCATACTATGAGAGGCATTTTCACCTGTCACTACTTTTTCCTCTATTTCATTTCCGCGTTGCTTCAACAACGCATAGACCGCTAATGCACTGTTTAACGGTACTGTTCCATCACTCAAGTCTGTTTCATCTAGTTGACCAGCAATCAAGAAAAATCGAGTGGTTATAGGAATATTACCGATCATTTGCTGGTAATCTTGATAGCGGTTAGAAACGACAGCAGGCCCCTTTGCTAACTCATCTGTCAGAGACTGCGCACTATCATCGACAAAATCATTAAAAGGCGCGCCAATTGCTGTTAATGTCTGAACTTGTGGCAATGACGTATCCTGTCCATACGTTCCTAAATAGCGTAGTGCACTAACTCCTCCCATGGAATGCCCCACTATGTTGACTTTATCTATGCCGTAGTTTTCTTTCAGATACAAAAGACAAGTTTTGATCCATTCTGCTTGATTCCACTCGTTATTTTTATTATCTTCAAACAATACTTGGACCATCGGATTGTCTGCTTTTCCAGACAAATCTCCTGTTGCTTGTATTTGTCCATCTGTTCCTACTGTTAAAACCAATTCTTTTACTGCTTGCTGATTTTTTTCCAAACGCCGCAACATCCCTTTAAAGGAATTTTCTGTCCCGCTGTAGCCGTGGAAAAAAAGTGTTGGAATAGTGGTTTTTTCTATCACTTTACTGGATTCTGCCGTTTTTTCTTTATCAGAAACTTCAGTAGTATTTATCTTCGTCGTCTGGCAACCACTTAACGCAAACAAACTGATAAGGACTAAAGCTGCTGCAGTTGCACGTTTGCATAAATTTTTGATTGGTTCTGTCATACACCTCTTCCTTTCCATATAGAAAAAAGAAAGACTTGAAAGGCCAATCATATGATCGACATTTCAAGTCTCTTTATTAATCGATTTTATCTACTTGATCGAAATCAAGTTCTGTACTGGTTTCACGTCCAAACATATCGATGTTGACTTTCAATTTTTCTTTTTCTCCGTCAACTTCTGTTACTTGTCCTTCTAATCCAGCAAATGCGCCTTCGATGATTTTCACGACTTCGCCAACTTCTACTTCTAGATCATTTTGTCGCAGGCTCATACCGATAGAACGCAAGATATGATTGACTTCTTCTGGAAGTAATGGTGCTGGTTTGCTTCCGGCTCCGTGTGAACCAACGAATCCTGTCACACCAGGTGTGTTGCGGACAACATACCATGAAGCGTCTGTCATGATCATTTCAACAAGTACGTATCCTGGGAATGTTTTATGAACGATTTCTTTTTCTTTCCCATTTTTGACTTCAGTTTCTTTTTCTTCAGGAACAACGACACGGAAAATAAAGTCGGCCATTTTCATACTTTGCGCACGAGATTCGATATTTGCTTTTACTTTGTTTTCATATCCTGAATATGTATGCAAGACATACCAGTTTTTTTCAAAAGATTCCATTGAAGGCTCCTCATTTCATTGTAAAATAAAAAAACCTCAGTACACCCGAAGTTTTTCTTTCGCTTCATTATAGCACTAAAAGTACGTTGTGGCTAGCGAGTTATTTTAAAATCCAGCCAAATAAGCTTTGGATGGCTGTATCCATTACGTAAAACATCAATCCGAAAATAATAGAAGTTTCGATGACTACTAACGTATCTTTACGGAGTTGTTTTCTGCTTGGCCAAGTTACTTGTTTGATTTCATCTTTTACGCTTTTTAGAAATTTCATGAGACAACCTCCCTTGCTACTGTTTATTTCGTTTCTTTATGTAATGTATATTGATTACAATATTTACAAAACTTATTGATTTCCAAACGTTCGCCGCTTTTTCCTTCACTGACTGATTTTGTGTAGTTGCGAGACCCACAAACGGAACAAGCGAGTGCTGCTTTTTTCTTTGCCATTTACTTCTGCCCCCTTGCTGAGAATCAGACTTATACTTCATAACAGTATCACGTAACTTTTTACTTGTCAATTTGTGAAATAAACTATCTATTGTTTTGGATAAAATTATGATATGATTAATTTGAAATTAAGCTAAAATGAGACAATTGGAGGTATAGCGATGCTATTAAAAACACTTGTATATAAGAAAAAAGATCTGACAACCGTTACAGAGACTAGTACATTAGAAGAAGCATTAAAAATTTTAGAAACTTCCGGATACCGTTGTGTGCCGATCTTAGATTCTTCAGGTAATATTTTCCGTGGAAACATTTACAAAATGCATATCTATCGTCATAAAGCAAATGGCGGTGATATGACGCTTCCTGTCACTCATCTTTTGAAAAACGCTACAAAGTTCATTTACCTGGATACTTCTTTCTTCAAAGTATTCTTTACGATCAAAGAGCTTCCTTATATTGCTGTCCTTGACAGTGAAAATCATTTTTATGGTATTTTGACACATAGTACGTTGCTTAATATGCTCTCTCAATCTTGGAGCGTAGAACAAGGAAGCTATGTACTGACAATTGCTTCCACAGGAAAGCAAGGAGATTTGGCTGCTATTGCAAAAATCATTTCAAAACACAGCAGCATTGCCAGCTGTATTACTCTTGATATCGAAAAAGACGAATACATTCGACGTACATTGATCACGCTACCGGCTAACACTGAAGCGAAAGTATGTGAAACGATCGTCAACCACTTAGAGAAAAAGAATTATAAAGTGGTAGAAATTGAAAATTTGCAAAACCAAGAAGCATAATCAAAAAGCGAAAAAAGAAAACAGCTAATCTGCTTTCTTTTTTCGCTTTTTATAATTAGACACGCTTTTCAAAATCAAGCGCGCGATCTAAATAATACATCAATGGTGCTGAAACAGCCATGACGATAAACTCACTTAATGCAAGCGTGCCATAGGTTGTCCAAAATGCTTGGCCACCTGTTGGAACTAACATATAAGCAATCAGTCCCATGCTGATGGTAAAGAAGATCGTGTTCAATACTAAACGCATCTTTACATTTTTCACTTTGTTTTGCAATAAAGCTGTCAGGCCTAAAGAAAGCAATGTTTGGCCGCCACCAAAAACCACATCCATGATACCAAAACCAAAGAAGGCATTATAGACGATGACCCCGCCTAAAACTCCCCAAAGCAATTTACGGTTAAAGACAACTAAATGATTCAAACTTTCTGAAATACGAAACTGGATCGGCCCTGAGGATACAGGCGCAACTAAAATAGTTAACGCTAGATAAAGAGCCATGATGATGCCATTTACAACGATTACGGATAACCGTTGTCTGCTTTTCGTTTTTTGCATTTTCTCTCCTCTTTTCTCCTAGTTTTTTTAACGCGGGATGGTTGATGAACCGCGGTTATGTGAAACAAACAATAATTATAACAGACTTTTCATTTATTTCAATCCGTCTTATCTGCTTTTAAAAAAGCAAAAGCTTAAACAATGTAAACGTTTGCTAAAAATCGTGGGATATGGTATAAAGTAAGTGTAAGGGGTCATAAGAATTCCCAGTAAAGCAGACGAAGTAGGATCTGCAAGAACAGAATTGTTGTGAAACTTAAATAAATAAAAAAGGATGTGGGAATTTGAGCAACCTCTTACTAGAGAACGGTCTAGCAAGCAGCTGAAGATCTAAGTGGACATGCCGAACCTTGGAACTTCTCCTTACGTAAGTAATGGATCATGCGCTTGCTAGGCTTTTTTGTGTTTTTCGGTCTTCGGACCTTTTTCATTTTCCTAGACTTCTGCTATAATAACCAAGAATTAATTTTGTAACAGATTTTTTTGAAAAAACAAGTTTCTTTCATTCAAAAAATAGAAAAAGCTTGCTAATTATTGGTTAACCAGCAAACAGGAGTATTAAAATATCTTGTTTTATTGAATAGCAGGAGGAAATCATGAAATTCCATTATCATATATTGATCAATCCATCGGCAGGCAGCGGAAATGGCTATAAAGTAGCAGAAAGAATTTTACCGGTATTAAAAAATAAGCATATTGACTATACACTTCATTATAGTGAATACAAAGGACACGATGCTGAGATTGCTGAAACTTTGGCAAAAGAAACATTGATTCCTTGGATAGAAGAAGAACAGAAAACAATCGATACTTTCCCCCTTTTGATCATCGTAGGAGGTGACGGCACCTTACATCAGGTACTTGATACTTTCTATCAGATGGAAGTAGAATTCCCAGTTGCTTATATTCCAGCAGGTTCTGGAGATGATTTTGCTCGAGGGGCAGGCCTTCCAAAAAATCCCAAAAAAGGACTTCAGCTGATTTTAGCAGCTCAATCACCAGAAAAAGTCCACATAATGGCTTATGAAGAAAAAATAAGTGAAAAAAAAGGAATAGCTGTTAATAATTTCGGTATAGGATTAGATGCAGCTATCGTCCATGCGACAAATCATTCTTCCACAAAAAAGCGATTGAACAAATACAACTTAGGATCATTTTCGTATTTATTCTCTATTCTCCGTGCTTTATTCACTCAAAAAGGATTTCCAATTCTGGTAGATGCAGGAGGAAAACAATTAAGTTTTTCAAACGCATTTTTATGTACAGCAACGAAGCATCCTTTTTTTGGCGGAGGAATCGCGATTGTTCCAACTGCTGATGCGTCTAAACCAGTCATTGATTTTGTCGTGGTCGAACGAATCAATTTCTTTAAAATCTTGTGGCTCATTCTTTTACTTATACAGAAAAAACAATTGAAATCGAAATATTTCCATCACTACACAACAAACAGATTACGTATCGTTTCAACAACACCGCAACATGGTCAAGAAGATGGAGAAGAAATGGAAAAACGACCTTTTGATATCACAATAACCACAACTAAACAGTTGTTTTGGTGTTAATAAAAGAGGTTTTGTCAGAAGCTACATCTGGAACACCGTTTATTCGGAAAAAAGGACTGTGACACGACTTTTGTCACAGTCCTTTTTTTACTATGCAGTTAATTCTTTGCCCAATTGGGTTGCCATCGATAGTTTCTTTCTTTACCCAAAATAAATTGGATCATTGAAAACACCGCAGCAAAAGCAACTAAGACACAACCATTGAACCAAAAAGATTCTGCAAATGTTTGATTGTAACTGAGTGTTTCACTGATCAAGTTATTATTTTGAACAAACCAATATGTTGGTGTGAATGCCGCTATTTTGCTAACCATTTCTGGCAAGTATTCTGCTGGTACAAACACCCCACCGATAAAGCAACTGCCTGTGATAAAAATATCTTTGATCCCACCGCTGGTTTCTGAGTTTTTTACCAATGAAGTGATACAAGCCGAAAAGCTAATGATCGGCAATAAAAACAAGAAAGTATTTAAAATATGATACCATACCGTTATATCCCACGAGGTGTGGATCACTAACAGAACCATTAGAAGTAAGAAGCCACTGAACAACAGCAGCGAGTAACTAATCAAACTAAAGGTTACTTTGCGATTCAAGTTTCGTTTGGTAATGGGCGCACTCTGGTTTCGTTTACTGATCTCTTTGCGATTAAATGCTAGATTGATGACGCTGAAACCGCTAAAAATGGATAGAAACAACCCATAAGACAAGAAATTAAAGGTTGTGCCCGTCAACAGCTTTTTCATCCGCTGACTATATCCCGCACTTAGCTCAACTTCTCCAGTAACCGAGAGTGCCATTTGTGTCTGTTCCATAGCTGCATCGATTGTTTTATCTTCTTCTTGAAACAGAATCAGTGTTTGCAAAAAGGTGTTCACTTGCTGTGTAACAACTGTTTTAGAAAAGGCATCTGGGCGACTCTGTATCTTGATCGTCGGCATCTTTCCTACTTCGACTTGTTCGGTAAAGTCTGCAGGCAGATGTAAGATAATGTTTACACGATTAAAATAAAGAGCATCATCGATTTCTTTTTGTGAGGTTCCATCCAATGTAACGACTGTTTCCTTGTCATTCAAATATTTACGAAGGCCATCGACTACAGGCGACTCTTCTTCACTAATCAAGGCGATTTTCGCATCTTGCAGAGAGGTATTTTCAACATCAATATTTTGCGCAAAAAAGAATGTGGCAACAACAGTGATAATTACACCTATCAGTAAATTCGATTTATTTGCTTTAAGCAATGTCCAAATCGTTTTATAAAGCGTCATAACGCACCCCTCTTTCCATCCAAGCATTTCCTAACGCAAAAAGGAAAATAAATCCGATCAACCATAGAAGATTGGTATAAAAACTAGCCAAATCAGTGTAGAAATAAAGTTTATACAAACTTTCGCTGATCAAGTTGACGAGATTTAATTGACCAACAATCGGAATATGAAGATCAATCCAATACTTCACTTGTTCCGACCCCATCATACCAGCAAAAAAGCTCATCGCAATCGTCACTGAAATCAAGATGCTATCCTTTTGCACCAGATTCATTTTTGGTATCAAATTACCAACCAATGTACCTAACAAAATCGCACACAACGACCCCAGAGCGGTAACAATCATCAACCATTGCCAACGTTCACCAAAGTCTACTTGATAGATAAAACGAAAGACAGCTAACATAATATAAATCTCTGTCAAAACAATCGTAAAGCTTGCTGCCAAATTAGCGATTGAAACTAACGATTGCTTTCTAGGAATCAAGGACAAGCGAATACCATTTGACGATTGATTTGCTTGCTGATCCTGTACATTGCGGACCCCCCACATCGTCCCGTAGAGAATCGCCATTCCAATCAGAGTGAAGAAATAAAAACTTTTGAAACTCATATTACGACCTGCATGAACTTCTTGAAAAGATACTTCTTGTTCAAAAACAGTCATGATGGGCGCGAGATCAACGTTCTCCACTTCTGCCACTTTACTCGAAATTATACCAATACGCTGTAAAAATTGATCCATGACGTTTTTCATCAACGTCTGACTCATTCCTGCTTGACCCACATGGAGCGAAACAGATGAACCATCAATGAGATAAAAACCAGCCAAATCATCTGCATTTAGCTTTTCATTCGCTTCTACTTCCGATAGTTCCTGTACTTCAAATAATGGTTTATCATTGACTTCGACTTGTTCTAAGACTGTGGTAAAATTTTCCGAAAGCGCTGTTTGATCCGCTTTGATTACAATTCCAGTATTAATCGTTTCGAGATTGCCACCTTGATCAATCTCGCCAAAGGCCGCCATAAACATCAATCCTAAAAGAATTGGAAAGGCCAATGTCCAAAACAACATGGATTTATTTCGCAGCAGTATTTTTGTGCGATATTTATAAAAATGCCAAAACATTATTTCCCCTCCTCTAGTCTCTCAAATCCTTGCCAGTAATCTCTAAAAAGACATCATTCAAGGACGCTTCTTTGGTTGCTATTTTTCCGTAACTGATCTTTTCTTCTTGTAAGATTGTAAGAATCGGCAACAATACTGTATTTAGTTCAGTAGTTGTTACTTGGAGCTGACCTTTTTTATAAGCGATTCCATCAGAAGCTATTGTTCGCTGACAACACGTTTTCTGGGAGTAATGGGATGTCGATCGTCAAACGATCCGCCGTCCGTACCATATCTTTTAGAGATTCTTTGGTTCCTTTAGCAATCACCTGTCCTTGATCCATGATCACGATCTGGTCGCAAAGAATTTCTACTTCTTCCATGTAATGTGTTGTATAGACAATGGTTGCTCCTTGTCGATTCAGCTCCTTGATACTTTCTAAAATTTTATTCCGACTTTGGGGGTCTACAGCTACTGTCGGCTCATCTAAAAAAATTAACCGCGGCTTGTGGGCAATCCCACATGCGATGTTCAACCGACGTTTCAAGCCACCACTAAGTTCTCCTGGACGAAACGAAACATATTTTTCTAATCCCACTAATTGAATCACCTCTTCAATCAAGGCTTTCCTTTTCTCTTTTTCGGAAACATATAAACCGCAAAAATAATCGATATTTTCTTGCACACTTAGTTCGTCAAAGACCGCAACGTCTTGAGGAACGACCCCAATCATTGCCTTGACAGCATAATTTTCAGGAGTCATTGTTGTCCCGAACAATTTAATGGTTCCTTTGTCATAATTTAACAAAGAAAGCATACAGTTGATGGCAGTCGATTTCCCACTGCCGTTTGGTCCTAACAGACCTAAGACTTCTCCTTCTTGTACTTGCAGATCAAAATGATTCAATGCTACAAAATCTCCATAGCGTTTGACTAATTTATCAATTTCGATAATCATCATGAAAAACTCCTTCCAAATTTCTTGTTGATCTGACTATAATAAAGTGCAAGAAAAGAAACTAGTGACGATTGGCTAAACCACACATGACATTTGTCACAATGAAGGAGTCTGCTATGCATAAATCTCGGCTACTCAACGAAACTAGCTTTCTACTGGTTATCTCATTGCTTTTGCTGGTAAGTCAAGGATTCGTTGCTATGCAAGTTATCTATTTATTGATCGCCGTTTTATTCACTGGTGTCAGTTATTTACTGCCTACAAAGCCAAATTGGATTTTCCAAGTTATTCTATTTCTTTTATGTGCCTTTTTACCTGATCTTGTCCTGTTTCTGCCAGCGACGATGCGAGTGATCGCCCCTGAAGAAAGCCACCTTGATTACTTGTTTTTGTTAGGTTTTTTGTTGATTTCGACGGTTGGTAATCATCCCCCCATCAAGGTCGCCTTTGTCGTAATTTTGCTGTTTTTTTCCTTTTACTTACGAAAAAAAGATCAACGAACGACCGATCTTGAGAAAAAGTACATTGTCTCCAAAGATACTCATTGGGAAAAACAACAAGAGTTATCGGAACAAAATAAAGCATTGGCCCTGTCACAAGAAACACAATTAGCCTTGCAAATTGTGGAAGAACGGAACCGAATTGCCCGAGACATCCATGACAATGTCGGTCATCTGCTGTCAAGTGCGATTTTACAAATTGGTGCGCTTGAAATGATCAATCAAGAACCAAAACTAAAAGAACCATTAGAAAATTTAAGTGCCACCGTTCACACTGGGATGGATCGGATTCGTCAAAGTGTCCATGACCTCCATGAGACATCGATCTCTTTTCAACACTCCTTAGAGTTTCTGATCGCTGATTTTCCTTCTTCTGTTACGATTGAAGGAAACTTGTTTGAAGGATTGAATGAAACGCAGCAAAACTGCTTCTTAATGGTCATCAAAGAAGCCTTAACCAACAGTATCAAACATAGTCATGCCAAAACCGTTGTTTTACATTTTCGAACGTTGCCGGCCTTTTATCGCTTGCAAATCACGAATGATGGCACCAGCCCACAAAAAAATTCTGCTCCCGGTATTGGTTTGAAAACGATGCGTCAACGTGTTCAAGAACAAAAGGGACAAGTCCATATTTTCCAAGAAAACCAGCAATTTCAGTTAACGATCATTTTACCAAGGGAGGGACACCAATGATAACAGTAGTCATTATTGAGATGATCCATTTGTGACGAAATCGTTACAAACCATTTTAGAAAGCACGAAAGAGATCCGTGTGTTAGGCATTGGTCATTGTGCCAAGGATGCGCTAGTCTTATACGAAACCCATCGTCCCGATGTTTTGCTGACGGACATCCGCATGCCTAAACAAACGGGCATCGATGCTGCCAAAGAAATTTTGGCTAAATTTCCCAAAGCCATCCTTTTGCTTTTGACGACATTCAAAGATGAAGAATACATCCGCGAAGCATTTTCCATCGGTGTCAAAGGGTATTTAATCAAACAGAACTTGCAAGCGATTATTCCTTCTGTCAAATCCGCTTATAATGGACAGGCCGTATTTGGTAATGAAATCATCGAGACTTTCACTCAAATGATGAAGAATAAACCGACGATTGATAGTCATGCTTATGCTTCTTTTAGTGAACGTGAGCTTGCAATCATCAAAGAAGTAGCTGCCGGGAAAAACAATAAAGAAATTGCAGATGCCTTGTACTTGAGTGACGGCACTGTTCGCAATTACATCAGCCAATTACTAGAAAAGCTAGATTTACGGGATCGCACGCAATTGGCTATCTATTTTTATCAGCATTTGCAATAAGTCTTATCTAACACAAAAAAACCTGAATGATGCTCCTTCGCATCATTCAGGTTTTTTTCACATCTTCTATTCAATTGTCCCGCAAACCATTTCCTCACGATTGAAAGAATCAAGGATTCGCAGGGCTGCCAGGATTCGTTGGATTGTTCGGCGTGTTAGGCGGAAAAATAGGCGCCTTGTCTAACGTTTTTTCTAGTTTTGATTCTTCACGATCGTCTCGTTCTACATCAGGACTTTCATTCAATTTGAATTCTTTTTCCATCTCATCTAACTTTTTAAAGTCATTGCCAGATTCTTTTGCTAATTTCGCTAATTTATCTTCGGTTTCTTTAGCCATAAAGTAACGCCCCCCTTTTGATTTCAGCTTAGCATATCACACTGAAAAAACAAAAGAAAACGCTAACCAACGATCATTTTTAGCTATTTCTCATCTTTAAAATCAAGCATTTTTTGCCGGTATAAAATCGTAGGGAGAACTGTTTTCCATACCAATCATCGGATCTACTAACTGGTTATCGATCACTTCTGCTGTAAGAACGAAATCTTTAGAAACAGCAGGTTCTACCTCTTCTTTCTTTTCTTCTCCAACAAATGAAGAAAACAGATCTGGTTCCACTGTTTCCATTACTTGGTTTTTCGTTTCATTCGTCCCACTGTCATCTTCTACAGGTAGCTTTTCTTTTACAACCCGTGGCTCTTTTGTATAGTTCCCATCTTCAAATGGATCATTTCCGACCAAAGAATCTTCATAAGCTGCTAGTTTGGTCCGGAGAGTGATATTCATTTTATCATTATCCATGATCCTTGATTTCAACGTAGTCATCCGGCTTGCTGATTCATTCGCTACACAAGTGACATAGGCTTGCTCTTCCCCTAACAAAATCAACAGTTCCTTACTGCGAGTCACTGCCGTGTAGAGCAAATTACGCTGAAGCATCCGCTGATATTGATGGACCATGGGCAAAATAACCATCTTGAATTCACTGCCTTGTGATTTATGGATTGAGCAACAATAAGAAAGAGTGATTTTATTCCATTCGTTTCTTTTATAAGTGACCTCATTTGCATCAAACTGGATAACTAATTCATCCACTTTATCTTCAGAATCTTTTGCCAAGATGATACCCGTGATTTCTCCCATATCTCCATTGAATACATTCAATTCGGGAGTATTGACTAATTGGAGGACTTTGTCTCCTATCCGATAAACGGTGTCGTTCCAATGTACTTCCTTTTTTCCAGGTTTCCCTGGATTGAATATCTCCTGCATCATTTTATTTAACGCATCGATCCCTGCAGGTCCCCGATACATTGGTGCTAATACTTGGATATCTTGTGCACGGAATCCCTTATTTTTCGCTTTTTCCACAATTTTAGAGATCAAGGGTTCAATTTGATAAGCATCACTTCGGAAATAGGAACGATCTTTTTGATTCTTTGTGAAATCTTTTGGCAGACGTCCTTCTTTGATCTCATGGGCAAGAGGAATAATACTAGAACCATCACCTTGCCGATAAATCTGATTGAGTTCCATTTTGGGAATTTGTTCGATTTCCAAAAGATCATGGAGTACTTGACCAGGACCGACAGAGGGAAGCTGATCTTTGTCTCCTACTAAGATAACTTGCATATTCGTCGGAATCGCTTTGAATAATGTGTTAGCCAGCCATGTATCGACCATAGACATCTCATCAACAATCAAAAGTCCGCCTTCTAATTCTTTCGTACTGACTGAAGGTGTTTTTTCCCGTCCATTCAGCCCCAGAAGACGATGGATCGTACTGGCAGGCAGACCTGTCGTTTCGTTCATTCGTTTAGCTGCTCGGCCAGTTGGTGCTGCAAGTAGAATAGGAAAAATTTCTTGGGTATATTTTGAAGGATCCAATTCCAGTCCGTTCAACTCTGCAAAAAGATTGACGATTCCGTTGATCACAGTAGTTTTCCCCGTACCTGGTCCTCCTGTTAAAATAAATAGAGGGGAACGGATTGCTTCAGCGATAGCTTGTTCTTGCGAAGGTCCATACTGTATGCCGAATATTTTTTCGATACGCCGAATATTCTTCTGCACTTCTTTTTCAGGATAATGGATTTCTTTTTTACGACTGAGAAGGCGCTGGATCGAATTACCGATCCCCCATTCAGAAAAGTACAAACTGTTTTCGTAAAGATTAGTCTCTTCTTGTTGTATCTTTCCTTCTTCAACAAGTTGGATAATTACAGTAGCAACCTGATCAGGCTGGATTTCAATTGGGCGACTTGTTTCTAAAATACGGATCGTTTGCTGAAGCAATGTCTCCGCCGGTACGTATGTATCTCCTGTTTGAACTGCATGCTGAAAAATCTGATGCAAGATAGCTGCTCGAATTCTTCTCGGTGAATCTGCTGCAATACCGATTTGTTCGGCTAGATTATCTGCACGTTTGAACCCGATTCCTTCTATGTCTTCGACTAGCTGGTACGGATTTTCTTCGATGATATCCAAAGACTCGTTCTTATAGGCCTGGTAGATACTGAAAGCTAACTGACTACCGAACCCGTAACGATTCAGTCCCATGATCACTTGATCCATCCCGTGGTTTAGCCGAATCGTCTCAGCAAGCATTTCTCTTTTTGGCTTCGTCAAACCGGAGATTTGTTTTAATACCGAAGGATCAGCAATGATTTTTTCGATAGCATCTTCTCCCAGCAATTCTACAATTTTTTCTGCTGTTTTCTTCCCGATTCCTGGGAATTTTTCGCTGGAAAGATACGCTACGATCCCATTTGCAGTTGTTGGCTTTTCTTGCTCATATCTTTCGAGTTTAAGCTGCCTTCCGTATTTAGGATGATCCACTAATTCTCCATAAAAACGATAAGTCTCATTTTCTTGAATATCGCCGAAACTTCCGGTGACTACAATCTCTTTTTCACGGTAATCAGCTGTGGTTTCACTGATGTGTACCAAAAGCACTTTGTAAAAATTACTAGGATTTTGAAAAAAAATCGCGGCAACTGTACCAACGAAATAAGGCATTTCTTCTGGCTGCATCGGAAGCCGCCTCCTTCTTCTATAGTAAAGGTTCTGGTGCTGTTTCAGTTCCTAAAAAATCTGTTTGGTTCCATACTTTCAGTTCATATGGCAATAATCTGCAAGGCTCTTCAGTCTCTAAAATCGTCAAACTACTATTGAACAATCCACCCATTTCACGCAACTCACTTAGCTCTTTTCCTGTCATCCATTGAATGGCTGCAGTTAAAGAAGCTCCATGTCCTACGAATAAAAGTGGGCCATCTTTATGTTGGGCAACCGCATCTGCTACAACAGTTTCGATACGTGTGATTGCCGATTCAATCGTTTCTCCGTGAAAAGGAGAAGGATCATACAGATCTAAATGATTACGCAAATTCGGCAGATTATCCGGATATTTCTGGTACATTTCATCGATCGACTGACCTTCTAAAGTACCCAGCCCTAGTTCTCTTAGCTTATCTGTATAAAAAATCTCTACCGGACGAGCAAGCTCTTTGTTGATACCTTCTGCTGTATCACGTGCTCGCTTTGCTGTACTGGAATAAATTGCTTTAAAAGGAACATATTTTACCTTTTTCCCAAATGCTTTGATTTCTTCGTAACTTTGTGGCAAAAGCGGAGAATCGCCATTGCTCCCTTGAAAACGTCTTTCCTGATTCCATTGTGTCTTCCCATGTCGGGTAAAATATAGTTCCATACGCAGCAAACTCCTGTCTTTCTTTTATTTTACTCTATAATAAACTGTCTAATCCAGCTTGTCATTTTCATAGTGATGCGTCAATTCTAAATTAGGGAATCCTTGCTGGCGAAGTGCTTCATACACTATCATTGCAGCTGTATTCGATAAATTCAATGAGCGGACATGCTCATCATTCATAGGGATGCGTAAACACTTTTCTTCGTTTTCACGCATAAATGTTTCTGGCAAACCGGTTGTTTCTTTTCCAAATAAAAAGAAGTGCTCTTCTCCATCAGCAAAATTTTCGTCACTATATACTTTATGGGCAAATTTTGAGATCAAATGTAGTTTACGATTACCTAAAAATGTTAAAAAAGCTTCTAAATTACTGTGGTAAGTAATATTTACATCATTCCAATAATCCAACCCTGCCCGTTTTAGATGTTTGTCATCAGTTGAAAAACCTAGTGGCTCGATTAAATGAAGCGGAGTATTCGTGGCTGCACACGTACGGGCAATATTTCCAGTGTTTGCAGGGATTAATGGTTCAAATAAAACGATATGATTCATCAGGATCATTCCTCTCATATTTATGTTCGTTTCTATTTTCTGACAATTTGATTTTTGCATAAAAAAAAACGTATCAACTCGGTGTCAGTCACTGCGAGTCGTTACGTTAGTGAAGCTCTTCTCACTAACTTTTATCAGAACAGGAACCTGATAAAAACCAATGAAAAAACAACTTGTTGCTAATATAACACCCTCAACTTTTTTTTGCAACCTCTACTCATTAAAAACTGCTAGAAAAACGTTTTCTCTTAGTTCCTTTTAATAATTCTATGTCAATTGTAATCTTCTTCAAAGGATTCTTATATAAGTCTGCTTTGATTCGCTCTTCTACCTGCCATTCTAAAGGTGACATGGCCAAAAGATCTTTTTGATTTTCCTCTGGTATCTCAAATTCATAGGTTACACGCTGACGTTCAGTTAATTTCATTGCTTCAGCAAACTTGGCTACTACACGTTCATTGGAATAACTCTGTTTTTCAGGTTGATTCGGATAAAAAGCCTGACGTAGTTCCTTTAAATAATTTTCTTGTGGCACCACCTTCAACACTTCTCCATCTTCTGAGAGTACACGTTGGAATTCTTGGTAATGAGAAGGCGAAAAGATATTTAAAACCGCGTTGAATGTTTGATCAGCAAACGGCAAATTGGTCAAATCAGCTACACACCAAAATGCTTCGGCAGATTGTTCTGTAGCTGCGTAGACTCCTTCTTTTGAAATATCAAATCCAACAGCATTTTGAATCTTTTTCAATTTTGAAAGTTCATTCAAGAAGCTACCTTCTCCGCAGCCAACATCTAATAGCGAGACTTCTTCAGGTAAATGCTGCGCAATAGTCTCAATAACGGGCTGATACATGCCAGATTGGATCATTCTACGCCTTGGAACGAACATTCCTTGATCGTATTCTGTTTTAACCGCATGGGATAAAAAATAAAGTGTTCCTTTTTTGGAAAGGTCAAAACGGTGATTATTTTTGCATATCAAGCCATTATCAGACTTTTTTACTTCTTCTTGGCAAACCGGACAGCGGAACAGCTGATGATTTTCTGCCAAAAACTGGCGTCCTCGGTCAATTTTTTTTAACATAGTTCCCCCTCATTTCTGTTTTATCTTACCGTTAGATGCTCACTTTGGCAACTGCTAAAAATATGATACAATGCCTAGAAGAAAGTGAAAGATAAAGGAGAAGATTAGATGATCAAAGAATTTTGCGCTGAAAACTACACATCTATTCCTCTAGCAATTGCTAGAGGAGCCGATCGGATCGAATTGTGTGACAACTTAGCGGTCGGTGGCACAACCCCGAGTACTGGTGTGATCGAAGAAACGTTAAGTTATGCTGGGGAAAAAGATATCCCCGTAATGACGATTATTCGTCCTAGAGGGGGCGACTTCGTCTATAACGATATCGAATTGAAAATCATGCATACTGATTTGATTGAAGCAAAGAAATTAGGGACGGATGGCGTAGTATTTGGTTGTCTTACTCCTTCAGGCTGGCTAGACGAAGAGGCCTTAGAACTATTGATCGAAACAGCAGAAGGGTTGCAGATCACCTTCCATATGGCTTTTGACAGTATTCCTGAAGATCGGCAATTCGAAGCAATCGATTGGCTGGTAGAACATGGTGTTGACCGTATCTTGACTCATGGCGGTCCTGCTGACAAAACTATTGTAGAAAATTTCCCACGGCTTAAAGAATTGATTGCCTATACAGATGGCCGCTTAATCATTTTGCCTGGTGGTGGTGTCACTGCAGAGAATGCAGCACATGTAGCTAAAGAATTGAACGTAAGCGAAGTACACGGAACCAAAATCGTGGATCTTCAGTTATAATCTTATAAACAAAAAAACATTTGCAACAGGCATAATGCTTATTGCAAATGTTTTTGTTTTTTTACATAAAATAGCCCATAAATAAAGAAGCAATATTGAAATAAATCAGTACACTCGTCAAATCGCTCAAAGTCGTGATAAAGGGACCGCTTGCTACTGCTGGATCAAATCCTAGACGATCCATTAGCATCGGGATTAAACTACCTGCAAGATTCGCCACTGTGATTGCAAATAGCATAGCCATCCCTATGACAAACCCCAAGATAAAATTATGTTTCCAAAAACCTACGATTAGAAAAATCGTGATCCCCGTAACAGCTCCTGTGACAACGCCGGTCAAGACTTCAGCCAAAACAAGTCGAACAAATCCATGATCTTTCTCATCAGAAATCGCAAGTCGACGAACAGCCACAGCTAGCGACTGGGTTCCAGCATTACCGGCAGTTCCTGTAATCAGCGAAATGAAGACTGCTAAAATACTCGCTTCACTTACCAAGTCTTCATAGTGACTGATTAAAGAAGCGGTCGACATACCTAAAAACAACAGAGTGATCAGCCAAGGCAAACGTCGAGACGCTGCCTTTACTGGATTTTCATTAATTTCTTCCACATTGACCCCGGCAAGTCCTGAATAATCGCTAGCAGCTTCATCATCAATAACGTCGATGATATCATCGACTGTGACGATTCCTAACAAATGATCATCATAATCGGTAACAGGAAGAGCTAAGAAGTCATAATCTCTAAATGTTTGTGCCACATCTTCTTGGTCGTCGCCTACATGAACTGAAAGCACTCGTTCGCTCATCAGATCAGAAATCATTGCGTCGTCATCATTCACGATTAGGTCGCGCAGAGAAATAACCCCTACTAGCTGACCTTCTTGATTAACGACATAGATGTAATAGATTGTTTCAGCTACATCTGCTTCGTTCTTCAGCACGTACATCGCAGAGCGAACAGTTTGATTGGCTACGATCGAAACAAATTCAGTTGTCATGATCGCGCCAGCCGTTTCATCCTCGTAATGGAGAAGTTCCTTGATTTCACTGGCATCGTCTGCCGACATCAAACTTAAATATTTAGCAATTTGCTTTTTATCCAGCGTATTAAGCAAGTCAACAGCATTATCTGTATACATCTCAGAAAGCATATCAGCTGCATAGCTAGGACGCATTTCATCTAGGTATTCTTTCATATGTTCGTTGTCTTCTTCAATCACATCGAACATATCCGCTAATTCTTTAGGCGACAGATAGGAATAGATCAGCTGCCTGTTCTCTTCTGTAAGAGATTGGTAGAATTGCCCCTGCTCATAGATATGCATCTCTAAAAAACTGTTTCTGAATGCCTGAATATTATTTTCCCTTAAATCTTGAGTCAACTGGGCAAATCTTTCCTCTAATTCTTGATTTTCATCCAAACCAATCTCACCTCGCCTTATTCTTCAAACCGTCTCACAACTGCCTCCATGTCTGCGGCTAAAGGCTGCTTGAACTCCAGCAACTCTTCTGTAAATGGATGGTAAAAACGCAGATCATAACAATGAAGGGCTTGTCTTTTTATTCCCAGATCCATTCGCCCGCCATACATATCATCACCGAGCAGGGCACAGCCAATTGCGGAAAAATGAACTCTTATTTGATGTGTCCTTCCTGTATGCAGCTGGATATCAACTAACGCGATTTCTGTTAGTCGCTTCTCTATCCAGTACTCAGTCTGTGCCGAACGTCCTTCATCAGAGACCATTCGCTTCAATAGCGAAGAATAATCTCGGGCGATCGGCAAATCGATATGTCCATGTGCCGATAAATCTGAAAGCCTTCCACTGACTAAGGCCTGATATTTTTTCACAAACTTCTTTTCACGAAGTTGCATATCTAATTTTGCGTGCGCAAATCCATGCTTTGCAAAAAGCATCAAACCAGATGTATCCCGATCTAGTCGCGTCACCACATGGATTACTTGGTTTTCGTAACCTTGTTTTTTATAATAAGCCTTTACACGATTAGCCATTGTCCCATTTGGATGGTATTGGGCAGGAATAGACGAAACGCCTGCTGGTTTATTTACTACCAGAACGTGTTCATCTTCATACACGATATCGATCGGTGTTTCATCCAAAAGTACGGTTTCATGTTCTCCTTCAGCAGGAATCACAATGGTTACCTTATCATCCTTAGCTAGAGAAAACAAGACATTTTCTACTTGATCATTAACTTTGATTTGACCGCCTTGAAATTTTATTTTCGCTAACAGACCCTTTGAGATCCCTTTTTCTTTTAAAAAATATTTTACTTGCTGAGAATGATCTTTCTCATAATCCCATGTAAACTGCATATCAATCCTCACTAATAAAGGCATCTTTCACACGATGCCAAAAATGCATATGTCGATAAGAAGCAAAATGGATCCGTTCTTCTGCTATTCGATAATAAATTGAGCGGATATTTGCTTTTGCGACATTCAATTGATCAACCGTTACAAGATAATCTTCTGTATTTTCCAATTTTATTTCTAGCCATTCATCATGGGCAATCACGATCGGAGAACCCAAAGTACGAAACACTCGATTATTCAGTGAAGCAATCTCTGCCAACTGAAAGGCATTGATACTAGGATGGATCACAGCACCGCCGACACTTTTATTATATGCTGTCGAACCAGTAGGCGTAGAAATCGTCAATCCATCTCCTCTAAAACTTTCAAACAGCTCGTTTTTGATGTATACATCGGCTACCATCGTACGATTGGCCCGTTTAATCGTTGATTCATTCAGTGCTAAAAAATGCTGGTCCGGTGTTTCATCCAAATAACTGATCCGAACATCCAGCAAGGGATAACTAACACTTTGTTCCCGGTTCGTTCGTAAGCTGTCTACTAGTTCTTCCAGCTCGTAATCCCGCCAATCCGTGTAAAACCCTAAATGACCTGTATGCACGCCCAAGAAACGCACATCATTCAGACAATGACTGTAGTGATGGAACGCCGACAATAATGTGCCGTCTCCGCCGACTGAGATGACCAATTCTGGCTCATGATCATCTCGTTGAATCCCTGCTTGTTCTAAAAGTGCGTTCAAACGTTCTGTCACTTCTATAGTCTTTGCTTCTTTATTATGAACGATCGCTACTTTCATCCCCTGCCTCCTCTCTTTCGCTTTCTTTCTTCAAAAGCGTTCGATAGTAGACATCATCTGATTTTCCTCTTCCATGGGAGAATAACCGCTGTGCTTCTTGGATTTCTTCACGGATACTGGACATCTCTTCATCCAACTGATAGGCAGCTTCTGCCGCACGCTGAAGTCGTTCACTCATTTCTTCTGGAAAAACGCCTTGATATTTATAATTCAGCGAATGCTCAATCGTTGCCCAGAAATTCATCGCAAGAGTCCGAATCTGGATTTCCGCCAAAATTTTCTTCTCACCGCTGATCAGCTGTACAGGATACTCGATCACCAGATGATAAGAACGGTAGCCACTTGCTTTTTTATTTGTGATGTAATCTCGTTCTTGGAGAACTTTCATGTCTTTTCTTTTACGGATGATCTCAACAACTTGATGGATATCTTCTACAAACTGACACATGATCCTTAACCCGGCAATATCAGACATTTCTTCTTCTAAACGTCCCATTGGAATATGCCGTAATTGTGATTTTGTTACAATACTATCGACTGGCTTGACTCTCCCAGTGACAAATTCAATCGGGACATGTCGATTTTGTTCACGGAACTGTTTGCGGATCCCCCGCAGTTTCACTTTCAATTCTGATACAGTTTGTTCATATGGTGCTAAAAATGCTTCCCAATCTCGTTCCATAGCTGATACCTCTACTTCATTAACATTCATTGTTTATTCTACCATATATGCAAAGTTTTTTCGTACTCTTGATTTATGCATTGACCAAAAAAAGAAAATTAGGCAAAATAGACAAAAAGGAGTCGATCAAATGACACAAATGCTTGAAATCGAATATAAATCTATGCTGACAAAGCAAGAGTACGAGATATTCATCGCTCACTATCAATTAACAGATAAAGATTTCCGTGTACAGACTAATATTTATTTCGATACCGTTGATGAACAGCTGAAGAAACAAAATTGTGGCCTACGGATCCGTTTCGTTGGTCATCAAGCTGAATATACATTAAAAACACCTGCTGAAAAAGGGCGTCTCGAAACAACGGATACCTTTATAACAGAAGAAGCAGAAGCATTTATCTTCGAAAAACGTCTGCCTCGTTCAGGCGCAGTTTTTCAAAAACTTTCTGATTTGAATATCGATCCTGCTTCATTAATCCAAACCGGAAAGCTTACAACAAAACGGGCTGAATTCCCTATTGAAGAAGGACTTTTAGCTATTGATGAAAGCTGGGGAGACAATCTACACGATTTTGAACTGGAACTAGAGGTAGGGGATGCATCTGTGGGAAAAATTGCTTTTATAAATTTTTTAAAACGTTTTTCTTTACCTTATCGTCCTGCTAAGAACAAGATCCAACGTATGCTTGAAGCTAAAAATTAGAAACCTTTCATTTTCACAAGGCACTTGAGTTCATTTTTTTACTTTTTTCTGTTAAGTTATAGGATGTGAAAGAATCTAGTCACTAGTTGTATAGAATCTATTTTGGGGGAGATTCATATGATCGAAATCTATTTATTTGTTAATCCTTTAGGGGAATACTGTTTCGAAATGGAACAACAGTTATTACAATTTATCGAAGAAGAGTACGGGACACCATCAAAAGAAAAGATGCAATTTCGCTTTCTTCCTTTGGTCAATTTGCAGACAATTGGGGATGTCATGCAACAAAAAGGAATTTCTCAGAACAATCTTGAGGAACGTAATCACTTATTCTCAATGACTTATTCTGCAGCATTGGACTGCAAAGCGGCGCAGTTTCAAGGAAAGAAAAAAGGCCGCCGTTTTTTGATCAAATTGCAAGAAGCAGTCGGCTGTAATGACATACCATATTCTCAAGAACTTGCTGAATCCATATTTGAAGAAATCGGCGGCGATTTGAATATGTTTAAAGAAGATCGTCAGTCTGACTTCGTTAAAGAAGTATTCTTTTCTGATCAAAAAATTGCTCGGGAAATGGGCATCACAAAACACCCTTCTGCAGTCGTTTACAATTATGCCTGCGACCGTGATTTTGGTGTTTTAGTAGAAGTAAAAGGTACAAGTAGCCTTTGGAGAATCACAGAGCTGTGTAAAACAACAGATAACTCATATCAAGTTTTTAATGGTGAACATTTACATACAAATGATTCTCAGTTCCATTCAAGAACTAGCCATTTACACTTGCTTTCTAATTAAAAAAATACGTCGACTCCCTTACAAGAGAGCCGACGTATTTTTTTCGTTTCTATTCGAGAAAATCAAAAATAGAAAGCCTTATAAACGATCGATCAATTCTTCTAATTCATTTAGACGTTGTTCAAACATCGACATTGCATCTTCAATATATGCAGCCTGTGTCATATCAACTCCTGCTTTTTTCATTACTTCCACAGGATAATCGCTGTTACCTGCTTTTAGGTAAGCCAAGTAGTTCTCTAGTGCCTCTGGTTCCTGGTTTAGTATTTTCTTCGCCAGTGCTGAAGCAGCAGAAAAGCCAGTCGAGTATTGGAAAACATAGTAATTATAATAAAAATGCGGTATCCGTGACCATTCGAATTTAATTTCTGGGTCTTCTTCGACTGCTGGACCATAATATTTTGCATTCAATTTACCATAACTATCACTTAGGTATTCACTAGTCAATGGCACACCTTTTTCATCTTCCGTATGCATGAAATGCTCGAATTCAGCGAATTGTGTCTGGCGGAAAACTGTTCCTTTAAACCCATCCAAGTAATGGTTGAGTACATAAGCCCGTACACGAGGGTCTTTTTCTGTTTCCAATAAATACTCCGTTAGGATATTTTCATTCGTTGTCGAAGCAATTTCTGCTAAAAAGATGGAGTAGTCGCCGTACACATAAGGCTGGTTCGAACGAGTGAAATAACTATGAACACTATGTCCCATTTCGTGGACAAGCGTAAATAGCTGATCCAGCGTATCATGCCAATTCAATAAAATATATGGATTTGTGTCATAGCTTCCCGAAGAATAAGCATCGCTTCGTTTCCCTTTATTTTCGACAACATCGATCCAACGTTCAGAGAATGCTTTTTCTACGATGGCCATGTATTCTTCACCCATTGGTTTCAGTGCTTCTAAAGCTTTTTCTTTTGCTTCTTCGTACGTAAAGGTAATTGGAGCTTCCCCTAAGACCGGTGTATAAAGATCATACATGTGCAGTTTTTCCACTTCTAATAAACGTTTCCGTAATTCCATGTATCGATGTAACAAAGGCAAATGCTTGTTTACCACGTCTACCAAAGTATCGTATACACTTTCAGGAATATGATTATTGCTCAAAGACGCTTCTCTGGCAGAGCTGTAATTACGGACTTTCGCTTTAAAATTATGTCCTTTTATATGTGTGCCTAAAGTAGAAGCAAATGTATTTCTAAATTGTTCGTAAACACTGTACAATCCCTTAAATGCTGCTTCGCGCACCCTTCGATCCGTGCTTTCTAGCAACTGACCATACACGCCATGAGATAATTGGACTATTTCACCATTTTCTCCTTCAATCGTTGGAAAAACTAGATCTGCATTATTCAAAACAGCAAATGTATCACTTGAAGCATCAAAGATTTCACCTGCTCCAGCAAGAAGAGATTCCTGCTCAGCAGATAAGACATGGGCTCGATTATCTACTATTTGCTGGATATAATGGCGATAGACTTCCAATTTTGGTTCTTCTTTGAAATATTGCCAAATCTGGTCATCTGACAATTGCAATATTTCTGGTTCAAACCAGGAAACGGCTTCACTAACTTTCGAAAACAGACTGCTTGCTCTTGCATAAAGCGCTTGGTAATCTGTATTTCCAGTGTCTTGATCGTTTTTAAGGTGCGCATATACATAAATGACTTCAGTTTGGCGATAAACCCTCAATACGAATTCAATCGCATTTAAAAATTGAGAAGCGCCTTGATCAAGTGTTCCTTTGTGTTTTTCAGATTGTTTTAACTCTTCTGATAATTCCAAATATTTCTCATCAAACTCTTGGTCGCTTGAAAAGATCTTGGTCAAGTCCCAAGTTAAATTTTCAGGCAATTCTTCTCGTTTTGGCAACTGCTTTACTTCCATGAAATCCACTCCTTTTCTTCCCTTAGCTCTATCTATCAAAATAGATCATAGTCTAACATCCACATGTCACAGCATCTAACTTTTCTACTCATTCATGTGTCTGCTTCCATCAATTTTAGCATAACTAAATCTTGTTTTACATAGAAAACCGATTCCTAGCCTATTTTTATACTTACTATTTTTTCAAAGAAGACAAGTGTATGCATTCGTTAAAAAACTGCTGATAGACCATCTCTTCATCAATCATAGGAAAAAGCCATTCCCTTTTATGTTCTTTTATTTGGCAAAGCCATGAGTTGAAATCAGGAACTTTCTGGTTTTCCAAGGCTTCTTCGTACAACATTCGATAAAGAAAAACCTGTTCTTGTAAATAAAAGAAAAACCGACTTTTTTGATAGATCCACGATGATAGATGCAAAAGATGTTTATGACGCAAGTAGCATTGTTCTTGTATGGATACTGTATTCTTTTGCTTGTGAATAAGTTGGCGTGTCAGCCATTTCTTCCCATCTTCACTCACTTTTTCTATTTTTTTCATTTGGTTCATTTTAATTTCGTTACTAGTGAATATTTCTTTAAGGTCCCTACTAGAAAAAGTCCAGCAGCTACTGCAAAAGGAAATATGCCCTGATACAGTCTCTGTAATATGATGATACAAATAAAGCTTTTGTTTCTTGAGATCAGCTTTCCAGCAATGCACTCCTCTTTTTCTATTATAGTAGCAGCAACTTTTTTCTATCAATGAGAATTGCGATTGTCCAAGAAAAGAATTACCAAGTATCCACCATACTTGGTAACTGTTATTCAAATAATTTTGGGTTCTTTCAATAAATCTCTGGTGAGACAGTCTAGAACATTGGATTTCTATTGCTAGATTCGCCAACAAAATATCCGGCCTTTGCCGCAACCTCGGCAAATAGGCTTCCAAAAATACTGGTTCTACTGACTGTCCCAGCCAATCCATGAAGCATTCCTTTAACTGTAAGTGCTCTTTTGATTCTCTTTCACTAAAGACCGAACAGTTATCTGATTTTTGATGGGCAAAATGAGCACATTTTTTCTTTCCCTTTTTCAAAATCACTCTTTTTCGACAGCCACGACAATAATATTTCTTTCCTTTTTCTGCATGTTTAGCAAAACAGCACTTATTATATTCATTCATTGCAAGCAGCATTTTTCTCCCTCTGAACTTATTTACGTCTAAGAATTTATTTACACGAAAAAAGAGGGCGTGAAAAAGCTATTCTGCATCAAGTAATAAGAACAGCTAAACAAAAATAGTTCCCAATATTTTTCGTTTGGTTGGGCTTGTTACCGCAGATGCAAGCTTTTGAACACATTTATACGAAAAAAAGACTGCGACACAATTTTTGTCACAGTCTCTTACTATAATGCTGATTTATACAAAATAAAATTTCGTTCGCTCGATAGCATTACGCGCCATCAGACATTGTCCATATTCATTCAATGTTTCTGGTGTACGATCGCTCTTTTCAGCAAACTCCAAAATTCGAGCAATCTGATTCTCTACATCCGCTTGGTTGAGATTTTCCATCCAGAAGTGAACGACTAGGTAATAGCGCTCTTCGAATAAATACAAATCAGTCCAAGCAGACTCTAGTTCGACATCTGTTGCAAGTTGGATCACTTGTTCAAAATCTTCAAAAGCAAAAGTTGCTTGTCTTTCCTGTTCTTCTAGGGCGCTTCCAGATAATTCTTCCTCCGGATCGCTGCCAATAATCTGCTGACGAAGAAAGTCACTCACATCTTCTGAATCAACAGTAGAATCTTCTGATTGAGAAATTTCTTCATCCGGAAGATTTTTACTGATAAACAGTTCTAATCCGTCTCCTTTTGGCAAAACTTGGAAAGTGACAGCTTCGCTTCCTCGGAACTCCTCTTCGATATCAACTTCTTCCAAAATACTATAAAAGAAATTTTCGATTTCTTTGTGATTGCCAAGTAAATCCAAAAATGAAACGCCCCGTTCCTCTAAATCTTCATGACCAATTAGTACACGGATCGTATTTTCATTAATATGTTCCATTTCCATTTTGCTACACCTCACTTTGCCACAATGTTTAATATAGATTCATTGTAGCGAAATCAGCTTAAATGTAAAGAAAAAAAATCTCGCTGTTAAGCGAATTTAATAAAACCAGCGGATTTTTCAACCTTTCAAGCTATCTTATTTAACTATAACATTTTTGGCAGACGAATACTATATAGCCGACTTTTCAGCTAATTTTCCCTCTCTATTTTTCGTGCAATCATCATCTTCTACTACCTTTTTATACATCTAATCAAGAATACTTTTTGTAAAAACAAAAAAACTTGGAAAAACTATCTTTGTAATAGTCTTTTGGCTCTATACTTTTTGATGTTGGTGAACTTCACCAACATCTTTTTTGTATAAAAAAATATAGAAAAGACACCCTGAAATCCTTTAGAATTAATTTGGCTACCAATTCATAGGAGGATTCAAGATGTCTCATACTCAGCTTATCAAAGATACCCTAAATATTCTAGACCTAAATATCTATTTCGAGGAAAATTGTTTAACTAAAGAAAAATACAAAGGGCAAATTTGCTTGATTTACAAAGGAACTCTTCTGTACAAGCCAGAAGAGTGTTCCCATTGTCTTTGTGTCGTCCCCTCTAGGATCATTCGTTGGGGGACGACAACCGTTCGGTTGTTACTGAATGATGTGTCTGAGTATCGCACTTATCTGGAGCTGAAGAAACAACGATTTAAATGTAAGTCTTGCCAAAGAACATTCGTAGCGGATACCTCTGTTGCTGAAAAACACTGTTTCATTAGTCAAAAAGTTCGTTGGTCTGTCATTGCTCGCTTAAAAGAGAATACTTCCATGACGGAAATCGCTCGTCAGAAAAATATTTCCACTTCTTCGGTCTATCGTGTCATGAAGCGATTCTACCGCCCATTGAATCCTTTCAAACAGACTTTGCCAAAGGTCTTATGCTTTGATGAATTCAAATCGGTTCGAAGTGTTGCCAGTGCAATGAGTTTTATCATGATGGACGGACAAAGCCATGCATTATTGGATATTGTCGAAAATCGACGCTTGCCTTATTTAGAACGCTATTTTTCTCGGTTTTCATTAGCGACTCGTGAAGCCGTTCAATTGATTGTTATTGATATGTATGCGCCTTATGTTTCGTTGGTGAAAAAGCTTTTCCCGAATGCTCAGTTGATCATCGATCGTTTCCACATCGTCCAACATATTGGCAGAACTTTCTTGAATCATCGAGTGAAAGAAACCACGGTACGACTTAAAGGAAATTCCCACTCTCAACGAGGGTTAGGGAAAAAATTGAAGCGCTATTGGAAACTCCTACAAAAAGAAGAAGCAAAGTTAAACTATGAAAAACGGGTTTGGCGTGCCAGTTTTAAAGATTATTTGACTGAAAGTGAGATTGCCGATCGACTGTTAGCTGCTTGTCCCAACTTACGCCAAGGCTATCAGTTATACCAAGACATTCTTTATGCGGTAAAGAAAAGAGATCAGTCACTATTTGAGGATTGTTTAACTAGAGACATTAGCGGTCTGCCAGAAACCTATACAACCACTTTACGAACGTTTAAAAAGTTTCTGCCACAGATCCAAAATGCGCTTCACTACAGCTATTCAAACGGACCATTGGAATGCTTAAACAACCACATCAAAGTATTAAAACGCAATGCGTACGGCTTTCGCAACTTTTACAATTTCAAACTACGAATTATGATTCGTCATGGCAAAACATTTTTAACCAAATAAACAGAACAGAAAGAGGTTTTCTTCTTTCTGTTCTGTCCAAATTATTCTAAGATTTCTCTTTACCAACATCATTTGACAAAGAGCCAGTCTTTTCCAAGTTTCGTATTATCCTTCTATAATCCAGCCATCAATTGTGCTTGACGTAATTCTAATTGTCGTACATCGCGCGGTAGGAACCGACGAATTTCATCTTCATTAAAACCAACTTGCAGACGTTTATCATCAATCATGATTGGACGGCGAAGCAATCCAGGATTGTTTTGCACAAGTTCCAATAATTCTTGTAACGGCAGATCATCTAAATCCATGTTCAGTTTTTGGAATACTTTGGAACGTGTCGAGATGATTTCTTCTGTTCCGTCTTCTGTCATTTGTAAAATCGCTTTTAATTCAGAACTGTTCAATGGTTCTGAAAAAATATTACGTTCAACAAATGGAATCTGATGTTCTTGCAACCACGCACGAGCCTTTCTGCAGGAAGTACAACTTGGGGAAGTATATAATGTTAACAACGTGCACCACTCCTTTTCGTGATAAGAATCACTTTTTTGTAACAGAAGATCATAATAATCTCCCATCTGTTTCTATTATACATAATCAACTTTTAAATAGCTACCTTTTTTTCATAATTTTTTTAAAAAAATGAAAGTTATCTAAGGTTAATATACAGTAAAACCAGCATTCTCGCTTTTTTTATCATTTAAAAATTAGAGTTTTCAAATCTAATTCAAATTTTCTAAACATATGAAACAGCGTATAAAACTGTACTATTATTTTATCTCAAAAGCTAAATGAAACCGATTTCTTAAGATTTTTTATGTTTTTTATTTCTTTAATAGTAATGTTTTCTGTCATTTTAAATAATACTGTTCTTTATTATAACGCTTATTTTCTCTGTTATATAAGCGTAGTATTTTAAAGCAATGATTACTAAATAAAATTTACTATAAACAAATAAATCAAATAACGTTATTTTATGTTTGAATAGTTATATTGAGACTGTATTAAAAAAATAAATCTTTCGAAAATTCCACAGAGATTGCATTAAAATAAATCAATCGACTTCTACCATAATGATTAATTTGTTCATCAAACTTATTGACGTGTTTCACGATTTTTAGTGAAAAAAACTGAAATATAAAAACCTTATTCTGTCAAGGAAATAGAAATATAGTAAGAAAAACCTTTATTTATCAGCTTTTTTAGACAATTTTTTCTGTTACAATAGTCAAGGATTTGTGAAAAAATCAATGAAAACCGAAAGGCGTGTAAAATTTTGATTAAATCAGTTGTGTTTGATGTTGATGATACGATGTATGATCAGCAGCAGCCATTTCGAAACGCGGTCAAAAGAGTCGTTCCGCTTGTTTCAGATGCAGATATGCATCCACTATATATCCGGTTCCGCCATCATAGTGATGAAAACTTCCCAAAAGTAATGGCAGGAGATTGGACACTAGAATATATGCGAGCACATCGGATCAGCCAATCACTAAAAGATTTAGACTACCCTCATATTACGGAAGAAGATGGCCTCTTATTTCAAAAAATTTACGAGGAAGAACTTGATAATATCTGCTTGCATGAGGAGGTCAAAAAAACCCTCGATTTCTTGAAGGAAAAGAATGTCCCATTAGGAATTATCACAAATGGGCCGACTGACCATCAGACAAAAAAACTGAAGCAACTTCAATTGAACAATTGGATTCCTTCCCGCAATATGCTCATTTCTCAAGCAACAGGTTTCCAAAAACCAGAAAAAGAGATTTTTCAGCTGGCTGAGAAAGAATTTCATATGCTTCCAGAAGAGACCTTATACGTTGGCGATAATTACGACAATGATGTTCTAGGTGCAAAAAGTGCTAACTGGCAAGCGCTTTGGTTCAACCATCGAGAACGCAAAATTGAACAGACTCCAATTTGCGATATCGAGATTTCTTCTTTTGATCAGCTGTTAGAGACAATGAAGACAATCTTTGTATAACCTTTAAAAATAGAAATAAAAAAATGATAGCAAGGAAGCTGGGATAAAATGGAATCCCAGCCTCCTTGCTATTTTTTAAATCAAATAAACAATCGCTTCTTTAGAAAGGCTTTCTTACCCATTACTGAACGCTTTTTCGAGTCTCTTACTCCTCGATTTCTCCTACACTTAAAATCATGCGGATGTCTTCTTCAGTCAGTTTCGTCAACTGTTCTTCATTACCTTGGATCACTTTTTGGAACAGTTCGCGTTTTTCTTGCTGGAGTGAATCCATGCGTTCCTCAATCGTTCCTTCAGAGATCATACGCCACACTTCTACCACATTTTTTTGTCCGATCCGATGTGCACGTCCAGCAGCTTGTTCTTCAATGGCAGGATTCCACCAAAGGTCATACAAGATGACCGTATCTGCTCCCGTGAGATTCAATCCAGTTCCCCCAGCCTTTAAGGAAATCAGAAAAACATCTTTTTCGCCAGCATTAAATGCGTCTACCATACTTAACCGATCTTGTGGTTTCGTACTGCCTCTTAAATAAAATGTCGAGATCCCTAGCTCGGCTAACTCTTCTTGCAAGATAGTCAGCATCCCTGTAAATTGAGAAAACAGCAAAACTCTTCGTTTGTTCTCTTTGGCAGCTACCAGTAGATCTTTTACTTGTTCGAGCTTGCCGGAACCGCCTTGGTAATCTTCAATAAACAGACGAGGATCGCAGCAAATTTGTCGCAGTCTTGTCAGACCAGCAAGTATCCCGATCCGGTTTTTCTTGAATGCTTCAGAATCCATTGATGTGATTTCTTCACGCATTTGACGCAAGTAAGCTAAATAAACAGTTTTTTGTTCTTCTGTAAGTGCAGAATATAGATTCATCTCTGTTTTTTCCGGCAAGTCTTTCAACACAGTTTGTTTATCTCGCCGTAAAATAAACGGTCGAATCATTTGCGCAATTTCTTCTGCGGCAAGTTCCCTGAATTTTGTTTTAGTCGGGAAAAATCCTGGCATAATCGTTGCAAACAATGACCACAATTCTTCTAAATTATTCTCGATTGGTGTCCCACTCAGTGCAAACCGCTGAGGTACAGCTAATTCTCTCAATGCTTGTGCAGTTTTCGTACTGCTATTTTTGACCATTTGTGCCTCATCAAGAATCAAATAATCAATTTTTTGCGACTGATAATTAGCTAGATCCTGTCTTAAGCTGGCATAAGAAGTCACTCGGATATCTGTGTCTTTAGCCAGTAATTCTTCACGTTCTTTTTTATTCCCATTGATTACTTGGATACTTAAAGAAGGGGCGAATTTTCTCACCTCTGCCTGCCAGTTGTAAATTAAGCTCGCAGGCGCTACGATCAAAGCAGAGAAGCTTTTCCGTTCTTCTTTTTCCGAAAGTAAAAAGGCAATTGTCTGTAGTGTTTTCCCAAGTCCCATTTCATCGGCTAAAATACCGCCAAACTGATAATGACCTAACATCTTCAACCATCGAAAACCTTGCTTTTGATAATCTCTCATCGTTGCATTCAATCCTTTGGGAAGCTGTGCCTGGTATCTTTCTGGATGAATGAGATCTTGTACCATCGTTTGGAACGATTCACTAAAAGTAGCATTGCTTTTTTCCAATTGATTTTGAATGATCAATCCTTGATTTTTAGGTACATGGATCGTTCCTTCTTCTGTACGTATCGATTCCCGTAATTGTTGCAACACTTGGCTTGTTTGTTGAAATTCTTCTGAATCAAAAGAAAGAACCTGACCATTTTCTAATGTATAAAAAGCATCATTTCTCAGCAAGCTTTGCAGGACATGATCGATTTCTTGCTCCTCTATCCCTGTCACATCGAATCGAATATCGAGCCATGAACCGGTCTCGGTTACTTCGATTTTCGGTTGATGTTTATGCGCATCTAAATACAACTCTCGCAATTTTCTTCCAAGTCTGACTTCACCAAACTGACGGAAGACAGATAGTTCTGTGCGGAAAAAGGCATATAGTTCTTCCCCGCTTGGCAATGGACGTTCATAACCAGTTTCATTTTTCTGGTAGCGATACATTCTGAATAGATCAAGTACTCGTTTCTCTTCTACTGTGTCACGTAACACCTGAAAAGCCTGTTCTGTCGAGACCTCATGCTTCGGGTCAGTCGAATAGATGACTTCACCATAGACGAAATCGACTCGAGCTTGGATTTTTCCTTTTGCTTTTCGGAAAAAGAAAATAAATTCGACGGGGATATCTGCTACTTCCTCTTCTACTGCAGGGGCAATAGCTACGTCGCCGATCTCTGACAGCAGAGGGATAATCTCTTTAAACAAAGACGGTAATTCTTTTTTCTTGAACACTACTTCTGGTTTCTCCAATCGGCGAATCAATTGTTTCCAAGTTTGATAAACCGTTTGTTGATATTTCGTCAGAGAATAAAATGTCCCTTGGATAACTCCCCACTGATAATGCATAAAGAAAAAATCAAAATCATTCAATGCTTGCAGCAAATAATCTTCTCCAAATTTTTCCACTTTGAATGATAAAGGTTTGTTTTGATCGGAAAATTGTATTCCTTGATCGTTTTGTTCATTTATCTGCAGATGCAAACGTGTAGTCTGATTCATCTGCTCTAACAGGAAGCGGGCTTGTTCTACTGGGAGAAGCAGATATCTTTTATCTAGTTTTCCTTTGACTTGTAAGCCGTTCGTACCTAATAATTGATGCGTCTGAGCACTTCCTGCAAGATGCGTGAGTATTTTTTGATCTTCTTTTTGAAACGCCCGTTTATCTAGACGAAACTGGTACTGTTTATTAACAGTGTAAGTTTCTTTTTCTGTGTAAGCTTGTAAAAAATCATAGATGTTTTTTACGATATATGTTTTTTTCGGTGATGCCAATGAACCGATACGCAAGTAAAGTGCCAAAATAGAAAGCTCTGGGTGATACTGATTAGTCTCAATCGTTTCTACTTGGTATTCAATAATCAAAGGTTGCACCGCTTGAGGATTGTTTTGTGTTTTTAGACGAGAAAAACCTTTTGCAATGATTTCTCCCTCACTTGTTGCTTTTACCGGTTCTAGCATTGGCTGGTCTTTTTTCATGATACGAGATAGATTTTTCGACCGTAAATAAAGTTCCACAGCAACTGTATGCTTACAATATTTATGTTCCTCCCAATAGGGACATTGGCAGTAATCTATCTCTTTTGCTGTACCATCCAAATCAACCATATACAATTCACTGCCCAAGACTTCTGCATGCCACACGTTTTCTTCTTGGTCAGGGACAACCGATAACACTCGGCCTTCTTGCAAGTATTGACGTCCACGTGCAATGACTTTTTCTGGAATACTCCATTTCATAGTTACCAATCTCCCTTTTTATCCAAGTTGATAGCGTATTTTGCTTTGTCCGCTACCTTCTGTATCAATTCTTATTTGTTGTAATACTCGTTCTTTCAATTCTCTTACATGACTAATGATGCCGATCATTCTTCCTTCACTTTCGATCGTTTCTAAAGCTTCCATTGCCATTTCCAAAGCTTCTTCATCTAATGACCCAAATCCTTCATCAATAAACAATGCATCGATTGCTACACCACCAGCTTGTGTCTGGATCACATCGGCAAGAGCTAATGCTAAAGAAAGTGCTGCAATAAAACTCTCACCGCCAGACAGGGTATGCGCACTTCGAGACATACCTGCCTGATCATCATAGATATTGATTTCTAATCCGGTTTTCCCTCGATAACTGCCAATGGTATCCGCTAGCTCAAATTGATAACGATTTTTCGTTAAACGTTGGAGATGATCATTTGCTACTTGTAACACTTCTTGAAGATAAACCTGAAGCACATACCGTTCCAAACTAGTCTTCTTAGGATTTTCTCCGTTGAATGTTTGCGAAAGCTGCTGTAATTGCGTAAGCTCATCTAATTTCGTCTGGCTTGTGTGATAAATCGAAAGACATTCATCGTAGATTTTTTGATTACTAATTTTTTGTTCTTGTAAACCGTATATCTTTTCTTGCTTTATTTCGATCATACGTCTTATTTCTTCTAACTGTTGGCTGATCTCTTCTGTATCTGGGAATGTCTCAGTTAGCTGGATATTTTCTAATTGACGCAGCCGGTCAGCTGTCACTAATTGCTCTTCATGATAAGAAGTAACTGTACGTTGGTTTTCTTTATATTGTGCTTGCTGTTGTGCAAATGCACAGATTTCTTCAATTGTTGAAAAATACGACTGGCTTTCTAACTTTTTAGCTATTCTTTCTTGTTCCTTTTCTATTTTTTCATCTATTTTTTCTATTTGTTCATGTTGAAGATCAAGCTGTGTCCGAAGCGTATGAAGATCTTGCAACAATTGCACTCCTGCTTTCTGCTCAACAGCTAGTTGATTCGAGTCTTCTTCTAACTGTTTTTCAAGTCGTCGTATCTCCTCTTCTAAACAGTTACTATCCGTATCTTGCAATTGTTGTTCTAAACTTTTGATTTCTCCTTGCAGTTGCTGGAGCTGATTATTTTTTTCTGTCTGCTGCTGTTTGTAGACAGCTAATTGTTGTTCGAGCTTTTCTGCTTGTTGTCTTATTTCTTCCAGCTCTATTCTTGCATTGGCCATCTTGCTTTTTCGTCTATCTAAAGATTGTTCGATTACTACAAGAGTTGTTTTTGTTTTTTGTTCTGTTATCTCAGGAAATGCCTTTTTCAAAGCCTGTTGCAAGTGTTCTTCTTGTTCAGCCAATTGTATATTCGTTGCCATGATTTTTTGTTCTAAATCTGATAATTGTTGTTGAAGATTATTTTCATGTGCTTCACTTTTGGCAATGATTTGCTGAGTTCTTTCTACAGCAGACTCAGCTTCTGCCAGTTGTTGTTCTACTTTTAAGATATCTTCCTTATTTGGCTGTTCGTGTTTTAATTGTTGTATGGGGTGTTCCGTTGATCCACAAACAAGACATGGCTCCCCTGGACGCAAAAAAAGCTGAAGACGAGCAATTTGCTGCTTTGCCCATTGGCTTTTCAGCTGTTCTGCTTGTTCTGTCTGTTCTTTCAATAGCTGACTATTTTTTGTTATTTCTTCAGTTGCTTTTTTGAGTTCTTCTCTTATCTGTGCGAGCGACCCAGTGTCTTTTGCTTTTTGTTTTTCTATTTCTTGCTGCTTTTCATCTAGATATTTTAACTGTCCAAAAGCAAGACGATCTTCTTGCAGTTTTTCCTGATCCAGTAAATTTTCTTGAAGAATTCGAGTTCTTTCCTGATAGATAGCGAGATTTTGATACAGCTTCTCGGCATTCAATTCTTCTTTATCCAATGAAATTGTTAATTGTTCTGCGTCTTGTTTTTTACTACGTAAGGATTCGACAATTGGCACCATCATCTGTTTGTTTTGCAGTTTTTGAGCAGCTTCTTTGATTTTTGTTTGTCGGCGTACGCGGTTTGCTTCATTTTTTTGCCACTCTTCATAATTCTGCGTAGTCATCGCTAGTTTCTTTGTTTGCTCACTACTTTTTTGTGACAGTTCTATTTTTTCAACTTTTATTTCTTGTAGGCGCTGGATTGGTTCGACTAATCGTTGCGTAAATTCATAATACCCAATCCATCGTTTCTTTTCCTCTATTTCGTCTTTTTGAGCAGCTAATTCCTTTTGCTTGTTTATTAATATCGTTTTTTCTTCATAACTTTTTTTCAAGCTTTCAAAACGATAGTAGGAATTTTCTAGTTGCTTTTGTTTTTCCTGAAGTTCCGTTAGAGCTTCTTTTTCTTCCGTGATTTGTTTTTCGAGTATTGCCTGATGGTTTGTCCATTGGGCTAAAACGGCTTCAAACCCTGCTGCTGGTTCCTCTTCTTTGACTAAAACAAACCTTTTTTGCAGAAGATGCAGCTCTTGCTCTAAATGATCCAATTTTTGTTGCTGTTGTTTTGCTTTTTCTTTTAATCGCTCATTGAACTGTTGGAAAAATTGAGTACCGAATAAATGACGTAAAACAGTCTCTTTATCACTGCTTGATGAAACCAAAAAATTACGGAATTCTCCTTGGGGTAGTAAAACGATTTGAGAAAACTGTTTCGCATCGAGATTCATCAGTTCTCTGATCAACTGATCTGCTTCTGTACGTTTTGTGATTTGTTTTATTTCTTTTCCTTTCCCATCAAAAATGGTCAACGTTACTTTGGCTGCCTGTTTTTTTGTTCCGTTTCCTTTTCGTTTTGCTAAAACTTGTTCTGGTTTTCGTTCGATTTCATAGCTCATCTGCTGATGTTCAAAAGAAAAAGTCACGCTTGTTTCTTCGTCTGGTGTAGCAAACAAAGAACGCATCTCTTTTCCAGAGCGAAGTCTTCCGGAAGTTTCACCAAAAAGTGCGAAGGTGATCCCATCAAAAATCGTCGTTTTGCCAGCTCCTGTCTTCCCGCTGATCAAAAAAAGCGGTGCTTCTGTCAAACGTGAAAAATCTACGGTCTCATTGATAAAAGGACCAAAATTTTTAAGTTGTAATTTTTTCGGTTTCATTCTTGATCATTCCATTTCCATGATTTCTTGCAACGTTTCTCCGAGCCATTTTTCTTGGTTTGCAGTTAGCTGCTCTTCCGTCATTTCACTAAAAAATGCTTCTGCTAATTTTTGAGGATCTTTCATTTCTAGTACTTTTCGTTTGCGCTTTGTTTGTTCTGCTCGACCGTTTGCCCGTTCAATCCCCAAAATACGAGGATATATTTGCCGAAGCTGGTTCATCATATTCGGGATGATCGTTCTATCAGTGAGATAGATATAGATGTAATTCTCCCGATTGACGGACTGATAAAAGGCAGGATCCAGCAATTCTTTGAAACTCGCTGTTATTTCTTCAATATCATGCAGGGGTTCGATCTCCCTAAAATTCAACTCCAGGCCTGTTGTCAGGTCAACGATCCATACGCCTTTTTTTTGGTTGATCTCAGATAAAGAGAATTTCAATGGGGAACCGCTATAGCGAGCATTATCCTGTCTCAAAGCAGCTTGATTATGCAAATGTCCTAGTGCTACATAATCAAACGGTGTAAGTAGTTCACCAGGGATCGAATCCAACCCGCCTACTTCGATTTTCGTTTCCGAATCAGATTTTACACTTCCCATTACAAAAAAATGGCTAATCAATACTTGTTTTTTTTCTGAATCAAATAGCTCCTGCATTTTATCTATCACCTTGGCTACCGCTTGCTTGATCGTTCGGATATTGTCATCTTCAAAATATAATCTCGCTGCAATTGGTTCAAAGTAAGGAAGAAAGAAAAATTGTACGTTTTTAAACTCGACTGGTTCAAATGCTTCTGCTAGCTGTGTTCGCAAAAAATAGTTCGAATAACTGAACCATGGCGTACCCGCTGAAAGTCTCGTACTGCTATCGTGATTTCCTGATATAGCAAAAATCGGGATCTTTTCCTTTAAATTCCAATCGACCATCAATTCATTGTATAATTCTACGGCATCAACAGCTGGGACACTCCTATCATATAAGTCTCCGGCAATCACGATTGCCTCTACTTTTTCTTCTTTCGCGATATCTAGTATAGAAGATAGTACATGACGCTGGTCTTCAATCAAGTCATAACCTTGTAGTTTTTTTCCGATATGCCAATCGGCTGTATGTAAAAAACGCATTCAATCACCTCAAAAAATGTCCTTCTAATTATTATAACACTTTGATCCATTACATGACACCTGTCTTCTATTTTACATATTGGAACGCAAAAAGAGGGCAGACTTGACGTCTCTCCCTCGTTTTCATTGAAAAAGTCTGAACTGAACAGGACAGTAGATTCAAAAGACCGCCCACGCATAAACTTATCATTTTATTTTTTTTTGACTTCATATTTGAAATCAGGGTTCACTTCTTTGTCCAATTTGTCAAAAGCTGCTTGTGTTCGTCGTTCGATCTCCGCCATACCTTCTTTATCCGTTTTCTTGATATCTGATAAGTCGATTGGTTCGCCGAAACGCACTGTCACTCTCTGACGCTTGAACAGATCCCCAAGTGTCAACGGACCTTGATATACAGCTGGCACGATTTTCGCTTTAGACATTCTGGAAATCAATGCCATTCCGCCTTTAAGTTCTGTAGCATGTCTTGTCCCACTGGGAAACATGATCAAACTCAAATTTGTCGATTTCAAAATCTTTACAGGTGTTTTAATGACGCTTGGTCCTGGATTTTCTCTTTTAACTGGAAAAGCATTGGATCGAGTTAATATAAATCGCAGAACTGGATTTTTGAACAGTTCTTCTTTTGCCATAAAGCTGAATTCCTTGGGTGCTGCAGCTACCGCCAGATATAATGGGTCCCACCAAGTACGATGGGGAGCAACTAGTATGTAATTCTCATCTTGCGGTAAAACTTCTTTATTCTCATAGCGGGCATTTCCATTAACTAAGGCTAATAGTACTCGAACTACCCCGCGCATAAATCGATAAAACATAGTCTCTTCCTTTCCCTTCTTATGGTCATAGTATGCATAAAAAATAGAGGTTTGACAAGCCACCTTGGTTCTTTTTAATAAAAATAGTATAATACAGACGACTATTTTTTTCATTTTGGAGGGAATCCATGCTTCACGAAGACGAACGAATCGACCAATTATACGCAGAAGATATCAAGATTATCCAAAGTTCCAAAGTGTTTTCTTTTTCTTTAGATGCTGTGCTGCTTGCTCACTTTTCCCGTGTACCTAAAAAAGGGAAGATTGTTGACCTTTGTGCAGGAAATGGCGCAGTTGGACTTTTTTTAAGTAAACGAACCCAGGCGGCTATCGACGCTATCGAACTTCAACCTCGTCTAGCAGACATGGCAAGACGTAGTATCGCGCTTAACCATTTAAATGAACAAATGACTGTCCACACCATCGATCTGAAAGACAGCTTATCTGTCGTTCGACATAATTCTTGTGACTTAGTCGTCTGTAATCCACCTTATTTCAAAGGGCTGCCAACAAATAAAACGAACCCTAATAAACACCTGGCAATCGCCCGTCATGAGATTCATACGACGTTAGAAGAAGTGATCGATATTTCAAGTAAGCTACTAAAAACAAATGGACGCTTTACTATGGTCCATCGTCCTGATCGGTTCTTAGAAATCATTCAGGTCATGGAAGACTATCGAATTGCACCTAAAAGGATCCAATTTGTTTACCCAAAACCTGGAAAAGAGGCAAATATTTTGTTAGTTGAAGGAATCAAAGAAGGCAAATTAGACGGATTCAAAGTCGCTCCACCATTGATCACTTACAATATGGATGGAGAATACACTGCAGAGATTCGTGAGATGCTCTATGGCAAATGAACATTATTTTTACGTATTATTCTGTAAAGATCAGACATTTTATGGTGGATATACAACCGATCTTTCTAGACGATTAGAGGAACATAACAATGGTACTGGTGCTAAATATACTCGTCTTCAAAAAAGAAGACCTGTTAAGATGATCCATGCAGAAGTATTTTCTTCAAGAAGCGAAGCAACAAAAGCAGAAGCTGCATTCAAAAAACTCACCCGAAAACAAAAAGAACGTTATTTACAGACACACTCAACCGTTTTGCTTCCTGAATCTATATGAATGTTAAAAACACGGTAAATATAAAAAAACTTCAGGCAAAAACAAATGTTTTTGCCTGAAGTTTTTTGTAGCTATCATTCTGTCACGTTTGTCTCACTGCTGTTCGTACTTGAACTTCCTCCTAGCAAGGCTTCGCTGACTAAGTGAATGTAATGTGTCATCCCTTCAGGATTTGGATGGACTTGATCATCATAAAACCAGTCACTATGGTCATTACTGTAGCTGTACCAATCAATCAGCGTCATATTGTCGTATTTTTTCGTCATCTGTTCAAGCATCGCATTCACGTCATTTTGCCAGCGCTTCGTCGGTACTCGGACATTGACCCAGTATACTTTTCGATCACCGATTGCATCCATCACACTATCAAACTGAGCTTCCGAGAATGAGCCATTCGTTCCTAGTCCAATCAGAACAGTGTCTTTCAACAAATCTTGTTCCTTTAATTTTTCAATGTACGGTACACTGGCATATAATTGTCGTCCGACATCTCCATCTACCACTACTTTTGGATAAAGTTCTTGTAGATCCGTTGCAGCATCCAACATAACTGAATCACCAAATGCCGTTAGTTCTAATTTTTGTGCCTTATTCCCTTGTGCCTTGGACAACTCGTACTTATCAAGGATCGCTTGGTCAACCGAACTAGTGGTGTTTTCTGAATTGTTTCTGGTTTCTTCTGCTAATTTTTTACTTTCAGCGATTTTTGCCTGCAGTTGTTTTTGATCGGCTGTTACAGCGTTTTTCGGTGCCGTAACGAAACCAACGAGTGCAATTGCTACAAGTAATGTGCCTGGAACAACCCATGGTTTGCTCTTACTGATGATCGGTTTGCTGAACCATCCTTTCATCACTTGGAATGTACGACCATAATCAAAACGTGCTAGCGGACGCTCCACATATCGATAAGAAAGTTCACTGATGATTAGAATCAATGTGATTTCCACTAAAGTATGCAACAAAACATGATCGGCAATATCAGTCACCTTTGCTTCATAAAAAATCATAACTGGAAACTGATACAGATAAATGCCATAGCTTCGTTTGCCAATCCAAGTAAATACTGGATTTGTCAGCCATCGATTCAAACTTGCTCCGGGGTGTGCTGTCACTGCAACTAGCACTACGCATAACAGACTCACTAGGAGCATTCCTCCGTAATAGATGAAATTGTAATGATCATCTAAAAAGAAGAAGCAAAGAATCAGTGCCAAAAGCGAGATTCCTCCAGCGATATTCAGAATATTTTTCGCTTGTTTCGGGATGTTTTTCTTTAAACGCGTACTTGGCCAAACAAACGCAAGCGCACTTCCCAACCATATAGAAAACAGACGAGTGTCGGTACCGTAATAAACACGGGTTGGATCGCCTCCTGGTGTATACAAGATCATCATCAAGATGGCGGAGAGGAAGGATGTACCTAACACAGTATAAAAGATCCATTTTCTTTTACGAACAAATACCATCAACAATACAAACAAGATCGGCCAAACCAAATAGTTTTGACCTTCTACTGCTAAAGACCAGATATGCGTAAACGGTGACTCATTAGCAAATCGATCGAAATAAGATAAACCGTTATTGATTTGCCACCAGTTGTTGACATACAGTAAGCTGCTGACCACAACTCCTCGAAGATTGTTTAACAGCCCTCGCTGAAACAAAGTGATATAAGCCGAAGCTGTCACAAGCATAAAAACAAGTGCCGGATAGAGTCTCTTCATTCTTCTGACATAAAATTGCCAAATATTGATTTTTCCATTTTGTTCCCATTCCTGCCGCAGCAGATCCGTGATCAAATAACCAGATACGACGAAAAAAATCGGAACGCCCAAATAGCCGCCTTTCATACTAGTTGGCAGAAGGTGATAGAAGATAACACCCACCACAGCTAATGAACGGAGCCCATCAAACCCAGTGATGTAGCGGCTGTTTTTTAACCTTTTTTGTTTTTCCATTCAATATTCCAACTTTTCATAAACTTTTTTCATTCGTAATATACGGGTATTAAGTGAAAATAGCAAGTAGAATCGTGTCCTTTCTCTACTATTTTTTTCTATCATCCCATAAATTTAAAAAAATAAACATGCTTTTTTTCAACTTTAAGAAAATTTCAAATAAAAAAGCAGTTTTTCTTTGCTGATTCTACTATGGTAGAAAAAAACTGCAGACAAACGAACGTCTGTCTACAGCAGTATTTCATGAATTTTTGTCAAACTCGATCTAAATGCCATCCTCATAGAAACGACCAAGTATCTGGACGTTTTCTGCAATACTTACAAAAGCTTGTGGATCAGAAGCTTTCATTGCTTCTCTAAGTAGAGGCAGTTCGTATCGTGTAACGATCGTCATCAATACTGTCTGCTTATCATGCTTATAAGCACCTTCTGCTTCATTGATGATCGTGATCCCTCTACGCATACAGTTTTGGATTTCATTTACTACTTTTTCTGGATGTTTCGTTACGATCATTACCTGCATCTTCTTTTGTTTAGTATAAACGACATCAGTTACTTTTCCACTGACGAAAATAGACAACGTACTGTAAAACATATATTGCCAGCCAAATAGAATTCCGGCAACAAAAACGATCAATGCATTGAAGTAGATCGAAATAGAACCAATCGACTTTCCTGTTTTTTTACGAATCGTGATACTCACGATATCTAGACCGCCCGATGATAGGCCGTTTCTCAACGCTAGCCCAATACCTAGTCCCATCACAGCCCCCCCAAACAACGCACAGATGATTGGATCGGTAGATAGGACTGTTTCCGGTAAAATATGGATACAAAGGGAGGTCAAAGTGACTGTGATAAAAGTGAAAATTGTAAACTTCTTCCCGATTTTTAACCACGCCAATACAAACAAAGGTATATTCAGTAAATACAAAGTTGTTGATACCGGTACTTCGAATCCTATCAGTGATTTTGACAAAGTCGTCAAAATCTGAGCTAGACCAGTAATACCACTTGAATAAATATGTCCTGGCTGATAAAAGAAATTCAATGCGACTGATGCGATCAACGCATAAACGATAGATACCGAAAGCTTGGTCGTGTAATCATGATAAGCCCAATTTTCGAATGTTTTTTTCATGGAAAAGCCCCGCTTTATATGTTATGGCTTCATTATAAAGTGTTTTTCAATTAAATCAAGGTTGTCAAAAGAAGCGTATTCGACAAATCCTTTTTACCTTTTTATCGGCTATTCTTCTATATTCGTTACATCAATATTCAATTCGAACAATTGTAAAGGCGAAACCATACTTGGTGCATCACTCATCACATCTGCTGCTTTTCCGTTTTTAGGAAAGGCAATGACTTCACGAATATTATCTTCTCCGGCTAATAACATTGCAAAACGGTCCAATCCTAATGCAATACCGCCATGTGGAGGGAATCCGTAATCTAAAGCTGTTAACAAGAAACCAAATTGTTCTTCCATTTGTTCTTTTGTAAAGCCTAGAGTTTCTAGTACTTTTTCTTGAAGCTCACGAGTATGAATACGGATAGAACCTCCGCCTAATTCATAACCGTTCAAGACGATATCATAAGCTTCTGCATAGACTTTTGCAGGGTCTTCAGCCAATAACGGGATATCTTCTTCTTTTGGCATCGTGAATGGATGGTGAGCAGAGACATATCGACCTTCTTCTTCTGAAAATTCAAATTGTGGCCAATCAGTTACCCATAAGAAATTGAATTTCGATTCATCAATTAGTCCTAATTCTTTTCCTAAACGTGTCCGGATAGCACCTAATGCAGCAGCGACGATTTCACTTTTATCTGCGCCAAACATCAGCAAGTCACCTGGTTTTGCATCTGTTGCTTTAATGATTGCTTCTGTTGCTTCTCCCATGAATTTAGCAATTGGACCTTTCAATCCGTCTTCTTCTACTTTCAGCCATGCAAGCCCCTTAGCTCCGAATTGTCCTACATATTGACCTAACTGATCCATGTCTTTTCGTGAGTAGCGATCTGCAGCGCCTTTAGCATTCAATGCTTTCACGACACCGCCGTTTTCAAGAGCCATTTGGAAGACTTTGAATTCTACTTCTTTGACTGTATCGCTTAGATCGATCAATTCCATATCAAAACGTGTATCCGGTTTGTCGCTGCCGTAGCGAGCCATTGCTTCATCATAGGTCATACGAGGAAATGGCAATGTGACTTCGATACCGCGAACTTCTTTCATTACCTTCGCAATCAATCCCTCTGTGTAAGTTTGGATTTCTTCTGCTGTTAAGAACGTTGTTTCAATATCTACTTGCGTAAATTCAGGCTGACGGTCTCCACGTAAATCTTCATCGCGGAAACAACGAACGATTTGATAATAACGGTCGAATCCAGCATTCATCAGCAATTGTTTAAACAATTGAGGAGATTGCGGCAACGCATAGAAATGTCCAGCATGGACACGTGAAGGAACTAGGTAGTCTCTTGCGCCTTCTGGTGTAGATTTCCCTAGGTAAGGTGTTTCGATATCGAGAAAGTCATTATCATCTAAATAATGACGAATCGCTTTTGTTGTCGCATTTCTTAATTTGATGTTTTTAGTCATTTTTGGACGACGCAGATCCAAATAACGATATTTCAAACGTATTTCGTCACTGATTGCTTGATCATCTTCAATTTGAAATGGCGGGGTTTTTGCTTGATTCAAAATCACGATTTCACTTGCAATCACTTCGAATTCACCAGTGGCCATTTTAGGATTTACTGCATTTTCTCCGCGTCTTCTAACTTCCCCAGTCACTTCGATCACGTATTCACTGCGACATTTATCCGCGATTTCCCATGCTTCTTTGTTGATTTCAGGATTAAAGACGATTTGAACGATTCCTTCACGATCACGTAGGTCGATAAAGATTACTCCCCCAAGGTCTCGTCTTTTTTGTACCCATCCTTTTAATGTAACTGTTTGTTCTAATTGTTGTTCGGAAACTAATCCGCAATAGATCGTTCTTTGTGCCATTTATTTTTTTCCTCCTACTCGAATAAAGTCATTTCATCATAGACTTCATCAAAATGTTCATATATCTCTTCTAATGGAAAACTTTTTTCTTTTCGGCTTGCCATTGCTTTGACATTAATCGTTTGACTAGCAAGCTCATCTTCACCGATCACCAATACTAATTTGGCATTCGCTTTATCTGCTGTCTTAAATTGCGCTTTTGCTTTACGGTTCATGAAGTCGCGGTCAGCTGAAAAACCAAAGTTTCGAATCGCTTGGACCACTTTCAATGCTTCGATATTTGTTTCGTCTCCGAGTGCGACCACGTAAGCATCCAACTCATTAAATGCAGGGATAACTACTTCCTCTGCCTCCATAGTCAAGAGTAATCGCTCGATACCCATTGCAAATCCGAAGCCAGGTGTTGAAGGACCACCTAGTTCTTCCACTAGATTGTCATAACGTCCGCCTGCGCAAATCGTTGCTTGTGCCCCCATTTTTGGTGCGTCACTCATGATTTCAAAAATCGTATGTGTGTAATAATCTAGTCCGCGAACCATATTACTGTCGATTTCATAAGGAACAGCCAATGCATCCAGCATGGAAACAACGGTATCAAAATGTTTTTGAGCAGGCTCGCTTAGATAATCTAAGATAGATGGAGCTTCTGCCACAAATTTTTGATCTCGTTTGTCTTTACTGTCCAATACGCGTAATGGATTTTCATGAAGGCGGCGTTTAGAGTCTTCACTCAGCTCTGATTCAAAAGGTAAAAGATAGTCGATCAATGCTTGACGATAGGCTTGACGCGTTTCTTTATCACCTAATGAATTGATGACTAGCCGGATTTGCGTGATCCCCAACTGTTTGAAGAAATCAAGTGCCATCACCATGCTCTCCACATCAGTTGCAGGGTTTTCTGATCCAAATGCTTCTACTCCGATTTGATGGAATTGACGTAACCGTCCTTTTTGAGGGCGTTCGTAGCGAAACATTGGTCCCATATAAAAAGTTTTGAACGGTTTCGCATACTCTGGGCCGAACAATTTATGCTCAACAAAAGAACGAACGATTGGTGCTGTACCTTCTGGTCGAAGCGTCACATGGCGTTCCCCTTTGTCATAAAAATCATACATCTCTTTTGAAACGATATCCGTTGTATCCCCTACACTTCGGGATATCACTTCATAGTGTTCAAAAATCGGTGTACGCATTTCATTATACTGATAATCTCTGAATAATAAACGTGCTGTTTCTTCGACAAACTGCCATTTTTCTGATTCGCCTGGCAAAATATCATTTGTTCCTTTTGGTCTTTGGAAACTCATAGTTTTCTCTCCCTTTCTTAGCTATGTAAATAAAAAAATCACCCTTGTTCATCATGAACAAGGGTGAATGAAATTCATACACGGTACCACCTAATTTTGAAAGATTTCTCTTTCCTCTTACGAATAACGCTCGTACGCGGGACGGCTTTTCACTCGTCCATCTCCAGAGTGTCTTTAGGCTAATGAAACTTTAGATCATTTTCAGCCTCGATGATCCTCTCTTGTAAAGTTTCAAAAACTTACTCGCTCTTTCATTGACATTCGATATTACTTATAACCTACTAAAAACCAGTCTCAAAGTCAAGAGATATCTGACTATTTCCCCTCACAAAAACGTTTTAGTTTAGCTTTTTGGTATTTTGTTTTAGACTAGACAAAAAGGAGGAATCAGCTATGGCAGAAATAAGAATCGGACATTCACAAGTCTACGCAGAACAGCTTGGATTAGGAGCAAATGCCGTTGGAGGACATAATCTTTTTGACGGTTTGGAAGATGAGACAGGAAAACAAGTAGTTCGTACAGCTTTGAATAGCGGGATCAATTTGATCGATACCGCTTATGCTTACGGAAACGGCCGTTCCGAAGAACTGATTGGCGAGGTACTGAAGGAAAAAGAATATGATCGCTCACGTGTCGTCATCGCTACAAAAGCTGCTCATGTACCAAATAAAGGGCGAACATTTGATAATTCTCCTGAGTTTCTCAAACAATCGGTGGAAGATGCACTAAAACGTCTGCAAACTGATTACATCGACATTTTTTATATCCACTTTCCGGATGAAAGCACACCAAAAAATGAATCAGTTGCTACATTGCACGAATTAAAAGAAGCAGGAAAAATCCGAGCAGTCGGTGTGTCAAACTTCACGTTAGAACAATTGAAAGAAGCGAATGCAGATGGATATGTCGATGTAGTAGAAGATAAATACAGTTTGATCCATCGGCAGGCTGAAAAAGAATTATTCCCTTATCTTGAAAAAAACAAAATCAGTTTTGTTCCCTATTTTCCTCTTGCTTCCGGTTTGCTGACAGGAAAATATGAACTTGGTGAGGAAAAACAATTTGGTGAAGGAGATCCTCGAAAAAGAAATCCAGATTTCCAAGGAGAACGTTTCAGAGAAATTTTAACCGCTGTCGATGTACTTCGCCCCATTGCTAAAAGATACCAAGCCACTCCTGCGCAACTTGTTTTAGCTTGGTACATGAAGAATCCACGAGTGTCTGTAGTTATACCTGGAGCTAAGCGTCCAGAGCAAGTATCTGACAATGTCCAAGCTTTAGATTTGCATTTATCCAATGAAGATTATCAAACCATTGATGAAGCATTTCGTGGATTTTGATCAATTGACCTTATCAATTTATAGTAATATGAAAAAAGGAAGATCAGCACTGTTTGATCTTCCTTTTTTTCGATAAGTTTATGCTAATCTAATTCTTGTAAAGTAGCGCTCGGCTATTCGGATAAGTCGGAAACTGATTGAATGGAATCGTCCAATCTTGTTCAGGTACAGAGAACTCAAACTTATTTACTAGCTGATCGGAAAACACACGTAGACTATGAAGAGTGATCCATTCTCCTGCACAGCGATGCATTTGTCGAAAATTTCCCCCGCCTTGTGCAATCATCTCATATTCTTCTTTATAGGAAATATCTTTTGCTTTCCCTACATACCGTTTGATCATAAAGGAATCTGGCGCTTCAACTGTTCGTTCATCATGGTCTGTTCCATATAAATCTAAAATAACCCAACTGCCTTCTGGTATACGATAACCATCTACTTCTACTTCTTTCAGCGAAATCGCAGGTAGCATTGGGAAGAAAGGATAATAGCGTCTCATTTCTTGAATAAACGGATCTTGTAACGTCGAAAAGTCATTTTTTAATTGCTGATACAAATCTGGTCTACTGAAAAGTGCATGTCCCATCAATGCCGCCCACACAGTTAGAGCAACCGTTGGACGGATGATGTTCAATAATTCAACAGCTGCCACTTCCAGAGGTAAAAGCTGACCATCTAAATCTGTGGCATTGGCAAAAGCATATAATGCCACATTTTCTTTTCCAGCCACAGGATTTTGTCGAGCTTCTTCAATCAAGCCTTGCGCCCATTTTTCTGATTTTTTGCGATTCTCGACACCTTTTATGTGATCAATCGGAGAAGTAAACGTTCCGCTGATCATAGAGATTTGATATTCTGCTAATTTTTCGACCTCATCTTTAGAAATCGCTGATAAATTGATACCTGCCCACTCGCAAATAGATGTAAAGAAAACCATCTTACTTAAATCAAATAGTTCAAATTGACCATGCTGTGCTTCAAGTGCTTGTGTCAGATTCTTATCTAAGATACGATGATAATCTTCCATTCTTTCCGGTGTCATTAGATCCATAAAAATATTTTTCCGATGGTGATGAGCAGCTCCATCCAAAGTCTGTACTCCACCTTGACCAAAAAGTGTCTTCAATACTAATTTTGGCATAGCACCTTTTCGTTTGAAATTCCTTGGATCATAAAATACTTTTGCTGCTGATGATCCGTAGATCGTGATAGCTTCTTTATTGAAAATCTTTGCTTTGACGACGGGAGCGTCCGCTTCATGGCGTAACTCCTCCAACATGTTGTATCCTTTTTGATACAATTTTTTTAAATCTGTGATTTTGATATCTACTACTGGTACTTCTTTCATCTTCAGCAACCTCCTATAAAAAATAACTTGTATAATTTAAGCTTAACTTTTTTTCCGACTGCTGACAAAAGAAGCGCTTTTTGCAGACAAAAAAGCCACTTAAGTTAGAGTTTATCAGTCTAACTTAAGCGACGTGTTTCATAGTTTTTACTAGTGAAAACCAGATTACTTTATTTGTTTTTAGAATCAATAATGATCGTTACAGGTCCATCATTGACGAGAGAAACCGACATATCTGCTCCGAATTGTCCGGTAGCGACTGTGATGCCGCGACTTCTGATTCCTTCATTGAATGATTCGTATAAAGGAATAGCTGTTTCTGGTCGTGCGGCTTCCACAAAGCTTGGTCGATTTCCTTTTTTCGTATCCGCAAACAGTGTGAATTGAGAGATACTTAAAATTTGTCCTCCCACATCTTCTACACTAATATTCATTTTTCCTTGTTCATCTTCAAAAATACGCATTTGTGCAATTTTTTTTACCAGATAGTCCACATCTTTTTGCGTATCGGTTTCATGAATGCCTAATAAAACAAGTAGGCCGTAGCCAATTTTTCCAATTTCTTGCTGATCGACTGACACAGCAGCTTTACTTACCCGTTGAACAACTGCTCTCATATCTGTCCTCCTATCCATTCGTCCGGCGTACACTGTAGACATCAGGTACTGCTTTGATTTTATCCACGATACTCTTTAGGTGGGATAAATTCTGGATACCAACCGTCAAATGGATCGTCGCCATTTTATCTTTATTCGTCCGTGCTTCAACGCTGTTGAGATTTTTCGTTAGCGCATTGACTGTTTGAAGTACATCATTCAATAAGCCTGAACGATTATAGCCGTAAATTTCCAAATCTGCATCATACTCTTTTCGTGTATTCGATGTATCTTCCCATTCGACTTCAATCAAACGTTCTGCTACATTTGGTTTGTCAGGCTGAACATTCGGACAATCTCGACGATGAATGGATATCCCTCTGCCTTTAGTGATATAACCAACGATATCATCACCAGGAATCGGATTACAGCAGCGACTGATACGAATTAGTAAGTTTTCTACCCCTTGAATGACAACGCCACCTTCATGACGTACTTTCATTTTGTCAGGTTCTTTTTTCGGCTGATTCATGATTTCTTCTGCTTCTTGCTTTTGCTGCTCGATTTTTTGTTCTTTACGTTCTTTTTCAGTCAGACGATTGGCCATCGTCAAGGGGCTAACTTCTCCATACCCTACAGCTGCATAGAGATCATCTTCTGTTTGATAATTAAAACGATCGAGTGCTTCTTGCAGTTTGTTCTTCGTCAAAATATCTTTAGGCGTAAATCCTAGATCTGTAATACATTTGACCACGGATTCGTGGCCTTTGATCACATTTTCTTCTCGATCTTGGGCTTTGAAGAAACGTTTGATCTTATTTCTTGCTTTGCTAGTAGCAACTAATTTCAACCAGTCGCGACTTGGGCCAAATGAATTTGGAGAAGTCATGATCTCAATGATATCTCCGTTTTTCAATTTGTAATCAAGCTGCACCATTTTGCCATTTACTTTTGCACCAGTGGTTTTGTTACCGATATCTGTATGGATACTGTATGCAAAGTCCAATGGTCCGGATCCTTTTGGTAACTCAGTAACGTCTCCTTTTGGTGTGAAGACGTAGACTTTATCACTAAAGATATCTCCTTTTACGCCTTCCATAAATTCAGAAGCATCATAGCTTTCGTCTTGAAGTTCGAGTATCTCATGGAACCAGCTTAATTGTTTCGTCATACCATCTGGTTCTACTTTTTCATTTTTTCCTTCTTTATAGGCCCAGTGTGCAGCAACCCCGAATTCAGCGATTTCATGCATTTCCTGTGTTCGGATTTGAATTTCTACCGGATTTCCTGCCGGACCGATCACGGTAGTATGCAAAGATTGGTACATATTAGCTTTTGGCATGGCAATATAATCCTTAAATCTGCCGGGCATTGGTTTCCATTTTGTGTGGATTGCTCCTAATACAGCATAACAATCCTTGATTGAATCTACGATCACTCGAATAGCTAGCAAGTCATAAATTTCGTTGAACTGCTTTTTCTGATCTTTCATTTTACGATAGATTGAATAAATGTGTTTTGGCCGTCCATAGATTTCTGCAAAAATCCCCAGCTCTTCTGTCGCTATTCGAATATCTTCAACAGTACCACTTACGTATTTTTCACGTTCTTCTCTCTTCGTCTGCATCAAGTGGACGATACGGTAATACTGTTTTGGATTTAGATAACGAAGTGCTGTATCTTCTAATTCCCATTTGATCCGGCTGATCCCTAGACGATGTGCAAGAGGCGCATAGATTTCTAAAGTTTCCTGAGCGATCCTTCTTTGCTTATCTTCTCGCAGGTGCTTCAACGTACGCATGTTATGTAGTCTATCAGCTAATTTGACCATGATAACTCGTAAATCTTGAGCCATTGCTAGCAGCATCTTTCGGTGGTTTTCTGCTAGCTGCTCTTCGTGGGATTTATATTTTATTTTCCCTAATTTGGTTACGCCGTCCACTAACATAGCAACGTCATCGCCAAATTCTTCTCTCAGATCTTCTAAAGTGATTTCTGTATCTTCAACAACATCATGTAAGAAGCCTGTAGCCACTGTATGGGGATCCATTTTTAAATCTGCTAATATACCTGCGACTTGGATAGGATGAATAATGTAGGGTTCGCCTGATTTTCTAAACTGTCCGTCATGTGCAGCAGTCGCGTATTCGCATGCTTTCTCAACAAATGCTACATGTTCGGGACCCATGTATTGACTAACGAGCTTTATGACACCGGGTCCCGTTAAAATTTCTTCTTTTGTCACAGGAATCGATCCCCCTTTCTTTTTTCGGTAAAACGGGAATCGGGACAAATATCTGTTTGATAATTGTCCCAAAATCCGTGCAGTTATACGTTTTTTTACGGAAATGTTCGCTTTTTAAAAGCTTTTTCAAACGATTTTTCGTATCCATTGTATAAATAATTGTTTCTATTATACAAATTGTTGACTATTTTTTCAATTCTTTCTGTCGATACTCTTTTATTAATGAAGAACGTTAGCTGAAAGAAGGATTCATTAATTCCCATTGATAGCTAGCAGCACTTAATAAATAAAGAGGTGCTGTTTCTGTACGAAGGATTCTTGGTCCTAATCCACAAAGTATCCCTTTGTGTTCTACAAAATAATCGACTTCATCGCGGGATAATCCACCTTCTGGTCCAAAGACAGCTAAGATTCGACTATCTGGTTTTGTTTCACTAAGAATTTTGGCTGCATTTGATTTTTCGCCTTGCTTTGCTGATTCCTCATAAGCAACCAAGACCACGTCATAATCATCTAGCCGCTCAAATAAATCTTGTTTCGTTTCCAATAACTCTACTGATGGCACGATCTGCCGATGGGATTGTTCCGCTGCCTCTTGAGCAATCTTTTCAAGCCGTTGTTGTCGTTTCATACGTTTTTTTGCATCCCATTTAACGACAGAGGCTGATGCCGGGAAACCAAGAAAAGCTTGCGCTCCTAATTCAGTGGATTTCTGAACGATCCAATCCAGCTTTTCCCCTTTAGGATAGCCACTCGCTATGGTAATCGAACTTGGCAGTTCCTTTTGATTTTCTTCTTTTTTAATTTCTTTCAGATAAACAGCCTCTTCAGTAATCTCCGTGATTTCTGCAACAATGGCTATTTGATCATTGAATGCCAAAAAAACTTCATCCTCGGGTTCCATCCTCATAACCCGTACAATGTGGTGATAGTTTTCCCCTTCTAAAACAAAATAGTCTTTTGATTCATATGATTCTTTTAAAAAATACCGCTGCATCTATTCCACCTCTGGTTTTTTCAAAATAATTGCATACCAGTCTTTTTGCTGGAAAATTTGATCCACGATAAACCCTTGTTCTAACATGGCATCCAGAACCATTTGCTTCTTCTCTTCAATGATTCCTGAAACGATCAGCGTGCCTGTTTGCTTCAGTAAACGCCAAGCATCTGGGATCATCAATAAGATGATATCTGCTAAAATGTTCGCAACGATTACATCACTTTCAATCTCGATTCCTGTCAAAAGATCGTTAGCTGATACATGGACATCTTTGGCTATTTCATTCATATCCATATTTTCTTTCGCCGAACGAACGGCTACTTCGTCTAAATCAAAGGCATAGACATCTTTTGCACCAAGATATTTTGCTGCAATACTTAGCACGCCCGACCCAGTTCCCACATCTAGCAATGTTTCACCACCACGCAAGACTGTTTCTAGTGCTGTCAATGTCAAGGAAGTCGTGGGATGAGTGCCTGTGCCAAATGCCATACCAGGATCTAGTGTGATAATTTTTTCTAGAGGATCTTCTGTCTGGTAGTTTTCCCAGCTTGGCGCAACCGTCAGCATTCGCGTAATACGCACCGGATGATAGTATTTCTTCCAGGCTGTTGCCCAGTTGCTTTCCTCTACTTCACTAACTGTTACTTTATTTTTTCCAATAGCTAGACCAAACTCAGGTAATTGTGTGATACGATCTTTGATAAAAGGCAAGATTTCCGGTAAGAAAGTCGTTTCCGGAAAATAAGCCATGACTAGTGCGCCTTCTTTCAGCGATGTAAAATCATTTTTATCTAAAATCTCACCATATTGATCCGACTGAAAATGTTCAACATCTAAAGAATCTTCAATCGCGACACCACTCGCCCCTGCCTCCATCAAAATATTAGCAACTGCTTCGACTGCTTCACTTTCAGTTTCTACTTTTACTTCATTCCATTTCATATCTGTCACTCCTTAATAACTTGGGTACGGTAAATAAGTATCTGCTTCATTTTGCTGTTTTACTTCTACTAATTCTGCTAGTTGTTGATTATCCCAGTGAAGCTCGAATACAGCTTCGTCATCGTCTTCATCCAAAAAATCAAGCAAATCGCTTTGCCCTTGAGCTAATACTTCATTTAGATATTCCACTAAAGAATCAGCTACTGATTTTGCCAACCCTTTTTTTCCTTCATAAGGGATTACTGCTAGATAATTGCGTTCATCAAAAACAGATTTCTGAGGATTAAAAAGAAGTACGCCGTCTTCAAATTCGATAATTGGTTCTTGCGAAACGATCCCTTCTGCATCATCAATCTCAAATTGTGCTTTATTTTCTGCAAACAAGCGAACAACGATCTCGATCGTATGATTTTTTGTATCCCAATCTAAAGCTACATCATAGTCTGTCACTTGTTTTTCAATTATTTCATCTAAATATGTTAATAGATCCTTCTTTTTCATTTTCTTTCCTCCAACCCCAATCTTTCTCGATTTGGTTTTTTCTTTGTAAAGAGATATAAGGATTTCCCGACACAACAAAACGCAACGGCTTTTCTGTCCATACACCTTTGTTTGGGATACCGATTCTAGGCAAAGCATTGATCTTTTTTGGTGTCTTTTTTTTCTCAAAAACTAAGCGTAACGAACTATCTGCTATAGACTGACCATAAAGTTCTTGAGGAATTGCTAATGCTTCCACTAATTTTCCCGGACCGTTGCTGATATCTGGACCAGTTTTTCCGCCACGATTTTTACTCATTTGATCAATCATTGCGGCGGGTTCGATTGCACGTATCATTACTCCTTGAGGAATCCCTTCTGGCTGAGTAATGATGTTCAAAATCCGATGAGTATGCATCGTGTAAAGGTAGATCGTACCTGGTTTTTCATACATTGCCCGCACACGCGGTGTTCTTCTTAAACCATAGCTATGGGCGGCCTCGTCTTCTGGACCTAGGTATGCTTCCGCGTCTACAATATATCCAGCTAATCTTCCTTCTGGTGTGTCATGCTCCAAATACATCCCCAATAAATCCCGTGCCACTTCTGGCGTCGTTTTATTCCAAAAAAATTCATCTATCTTTTGTTTATCCGTCATTTTTCTCACCTACTTTATCATACACAATATTAGTTGGATAAGCTATGAAAACAAAACAACAGAAGGCTGTTCTTTCTAGGCATCTTGCTAAATATGATATAATTAAGGGACGTAAAAACAAGAAGGAGGAAAATCCTATGCAACAGCCATTGGCTTATCGCATGAGACCTCGAACGATCGATGAAGTCGTTGGTCAGCAGCATCTAGTCGGGGAAGGAAAAATCATACGCCGCATGGTCGATGCTCGCATGCTCTCTTCCATGATTCTATATGGACCTCCTGGTACTGGAAAAACGAGTATCGCAAGTGCGATCGCCGGCTCTACTAATTATGCATTTCGCATGCTAAACGCCGCTACAGATTCAAAAAAGGATCTACAAGTTGTAGCGGAAGAAGCAAAAATGAGTGGTACAGTGATCCTCTTATTGGATGAAGTACACCGATTAGATAAAACAAAACAGGATTTTCTGCTTCCTCATTTAGAAAGTGGCCGAATCATCTTGATCGGAGCGACTACTGAGAATCCTTATATTACCATCAATCCAGCGATCCGCAGCCGTACACAGATCTTTGAAGTCAAACCATTAACAGAACAAGACATCCAGTTGGCAGTCGAACATGCTTTAAGGGATAAAGAACGCGGCCTTGGACAACAAGCAATCCAGTTAGACGAAGATGCTCTTCTTCACCTTTCGCGTGCAACGAACGGCGATTTGCGGAGTGCATTGAATGGGCTGGAACTGGCTACACTATCGACTCCTTCAGATAAAGAAGGAAGGATTCATCTTACACTGTCGATCATTGAAGAATGTGTCCAAAGAAAAGCTCTTACCCATGACAAAAATGGAGATGCTCATTATGACGTTATTTCGGCTTTTCAAAAATCGATTCGTGGAAGTGATGTGGATGCTGCACTTCATTATCTCGCCCGTTTAGTTGAGGCAGGTGATCTGGCAAGTATTTGCCGGCGTCTGATGGTTATCGGTTATGAAGATATAGGTTTAGGTAATCCTGCTGCTGCGGCTCGTACAGTGAACGCTGTATTAGCTGCTGAAAAATTGGGATTGCCTGAGGCACGTATCCCACTAGCAGACGTCGTCGTCGATCTTTGCTTGTCGCCAAAATCCAATTCTGCCTACATGGCATTAGATGCAGCACTTGCTGATATTCGAGAGGGCAAAGCTGGAGATGTTCCTGATCATTTGAGAGATAGCCATTACAAAGGTGCGAAATCACTCAACCGTGGCGTGGGTTATCAGTATCCTCATCATTTTGATCAGGCTTGGGTCAATCAGCAATATTTACCAGATAAACTGAAGAATGCTCAGTATTATCAGCCAAAAGATACAGGGAAATATGAACAGGCTCTGGGTCAACAGTATTACCGTATAAAAGAGTGGAAAAAGCATCCTCCAAAAAACTAGACAAGAAAACGGTTCTGTTTCTGCGAGCTCTCTCATTGCTCTTTTTAAATTCATATGCTACTATAGAGGTGGGAAATCTGTGATGTTCGAATTGTCCTCTTTGTGTGTTGACCGAACATTTTTATTGATATCTTGGGACCCGTCTTGTGTCACTGCTGGTAACATGCCTTATCATTTGGTAGTTCGAAGCTACGACCATGGGACCCACCTGCTTGAATTCGCGGGATCAATACTACAGGACAAACAACGGCATTAACGGAGATTACCATCTTTTAAAGAATAAAGCAATTTGCTCTTGGCAAATTGCTTTTTCTATTTGTTGCTTATTTTGGAGGATTTGTTCATGATTAGGATTTTAATGATTATCGCCACTTTAGTATTATTATTCGTTAGCTATTATTTATTTAATAAACAGGATATCTTTTTTGTATTGATCAACAAAAATGATAAAAATCAAGGATTCCTACAATTTTACGGTGCTGCATATGCTGTTTTAGGCGTAATGGGTATTTTAACAGCTTTTTTCAATCAACGCTTTATTGCCTTGGTCTTTTTACTGATCGTAATTATTGTTTCTGCCACCTTCAGTATCCGATTTGCAAAAAAAATTGCTGAACCAAAGCAGTAAATAATTCTCTTTTTCCCTAAAGTGTTCTACAATAAAAGAGTACAATACGATTGACTTGAGGAGTGAATGCTTATGTTACAACAATACAAAAAAATCATGGTTGCCGTAGATGGTTCTGATGAAGCTGAATTAGCTTTTAAAAAGGCGGTCAATGTAGCTATCCGAAATAACGGAGAACTTCTATTAGCACATGTCATTGACACACGTTCTTTCCAAACCGTTTCATCCTTTGATGGAATGCTTGCAGAACAAGCTACTGAAATGGCAAAGCAAACATTGGCAGATTATGAAAGCAATGCGAAGAAAGCTGGCTTGAATAATGTAACCTCTGTCGTAGAATATGGCTCACCAAAACAAATTATTGCCAGAGAAATCCCAGAAGATAATCAAGTAGATTTGATTATGTTAGGAGCCACAGGATTGAATGCTGTAGAACGTTTATTTATTGGTTCTGTTTCTGAATATGTTATTAGAAACGCAGCTTGCGATGTGCTTGTTGTCCGAACTGATTTAGAAAACCAATTGCCAGCTAAAGACCACACCAAAGCTTAACACGTAGACGACCTGCCAACTATCGGCAGGTTTTTTTGCACAAAAAACCGTGATAAAAACAAAAGACGCGGCAAGCACTCATCGGTCTTTATAATGTTTAAAATAAAGGGAAAACAGTCAATGAGTTCAAGTAAAATAAAAAAAGTGAACACCAGGGCGATTAGTCGCCCTGGTGTGGTTTAAAACGACCTAAGCATGCCAAAGCTTATTGGTTCGTCAATGTGGAAGTTTCCGATGAATCTGATACGAAAAAATATGAAGTATCGATGGCGGATACCGATTTTATCGCCAAACTAAAATTTTATTTCGGGTTCGGGTACCGCGAGAAGGCAAGTGCTACATTCGGTAAATCATTCAAGAATTGATGAAAGGCTACCGCTTGCCATTGCAACCACAACGATACTCCTGAACGCGATGTTGGTGAGATTTCCAAAGAGAAGAGCTGTTTAATGCAACGGTATTAAGCAAATGGCAAAAGGAAGTCATGTAGACAAAGTTTTTTATCAAACACCATATGATTTCGCCTGAACGCTGGTTTAGCTCAGAATACAATGATGTGGTCCACGAGACATTACCCTCAGTCAGATAAAAAAAGCTCTCTGACAGAATTACACATCGATAAATATTAAGTAAATGTCAGCGCTAGTTGAACTTTCTGACACTTTCAGGTACACTGGAAAAGACAACTACACGAAGGAGGGAAAATACTATGATGCGCATGACTAAAATAACAAGTAATGAAAATTACCAACGATACCATATCGCATTTAGCCATGCAATTGGTTTTACAGTTGCTGTTGACGGGACAAGTTTGTCCAAAACAGTTGAATTCACGTAAAATCAATGGCCATCTCAAGGTATTTTTCTCATGATAATCTGAGTTTAAATAACACAGGCCAGGGATAACCATGGCCTTTTTGAGTGGTCTCAAGGAGAGAGATCATGATCATACAAGCAATTTCTATTAAAAAAACAATCGGCGGGAATCCATTATTTGAGGATTTATCCTGTCAAATTGAAGCTGGTGAAAAAATTGCCTTAGTCGGTATCAACGGAACTGGCAAATCAACCTTTTTACAAATCTTGACCGGCAGAGAAGGTGTCGACAGCGGTGTTATCAGTCGCAAAAAAGGCTTAAAGATCGGGACGGTCGAACAAGAACTTACAGTTTCCGAAGCGACCGTCAACCACTACTTGCTCCATTCTGCCGCTGAGATACAGGACCTCAAACAGCAAATGAGTCGCTACGAAGCATTGATGACAGAACCAGATACAAACTTAGAGAAGTGTCTGGCCCGTTACGGTGAGCTGCAGCATCGCTTTGAAGAACTAGGCGGTTACGTATTAGAAGACCGGATTGCAGCGATCTTGCAAGGCTTAGGGATTCCACACCGTCAGGAAGCACGGTTAACAGAACTTAGCGGAGGCGAACGAGTTAAAGTCGCTTTAGCCAAAATTTTAGCAGCCGATGCCGATTTACTTTTACTCGATGAACCGACCAATCATTTAGATCTTAACAGTATTCGCTGGTTGGAAAACTATTTACAGAATACAAAAAAATCGGTTCTGGTCGTTTCTCATGATCGGCAATTTCTCGATCAAGTCACCACAAAAACATGGGAACTGGAAGAAGGTGCATTGATTGAGTATCCCGGAAACTACAGCCGTTTTCGAGTCTTGAAAGAAGCTCGCTTGGCTGAGCTGACAAAAAATTACGAACTGCAGCAAAAAGAAGTCCAGCGGTTGAAAGTCATGATTCGTCGTTTTCGTCAGTGGGCACATGAAGGAGACAATGAGTCCTTCTTCAAAAAAGCCAAAGAACTGGAACGCCGCCTGGCGAAACTGACACTCGTCAAACCGCCACCTCCCCCGAAAAATCGGCTGCAAAGCTTGTCTAATGGTGGAAAATCTGGCAAAGAAGTTTTCATCATTCAAAACTTGCACCAGCAGTACGCTGATCAAGTACTATTCAAAGACAGCAGTTTTGCAGTCTATCGTGGAGATCATTTAGCCATCATCGGCGACAATGGTGCAGGAAAATCAACCTTACTCAAATTATTACTCGGTGAGGAAAAGCCTTACGGTGGCACCATCAAATTAGGTAGTAGCTTGCAAATCGGTTATTTGCCGCAGCAGCTGCAGTTTGCCGATCCCGATAGCCGTTTGCTGGCTTACGCCATCACATTGACTGGAAACGAAGAAGTCGCTCGACGGCAATTAGCCAAAAGTGGCTTTTATCAAAGCGATGTGGGTAAACGGATCAAAGATTTATCCGGTGGTGAAAAAATCCGTTTGGCGTTGCTGAAACTCTTTTTAGAAAAAATCAACGTCCTGATTTTGGATGAACCAACCAATCACCTCGACAGCTATGCTCGAGAAGAAATTGAAGAAATGCTGCAAGACTATCAAGGAACGCTCCTAGCAGTCAGCCATGACCGCTACTTTTTGCAGCAACACTTCCAAGAAGCACTCGTTATTGATCAGGAGCAGATCAGCCGCCAGCCGCTCGGCCAACTGATTGACTAGGACGTTTTTTCGCAACAAAAAACTTGATTTTCATACCTGTGCTTTCACGATTCAGGCAAAGTACAGGTGGAAAATCAAGTTTTTATTATTCGATCAATGAATGTTTCGGATCGGTTTTCTAGCTAAACATAAAGCGAAGAATAAAGTCGACAGCCCACGAGGCTGATCTAAAAATGTTTTTTCTTTTTACATATGTAATGTCCCTTATAAAGATGAATGAAAATAAAATATTGGGATTTTCCTGAAAATCAATAAATAAAATGCCAGTCTTTTCCCTTTTGACCACTTTTCCAAGCAAAATTCCCTAAGAAGATCCTGTAAAAAAGAAGGGAAATTGAAGTTAAATTACCATTTTGCGGTCTTCTCCGCAAAAAAAACACATGCAAGAATTCCCTCTTGCATGCGTTTCATCTTTTATCCTAACGAATGCTTTGGCTTAGCCGCGCAGACGCTCCACATCACGGGCAATCATTAGTTCCTCATCTGTTGGGATCACTAATACTCTTACTTTTGATTCTTTTGTAGAGATATCTACTTCTTCACCACGCAATTCATTCAACGCTGGATCGATTTCACAACCAAACCAAGACATACCTTTGATGATTTCACTACGTACATGTCCGTCATTCTCGCCGATACCAGCAGTAAAGACAATTGCATCAACACCATTCATCGTTGTCACATAACCGCCGATGTATTTTCGGATGCGGTCCACGAAAATGTCATAAGCTAAACGAATATGTTCTTTTTCATAGTTCTTTTCAAGATCACGCATATCACTAGACAATCCTGTTAGGCCTAGCAGACCAGATTTCTTGTTCAAAACATTGATCATTTCATCAATATCAATCTCTAATTTTTCCATTAAATATGGGAGAACAGCTGGATCGATATCACCTGAACGTGTACCCATTGTCACCCCAGCTAATGGTGTGAATCCCATAGAAGTATCCATGGATTTACCTCCATCGACTGCTGTGATCGATACACCATTTCCTAAGTGGCAAGTGATGATTTTTAGTTCTTCGATCGGTTTGTTCAATAATTTTGCCGCACGTTCCGACACATAACGATGACTTGTGCCATGGAAGCCATATTTTCTTACTTTGAAATCTTCATAATAAGACACCGGTAAGCTATATAAATAATTTTGCTTTGGCATTGTTGAGTGGAAAGATGTATCGAATACAGCCACACTCAAAATGTCAGGTAAAATCTTTTTAAACGCTTTGATCCCCATTAAGTTTGCAGGATTATGCAAAGGAGCAAATTCTGCTAATTCAGCAATGCGGTCCATTACTTTCTCATCGATCACTACTGAATCCCCATAAGTTTCTCCTCCGTGAACAACACGGTGCCCTACTCCGGTGATTTCATCATAAGAGCTTAAAATTTGCAGTTCAATCAACTGATCTAACAGCATTTTTACTGCTACTTCGTGGTTTTCGATATCCATGATTTGTTCGAATTTTTGATTATCGCCGTACTTGATGGTAAAAATAGAATCTTGTAAACCGATACGTTCGACGATCCCTTTCGCAACTACGGTTTCTTCTGGCATTTGATATAATTGCCATTTCAAACTTGAACTCCCAGCATTGATTGCAATTGTTTTAGACATATGACTCTCCTTCTCGTTGAATGATTACAGAGCAGATGATTTCCAGTTTTTAAACTCGTTGAAAAATTCCGTCACCTTCTCTGGTTCTTTTAATGAAGCAAGTTTCACAAGCAAGACTTCTTTTACTTGTTGTGCTTGTGGTCCTTTTTTCTGTAAGATCAAAATACTTTTTTGCGATTGTTTATTACGGAACAATTCATCTGGCAATTGAATCATTCCTTGAAGATAACCTTCTTCTTTAAACCATTTTTTGATTTCTTCACTTTGATCCGTTTCTAAAAATCCACTCGGCATCAAAAACAAACCAAAACCATCCGGCTTCACATATTTCATTGATTGCTCTAGCAATAAATGATGTGCATAACTATGGCCTTCTTCGGTACTTGTTAAAAACTCTTTTGCTTTTTCGTCATTCGGATAATAACCGATTGGCAAATCGCTGATTGCAAAATCGACAGGATCTATTAATAATTCCTGCAACCCGTCTTGATGAAAGTATTGAACATTTGCTTGTGTCAAATCACTTGTAGAAGCTGCGACAGCCAACAATGTATCATCAATATCCACACCAATTCCTTCTGTTTGGTACCCCGCATTCGATAGGTTTAAAAGAACTGTTAATAACAAGTTGCCCATTCCTGCCGCAATATCCAGAATCTTAACCGGTGCTTTTTTATTTGTGTATAGTTGTTCAATAAGAAAAACAAATAAAAAACCGATACTATCAGGAGTGAGTTGATGGTTCGCCTGCAAATGTTCTGTCTGGCTGCCCTTCAATAAAAGTAATTGAGACAGTCTGCGCCATTCTTCTGGCTCGAAAGAAAGTTTCTTCAACTCTTCATAAAGAGCTGTGATCCGTTGCGTTGTCTCTTTTGTCGGCACTCCATCCACCACACGTACTTGATAATCATCTATTAAATTTTCTGCATTTTCGACATAGGCTTCTAAAAAGGAAGTTCCCAATGCATTCTGTAAAAGCTGAATAGCTTCCAGGTTTTGATTAAACCCTTGTTCCATTTTTTCTGGTAACATGGTGCACCTCATTTCTAGATATATTATAACAATTTTTTCACCTGTTTAATTCTATCGAACAATTGACAAAATTTCAATCGTTTTCACTGTTTTTTATTTGTGAAACGGCAAACATTTTTTTATTAAAAACAGTGTTATAACAGAAAAGAGGGCGTTTTCACGAACATTCCATCATTCTGTACTAGTATCTGTATCATTTTTTACTTCTTCTGTGAACCGAAAGATAAACGGTGAGACTTCCACCTCTAAGAATAGGGACTGTTGTACCCACTGATATGTTACAGATCCAGTTGTGTAGTAAAAAACTCCTTCCGAACTTTCGGCAAGCGTAGACTGTTCCGATAAAGCCATCTGCTTCATTATTTTTGCTATATAATAATTTTTGATTCGTATATTAAGATCCATTGACAAACGGTAGCTTTCTAATGCTGCCATCAATAAAAACGTACATAAAAGAAATAAAAGCAAGACAGAAAATAAAATAGAGCCCTTATAACATTTTCTACTGATCGTTTTTTGTCCATATGGCATATCCATCTTCTCCATTTTCAAAGTGTACATAAAAAGAAATTGTGTGTTCTTTTTCCAATAATTGAAGCTCAGTGATACTTGTTAACATAGGTTGATGTCCGCCGGAAGTTCTTCTTTTACGTATCATTGCCTGATATCTTTCGATGATATACTGTTTATCCTCGATCGTGTAGTGCAGTTGCTGATTTTTCACAGAGACATTGTGACTGCTCTTGAGTTCTTCTTCTAATTGTGCTAAAAATATTAGCCACTCTTTTTGATCTTTACGCTGCAAAAATTCACTTACTTGGATGGTTTGCTGAATCAAAAGATTGAATGTGAGCAATAGACTGCTCAATATCATCAGTCCAATTAGACATTCAATCAGCGTAAATGCTGGAATTACTTGTTTTTTCAATACTGATCGCTTCTTTCTCCATATTGACAAACACTTTTTCGATTACTCCATTATTATCGACAATTTGGATATCGTATGGGATCATTTCTTCCCTTCGCTCTGGTCTTTTGTGATACATCCGCTGCGTCTTGATATCTTCATAAATCATTCGAATAAATAGCAGTTCCTCCCCACTTTTCTTTTCTGCCTGAAGCAAAAACAGCTGGCCAAAGCTCACTAAGTAGACACAGACAGAAGCGATCATAAGCGCTGTAAGGGACTCCAACAAAACAAATCCTGTTTTATTCAATTCTTTTTGTATAGCGACCACTCCCTATCTGGAATTGATACGTAATCGTCCGCTCTTTTTCTTCCCAATAAAATTGATAAGCTTTTAGTGAACTTTCATTCCCGGTTCTAGCAGCAAAAGTAATAGAAGCATGGCGTTTCAAGGTAATCTCATCAGGAATATCTAATACTTCCCAATTTATTTTATCTGGATTCGGAACATGAAAAATGATTTGATTCTCTTCACTATTCCAATAAAAGCCTGTTTGGATCTGATTCACAATAGCGATTTTTTGCGTAGAATAGATTCGTTTTTCAAATTGGCCGAAAAATTGATAGACTGCCAATTCATTCTTCCATGCAGAAAATGCGAGAACTGGAAAAGAAAGGATCGTTGTAAGTAATAAAATCAGTAAGAGTGATTCAAACAACGTATATCCTGATGCTAAAACCTTACCTTCAAGGCCGCTGATAGATTTCTGCATGTTCTCGTTTGATATAGCCTTCATTCAACAATTCCTCCACAGTAGGAACTCTTCCATTATTTTGAAGCGCATAGAGCTCTTTTTGTGTGTCTACCAACTGGATGATCGCTTCACGACTTTCTTGGTCTACATGATTCCTATAACGCGACAAATTAGGGACGAACAACAACACTAATACACTGATGATCAGTAAGACGATTAGCATTTCGATCAATGTAAAACCGCTATAATAAGATATTTTTCTCTTTTTCATGGCAAAACCTCCTCTATGCTTCCGTAAACAGGTAATAAAACAGCGGCATAAACTAATAAAATCAAAGCCGCTACGCCCAAAAAAATGATTGGCTGAATAAAATGCATCCAGTGATGAAGACGTTTGAAAAGCTGTTTTCTTGTCCATTCGCTGTAAAAAATCAGTTCTTTACCTAAACTTCCCTTTGCCTCTCCCTGTAAAACAATTTTACTGAATTCTTCTGATAGAAAACGATAATTCTGGAACTGCTCAGCCAATGACATACCTGCCTCCAATCCTTGAATCAACTTAGAGGCAAGATGCTGAATCAGACTTTCTTGTTTCGTTTCCTTTAAGCAGACTATGATTTGCCTTAATTCGAAACCTTCATGAAAAAGCTTTCCAATCTCTAGTGACAAATAAGCCGATTGATACAAGGAATATATCGGTCCAATCAATAATTGTCTGCTTATCCATTCACTCTGATCAACAGGAGACAACTTCATCAGACGATACCTTACTAGTAAAGCCAATAGAGTAACCGCTAGGATGAATAGTAGAACATACCAATGAAAGACTTGTATCAGCTGAATACCCCAATGCTCTTGCATGACCATTCCTGAACCAATAAGCTGAGGCAAAACGAACAACCGCATACTAAACAAGATACCTAGCAAAAAGGTGAGCAATAGCATCGGATATGCAAGCAGCTTTTTCAAATCATTGCGAAATCCTTCAACAAGCCGAAACTGTTTGGCAATTTCCAACAAAGTTGTCGGCAGATTCCCATGACGTTCAGCTAACTCGATCTGTACCAGTTGCTCTGCTCCATATCCTATTTGCGAAAGTACCTCACTAAACGCTTGCCCTTCCTTTAGCTGATGTTGGATATTTGCCAAAATAACAGGTGGAAACGAACGGATCGTGAGTAATAAATAAAGGGATTCTTGCAGACTAAAACCAGATAAAAGCAGTTCTCCCATGGTTTGTGCAAACTGGTTTTGCTGGCTTCTTGTTAATCCTTTAGAATAGTTCTGACTGCCAAATATTTTCCTGAGCTTCTTCATAACTTTCCTCCCATGATTTTTTTACTGATTCTTCCTCCATAAATTGATAACTCCATAAAACAGAAGGATGGTGATTGGCATCTTCCAAAAGTTCTTGATAAATGACACCAGCTAAACATTCAGATAGCTCTTCTTTTTTCTTTGTCAGTTCATGGATTCTGACCAATGTACCTTCAAGATTGCGTGCATGTACGGTTGCAAAAACCCGGTGCCCTGTTAGTGCTGCTCTTACCGCAGCATGTGCAGTTGATTCATCTCTTATCTCGCCAATGATTAGCAAGTCTGGACGATGCCGTAATGCGAGTTTCAAAAGTGTATCATAAGTCTGTGCTATTTTCGGATTGATCTGTAGCTGCAGAAAAAACGGTTCTTCTATCTCTACAGGATCTTCGATAGTAATCACTTGCAATTTTTCTTCCAAAGCCAACCGATACATTAGAGAAGTCTTGCCTGATCCGACTGGTCCGCTGAAAAGGTATAATCCACGTCTGACGGTTTTCTGTAAAATAGTTGCAAAATCTCGAGAACTAAAGCAACGATGGGGTGTTTCAAAAGTACCGTATAATAGCCGAATCACTAAACTCTCTCGTTGAAGGTAATCTCCTACAGAAGACAACCGCAGACGAACTTCCTGTTTTTCTAAAGAATAAGTAAATGCACCTAACTGAGCTTTTCTTTTTTCTCCGATATCCATCTGTCCCAAATACTTAAATCTTGAGATCAGTTGCTGTCCATCTGCCGAAGAGACTTTCTTCCAGAATGTTCGTTTTTTTCCATAGCGAAAATAGATGTAAAATACTTCTGAAGCTGGCAATATATATACGTCTTGGGCATGTTTGGCAAAACTTTCACTTATCATTTGATCCGATAATCGTTTTATTTCCATTATTCTCCCCTCCACAAAAAACATACGTCTTTTTGATCTTTTTGTTTCAAATAAAATGAATTTACAAAAAAATATTGGCAAAAGCCGAATTTATGTTATACTTATAAAAATTTATCTTGGGAGGCACTCCATTGGAAACAACATTAAGGAAATATATCGAAGTAGCAAGTAAAAAAAAGCCTGCTGACCTAGTGATCAAGCATGCTAAGATCGTCAACGTCTTTACGAAAGAAATCATGGAAAAAGATGTAGCAATCTGCGAAGGAATGATCGTAGGAATCGGTGAATACGAAGGAAAAAGCGTACATAATGCTAATGGGCAATATCTAGTGCCAGGATTCATCGATGGCCATGTGCATATCGAAAGCTCACTTTTATCACCAAGCGAATTTTCAAAAGTATCCTTGCTTCATGGAGTTACTACTGTAGTGACAGATCCCCATGAAATAGGAAACATTGCTGGGAGTACAGGTCTTGAGTTTATGATAGAAGATGCAAGACAAACACTCATGAATATCTTTTTTATGCTACCTTCTTGTGTACCTGTAACCCCTTTTGAGACCAATGGTGCAAATTTAAATGCAAAAAAATTAGCCCCTTTTTTACAAAAACCCGAAGTTTTAGGCTTAGCTGAAGTCATGAACTATCAAGCAGTAGCAAATAATGAAACAGACATCCTAGAAAAGATCCAATTGATGCACCAGCATAAGAAAAAAATTGACGGGCATGCAGCTGGTATCGGCATGGAAGAGTTAAATGTTTATCCTGCAGCAGGTATTCGGACGGATCATGAAGCTACAACTGCAAAAGAAGCTAAAGAACGTTTGGATCTTGGTATGTATTTAATGGTTCGAGAAGGGACCGTTGCAAAAGATCTGGCATCGCTACTACCGGCGATCACACCTGAAAATTCAAGAAGATGCTTCTTTGTCACCGATGATAAACTGATCAATGATTTAGTAAAAGAAGGATCAATCGATCATATCGTCCGTCAAGCTATTGCACTTGGAATCGATCCATTACAAGCCATTCAGATGGCAACATTGAATGCAGCAGAATGTTTTGATTTGAAAACACTAGGTGCGATTGCCCCTGGGTATCAAGCTGATTTCTTCTTAACAGACGATCTTACCAAGCTGCCAATTCATGAAGTTTTCTATAAGGGAACATTAGTTGTTCAATCTGGGCAACTCCAAGACCATTTATTTGCTGATCATTCAAATTCATATACGTGTTGTCTGCCAAAACTAAACGCTCAACCATTAAATCCACATTCGTTAGAGCTGCTTCTTTCTTCTTCACAAGCCCATGTGATCGAAATTATCCCGAATAGTCTAGTGACTAAAGATTTGGTAGAAAAAGTGGACCGACAAGGCGAACGATTCATTCCTTCAATCGAAAAAGACCAATTAAAGATTGCGGTGATCGAGCGTCACCATCAAACGGGAAACATTGGATTAGGCATAGTGAAAGGATTTCAGCTGAAACAAGGAGCGATAGCGACAACGATTGCCCATGACTCGCATAATCTAGTTGTCGTTGGGACAAACGACGAGGATATGCTGTATGCTGCTAATCTTTTGATTCAAAAAGGTGGCGGGATGACCGTTGTCAACAAACAGCAGGAAATAGCTTGTGTTTCTCTTCCTATAGGCGGAATCATGACACAGGAACCTTTTTCGATCGTCTATGAACAGTTGAATGAATTAATAACTAAAGCACATCAACTAGGAGCAGCTAAAACCTTTGATCCTTTTTTGACACTTTCTTTCTTAACATTATCTGTCATACCCGAATTGAAGATCACCGACAAAGGATTATTTTCATTTTCTCGCTTCCAATTGATTCCACCTTGTGGAAAAACCGATGAAATAAATACATTTTAAATCAAATAAATCCCAGAAAATACATTACATCTGTAATGTTCATTTTCTGAGATTTATTTATGGATATTAATGTTTTTATGAAAGCAGAAAGTTAGTTTCACAGACTTTTCTTTTTGGTCTTATCTTGAAATTGAGCTTCTACTCGATAAATACGTTGACCTTTTGAAGAAAATTTTTCTTCATACTCCGTCATAATATTGCCTTCAAATTGACTTTGATGTAAATCTAACCATACCTGTTTGAGGATCATGCCATATTGAGAAAAACTTGCCAGAGAATACTCAAACAATCCTTGATTATCTGTTTTGAAATGGATTTCTCCATTTGGACGAAGAATCTGTTCATCTACAGCAAGAAAAGTCTTATATGTCAATCGCCGTTTTTCATGACGTTTTTTTGGCCATGGATCGGAAAAATTCAGATAGATTTGATCTACTTCGCTGTCAGCGAAATACTCTGTCAACGCTGATCCATCCACATGTAGAAGTTTCAGGTTAGGAAGCGGTTGTTCGATCAACTTGTCTAGTGCAATCGAAACAACACTGACCTGCATTTCTACTCCAATATAATTGATTTCAGGATGGGCTTTTGCCATTCCAGTGATGAACTGGCCTTTCCCCATACCAATCTCAATGTGGATTGGATGATCGTTTTCAAACAATTCATTCCATTTTCCCTTCCACAATGTTGGATCACTAATTACAAAATTCGGGTGAGCCGCTAACATTTCCGCTGCTCCCGGACGATTTCGGACACGCATTATTTATCTCCATTCCTTTCCTCTAATTAAAAAGGTCTGGCCAAATCTCCGCAGAGTTTGGGCCAAACCTCAGCCACTGAAAATTCGTTTTAATTGTAAAATTTCTTCGTTCATCCGTCGATGATCTTCACGTTTGCAATATCTGGTGATTTCTTGGAGCAAATTCATGGCCGCATACCAATGAAATTTTTCAAGCATTTCGTCAGTCGGGCGTATGCCATAACTGATCAGCCACTGATTCCAGCTAGACAGTGGCACATAATTTCCTAAAATCGTTGCAATATCCACCGCAGGGTCTGCAAACATGATTGAATCCCAATCGACTAGATATAAATAATTTTTACATACTAACCAATTACGATGGTTTACATCTCCGTGTACTACTGATAAGTTTTCCTTATCTATTGACGGGATCTGCTCACGAAGAAAACGATGGACAATTTGCAGAAATTGATTTTTCTGGAGTTCTTCCGGTAATTCTTTTTCATATTTTTGCAGCATCTTCTCCGGCGTCATGACACGACCACCGATACGGGTCAGCATGGTTTTAAGAGAATTTGAATGATGTAAATGGTACAAAACATCAATCACGTCGTTTCTTTGACCAATCTCATTAGGAGTCAGCAAGCGACCTTCCAGCCACTCTTGTGCTGTCAAAGTATCGCCATTCCCCGTTCGTTTTGTCCAAACAAGTTTTGGTGTAATTCCTTCCCTTGAAAGAGCAGCCAACATCGGAGTCGTGTTTCGTTTAATAAAGACTTTGTCCTCATCACGCATGCCTATGTATGTTTTTCCTGTGTCGCCTTTGATGGGACGTAACCGCCACTCTTGGTCTAACTGAAACTCCATCATGCATTCTCCCGTCCTCTTACTCTTTGTTTTGCAGTACTTATTATTCTAGTCGCCTGAACACTACACGTCAAGCACATATACGTTCTTTTTCATTTAATTGCCATTCAAAAAACCAGCTTTTCTCAAAAAAAATAGAACGAACAGCATTCTTACTGTCAACGCTCTATTTTTCATTCTCATTTTTACCCTACACAGCTTTGTTTTCAGTCTGACATCTTCTTCAAACGAGTTGGTACATATAGTTTAACAAAGAGCATAGTAACAATCAAATAAGCCGCTAGCGGAACCCATCGCTGCTGCCCATCTAATACGACTGCAGCAATCAAACCAAAAATAACCGACGCGATAATTAATACCCATGTGAGTAGATACTGAATCGCCTGCTTCTTCTGATTCTTATGGATTGGATAAAGCTGAACGAGAACCATATAGCGGAACTGGTTCGCTAAAGGTAACAGTTGGAAACCGATCAAATATAAAAATAAGAAACCGATAATCAGACTAAAATAAAAGTCGACTACTCCGGCAATCAATAACCCACCTATAATTACTAATCGGAAATAAAGACCACTAAAATCAGAACCTCTTGCCAATCTTCTTGCAAACAAGTAAAGATAAGTGTTTTTTGATTCTCTTTTAATATGAGTCAATATAGGATCCAAATAGCGTCTTCTTTTGATCTTTGCCGTAATTTCAGGAACATCTGTGAATAAATTGATAAATTGATAGATCTGATGCAACCTATGTTCTTCTACATGCACCATTTTCTCCCAATCCAATCCTTTTTCTTGTTGCTTCCACAAAAACCAGTAATATAGACTTGCCTGTACTAATGCACCTGCTATTCCTGCCCATATTAGCCAATAAAATGATAGAAACAAAAAGATCAGAGAAGAAAAAAACCAGCCTAATTTCCAATAACGAATAACTTGTTGATCTAGTCGAAACAATTCTGCTCTCTTGATTTGCAGATGACTGAATTTCAAACTCCATAATATGATCAGATAGACGAAAAACATCGAAAAGGATTGCTCCGTACTAACCACCACTAATGGCATGGCCAATCCGCATGCCAATATCAAAAAGATCAACGGAAAAATGCAAGAATAGCGAAAAGCTCGTTCCAAATAGGTTTGCATTTCTTTTTCTTTAGGAAGTAAAAAAACAATATCTGCTGCCTCTGCAAAAGTAGCCATCTTACCCACGAATAAACAGAGCATCCAAAATACAGAGATTATGAGCCCTCCAATTGCAAACGGTGGCTGCAGGGTTTTCAACCAATTAGAATAATATAATCCCACACCGCCAATCAAGAAAAGACAAACTAAAACAAAATGATCGTTCAATACATAACGCATATATTTCATCATTTTCTTTTGATGTCTTGCTAAACGTTTTTGAAAAAAACTACTCATGTGCCTGCTCCTTTGTTAAAGCAATATAGATTTCGTCCAAAGAAGAATCCGGCAGCTGAAATTCTTTTCTCAACATCTCAAGAGAACCGTCTGCTCGTATCTCTCCGTTATGTAAGACCACAAAACGATCACAATATTTTTCTGCAGTAGCTAAAATATGCGTAGACATCAAAATACCGGCTCCTTCTTTTTTCATTTCTACCATCAATTCAAGCAATGCATTGATAGCTAGTGGATCCAAGCCTAAAAATGGTTCGTCGATGATATATAAAGAAGGCTCGATCAAAAAGGCGCATAAGATCATCACTTTCTGTTTCATTCCCTTTGAAAAATTAGCTGGGAACCAGTCAAGACGATTAGATAACCGAAAAGTCTCCAACAACTTTTCTGCTCTTTTCATTGCTATATCCATAGGTATATCGTAGGCCATCGCAGTGACTTCGATATGTTCTCTCAATGTCAATTCTTCATATAAAGAAGGAGTCTCTGGAATATACCCAATTTGTTTGCGATATTCTTCCGTATTTTTCTTTAAGGATAGATGATTGATTTCTATCGTTCCTTTTGAAGCTTCCAGCAGACCGATAATGTGCTTGATGGTCGTACTTTTCCCTGCTCCGTTCAGTCCAATCAACCCTACTATCTCTCCAGGCTGTACATCGAAACTGATATCTTTTAACACAGGGAGATGTCCGTACCCCCCTGTGACATGATCGATAATTAAACTCATTCTTTTTCCTCCGCCATTTATTTTTATTTATTATACCACGAAGAAAATGACGGTATTTTGTTTTTTTCCTTACAATAGCTTTAACTTATGGTAAAGTTAAGCTGAAGTATTTATTCTTTATAGAAAGGATGTTTTATATGGAAAACTGTATTTTTTGCAAAATCATCAATCAAGAAATCCCAAGCTATAAAATATATGAAGACGACAAGGTCTATGCTTTTTTAGACATCTCTCAAGCAACGAAAGGACACACATTAGTTGTGCCTAAACGTCATGTAGCAGATATTTTTGAATATGATCCCGAACTTGCAGGAGAGGTTTTTTCGCGTGTGCCTAAGATTGCTCAAGCATTGGAAAAAGCTTTTCCAGAAATGAAAGGTCTTAATATCTTGAATAACAACCGTGAACTAGCCTATCAATCTGTTTTTCATTCACATATCCATTTAGTCCCTCGCTACAGCAAAGAGGATGATTTTTCTATTCACTTTGTCAATCATCAAGATAGTTATGGATCGGAAGAACTAAAAGCTATTCAAGAAACAATCGTAAAGCAGGTGTCCTGCGATGATTAAAAACTTTTTCAAAGGACTGTTATTTGGAGCTGCTGCTGGCACTGTCGGAGGTCTGTTATTGGCGCCCAGGAGCGGGAATGAAACAAGAAAGAAACTGATCGAAGAATTGGAAGAAGCAACAACTCTGACAAATGATTTAAATAACAGCCTGAATCATTTTAAAAGCGCATTGATCGAAACAAAAGAAACAGCTGAATCTGTGATTCCTGCTTTCCAAGAAGCAATCAAAAAAGATATCGAAGATTTTAAATTCCAAGCCGAACCACGTATCACACAAATCAATGAACAAGTAGAAAAACTAAAAGCTGATCTGCCAGAGTATCCTGAACAAATATAATAATGATTATTTTCTCAACAGATTTAACTATATAAGTGAGAAAAGTTTGCGTATTTCCTAGGAATGTGATGAAATTTTGAATTTTGTTTGAAACTACCACGACAACGTTTTTAAAGGAAATGGGATATGGTATAGTTAATATATAAAAATAATAACTAATTACAGGAGTGCAAATTTTAATGAAAAAAAAATCAATTATTTTGGCAGCTACTAGTGCGTTGGCTGTTTTAACTCTAGCAGCTTGTTCAGGCGATACTAATAAAGATATCGCAACGATGAAAGGCGGAACGATCACTGTATCTGATTTCTATGATGAAGCAAAACTTGAATCATCGAACCAATCCTTAGTACAACGGATGATCATTTATAAAGTATTCAATAACAAATATGGCGATAAAGTAACCGATAAGCAAGTGGATGCAGAATACGACAAACAAGCGAAATCATTAGGTGATACTTTTGAATCACAATTAGAAGCTGCTGGATATACGAAAGATACTTATAAAGAATATATTCGTAACAATTTAGCTTTTGAAGCTGGCTTGAAAGCTCACGTAGATATTACAGATGACGATTTGAAAACTGCTTGGAAATCTTTCCATCCAGAAGTAGAAGCACAAATCATCAAATTATCAAGTGAAGATGAAGCAAAAGATGTGAAAAAATCAGCGGATGATGGAGATGATTTCTCTAAATTAGCCAAAGACAAATCAACTGATACAGAGACAAAAGAAGATGGCGGTAAAGTTAAATTCGACTCAACGACAACAACTATTCCTGCAGAAGTAAAAGAAGCAGCTTTCAAATTGAAAGACGGTGAGATCTCCGATGTTATTACTACAACAAATCCTACTTCTTATGCGACAGAATACTACGTTGTCAAAATGGTGAAAAACCAAAATAAAGGCAATGACATGGATAAATACAAAGATCAACTAAAAGATATCGCTACTGAAACTAAACTAAGTGACAATGCATTCACAACTAAAGTAATCGGTGAAGAATTAAAAGATGCAAATGTAAAAATCAAAGATGATGCCTTTGAAAATGTGTTGAGTGCATTCACAACAACTTCATCAAGTACGAAAGACTCAAGTGAAACTACAGCTTCAACAAAGAGTTCTGACACAAAATCAACTGATTCAACAAAAGAATCTTCAACTGAAGAAACAACTGATTCATCAAAATAAAAGAAAACAAAAAAAGCGAAGACTTATGTCTCGCTTTTTTTGTTTTGAATGAAAAAAATAAATTTTTGCTATAAATCTTTTGGTACATAGAAACTTCGGTTGTCCATACCGAAAATCCGATCGGTGTATTTTCCTGGTTCTGTTTGACGAATCGAAGTCAACATCATCTGCATCGAAGCATCGATATTGTCGATTTGATGTAATATTTCTGCTTCCATTATTCTTGGACGTACAGGTGAGCCATATTCTAATAAGCCATGGTGTGCTAAAACCATATGACGTAATACAAGAACATCTTCGTCAGCTTCGCTGATTTTCAACGCAAGACAGGCTTTAGTTATTTCTTCGTCAATCAATACCAGATGACCGATCAAATTTCCTGCAAGCGTATATTCTGTCGACATAGGACCGGAAAGTTCAATCACCTTTCCTAAATCATGCAAAATGATACCAGCATACAACAATGCTCGATTCAGCTCAGGATATTCATCGGCGATTGATTTCCCTAAGTGAAGCATTGTCAAAGTATGATAAGCTAATCCACTGGCAAATGCATGATGGTTTCTTTTTGCTGCCGGAAACTCAAAAAATTGTTTTTGATATTTATTAAGTAGATAGCGAACAATACGATTCCAATGCGCATTGGTGATCTCAAACAACAATTGATTGATTTCTTCTTCCATTTCTTCTTTCTTCAAAGGGGCTCTTTCCATGTATAAACTAGGCTCTCCTGGCTCATCTACCCTTGTTAAGCGCATATGAAGAATCTTTACTTGAGGGTTTCCTTGATAAACCTCTCTTTTACCGTTTAGAAAAACGACTGTGCCGGCTGTAAATTTATTGATTTCCTCCTCCGAAGCATCCCAGTATTTACCATCGATAGTACCTGAAGTATCTTGGAAAGTAAAAGCAATAAATTTTTTTCCGTTTTTAGCGATTCTTACATCTGCACTTTTGATCAGGACAAATTGTTCAAACTGCTCATCGATTACTAAATCACGAATTTTTTTCATTATTTGCTCCTTCTAATTGTTTTACGATTTGGTTCATCTCATGGTAATAGCTTACCATTTCTTTATCAGAAGAAAAACAAATTATTTGATACTTTTCTCCAAATTTAGCTAAAAGTTCAGCTAATTGATACTTTCGCTGATGATCATAATGAAGCCAGCCATCATCAATGATGATCGGGCATATCGAACGGTTAGCTTCTAATGAGAGGTAAGCAAATCTCATCGCCATAATCAGCTGATCTTTCGTACCTGTAGATAACTCATAGATGGGAAATTCTGTATATCCGTCTGTTAAAGTCAGTGTATCATTTTTCAGTAATATCTTCTGATAATTTCCTTTTGTTAAAATACCTAAATAATCACCTGCTGCTCTTAACAACTGGGGTAATTGTCTTTCACTCATCTCTGTTGAAAGATCACCTAAGAATGTCCCGGCGATTTCAAGTGCTCCCCATTCCTCCAGTAATTCCTGTAATTTTGCTTTTTGCCGGCTAGCTTGTTGATAAAGTTCGTCCAATGTGCCGTCTCTTTGCAACTCTTCTACTTGAAGTTGGAGTCGTTGCCGATTTTCACTTGCTTCTTTTTCTTCTTGCTGGAGTTGGGATTGCTTTTCTTTCAGTTGGCGCAGTCTTACAGATAATTTCTCTTTTGTCAGCTCTTCAGGAAATAGTGGAGTAAGCATTTCCGATAATTCATTGTATCTTTTCATCTGCTGTTCGGCTTGTTTGGCTTTTTGTAAAAAGACAGGTACTTCCGAAGGATAAGATAAGCCTGCTTGAGTCAATTGTTCGCTGTATTCTTGTATCCATACTTTTTGTTTCTTTTTCAATTGATTGATTTCTTGCTTCAATAAAGTATTTTGCTGATAGCTTCTGGCAAATTTCATCTGTTCCATCTCTTGTATAAAACGGGAAAGCAATACCATTTTTTCTGAAATTGTCTTATCTTGTATCGGTAACCATTCTTTAACAAACTCAAATTTTTGGTCGATTTGTCGTAGTTTTTCTTGTATTTCCTGTTCTCTTTTATGTTTCCGCTCAAATACGCCATATAATTTCTGATAATCTATGACTTCCTGTCCATATTCTTTCATGAGTTTGAGCGTATCCATCTTTCCTAAGTGCCGATGATCCGCAAAACGATATACTTCTTGCTGAAGAATCTGTTTTTCTTCTCCAGTTCTCTTTTGTTTTTCTTCTGCTTCAGCTAATTGAGCTAAGGCTAGATCAAGTTGTCCTAGTTTTTCTTGCCACATTCCTTTTATCTCAGAGAAATCATTTTTAGTTTTAATTTTTGGTTGCCTTTTGTAGAAGAAATAGCCAATCATGCCTGCACCAATTAGTAAAAGGATCACTTTCAAGGGCATTGGTACAAATATACCTGCAATGATTATTGCTCCGCCAGCCATCAGCATATACGGTTTAGATGAAGAGACTGGTGCTATCTCTGACTGATTTTGTAATAATGCTGGATAGGTCTCTTCCAAGTCATTCACTTCTGCTTCAATCATCTCTTGCTGTTCTTTAGCTATTTGGAGACGCACAGAAATCTGGCTTTCTAGATCAGCAATCCTTCTTTCTTCAGCCAGAAGATGCTTCCATTCTTCTTCATATAAAAATTCTTCCGGTAACGGATTTTTCTGCCAATGCCACCTTTGTTCCAAAATCTTCAATTCTGAATTTGTTTCTCTAGTCTCAATTTGTAATCTTTGCCATTCTTCGTTTAATTGTTCCGCTGTAAATTGAAGTTGCTGGAGATCTTTTAGTTCCTGCTCCTGCTCTAAATAAAAATAATATCTGGCTGACTGCTGATCCATCCCGCTATGCTTTTCCAGTGTTGCTTCTAATTCTTCCAAACGCTCATTTGTTTGCTGATACCGTTTGGAGAAAGACTCCAGATCTAAAAGAAGTTGCTCATCAGGAAGACCTGTAGTGCTGTTTTTTTTGAGAGATTGCCATTCTTCATATAAAGAAAAATTAAGTTCTTGCTGTCTGGCTAATGAAAATTGTTTGTTCGCCTCTTTTAATTGTGCCAATAACTGCTGCTGTTGCGACTCGTATTCCTGTTCTTGTTGGATCAACTTGCCAAAATAAGCTTCCTGTTCTTGTTTTTGATGAATTTTTTCTTGCAGCTCTTTCCATTCATTTAATTTTTGATTGATTAGTAATTTTTGGCCTTTTTTCTTGAATAATTGTTGTGCTTTCTGATAATATTCTTGCCGCTTTTGGAATACTTGAGAACTGCCCGTGATGCCTAAAGAAATCAGCGCATCATGTAGCTCTTTTTCTCTCAAATGATCTAGTTCCATCAACTGCTCTTGCTGGAAAGTAAATACCTGCTGGAATAACTCTTTCGTCAAAGGTGCGATCAGTTTTTCTAGTAACTCATCACTTCCCACTTGATCCCCCAGCCACACCTTCGATTTTCCGCGATTTTGCTGCTTGTAGCGCTCGACAGCAAATTCACCATATACAGGATGTTTAAGCCATATTTTGCCGCCATAGGCTGAGCCGTCTTTTGGTGTATAATCCTTTTTTTTACGGCCTTTTGAAGGGAAACCAAATAATATTGCTTGAATAAATTGATAAATCGTTGATTTTCCTGCTTCGTTTCCCCCATAGATCAGCTGATTGCCTGAATAAAAGTCAAAACTTTTTTGACGCCATTTTCCAAAAGCAGCAATCTCGATCCTTAAAATCTTCATTCCTGATCCTCCTCAAATAAAAAATCTTGATTAAGCAGCTGCTTGGCTTTTTCAAGTGTTTCTTCTTGATATTCCGGCAGTTCGCTCAATATTCTAGCCGCTTCTTGATGACTATATACTTCATTTAAAATTTGTTGGAAATCTTGAGGTGTCTGATAGTATTGAAATAACTGTTCCATCAATTTAGCAGAAGCAGCAAGTGGGGTCTTCGTATAAAAAGTATTCTCTATGAGAGAAATACGCCAAATAAAGAAATCATTTATCCTATCTGAGAATTCCTCTAACAAATAGTCTAATAGCTCTCCTGATTGTATCCGTTCCAAAACATCTGTATTGAGATGGTCATAATCTTTTAATTTTATCTCAATTAAACTAAATCCATCCTCTACTTTTGAAAGCTGCTGACGAATGTGAACAATGACCTCTTTTGTCGTTCTTGCTTTCCTCAATGATATTTCCTTTGTCTTCCAATAGACCTCTGCTACTTTAATCGGATGTATTTGGCAACTTCCTTTACTTAATTCAACTAGTAGAATAGATGTAGAAGCTTGTTCCTTTTTAGTATGACCTTGAGGCGCACCTGGATAAACAATTGTTTGCTTTTCATTTAAGACCGTTGGCACATGGATATGCCCTAAAGCCCAATAATCGTATCCCTTTTCTTGCATCTTTGAGGGTTGGAAAGGAGCATAGTTTCCTTTTTGAGAGACGCCAGGTTCCCCGTGGTACAACCCAATATGGTAATCTGTGAGTTCTCTAGAAGGAAATTCCATCACTTTGTCTTTTTGAATCCACGGTTGACGATAACTAAATCCACTGAGAGAGACAGTTTCTCCACTTTTTATCGTTATTTTTTTTGTCTCTACCGTTTCGGATGTAAATAAATGGACATTTTTAGGAAAGGAGAACCAATACCGCTCTTTTTGATAGAAATCATGATTTCCGAATATTATAAATACAGGTATATGGTTCTTTTCTAACCGTTTCATCTGTTCTGAAAAATGTTTCTGTATTTTTAATGAAGGACGATTTTGATGAAAATTATCTCCTGCAAGTAAAACAAAATCAACGTTATTTATTATTGCCTGTTCAATGATATTTGATAAAACGGTCAGATTCGTCTTCAATAGTTTTTCCTGTACAGTTTTATCAAGAGTTGTCAGTCCTTCAAATGACCGATCCATATGTAAATCTGCCGCATGGATAAATTTC
>NZ_CP172568.1:2467500-2560000 GCF_053011625.1 Enterococcus sp. PLH-Efm8
ACCTTAGGCGGCTGGCTCCAAAAGGTTACCTCACCGACTTCGGGTGTTACAAACTCTCGTGGTGTGACGGGCGGTGTGTACAAGGCCCGGGAACGTATTCACCGCGGCGTGCTGATCCGCGATTACTAGCGATTCCGGCTTCATGCAGGCGAGTTGCAGCCTGCAATCCGAACTGAGAGAAGCTTTAAGAGATTAGCTTAGCCTCGCGACTTCGCAACTCGTTGTACTTCCCATTGTAGCACGTGTGTAGCCCAGGTCATAAGGGGCATGATGATTTGACGTCATCCCCACCTTCCTCCGGTTTGTCACCGGCAGTCTTGCTAGAGTGCCCAACTGAATGATGGCAACTAACAATAAGGGTTGCGCTCGTTGCGGGACTTAACCCAACATCTCACGACACGAGCTGACGACAACCATGCACCACCTGTCACTTTGCCCCCGAAGGGGAAGCTCTATCTCTAGAGTGGTCAAAGGATGTCAAGACCTGGTAAGGTTCTTCGCGTTGCTTCGAATTAAACCACATGCTCCACCGCTTGTGCGGGCCCCCGTCAATTCCTTTGAGTTTCAACCTTGCGGTCGTACTCCCCAGGCGGAGTGCTTAATGCGTTAGCTGCAGCACTGAAGGGCGGAAACCCTCCAACACTTAGCACTCATCGTTTACGGCGTGGACTACCAGGGTATCTAATCCTGTTTGCTCCCCACGCTTTCGAGCCTCAGCGTCAGTTACAGACCAGAGAGCCGCCTTCGCCACTGGTGTTCCTCCATATATCTACGCATTTCACCGCTACACATGGAATTCCACTCTCCTCTTCTGCACTCAAGTCTCCCAGTTTCCAATGACCCTCCCCGGTTGAGCCGGGGGCTTTCACATCAGACTTAAGAAACCGCCTGCGCTCGCTTTACGCCCAATAAATCCGGACAACGCTTGCCACCTACGTATTACCGCGGCTGCTGGCACGTAGTTAGCCGTGGCTTTCTGGTTAGATACCGTCAAGGGATGAACAGTTACTCTCATCCTTGTTCTTCTCTAACAACAGAGTTTTACGATCCGAAAACCTTCTTCACTCACGCGGCGTTGCTCGGTCAGACTTTCGTCCATTGCCGAAGATTCCCTACTGCTGCCTCCCGTAGGAGTTTGGGCCGTGTCTCAGTCCCAATGTGGCCGATCACCCTCTCAGGTCGGCTATGCATCGTGGCCTTGGTGAGCCGTTACCTCACCAACTAGCTAATGCACCGCGGGTCCATCCATCAGCGACACCCGAAAGCGCCTTTCAAATCAAAACCATGCGGTTTCGATTGTTATACGGTATTAGCACCTGTTTCCAAGTGTTATCCCCTTCTGATGGGCAGGTTACCCACGTGTTACTCACCCGTTCGCCACTCCTCTTTTTCCGGTGGAGCAAGCTCCGGTGGAAAAAGAAGCGTTCGACTTGCATGTATTAGGCACGCCGCCAGCGTTCGTCCTGAGCCAGGATCAAACTCTCATAAAAAGTTCGAACAATCTTGCGATTGTTAAGCTCAATTTGTTTGCTAGCATATTGCTTGCTTGTTAAAAATGTTTATTGTCTTGAATTGAATCAAGACGCCCTACACATTTGGTTTGTCTTACTTTGTTCAGTTTTCAAAGATCTACTTCATCGGGAGTGTTTCCCGATTCGTTTTTGGCTGCCGTAGCAACTTTTATATCATATCAGAGAGACAAGCGATTGTCAACTCTTTTTTAAAAGTTTTTTTCGATTTCGTTTTTCGAAATCTTTCAGCAACTCATTTATCATAACTTATCGTTTGTTATTTGTCAAGAACTTTTTTGAAGTTTTTTTTCGATAGAATCAAGCTTCGCAAGTGGTTCTTTTTAACGACTTAGTTATCTTATCACGTCTAAAAACATGTGTCAACTCTTTTTTGGAATTTTCATAAAATGTTTCAATGAAGCGCGACAACGTTGTTTAATATATCGCGAATTGTAAAATTAAGTTAGAAAAATAAAAAGGCATTTATGGTACACTCAAATTGTATTTCCGACGAAAGAAAACAAAGGAGTGTAACCATAAATGACCTACAAACATCTTACCATAGACGAACTGACAATGATAGAATCATATTATCTTCAACATAATAAGCCGGTTGAAATCGCTAACCGAATGGGACGTGCTATACAAACTATTTATAATGTAGTCAATAAGTTCAAGCAAGGCAAGACTGCTCTTGATTATTGGCACCAGTATAAAGAAAATAAGAAAAAATGTGGTAGAAAAGTCATTCAATTACCTGCTCATGAAGTAGATTACATTAAAGAGAAAGTCACTCTTGGTTGGACGCCTGACGTCATTATCGGGCGAAAAGAAAGGCCTGTTTCATGCGGTATGAGAACACTTTATCGTTTATTTTCTAAAGGAATATTTGATATTGACACACTACCGATGAAAGGTAAAAGAAAACCCAATGGCCATCAGGAAAAACGGGGAAAACAACAGTATCAGCGCTCAATCCATGATCGACCTGATAATTATCCTGATTTCAATTCTGAGTTTGGTCACCTTGAAGGTGATACGATCGTTGGCATTCATCATAAAAGTGCCGTCATTACTTTAGTTGAAAGATTATCTAAAGTCATTATCACGATTAAACCCAACGGCCGTAAGGCATTAGATATTGAAACTGCCCTTAATCAATGGTTTTCTCGCTTCCCTAAAAACTTCTTTAAATCTATTACGTTTGACTGTGGAAAAGAATTTTCTAACTGGAAAGCCATTAGTAACCAACATGATATTGATATATATTTTGCGGACCCTGGAACACCTTCTCAACGCCCATTAAACGAGAATTCTAACGGGATTCTGCGTCGTAATGGACTGCCGAAATCAATGGATTTTAGAAAAGTGAATCAGACATTTATTTCCAGTGTCAGCAATCAACGTAATCATATTCCAAGAAAATCATTGAATTACAGAACACCAATCGAAATATTTTTGAGCTATGTACAAGAAGCATTTTATTCTAGCTTAATTTGACAAATCATATATCATTAAAAAAAATAAAGGTCAAGCTAAAATATTATTTAAGCTTGACCTTATTATAATTTCAACGATTGTCAAAAGTATTGTTTGCAGCTGTGTTGCCAGTTTCTATAGATAAATCACAGCTTTTGAAACATAAGTTTTGTACTGCTTCGATTCGCCCGAATTCTTTTGCAGTTATTTGGCAATGAGAAAAGCAGACATCTTCTATAGGCTTTTCAGGAAATGCTACTAAATCAAAAGCTCGGGAAGGAAGTGAGTAACCTGGAGAAAGGCATGCCTGTACGTTTTTGATGTGTATGTCTTTGACTTTCGTCATTTGCTTTGATTCAGGTATTTCTTCAGCCACTGCTTGCCAACTTTCTGGCATTTGAGCAAGGTCATTGCTATTTTTTCTATTGTATTCATTATGCCAGTCCATTATCCAAGAAAAAGGAAATTGTACATCAATCATATTCAGATTTTCTACCCTGATATTTTCGATCACTCCCCCTCTTTCTTTTGAAGATTTCATTCGAATACCACAGTCTGACTGAAAAAAATTGATATCGTGAATATATACGTCACTAACTCCAGCACTAACTTCGCTACCAATAGTTACACCGTATCCTGAACGGATTTTACATCTAGCAACCTCGATTCTTGATGATTTTCGATTGACTCTTGCACCATTGCCATCTCTGCCAGACTTAATAGCAATACAATCATCACCACAGGCCAAATCACATTCATAGACACGCACATTTGTTGAAGAATCAATATCAATCCCATCTGTACTTGGTCCATCATTGTTGCGGATGATTACTTTTTCTACTAATACATCGTTAGAATAAGTGATTTGCAAGTTCCAAAAACCTGATTTCTGAAAAATCAAATCACGAACAACAACATGTTCTGCATGATACAGTAAACAAGCGCGTGGACGTTTAATAGCATAATCCGCAATCCAACGAAGTCCCTTTTGATCGTATTCAGCTCTTGTCCCGCTTTTTTGATCTTTTCCCCAATACAGCTCCCACCAATGGTCTCCTTGACCGTCGATTATTCCTTTTCCTTCTATAAGAATATCTTTCGCCGAGAGAACATTCAAAATCGCTGCTGGCCATTTCATTTCTACGCCGGCTACTCGTGTATCGATTTCTGGAAATGCTTCGATATCTGTTCTCCCCTTGAGGACTGCACCTTCTTCAAAGATAAGATGACTCTTATCTTTTAAAAAAAGGGCTCCGACTAAATAAATGCCTTTTGGAATAAATACAGGTAAGTGTTCTTTCGCACCTTGATCGATTGCTTTTTGCAGTATTATTGTATCATCTTGTTGAGTGTCGTTTGTTTTAAAGTTCAAAGCATTGATAATCCCTTTTTTTGTCCGCAATACGTTTCTCCCTATCTTTCATTGATTTTTTTCAATTCTTCACCAATAAATACAGTTTTTGAACGATTCAGTGGGTAACCTACTAGCAAAATGATTGCGGATACAAATAAGCAGAATGCTGGTAACAAGTTTGCCATCGTATAAATCCTTTCTTGTACTAAAACTGATTGGATGGCTCCACCTGTTGTAGACGATTGGTAACCAATGAGTGCCAGCATAAATCCGCCTACCGCTCCTGCACATGCTTGTCCTACTTTTCTCGCAAAAGAATTTACTCCATATACTGTTCCATCTTCTCTTAAGCCTGTCTTATATTGATGATAATCAATCACGTCAGTAATGAATGCCCAGACCATCAAATTGAATAAACCAGATCCTAAAGTAGCGATAAATAAAAGAATCAGATATACCCATGCATTTGTTATATGAAGGAAATACATCAGCAAGTACATACATGAAGAAGCAAGTAACGCAAATACGCTTGCTTCCTTTTTACCAAATAATTTTGTCAGCTTTGTAGCAAATGGTGCTAAAACTACTACTGTTCCGTAAGTAAATAAAAGAGCAACAGACATTGCTTGTTTATTATGGAAGTAATCATTGAATAAATAAGTCATATTCGTCCCAGCTAAAATCTGATTGATCACAATGAAAATGTCAACAATGACTAAAATAATCAGTGCTCGATTAGCTAACAAACCTTTTACCAACTGAGAAGCAGATACTTTTTCGTTTTTGACAACTCTTACTCTTTCAGTAGTCAATTTACAAGTTAACATATATGCGACAAATGCTATTGCAGCACATCCGATTGAAATCCAAAAGAAATGATTCCCTGAAACGACTTGTTGTCCACTCTTGTTATGGGTATACATTAAAATCGGAATGAAGAATCCTGTAGTTGATCCGCCAATCGCAGAACCAATGCTTCGGAACGTGGACAACGAGGTGCGGTCATTAGGATTTGAGCTAATTGCTGCTGCCATTGCTCCATACGGGATATTGATTGTTGAGAGAAAAATCCCATAAACAATGTATGAAACAAAAATATAAGCAATCTTCACCGTCATTGGAAGATGTTGGACGAATGGCAAAAACAAAATGACAGTCACTAAGCAAAATGGATACTTCATTTTTCTGATCCAAGGAATAAATCGGCCAGTTTCTGTTAACTCTGAGACATCACATAATCTTCCAACCATCACATCAGCAAACGCATCCAAAATTCTCGAAATCAAGAATAACGTACCTACGATTGCCCCTGAAACGCCAAGAACATTCGTATAATAAATCATCAAGAAACTATTGACTAAACCTAAAATAAAACAGTTACCTAGATCACCGAACATGTAGCCTATCTTATCGGAAATCCCAAATTCCTTTTTTTCTTTTTTTACTGTATTTGCTGTAACAGCATTTTGTGAAAGCATTTGAATTCCTCCTACCTCTTCTAGTAAACGTTTTCAAAATTATAACTCTTTTTTTCTTGTTTTTATATTCACAATGTTGGCTTTTTATTGCATTATCTTGACAGATAAAAAACAAAAAATAATCTAAAAACATTGATGCATAAGATTGATAACTTTTTTTACATAACAATATATACAAACAAAAAAATTCACTAACTAGTGAAAATAAGTTAGTGAACCTCATTTATTAAAGAATTAAATTACAGATGATCTTTTCCATCATACTTGAAAAACTCAAAATCAGCATAACTTCCTCTTTTTTTATTTAGATCATGCACTGCTATCCCGATAAAATTTCCAGTAAACCCTCCTGAGAGTATACACATGTTTTTTTGCGGACCTACTTTCTTCCATTCTTCAGTTGATACGTCTTTCAAATGAAACTGTGCTGTCTCTTTCTTTACAGTGACTTTCAAAAAAGTCTTCTTTTCTGTGAGTGGAATCGTCCAATCTTCTATTTGTGCTACTCCGTTTTCTGATTCTATCATACGTAGGCATTTTCCCTTGTCCTCATTCCAAGTAACATAACAATAAATATAATTGGATTCATTTAAGTACAGTACCAGTCCAGCCATCTGATTAAAATTATTAGGCATGTATTCAAATGCTGTCTCCGCATCAAAAGTAAAATCCGTTTGCCGAATAGCTAACAAATGATGTTCGAAGGTAGATTGAAGAGATTCACCGGAAATCAGACGTAAAAAACCTGGTCTACATTTTGTATCACACCAATCAGCATTTGGCAAAATGCGTCTGGCATTCCAGTTCTTCTTTAGCTCTCCTTCAAATGTATCCATAAACTGATGATCTTTTTCTTGTTGTACCTCTTCATTTGTCTCAATCATTATTTCTTCCATCGGAGTTGTCTGGCTATCTTTAAGTCTTAACCAATCGTCGGACGTCCAATACACTTCTTGAATAGCGGTTTCTCTTCCCAAAATAGCCGCACCGTTTAATGGTCTGGTACAAAGATATGTCATGTACCATCTTCCTGACGGGGTTTGTACTAAGCTCCCATGTCCTGTACATTGCAATGTAGAAGCAGGTTTGTCACTAGCTGTCAGCATAGGAAAACCAGGATCAAGCTCGTAAGGACCAGTAATATTCTTTGCTCGGCAAACTGTAACTGAATGTCCTCTTCCTGTACCGCCTTCTGCCGTCATCAAATAATAATACCCGTTACGAAAATACAAATGTGGTGCCTCCGTTTTCGCTAATTCTGTACCTGCAAATATTTTATAGATGGGACCATCAAGCTTCTTCTTCTCTGCATCATATTCTTGTAATACGATACCGCTGGATTTATTCGGTGTGTCCAGACGATAATCCCATAGTTCATTGACAAGCCATTTTTTTCCCGTTTCAAGATCATGGAACAAAGAAGGATCAAAGCCGTTACTATTTAAATAAATTGGTTCGGACCAAGGACCTGTGATCTCAGATGCAGTGATCAAATAATTGTGGACATCTTTAAACGGACGGCCTGCACTTTTGACATCTGTGTAAACAAGATAAAACAATCCATCAGCATAACTGATCTGTGGCGCCCATATACTTCCATTTGTAGGATTTCCTTGCAAAGATACTTGAGTGGTCAAAATATCCGTTGTATGTGACCAGTTGACTAAATTTTTCGACTCATATACTCGGATTCCTGGAAGCCATTCAAAAGAGGAGACAATAATGTAATACCGCTCTTTCACTCTTAATATATTAGGATCTGGATTGAATCCTCTTAAAATAGGATTTTTCACTTTGATAGTCTGCATGATTCAGGCTCCTTTTCTCATTCTTACTCGATATAAACTGAATGCCCCAGCTGCTAAAAAAGCAAGTGAAATAAACAACACAACGGCAAACAGACCAGTCATGTCCTGTAATAATCCAAATGTATTTTCTAAAGACAAAGTTGAATGATCTACAGCAAGCGACTGATAACTTTTTTTAAACTCTGACGCAGACATATTACTTAAAGTAACTGCTAACCCGCCAAAGAAAATCAAAGATAGACTGCCACCGACCATTCCTAGCAATAGTTCCCATTTTCTTTTCATTTCTGAACCCCCTGCTTTTCTAAATGTATCCATTCAGGTCTTTTGATCGATGTTTCATAATTGTTATTACGTTCAGAGAATTTGACAGTCTGTTCATTTTTCTTGTCATCCCAATTATCCCAACCAGTTGGGTGAACATGCCCACCTATCTTACACGCTTCAAATAAGACATTTGCATACGGACGCCACGGTCTTCCTAAATAGACGTTTCTAGTATCAGGTTCTGCAGTCAAGGTACAGCTTTCAAAACGATACCCTGTTTTTTGATTTTTCGGCGTAGATGCTGCTGTGATGTATCCAGGATTTTTACTGGCTAAGCTATGGATATGACACTGATGAAAAACGGCATCTGCCCCACCAAATATGAAATCCACCGTTCCTTCAATCCAGCAATATTCATAGGTCTGACGACAATACTCAGGATTGGCAGAAGCCGGTGTACAAAAAGGAGTACCATCTTTTTGCAAATCAGGCAACGGACCCGTGCATAAGGTATCCTGATAACCAGATAGTCGACAGTTTTTTAAAGATACGCGATCTCCTGAATTGAATAAAGCAACAGCCTGTCCTACCTTTTCTCCTGGACCTGCTGTATTTTCGATGTGAAGATTTTCTAATACGACATTCGATCCTTCTAAGAAAAAAGTAGCACTTCGGAAAGTCCCTAACTGGCTACCGTCAAGATACTCCTGTTTTGCAAAACGATTACCGGAGATAACTACTGTTCCTGCTCCCACAAGTTTAAAATTGGATAATCTGCTTTCTATATATTCATCATATCTTCCTTCTTTTACTATCAAGACCTTTGGATGGCTATCCGGCAGGCCTGCCAAATAATCGATTCCTTCTTGGATAGTTTCAAAATCCGTCGGGGTATCTATAGCATTCTTTCCAATTATCAGTTTGTCTTTCATCCTCATAAATGCTCCCTTATGAATTGTTTCCAAATATTTCTCATTTCTTGTGTTTCCATATGACCGCCTGTTAAAGAAAAAGAAGAAAAGTTTTCTGGACTACCCATTGATTGATACTTTTTGTCCAGCCCTTTTCTCAGCTTCAGTACGCCTTCGTCCAAGCACATCGTATCGTTTTTTCCAACTAAGCTAAGACGAGGGCGCGGAGCGATTTTTTCTTGGATTGCTAACGTTGTATAAGCTGTCAATAGATTTGGCACATAGTAATAAAACCCATGATGATCTAGGCGGCGATGTAGCAAAAGTGTTTCGATGTCCACCTGTGCCGCTAGATCAATACAAACTTTGACACGAGAATCCAATGCTGTCACCCACCAGCTTAATAAGCCTCCCATAGAAAGACCAATCGTTGCGAGCCGTTGAGTATCTGTGTCTTCCCTTGTCTCCAAATAATCGATCAAGCTGATCACATCATAAATACGCATTCCCCATAACGTTTTTCCTGTTAATAAAAATTGTTTGAACAACTCGCTTTCAGAAATACCTCCGCGTTCTTCAAATCCCCAAGCATCAATCGACCAAACAGCATATCCCATTCCTGTCAGTACTTCTGCAAAAGATGGAGAAGCTAAGTAAGGAGCACCATGGATCAATTCACTTTTCCCGACTGAAAAATCTCCGCCGTGAGAATGCAGGTAAAGGACCGTCGGAAACGGTCCTTCTTTTTCTGGATAAGCATAGAGGGCTGGTACTGTTTCCAATTCATTTAAGTACAATTGATAGTATTCAAGCATAAAACCGTTTTGTTTTTCTCGGTATAATCGTTTTCCACTAGGGGTATGTCTGCTAGATGGAGCACCTAAAAAATCATTCAACTGCATAAGCAAAGTTTTTACGAACAACCAGTTCATCCATATTTTCTGATTGATTTGATTGGAATTTCTCAATACTGATTTCTTTAGTATTTTCTAATAGAAATGCTGGTCCCTCGTGATTTTCAATCGACATCTGGTTAAAGGAAACCTTACCCGCAAAGCCAATATAAAATCCTTGTCTGCTCATTTCCTCTATTCCTGTCATCATAGCAGGAACACCGGGAACTGCATCTTGGGCCATCGAGACATCGATATTGTCAAATGTGATTTCTTGTATGAATTGTTCCGCTAATCCATAAATAAAACCTGCAGAAGCATGGACATTCCTTGCCGTGATATTCGAAAAATGGATCCTTCTGAATGCTGATGTCCGTTCATCTATCGGATAAGCCTTTTTTTCCCATACATACGGTTCTTTCCCTCGCGGACCACAGAAATAATAAAGATTCAGTATAAATGGACACATCACATTATCCATGACTATATTGGATACTCGAATATCTTCAACGATCCCGCCTCGACCTCGTCTAGATTTCAATCGTATTCCTCGATCAGTTTCTTGGAAGATACAATTTGAAATGGTAATATTACGAATACTACCACTCATTTCACTTCCTAATACGACACCGCCATGTCCATGGACCATCGTGCAATTTGTGATCGTGATATTTTCGCAAGCGATCCTTTCGTACGTATCTTCAGTCCCTGCCTTGATTGCAATACAGTCATCTCCCACGTCAATATGGCAATTACTAATACGCACATTTTTGCATGATTCTGGATCAATTCCGTCTGTATTTGGTGAATCCGCTGGGTTCAAGATCGTCAAGTTATCAAACGTTGCATTACTGCAAAGAATCGGGTTGATCGTCCAACTTGGTGACTGGATCAATTTAATATCTTTCACAGTAATTCGATGACAGTTATGGAAACTCATCAATTTAGGACGAGGATAAGCGAGATTATCTGGTTCATTTCTAAAAGTATGCCACCATTTTTTTCCATTTCCATCTAATGTACCGAAACCAGTGACAGAGATGTTCTCTACATTTTGAGCATAGATACAGGAAGCATAAACTTTTCGATGGACTCCTTCCCAACGTGAATGAACAACAGGATAATCTTTTGGATCGTCAGAGAATTTCAGAACCGCTCCTGCGCTTAAATGAAGTTCGACATTGCTTTTTAAAAATAAAGCTCCTGTTAGAAATTCACCTGCTGGAACAACTACGGTCCCGCCTCCGTCACTTGCTGCAGCATCAATGGCTTGTTGTATTGCTTCAGTATTCAATTCATCAATTGATGCGCCAAATGTCAAAATATCATACATATTTATAATGCCTCCACTTCAATCAATGCTTGCAAGAATGCACCAACGCCTTTTTGATCATTACAAATAATTGGTTCACTGATGTAGTAAGCATATGAACCATCTCGCTGATCTGCTCCGCCTAACCCTGCTACTTGACAGTTTTTATTCAAGTTCAGCCAGCCTTCTTTTGTTTCCAGAACAAATTCATCAAGTAATCCTTGATGTGATTTCTTCACTTGTGGAAGCCATTCTTCTTTGTTCAGCAGTCCCAAACGTATTCCTTTAGCCATTGCGTAAACAAACATACTACTGCCGGAAGCTTCCAGATAATTTCCTTTCCGTTTTGTTTCTGTTGTTACTTGATACCATGTCCCGCTGTTTTCTTCTTGATATGGAAGTAATGCAGCCAGTGTCTTTTCTAGAATTTCTTTCAGCAAAGAACAATCTGTTTCTTCATGAAGTAATTCATAGGTATCTGCTGCAGCCATCAAATACCAGCCAATCGATCGGCTCCAAAAATGATGGGATAGACCTGTTTTTGGATCAGCCCATGGTTGGACCTTCTTTTCATCCCATGCATGAATCAGCAAATTTGTTTTTGGATCGAATAGATGTTTATAACTGATTTCAAACTGTCTCAAAACATCTTGGTAATCTTTTTCTTCACTAAAATTCTGGATAAATTCAGCATAAAAAGGAGAACCCATATATAAGCCATCCAACCAAATTTGATAAGGATAAATTTCTTTATGCCAAAAAGCTCCTTCGGATGTGCGTGGATGGTTTGCCAACTGCTGGGAAAGGAGTTCTGCTGCTTTTTTATATTTTTCTTCGCCTGTTTCTTTGTACAATAAAAAGAAAAGCTTTCCTGTATTTACATGGTCGATATTGTATTCTTCAACGCTGTAGCCACGGATCGTTCCATCTTCTTGCACGAAATAGTCGATATTGTCTTTTATGAAATCAAAATAAATTTTTTCTTGGGTTCGTTCCCAAAGTAATTGGAACCCTTTAAGTACGACGCCATAGTCATAAGACCATTTTCCTTTATACCACTTTTCTTCATATAAGCGAGGTGTTCTTTCCATGATACTTTTTGCTAATTTCTTTGACCAGTTTTCCATTATTTGCTCTCCTTTAAAAATTAAAATAGGATTTGGGACAAATACCAAGAAGTATTTGTCCCAATCGTCTATATTACTGTGCCGCTGCTTTGTATGCTTCCTCGTACTCTTGTGTGATTCGATCGCCTCCTTGTGCTTTCCAGTCTTCTACAGCTTTTTTGAATCCATCTTCGTCAAGCTGTCCCATGATGTATTGCACCGTAGCATCAATGACGATTTTTTCAATTTCTGATCCTACTTCATTGTTCGTCGGTGAATCCAATGGCACAGAAGGATCCATTACAGCAAATTCTTCATTTTCTTTGATCAATTGATTAGAGAATTCTTTTTCAGGGTCTGTATCTTTGAAAGAGAACGTCACTTCACTAGGACGAGAGCTTGATAACGGTTGCACCTCTTGTTGCCAAAGATCCATATCGATAAATTCGATAGAACCATCATCATTCAATTCATAATGCGTTCCTTCGATACCGCCAGTCATCAATTTATACACATCTTCTTCTAAAAGATCATCAACAAATTGAAGTAATTTCTTCAATTGTGCTTCGTCTTTTACTTGAGATTTGGGAAATGCTAGCAAGCCGCCAATACCATTTCCTTCTGACCAAACATGATAACCGCCGCCTTCACCATCTGAGATCTTGTTTACAGGCACTAATTCCATATCATCTTGAATACCTTGACCCATCGTCTTCAGATTCTTGATATCCACCATTCCAGTGTAGATTCCAGTTCTTCCTTGTGCAAATTGTTCTTGCTGATCAGTCTTTTGGGTAACTGCAAAGTCTTGTGCCAAATAGCCATTCTCAAATAGATCTCTTGAAAAATTCAAAGCTTTCATATACTCTTCTGTATCAAATTCTGGAGTGAATTTGCCATTATCGTCTACAGCCCAGCCATTTGGTGCTCCAAAATAAGAAGTGAAAAGTTTAAAGCTGGTATAACGAATATCACTAGGCGCACGATCGCCAAAACCAACTGTGTCGTCCACACCATTTCCATCAGGATCGTTTTCTGTAAATTGTTTAGCTACTTCATAAAGCTCATCCATGGTAGTTGGAACATCTAGTCCTAGATTATCCAACCAGTCTTTTCGAATGACTAAGCCAGCACGAGCGTAGTCTTTTTGTATCGGTACGCCGTACAAGGCACCGTCGATACTCGCAGCTTCGATTCTATCTTCAGAAATTTGACTTAAATTTTTATAGTCTTTTAAATATTCTGATACATCCCAGAATACGCCTGATTTTAACGCATTGCGGACAGAAGAGTTTTTCAACATCGCAATTTGAAGTGTAACGATATCTCCTAGTTCATCAGAAGCCAATGCAGTTGTTAATCTTTCTTCTTTTGAAGCATCAGGAATCCAGTTGAATGTCAGTTCCGTATCGGTTTTTTCTTCGATCAAGTTCACAATCGTGTCTGTAGGCGGTGAAGCATGATGCAAAATATTTAACCAAGTGATTTTAGCTTTTCCATCTTCTGTCTCTGAAGAACTGTTACTTGAACTGCTGCCGCATGCGGCAAGTGCTAGAATTCCTGCAAAACTAAGACCTAATTTTACGAGCGTTGCTTTTTTCATAAATTTTCTCCTTCACTGTTTTAATAATATTTTTGTTTTCTTCTGTTTTTTCTGTATATGAGTTCTTCCATTCCAAATGGCAAAATATAGAATTTGCTGTCCACGTGACTGCGGAAAAGAAGAGACTGCCACCGATAAAGGTTAAAACACCTGGCATTGTTTGGATGATCATCAGATAAATCCCTACCATACTTAATATCAACACTAATGAGTAATGAAGATGTGAGAATCCGAATAAAAATGCCATTTTCATTTTGAAAAAATATCCTTTCCAATCATAATGAGCCATGATTGGGAAAATATAGAGTGCTGAGAGCACATATATGAACGCAGCAATATACAAAGCGATCCTAAGATACCAATTGTGTATGAAAGAAAGATCCACAAGTAAAACAATCCCGATGGCGCCATATATCCAGCTCATCAGCAAGGTTTCACGATAGTTTTCTTTAAAATATGTGAAGTACGTTTTCGTCAAAGGAAACGTTTCTTTTGAGCGCAGCCATTTTCTAATCACTGCAACCATCGCATACGATGCAGGACCGAAAGTAAAAACTCCCAAACCTGCGATGACTAAACCGCCCCACAGAAAATTCAAATAAACCAACTGTAAAATACGATTTAGCCTTCCGTTTATTTTATCTAATGACTGCAGCATATCTTTCCCTCTCTTTCTATCTTAGTAAACGCCGTCTTCTCCTAGCTTTTTGGCAATCTTATTAGCTAAAATTACCATAAACAATCCTACGACCCCTTTAAACAATCCCATTGCTGTACTGAAACTTAACTGTCCATTCTTCAATCCAGCTGTATAAATATAGGTGTCGAAAATTTCTGCAACGCTTCGATTCAATGAATTCAATAACAAGTACATATGCTCGAACCCTAAGTCTAATGTCTGACCGATTTTTAGAATCAGCAAGGTAATGATTACTGGACGAATTGCCGGCAATGTAACATGCCATGTTTTGCGTAAGCGTCCTGCTCCATCCATTTCTGCAGCTTCATACAACTGTGTATCGACTGCAGTTATCGCTGAAAGGTAGATGATCGTAGACCAGCCCAACTCTTTCCAGATCACTTGTCCGATATATACTGTGCGTGTCCATTCAGGGGATGTTAGAAAACTGATTTTTTCAAATCCCATTGTTGCAAGGAATTCATTCAATACCCCTCCGTCAACATTCAAAAATACATAAGTAATCGAAACAATGATTACCCAAGACATGAAGTGAGGGATGTAAATGATCGTTTGAATCCCGTTTTTCAATCGTTTGTTCGTTACTTCATTTAATAGTAAAGACAAAATGATTGGCATCGGAAAAAACACGAAGATATTTAATCCGAACAAGATCAACGTATTTCTTAATAATGTAAAGAATGTCGGTTCTGTAAACAAACGAATGAAATGTTTGAAACCGACCCAAGGACTTCCCATTATTCCTAAAAATGGTTGATAATCTTGAAAAGCAATAACGAGTCCCCCCATAGGAAGATACCTAAAAATCAAGAAATAAAGGACTCCCGGCAGAATCATCACATATAAAAATTTATTCGTTTTGATTCCTGCAATTATTTTTTTTCGTCTTCTGAGCTTTTCTTCTTTTTTCGATAGCGTCAGTTGAAATGGTTCTTGTTTCTTTACACTTTCCATAAGCCCCTCCTTAGTTTTGTGAATGTTTGCTGCTTATGACTTCATGATAGATAACTATCTGAATTACGTATATAATCATTTTTATCGTAAGTAAAAACGCTTACATAGCAATGATTTTTGTGCTATACAAAACGATAAAGTGTATTTTTTCACAAATAAACTACGCATAGCAAACCTTCTATTTTTTTCTATCTGACACTTAGCATAGGAAATGATTATATACGTAATCTTTCACCGATGATAAATTGAACATATAGAAACAGAAACATTTAATTTATTTTGAGGAGGAGCCTATCTATATGAAAAAGAAAGTCTCTATAGGAGAAAGAAGTTTTACACTTTTCAACAATACGTTTCTAATTTTGCTAGCTTTGATCTGTATCGTTCCTTTTTTAAATATCATCGCTACATCTTTTGCTTCTACACAAGAAGTCGTCGCGAAAAAGTTTATCCTTTTTCCTACTACCTTTTCTTTAGACGCGTATCGCTACATTCTTTCTACGCCGACCATTTTTAGAGCACTTGCTGTTTCGATTGGTGTTACAGGTGTCGGAACGATCGTCAGTATGTGTGCAACTTCACTGATGGCCTACGGTCTTTCCAGAAAGTATTTGTTTGGTCGAGGTTTCGTCAACTTTCTTGTTGTATTTTCTATGTTGTTCAGCGGGGGGATGATTCCAACGTTCTTAGTTGTTCGTTCTCTAGGGCTGGTCAATTCTTACTGGGCCATGATCCTGCCTGTGGCTGTTAATGCAATGAATATGATCATTATGAGAAACTTTTTCCAAGCCTTGCCGGATAGTTTGGAAGAATCAGCAAAAATGGATGGTTGCACAGATTTTGGTGTATTTTTCAAAATTATGCTGCCATTAGCTTTACCGTCTATTGCTACTATCTCGCTTTTTTATGCTGTTACTTACTGGAACACTTATATGACTGCTATTTTGTATATCAACGATTCATCTAAATGGCCGATACAGATTCTTTTACGCCAAATCGTCATTGTATCAAGTGGGATGCAAGCAGAAAGTAGTGCCGTTGATGTGATTCCACCAGCACAAACAGTTAAAATGGCTGTTATCGTTATTGCAACAGTGCCTATGCTGATTGTTTATCCTTTTGTTCAGAAATATTTTGTCAAAGGAGCACTCGTAGGTTCTGTCAAAGGGTGATTATGTACTGAACGCAAAATGGTAGTTGTGTCAGAAGTGGTCAGCTTCAAGAAATAAGAAGGCATTTACGAAAATTGCTTCTTAAATTTTTGTGAAATTTCGGCTTATTTTTCGAAGAATCTACTCCTGGAACACCGTGTATCAGAGGTTGTGAAAGAGACGTTCAGCCTTGAGCGATGATAAAAACTCTCACAAACATTGCGACGAGTAACCCACAGGAGCAATAAGAAGCGATTTTGAAAAATAGCTTCCCATATTTCACAAAATTATGCCTTATTGTCGATAGCCTGTCTCTTGAACGCCATTTATTCGTAAAAAAGAACTGTGACAAGACTTTTGTCACAGTTCTTTTTGCGTGCTTAGCCTTGAAATTTAACTATCCATAAATACAAATACTAGGGTTATTCTAACTTCTTTTATTGCTTGAATCAGTCCACAAGAAAAACAGCCTCTTGATTAAACGGCGTTTATCTTGTTGATTCTGCGGCAATAAAATCAGCCAGCAGCAAAACATGAAGTGCTGTTTTTTGCTGTCCTCTTTTATTGCTTGAATCAGATCACAAGAAAAACAGCCTCTTGATTCACAAATATTTTTTTCGATATTCTCCCGGCGTAATCGATTCCTTCTTTTTAAAGAAACGAATAAAATTTTGCGGATTTCGATATTGCAATCTTTCTGCAATCTCTTTTACGGAGAGGTTAGTCTCTTTCAACCATTTTTTTGCTACCTCTAAACGATGATTTTGAACAAAATCACCAAATTTTTCTCCTGTTTCCTTTTTAAATACATTACTTAAATAGTTAGGGTTATAATGCAACCTATCAGCGATCACATCTAAAGACAGATCACGATCATATTCTGTGTAGACGATATGCATAATATTCTCCGACAAATTTTTAAATTCATGATCAGTGATTGCTTGAGAGCATTCTGTGATTGGCAGAACTAATTGTTCTAAAACAAGTTTTTCTAGTTCTTTGGGATGATAATTGTTCAGTGCTTTTACATAAATTTGTTTCATGTTATCAAAGTTTTTTGAATCTACTCCCAATAACTGTCCTAATTGAACGAGTTCATTGATCAAGCGGACCGAAACTACTTCCCGACTCAAAGGATTTTTATTTTGTGCAAACAATGCATCAATCAATTCATGTACTAAATTCTTCACTTCCTGATTTCCAGAACGAATGGCTTCAAACAATCGATTTTGTTCTTCTATCGGATATCTAATAAGTGTTTTTTCATGAGCAGCAGGAACGATTTCCTGATAAAAAATAATTGAACTTGGACCAGTATTTACACGATAATACAGGGCTTCTTTTGCCCGATCAACCGATTGCTTGCTTTCATTCAGCGTTTCGAACCGGTTACTGATGCCTATACTGATAGTTAAATTCAAGTATTCTTTTACACGTTTTTGAATGAGTCGGCAATACTCCATGACTTTTTTGCTTGCTTCTGCATCATCTTTATCCATTCGATAAATAGTGGCTTGCATTTCTTCATTCAAAACGATCGGCAGCATTCGATTTTCCTTTGGCACAATTTCCGTGATCATGTTGTTGATCGCTAAAAGTAGCAAATCACGCTCCCCACCGTGACTATCTTCTAACAGATCGATTTGAACCAAAGCTGTATAATAGCAGTCATTTTGAGAACTATAACCAAATTGCTGCAACCGCTGATCTAGTTCTCGCCTTTCTACTCGATTTCTAAATAAACTAAGTACAAATAGCGTTTCCAGCTGTGGCTTTTGGGTAACTAAGTGTGCACTTAACGCTTCTTTTTCTCCTATGATCCGACTGACTGATTGAGCGACCAAATCTAGTTCTTTCCCACTGAATCCTTTTGATTTAAGATTCAGACGTTCCTGTATTTGAGAAATCGGACGGGCAAATCTGTCCGAAAATAAGTAGGAAAAAAGACCAATGAGTCCTACCAGTGTTAAAGACACTGCAACTAGCCCGATTCTCAGATTGCGGATCATTGCGCCAATTGCACTAGAGTCAACTTCTAATCTGTAAATCCAATTATTATAATCTGATTTCAGTACTATATACGTTTTATCTTTTTCTCTTATCACTTTCAGCTGATTGTAATCTAGATCCACGTCCGTTAATACAGTTGGTTGCTCTTTATTTTTTACTGTCTGAGTAGTAAAAAGGTTGCCAACTTCGTTTTCAATAGAAAGTATGTCTTCTCCACTTTCACCAACAACTTGTTCTATTGTATGTTTCTCTATCGTAGCAATTCCCAATGCATATTTTTCTTTTTCAAACATTGGCAAAGAAATCACCATTTCGATTCCTTTGTTTTTCTTTTGCCAAAATAAATTATTTTTGTTATTTATGTACTTCTGTTGATACTTTTCAACTTCCTCTTCGGTCAGTTGACTCAACGATCCATTGATTACTCCCCATTTACCAGCCAAACTGACTAAATCATAATTATTATCATCCATAACAATCGTTTCTATAAAATTTAGTTCTTTCCTGATTTCAGAATAAGTGGAGTAATCTGTATATGTCAGCGGATGCTTGAATATGTCCGAGAAATTTTTGGTCGAACCATACGTAGAAAACGAATATTCAATCGTTCTAATTTTCCATTCAACGTTAGTTTTAACTTGCCTGAGCAAATTCTTTTTGTCTGTTAAATAACTCGATTCGATCGATTCATAGGTATTCTGGTAAATGAATAAACTAAATCCTATGACAAGTACGGCTCCTAATAAAAACATCGGTAAAAATATTTTATAAAATACTGTACTTTTCTTCATTTTCTTCCTCTCCTCCTTTTAAAATAAAAGGCTTTCATTTTTCTGTAAAATTGATACTCATCTAATTAAATGAGCATTCCCCGCTTTCAAGAATAGCATAATTAAAAATAAAAATCCAAGTAATTTTTAACGTGTGCAATCTTTTCATATCAAAGATCTATTGACTTATCGTAGTTATCGTAATATGATGAATGCGTTAACAAAAAGTGAAAAAGTAAGGAAAATGATGGAATGGTAACGATCAAAGATATCGCTAAAGCAGCTGGCGTTTCTCATACGACAGTTTCTCGTGCTTTGAATAACAGCAGTTTAATAAAAAATGAAACAAAACAAAAAATACGACAACTAGCTAAGGAAATGAATTATTCGCCAAACTATAGTGCAAAAGGTTTAGTGAATCAAAAAAAATATCTAATCGGACTATTTTTCTCAAGTTTGCATAAAGGAACTTCATCAAATTTCCTAGCAGATTCCATTGCAGGCATCCATTCAGTATTAGACACAAATTACAGTTTATCTGTTGAAAGTATCGATGTTGTTGATTTAACAGAAATCAACCTGCAACGCTACGATGGACTGATCGTTATGAGTCAAAGTGATGATGATCAGCCTTTCATCGACTATCTCAAAGAAAAAGAATTTCCTTTCGTTGTTGTCAATCGTCACATCAATGATCCAGCGGTTATCAACGTCACTGCCGATGATGCGGCCGGTGTTATGCAGGCAGTAGATTACGGTATTGGATGCGGACATACGAAGATCGCTTATATTGGCGGAAAGAAAAATTTTCGTTCGACAAAAGAACGGGAAAAAGGGGTATTGAAAAGTCTAAAAAAAGCGAGCATCCCTGTCAATCTAGCCTATTTTTTAACAGGAGATTACAGCTTAGAAAGCGGCCTCCAAAACATGGAATACCTATTATCACTTTCTGACCTGCCTACTCTGGTTTTTTGCGGCAACGACGACATAGCGATTGGTGCATTGAGAGCTGTACATTTAGCTGGCCTCCGTGTTCCCCAGAACATTTCTCTGATCGGGTTCGATGATTCTCCAGTCGTCTCCTATCTCAATCCGCCGCTTACCACCGTACGTAAGCCTTTGAAAGAAATGTGTCAAGAAGGAACAAAGCTTTTACTAGATTTGATCGAAGGCAGGACGATCGAACAATCTAAAATTGAGCTCTCCACCTTGTTGATCCTTCGTGAGTCGATCAATTACTTGTAAACTACAAGTAATTTTATATAAAAATGTTAACGTGTGCATAACACAGAAAGGAAGTTTATATGAAAAAACTGACAAAAGAATTAGTGAAAAAAAACGAAGCACCTGTAAAAGTTCTTTAGTTTGGTGAAGGCAATTTTATGCGTGGATTTATTGATTGGCAGATTCAGCAGCTGAATAACCAACAATTGTTTAAAGGTAATGTTGCAATCATTCAACCTTTAGAACAAGGTCTTGGAAATATGATGAACCAGCAAGATAATTTATATACGGTCATTTTACAAGGACTCAGCAATGGCGAAATCGTTGATACTTCCGAGATTATCACCGTAGTAGAACAAATGATCAATCCTTATGATGAATGGGATGCTTATCTATCTCTAGCAGAAAATGACGACTTGGCCTATATCGTCTCCAATACAACAGAGGCAGGAATCCAATTCGTGGAGACTGATAATTTAACAGATACTCCCCCACAGAGCTTCCCGGGCAAACTGACAGCCTTTTTATACCGACGTTTCAAATTAAACAAAGCTGGCTTTACCATCATTCCTTGCGAACTGATTGACAGAAACGGCGAACGTCTAAAAGAAATCATTTTACGCTACGCAGAAAAATGGGATTTAGAACCTGCTTTTGTTGAGTGGTTAGAAAAAGAAAATGTTTTCTGTTGTAGTTTAGTTGATCGCATCGTCCCAGGTTATCCTCGCGAAGATGCAGGTGTTTTCAATCAACGGCATAACTATGAAGATCAATTGATGGTCAAAGCAGAACCATTCATGCTTTGGGTGATCGAAGGGCCTAAAGAATTGGAGAATCAACTACCATTCAAACAGGCTGGCTTGAATGTCATCATCACAGATGATATGACTCCTTATCGTGAACGTAAGGTGCATTTGCTTAATGGACCGCATACAGCGATGGTCCCTCTTGCTTTGTTGGCGGAATTGGAAACTGTAGAAGAAGTAATGAAAGATCCTTTATTCTCCGCATATGTTGATCAGTTATTCAATCTAGAATTGATTCCTATGCTTTCTTTACCTAAAGATGAATTAGCCATTTATGCTGACCAAATCAAAGAACGTTTCTTGAATCCTTTTGCCCATCACAAATTAGAAGCGATTTCATTAAATAGTGTTTCAAAGTTCAGCACCCGTCTGCTTCCAGTGTTCAAGAAGTATATCGAAGAACAAAATCAGGTACCACCGTTAATCACTGTTTCACTAGCTGCGCTACTTCTTATGTATCGAGGCGATCAAGTAAAGCCACATGATGATGAAAAGACGATAAGCGAATTTACTGATGCTTGGTCTGATAATGGAACAGCTATTCCTCGATTATTGCAAAACGCTGCGCTTTGGGGAGAAGATTTGTCTCAAATACCGAATGTGACAGATACAGTTCAAGAAATAGCTGCAAAGATCGATCAAAAAGGTGTCCGGTCAGTATTACAAGAAATGAAAGGAACGATGGTCCATGCTTGAAACCCTGCAACCAACAATGAAATTAAATCGACGAGACAGTGTGGTCGTCGCATTAACCCCTATTCCAAAACAAACACAACTGACGATTGATCAGCAAACGATCACCACTCTTGAAGATATCCCGCAAGGTCATAAGATTGCATTGGGTGATTTGAAAGCTGGAGACAACGTGATCAAATATGGCTATCCAATCGGTCATGTGACGACAGACGTAACTGCCGGTCAATGGCTGCACACTCATAATGTAAAAACCAATCTTTCTGGTGAATTGGATTATCGATATGAAAAAGATGTCCATCCAAGTCATTACCTTTTTGAGAACCGAACATTTCAAGGTTACTTGCGAAAAAATGGAAAAGTAGGGATTCGTAATGATTTGTTTTTAGTACCTACCGTTGGGTGTGTGAATGGCATTGCTGAACTGATCGTCAAACAGTTCAAGGAAAAACATCCAGATCTGGGACAGTTTGACCATATTACGATTTTAAAGCATCCTTATGGCTGTTCGCAGCTTGGAAAAGATCATCAAAATACTCGAGAAATTTTAGCGGACGCAGTAAATCATCCCAATGCCGGAGGAGTTTTAGTATTTGGATTAGGTTGTGAGAACAATACAGTTCCTGAATTCAAAAAAATTTTAGGTGAATATGATGAAGAACGAGTGAAATTTCTAGTGGCTCAAGATGTTTACGATGAGATCGAACAAGGTGTGGCTCTATTAGAAGAGCTTTTAACAGCGGCGGAAAATGACCAGCGCATATCAGTCCCGCTCTCTAAGTTGAATGTCGGTTTGAAATGCGGCGGTTCTGATGGTCTATCGGGAATAACTGCTAATCCTTTACTTGGTGCATTTTCTGACTACTTGATTGCTCAAGGAGGCAGCACGATCTTAACAGAAGTGCCAGAAATGTTTGGCGCAGAACAAGTATTGATGGCACGAGCGGAAAATGAAGAAGTTTTTGACTCAATCGTTGACTTGATCAATGACTTCAAACAGTATTTCTTGTCTTACGGGGAACCAGTTTACGAAAACCCATCTCCTGGTAATAAAGCAGGTGGGATCACTACATTAGAAGATAAGTCTTTAGGCTGCACGCAAAAATCAGGAAGCTCTCCTGTCGTTGATGTGCTACAATATGGCGAAAAAATCAGAAAACCAGGGCTTAGTTTATTGCAAGCTCCCGGGAATGATCTTGTAGCTGCCTCTGCTCTTGCTTCATCCGATTGCCAGTTGGTCTTGTTTACCACAGGAAGAGGGACTCCGTTTGGCTCATATGTCCCAACGGTCAAGGTATCTACGAATACAACTCTTTTTGAACGCAAAGGTCATTGGATGGATTTTAATGCAGGCGTCTTATTAGAACAACCAATGGAAGTAATCTTAGAATCGTTTGTTCAAAAAATCATCGCTGTAGCTAGTGGAGAAGAAACGAAAAATGAACAAAATGACGTTCGAGAAATTGCCATTTTTAAAAACGGAGTAACACTTTGATTTTCATAAAACAGTATAAAAAGAAAGAAGGAAGATTTATGTTTTTATCTGATGATTTTTTATTAAAAGACGATTGGGCGAAAAAGCTTTACCATTCCTACGCAAAAAACATGCCCATTATTGATTATCACTGTCACTTAGATCCAAAAGAAATTTACGAAAACAACAATTTCAGCAATCTGACAGAAGCTTGGTTAGGAGGCGATCATTACAAATGGCGCTTGATGCGAGCTTGCGGCGTGCCTGAAGAAAAAATCACAGGAAATGCTTCTGATTTTGAAAAATTTTTAGCTTGGTGTCAAACCGTACCAAAAATTATCGGAAATCCGCTTTACAGTTGGTCACATCTTGAATTGAAGCGTTTCTTCGGTATTGACTTGTTGATAAATGAAGAAAATGCAGAGAAAATTTGGACACAAGCAAATGAAATTTTGGCAGCTCCTGATTTTCGCCGTCGGGAAATCGCAAAAAAATCGAATGTAGAAGTGATTTGTACAACAGATGATCCCGCAGACGACTTGCACTATCATCAGTTGCTTGCTCATGAAGAACCAGATTTGAAGGTTCTACCTTCATTCCGTCCAGATAAAGCACTCAATATTGAAAAAGAAGGATTTAATGCATGGGTCACACTACTGGAAGAAGCAGCTGACCAAACGATCACCACCTATCAAGAACTGATAGAAGTCTTAGGGCAGCGGATAGAATACTTCCATCAACATGGATGTCGTGTTTCCGACCACGCTTTAGACATCTTACGCTATAAAGAAGCGGATGAAACAGTATTAGAAGAGATTTTTCAAAAAGCACGAGCTAACAAACTATTATCTTCAGATGAAATCGATGCTTATCTTACAGAAACACTGATACATTTGACCCACTTCTATCATTCTCATAATTGGACGATGCAGCTGCACATCCATGCTTATCGTAACTGTAATACACAAATGTTGGAAAAATTAGGGCCCGATACCGGCTATGATGGAATGAATGATCTTTCTTTGACTATTCCTCTGCAAAAATTATTGAACCGTGCAGAAGAAACGGATCAGTTGCCAAAGACGATCCTTTATTCATTGAATCCGAATGACTATCCTGCGATTTTAGCTTTGATGGGCTGTTTCCAAAAAGAACAGAATGGAAAACTGCAGTTAGGTTCTGGATGGTGGTACAACGATACTCGAGCTGGTATGCGCGATCAATTGACACAATTTGCTGATGGTAGTGCTTTGGGGAATTTTGTCGGCATGCTGACAGATTCAAGAAGTTTCCTGTCCTACACTAGACATGAATATTTCCGTCGTGTTCTTTGTGAATTTTTAGGCGAAATGGTCATGCGAGGAGAAGCACCTGAAGATGAACAACTTTTAGGAAGTCTAGTTCAAGCGATTAGTTATACAAATGCTAAAAATTACTTTGGCTTTTTTGCCTAATTGATTAATAGTAACAGTAACGAATCAAAAACAGGATAGTGAAATAACGGAATCCGTTTATCCACGTTTTAGAGAAGAAGACGGACCAAATTTGGGCTCTATAATTTATGGGACTGATGAATCAGAATTGATTCTTCAGCCCCATTTTCATTTTAGGTATTAAAAAACATATCGTTCTCTAGTATGATTAAATCACCACAAAATAAACAACTGAGAGGACGATACGCTATATGAATGATTCTATCAAAAAAATGCTGAGAATAACAGAGAAAGATTTGATGATTACAGAGGTCTCTTACGAGACCCTTCAGAAGAAAAAGACGTTGGTCGTCGATGCTGTTCTCTCGCCTACTCCTCGTGCTTGTAGAAGTTGTGGTTCTACTGTGGTAGATGGAAACGGGAAAGCAATTATAGTGAAAAATGGAAAAAAGGAAACGATTGTCCGTTTTGAACAATACAATCATATGCCTTTGGTTATGCGCCTAAAAAAGCAACGCTATACCTGTAAAAACTGTCGCACCCATTGGACGGCTCAAAGTTATTTTGTCCAACCCAGACATTCAATCGCAAATCATGTTAGATATAAAATTGCTTCTTTACTGACTGAAAAAGTATCTTTATCTTTTATTGCGAAAAGCTGTCAGGTATCTTTGACCACCGTTATTCGTACATTGAAAGAGTTTAAAAGCTATTTACCAAAGCAATCTAAGAAGATCCTCCCCAGAGTATTGATGGTTGACGAATTTCGTTCGCATGCTTCCATAGAAGATAAGATGAGCTTTATTTGCGCGGATGGCGAAACAGGAAAATTAATAGATGTTTTGCCTACGCGTAAATTACCTCGATTAACAAGCTATTTCTTAGGTTGTACCAATCCAGAAGAAGTAGAATTCTTGGTGACAGACATGAACGCCGCCTACTTCCAGCTCACCAAACGTGTTCTGCCAAATGCGAAAGTCGTGATTGATCGGTTTCATATTGTCAAACACATGAATCAAGCGTTCAATGAGTTGCGTATCCGTGAAATGAATGAACTTCGTAAAGCCGGACAGAAAAGCCAGGCAGAAAAACTGAAAAAGAACTGGCGCTTTTTGCTAAAAAATCGTGCAAACATCAACCATTATGAATACAAAACATGGAAAAGTTTCCGAGCACCAAAATACCCATTTCTTACTGAAGCAATGATGATTGATCGATTGCTTGAGTTTTCTCCGCCCCTAAAGGAGGCGTATCCCTTTTTTCATGAATTAGTTGAAGCCTTTCGAGACAAAGACCCTGACTTATTTTTCTCCTTATTGGCAGAACTTCCCGAAACGTTAGATGACAGCTTTCGGGAAAAGCTTCAAAACCTTCTGACCTATGAAGAAGGCATCACCAACGCAATGATCTATCCTTATTCCAATGGAAAAATAGAAGCGAAGAATACCCACATAAAGACAATGAAACGAGTATCCTACGGATTTAAATCATTTGAGAACATGAGAATTAGAATCTTTTTGATCAATCAATTAATCAATGTAAGATAACAAAAAATCTGAGCCAGAATGTGGTTCATTCTGACTCAGATTTGATTTTGCACAACTCATCAGTCCTTATTGACAAAGAGCCCAAATTTGCTCCGTCTTCTTCTCTTGCTGTTCTGCTTCATTGCCTATAAACCTTTATGAAAGAAGAGATAACATGCCTACTATCCATATTGCCGGTGATTCTACTGCGGCAGAAAAAGATGAAAACAAGCGTCCCGAGACAGGTTGGGGAGAAAAAATCTCTGCTTATTTTTCACCCGAGATCCAGATCAATAACCAAGCAAAGAATGGACGCAGCACCAAATCATTTATCCAGGAAGGAAGGTTAGCCCGTCTAGCTTCACAGTTTCAGCCGAATGATTTCTTATTTGTACAATTTGGACATAACGACCAGAAAATCCAAGAAGAAAGAGGTACGCTTCCCTTCGGTAGCTATTTAAAAAATCTGCAGATATTTTTTGAATGCGCAAAAAAAGCGAACGTCCAAATGGTCTTACTGACATCTGTGACGCGACGAGATTACTTAGAAAACGGAACATTGAATCCAGATATACTTGGAGACTATCCAAAAGCGATGCGTGCATTTGCTGAGAAACACCATATTCCTCTTTTAGATGTGTTCTCAAGATCACAAGAATTGTTCCAGACCTTCTCAAAAGAAGAGACAAAAAAATTCTACCTGCATCTTATGCCTGATACTTGTAAAAATTACCCAGAAGGACTAAAAGACAATACCCACTTTAGTCCAGAAGGCGCTGATAAAGTTGCCCGAATAATTGTTGAATTGATAAAAGAATCCCGTCTGCCTCTTGCTAATTATTTACAAAAAGGAGTTTGAGATGTTTCCATTAAATTTAGGCATCCGTGCCCACGATTTAGATGTTCGAAATCGTGAAGAAATCGTTCAAAAAGTATCACAGCTTCACTTGTCCCATATCCAATTTGCACCACAAAAAGCATTTCCTGAACAACTTAAATTAACTGACATGACACTTGGGAGTGCTGCCTATTTTGGTGAATACTTCCAAAAAAACAATATCGAACTTTCCATTTTAGGATGCTATATCAACCTATCCAGCAAAAATCAAGAAGTTCGTGCACAAGCATTGGCAACTTTCAAACAGCAAATTGCTCTGTGCTCTGCCTATCAAGCCAAGATGATTGCTACGGAAACCGGTAGTGTCTCTGTCGGTTACACAAAAGAAAATTTTACTGAAGAAGCTTATCAGATCGCCAGAAATTCTATCATTGAATTAGTCGCTCATGCAGAAAATTTTGGCGTAACTGTTGCTGTTGAAGCAGGGATCAATCATCCAATCTATAACTATCAGTTAGCTAAACGTTTAATCGATGAAGTAGCTTCACCAAATTTAAAAATCATTTTAGATTGTGCGAATTTGATGCATAAAGAAAATCATGCTGATCAGGAAAAAGTGATCCGAGGTGCCTTGGACAATTTACATGGTTATATTACAGCGCTTCATCTCAAAGACTATATCATGGAAAATGGAAAGATCCGCATGGTACCTGTTGGCAAGGGCTGTTTAGATTTCCGCCCGGTACTGCATTATATCAAATATGAGCGTCCTCTAATGTACGCCACTCTTGAAGCTACTCCTGAGATTTATGTTCCTGAAGCAATAGAACACTTGCAGTTTATTTACCAAGATTGTTAAGGAGAAGATTATGGAGGAACGAATACAGAAAAGTTATCAAAAATATCATGCAAATGCTTTTCAGACATTGCTGCATCTTTATCAGGGAAATTATTGGCGTTTTGCCATGTCAGGACTCTTTTTTATTATCAAACATCTTCCATCTTGGTTAATGCCGATCGCTATTGCCAATGTAATCAATGCAGCTTCATCGAAAGATTCTTCTCAGTTGCAGGCCATTTATTTCAACGCTTTTTTGATGGCTTGTCTGATTGGTCAAAATATATTGACGAATTATTTTCATGTAAAATACCATAGCACTTCGATCCGTCAAGTAGAAGCTGGACTAAGAGCGACCCTTATCAAGAAAATCCAAGAACTATCTATTCCTTATCAAAAAGAATTGCAATCTGGACGAATCCAGTCAAAGATCATCCGTGATGTAGAAGCTATCCAAACGTTGTCCTCTCAAGTATTTGTCAGCGGATTAAATATCGCTGTCAATTTATTCGTAGCTTTAGGTATCACGCTTTATAAAAGTCCTGTTGTTTTCATGTTTTTCTTATTGACTGTTCCTCTCGCCGCATTCGTTACTCTCTTTTTCCGTAAAAGGATCAGACAGTCCAACTCAGACTTCAGGCAAGAAATGGAAGAGACTTCTGCAAAAGTGATCGAAGTGATCGAATTAGCACCGATTGCTCGAGCTCATGGGTTAGAAAAACACGAAACAACTCGCTTAAATAAGCATTTTACTCAAATCTATGAAAAAGGATTCCACTTAGATATCCTGCAATCTGTTTTCGGATCAGTCAGCTGGGCTAGTTTTCAGATATTTCAGCTGATTTGTTTGAGTTTCACTGGGATATTAGCTTTACAAGGGCGCATCCAACCCGGCGATGTCGTGATGTATCAGACGTATTTCACGACGATCGTCAATTCCGTTTCTGGAATGATCACGCTGATTCCTACGATTTCAAAAGGCATGGAATCTATCACTTCTATTGGCGAACTGTTGATTGCTGGCGATGTAGAAACTTATCACGGTAAGAAAAAAATCCAACATTTGGATGGAAATTTTCGTTTTGAGGATGTTTCTTTTCTTTATCCGGACTCACTCAAACCGATTATCGATCATTTTTCTCTAGAGGTGAAAGCTGGAGAAACAATTGCTTTTGTTGGGCCATCTGGCTCTGGAAAATCTACACTCCTTAACTTATTGATTGGATTTATCCAGCCGACTTCAGGAAAAATTTTTCTAGATGATCAGCCTTTGGATGAACTGGATATGCGAAGTGTGCGAAATTATTTAGCCGTTGTTCCTCAAACCACTTTGTTGTTCTCCGCTTCGATCAAAGAGAACATCACTTATGGCTTGAAAAACGTATCAAAAGAACGTTTAGATGAAGTCATCGAAGCTGCGCAACTTTCTTCACTGATTGACCAGCTTCCTGATGGTCTGGATACCTTAGTAGGCGAACATGGCAACAAGCTGTCTGGTGGCCAAAAGCAATGTATCTCCATTGCACGAGCGTTGATACGTCAGCCAAAAATCATTTTGCTAGATGAAGCAACCTCAGCTTTAGATAACCAGTCAGAGAAAAAAATCCAGCAAGCCCTGAATTACCTGACAGAAACACCCACTACTTTTATTGTGGCTCATCGGCTTTCAACGATCAAAGAGGCAGATAAAATCGTTGTGATCGATGAAGGAAAAATCGTTGAAATAGGTACTTACGAAAAACTGTTAGCTCAAAAAGGCTATTTCTACCGCTTGAAAAATGAATGACAAAAAATAGGAGCTATGACAAGACTTTTGTCGTAGCTCCTATTTCTGAATAAACGGTGTTCTCCTGCCAACTCCTCGGTCACAAGTCACAATAGTCATCAAACATGAGAAGCTGTTTTTTGAAATTGTTCCTTGTAACTCAGAGTTAAACGGTAGGCTCACGACCTCTTGGTAAATGGTGTTCAAGAGACAGCCTATCGGCAATAAGAAGCAATTTTGTCATCGCTCAAGGCCGAACGTCTCTTTCACACCCTCTGTTGTTTCATAAAATAGTTTTATTCGCTGTAAAGGTCGCGAACTGGTGTCATGATGATACGGTTCAAGTCATTGATGATTGTACTGAAGCCTTGCTCTTTTTGCATCAAGTCATTGATTACTTCTTCTGATTGGATTTTCACAGCCATTTCTTGTGCTTTCATTGCATCTTCGTCGCTGAACTCTTGTCCACTCATTTGTTTTTCTTGTAATTCGATTTGCATCGCTTGGAAGTCTTTGAACAGTTTGTGTGCTTCTTCGTTTGCTTGTACTTTCTCGTACGCTTCTTTCAACGCTTTGAATTCTGGTAATTCACGGATCTCACGTTCGATTTGATTCGCGCTATCGTAGATGTTTGACATGTTATGCCCTCTTTTCTTTTAGTAGTTACTCTCTATTGTAACATGGGGTTATTCGTTTTCAAAGGGGCTACTCTCCTTGATATTTCCGCCAGAGGTCTTTAGCCGCTTCACCAATTCCCTGAACGCCTTCTTTCACCATATCGCCGAAGTTTTTCAGCCCTTCTTTTGCTTGTTCACCATATTGATTCAAGTTATCTTGCCAATTTCCAGACTCTCCATTAGAATTTCCTGTGTTTCCAACTTGATCTGCAGCTACCACTTGTCCTCCTGTGGCATAGGCATCTGCTACACTAAATCCTGTTTTTGAAGTATACGGAAGGATGCCTTCTGCCGCTGATTTGAAGACTTTCCCGACAACATTTCCACTTGTCCCTTCCAAATAGTGCAGCTTGCTGGATTCTTCGTAACCCATCCATGTCGAAATCACTACGTCTGGCGTGTAACCGATCATCCATTGGTCATTTGCTTTTGTGGCATCGAAATTAGTTTCTGTGGTTCCTGTTTTCCCTGCTATCGTATAACCTGCAGGATTCGCAGCAGCCGCTGTTCCATTTGAAAATGTACCAAGAAGCATGCTGGTCATTTCATCGGCTGTTTCCTTTGATATGACCTGTTTTGGTTTTTTGTTTGTGTTATCGACGATCACCGCTCCAGTCGAATCAACGATTTTCGTGATAAGATGCGGCGTATACATCTGACCATCATTGGCAAATGCACTGTAAGCACCCGCCATGATCAATGGAGATACTCCTTTTTCCAGTCCACCAAGGGCTAAGCCATAATACTTATCAGATTTTGCTAAAGGCAGGCCGAATTCTTCTGCTTTATCATATCCTTTTTGTAAACCGATCTCATGCAAAAGCCATACAGCAGGCAAATTCAAACTTTGTGCAACAGCTTGATACATCGGTACTTCTCCTTGGTATGTCCCGTCAAAATTATGCGCATCGTAATAACTTTGCGGTTCGTCTTTCAAGATACTGGAAGGCTTGTATCCAGCTTCCAGTGCTGGTGTATATACGCTTAATGGTTTGATCGTTGATCCTGGTGAACGACGCATCTGTGTAGCAAAGCTGAATCCTCTAAAGACATGATCTCCTCTTCGTCCTACTAGTGCTTGTACACCACCTGTATTCGGATCTAAAGCTACTGAAGCAGATTGGACCATGGCACCATCTGAAGCATTTGCTGGGAATAATGCACTGTTTTGATAAGTAGCTTCTAATTGCTTTTGATAATCCTGATCTAAAGCTGTATAGATTTTATAGCCTTTATTCATGACATCTTCTTCATCAAGACCATACTCGTTAACTGCTTCATCGATCACTGCATCAAAATAATAAGGATAACGATAACCAGAATCTGAATTATCGTATGTGTCATTAAGATACGCGCTGATATCTGTCTGGCTTTCTGCTTGTTCTTGTTCTTTTGTGATTTTTCCGTTTTCTTCCATTACACTTAGTACTGTGTTTTTCCGATCATTCGCATTTTTTGGGTGATCGATCGGATTATAAATACCAGGACCTTTCAGCATTCCTGCCAAAGTAGCAGCCTCAGACAGCGTAACATTCGTTGCATCTACTCCAAAATACTTTCTGGAAGCGTCTTGGACACCCCATACCCCGTTGCCAAAATAGGCATTGTTAAGATACATGGTCAAGATTTCTTCTTTGCTGTACTTCTTTTCGATCTCGATTGCCAAAAATAATTCCTTCGCTTTTCGATCAAACGTTTGGTCTAATGTCAGATACGCATTTTTGGCAAGCTGCTGAGTGATCGTACTTCCTCCGCCCCCTGATGTTCCGCCAGACAAGACCATTCGGACTGCTGCACGGGCAATCCCTTTGATATCAAACCCGTGATGCTCGTAAAAATTCCTATCTTCTGTCGAGATTACTGCATCTTGGATATAGGGAGAAATCGCGTTTAATTCTACATATGTTCCTTTTTGGGCGTACAGTGTGCCAGCTTCTTCGTTTTTCTTATCATAAATGACTGTCGATTGGCTTAATCCTGATTTTAACGTTTCGACATTTGCTTGTTTTGCTAAAATAAAGAGGTAGATACTTGTCACTAAGACACAGATCAAACCAATCAGCAAAATCAATTTGTTCACATGATATTTTTTCCAGATGCGCTTTCGCCATCGATGGAATTGTCCGAGATATGGTCTGATCCAACGCCAAAAACTGATCAAAGCAGCTTTTATCTTTTCTAAAATGCTTTGAAAATCCATTTGCTTCTTCTCCTGTCTATTTGATTCAATCGTCTTATTTTACCATAGTGAAAGAGTGTTTTCTTCCTGCTTAAGTTGTAGTTCAATATGTTTTTTTACGTTAGTGCAAGTAGAGTAACATAAGAATGAACAGAAAAATGTAAGTTTTTTCTTAAATATGTTTTAAAAATGGTACAATTAGTCTGCAATTGCACTGAAAGGAGTACACTTGTGAAAATCACGATCACTTTACCTATGAACCATCCTGAAACAACAATTCGCGACTTGCTTGAAAAGGAATGGTTAGTTCCTAGAAAGGTTCGACACTTTTTGCGTATACGTAAAAACGTTTGGATCAATCAACAACCTGCTTTGTTCCATCATGAAGTAAAGGGCAATGACCAGATCACATTGTTATTCGAAGAAACAGATTATAATTATCAAGAAGTTCAATTAGGAGATGCGAAGCACATCCGTGTTTTATATGAAGATGAGCATTTGATTATAGTGGATAAGCCTGCAGGAATGAAGACTCATCCAAATGAACCGACAGAAAACAGTACCTTACTCAATCATTTAGCTGCTTATCTCGACACTAAACAGCAACGACCTTACGTTGTCCACCGCTTGGACAAAGAAACAAGCGGTGCCGTTTTATTTGCAAAAAATCCATTTGTCTTGCCGATACTTGGAAGAATGTTGGAACAAAAAATGATCTATCGGAGATATCAAGCCATCGTATGGGGAGAAATTGCCAAAGATATGACCATCACCAATAAAATTGGACGAGATCGCCATGATCGGAGAAAAAGGGTCGTAGATGATAAAAATGGTCAGAGCGCCTTGACACATGTCACTGTCAACAAAGTACTTTCTGAACAAACACAAGTCTATTGTGTTTTGGAAACCGGACGTACACACCAGATCAGAGTTCATTTAGCTCATAAGGGACATCCGATCGTTGGAGACCCTCTCTACCAAAATAGAACAGCTGAACGACTGATGCTCCATGCATTAGAACTGCACATGATCCATCCATTTACTCAAGAAAAAATAGTCGGTAAAGCTTTACCTGGATTATGGGAATAGAAATAAAAAAGAACAGAGTCTTATCAGCAGATAATGATAAGACTCTGTTCTTTTTGTGTAATTTGTCTGCTTACTTTTGATGTTCGTGTTCTGCTAACAGCAAACTACCGATAATCCCACTTTCATTCGGCAGTCCCCAACGAACGATATATTCACTTACTTGAGGTGTTTCCATATAACCACCCATCAATTCAACAAATTGCTGACGGATTTTTTGAAGGAGATGATCCTGATTCATTACCCCACCGCCTAAAATAATCTTTTCAGGTGCTAACGTCAACGTATAGTTGATCAGTGCTTGAGCAATATAATAAGCCTGAATAGCCCAAACAGGATGATCTTGCGGCAGATCTTGCCCTTTGATCCCTGTGCGTGCCTCAATAGACGGTCCTGCTGCTAATCCTTCTAAACAATCTTTATGATAAGGACAAGTACCTTCATAATGGTCATCTGGATGGCGTTTCACCCAAATATGTCCCATTTCAGGATGTGCGATCCCTGAAAAAATTTCTTCATTGATCACGACACCTGCACCGATTCCTGTTCCCACGGTAAGGTAAATACAACTATTTTTTCCTTGTGCTGCTCCTTGCTTCAATTCCCCATATGCAGCAGCATTGACATCCGTTGTCCAAGCAGCAGGAATATTGTAGCGTTCCTTGATTGTGCCAAGAAAATCGAATTGTGCCCACCCTTTTTTGGGAGTTGCCAAAACGTATCCGTAATTATCTTTTGTTTTGTCGATACCAATCGGGCCGAATGAGCCAATCCCGATTCCCTTCAATTCATAACGATCAAAAAATTCAAATACCTGATCCAATGTTTCTTCTGGTGTTGTGGTAGGGATACTTAATTTTTCTAAAATTTCTCCACCATCTGAAACCGCACACACAAATTTTGTTCCGCCTGCTTCTATTCCGCCATACATTCGTTTTCCTCCTCGAATCCGATTGTCCGAATCTCATAAGGTTGGATTATTGGGACAACCGCTTGCTTCGTTGGTTCTTCAAGCAGATTCAATATGACAGTTTTTCCATTGTCTTTAGTTATTTCCAATTTTTCTAAATGACTAGACATATTGAAACCTCTTACTACTACTTTATCACTAAACTTGCTGCGTTTCAAAGCTGTAATTGCAAACGTTTCACTTTTTATCGTTAAATATTGTTGTTTTGAAATCAATGTTCCTTCATGATGTTTGATTTGTTGAGTGGAAAAAGGAATCTGTGCTGCGTATGCATGCAAATAAGTAGAGAATTTTTCTTCTGGTCCATGTAGTTCAATGCTGTAATTGAACCGATGCTCACCTAGACACTGTGCTTCTGGTGTTGGAAAATATCCCCAATCGCCTAGTTCTCCCACACTGCGAAGTAGCGTCACTGCGATTTGTCCGTCTTCTGTTACTTCATATTCATTCAAACCAAAGTTTCCGACTGTTACACCGTACTCTTCATCATGAATATTGACAAATGCTTGCTGATGTTGCGGATTCGTGGGGTTTTCCCAACTTTTAGACACATGGTTTGGGCGCTTCACCACTTCAAAAATACTATCTGCTTCGTGATGTTCCACATGTAACTTTGTAGGAAACAAGACACGTAAGCGATGATCTTTCATCTGATTGTCGAGAGTCGTTTCAAAGTCGATTTTTTTACTATCTTTTCTGATTGTCATGATTGTTTTTATTTGAAGGATTCGTTTTTCTTTGGATCGTTCTGCTTTTCGATAACGAAATTCCACAACCATCTGCTGTTCTTTTTCTAAACGCTCGTCTGCAGAAACAGGGATTTCCATTTCCTGTAGAATACTTATTTTTGCTATTTCCGGTGTATCTACTAATACTTTTACTTCAGAGTTTTCTTTGTTACTGGATAGGATTGGCTGATCACAGAAAGGTTGTTTAAAGATATACTCATTTCCTATATCGCCGATATCTTCAAAAATATGCAGATTATTCAACTTTCGTTTGTTTTTGCGATCTTCCATTGTAATGGTACCATTTTTTTCAATCGTCAAATGTAGAGGGCCGTTTTCGATGATTCGTCCACTCTGATGAATCATTGTTTCCTTTTCTTCTGCTTTCGCTTCCCCTTCTACAAGCGCGAATGTTTCCCAAGAAAATGCTGGCATGTTTTCTAATGGTAAAGTCACTTTGATCATTCTTGCCATATATGGCACACGGAAACGGTCTTTCGGCAAATCATAACCAAATTGGACAGTTTCTTCAGATAAAATAGCTGGTATAGTGGCCCCACTTTTTGTTTCTACATGATACTTACGTTTAGGCAAATTTTCTAACTCTTGATATAGTTGTTCAGGTATTCCTTCAGCGAATCTTTTTCTTTCTAATTCGATGGTTATTTCTGCTTCACCAGTTTTATCCATTCCTGCAGTATTTACAATGACAAATGGAAAGCTGTCTTTTGGGAATCCGGTCGTATCGATTGCTGCGGTCAGCTGTTCTAAGGAATCTTGTGCAAGATACTTTCCAACTTCATCTGCTTTTTCAAAACGAGGTATCATTTCCCGATGGACAGAATCGACTGAACAACCGCAAATACTGTCGTGAGGATGATTTTGCATTAATGTCTTCCAAGCATAATCTAATTGATCATGGGGATAGTTTCCACTAACTTCATAAGCCATCGTCGCAAGTGGTTCTGTAATATTTTCTAGCTGTCGCTGGACCTTGGTATTCCATTGTTTTAAGTAAACCCGAGCAGATGCTGTATTGGCTAAAGTATACCAGCCATCCGTTTCTTGACTTGTCAATTCTCCTTCTACTGAGCCTAAGTCTTCTGGCACATCTTTTTGAACTGCTTCCAGATAGTCAGTAAAATTAGAATGAATAAACTCGTAATCTGGAAACAGTTCATTTGCGAGATGGATTGCTTTTGATATATCTTTTTGTACCGGTTGATGATCAACACCATTCATCATCAATAAGTGGTTCGTAGAGGCATATTGTTCTGCATCCGCTAATTTTTGCTTCCAAAAGGCAAGAGCTGCTTCTTTTTCTACTGGAATCTCATTCCCGTTGCTATACCAATTGGCAAATAGCAGACCAAAGATTGCTGTTTGATCAGGGCCTTTCCACCACATCTCTGAGTATTGGGAAGAATAGTTTTCTGCTTCCAAAACTTGATTATCAAAGCCAATTGGTTTTACACCACGGCCAAACGCTGCTGCTGAAATACCAGCTTGTTTCATTAATTGAGGCGTCTGTCCCATATTTCCAAATGTATCGGGAAAATAGCCTAACATGACAGGGGTTCCCCATTTACGGCTTTCTTCCATGCCAATCAGCATATTTCTCACGTTCGATTCCGAGCTGATAAGAAAATCATCTTGCAAGATATAAAATGGTCCAATTCTCAATTTTCCTTCATTGATTGCTTGTTGGATTGCCTGTCTTTTTTCTGGCCTTACTTGAAGATAGTCATCTAAAATAATCGTTTGCCCATCCAAATGAAAACTGTTGAAGGACGGATCAACTTCAAATAGCTCTAGTAGATCGTCTATCAATTCAATCAGTCGCATGTGATGCTGTTCGTAAGCCATGTACCATTCACGATCCCAGTGGCTATGAGAAATGATATATACTTTCTTTTTCATTTACGATACCTCCTACTTTTCTACTCTAATATCAAAGTAATCCATGACTAATTCGCAAAACATCATATTTGCCCAAGAAAACCATTCTCTCGTATAATTTTCAGGATTGTTCACATCGAATCCTTCGTGCATAAGGTGTGTTCCTGCGTCAGTTGCTACAAGTAAATTCAATATCCGCTCTTTTTCAGATTTGTCTGACGTTGTCATTCCTTCCATAGCTAATGCAATCGGCCAAACGTATTTTTCTGGCGTATGGGAGGATCCAATTCCTTTTGCGTACTTTCCTTCATAGAAATATGGATTTTCTTTACTCAACAATGTTCTTCTTGTTTGCAGATAATCTTCCTCTTGTTCAGAACAATATCCCAAGTAAGGTGCGGCGATCAGATTGGGCACATTACTGTCATCCATGACTGTGGCGTTTCCCATTCCATCTACTTCATATGCATAAATCGTTTGCCCTTTTTGATTAACCGTTCGTCCGTGATTCTGAATCCCCTCTTGGATCTCTTTCTTCAATTTCTGTGTTTGCTGTACAATTTCTTTATCATCGAGTATCGTTTGAAAAATTTCTTCCACATAACCTAACACGACCACCGCAAACATATTGGATGGTACCAGATATCCATAACGGCAAGCATCATCGCTAGGACGGAAACCAGACCATGTCATTCCTGTAAAAGCTGTTTTTGCACCTCGCCCGTCATTGATCAGCGTATCTTCTTTTCTTGTCGTGTCTCGTACAAATGTATAAGGAGAGTGTTCATGATCTTGCTCTGTTTTGAACACGTCCAAGATTTTTTTGATACCTTCAATAAAAGATTGATTGAATTGATCAGTTTTTCCTGTATTTTTGTAAAGAAGATAGGCCAACTGTATTGGGTAGCATAAAGAATCAATTTCATATTTTCTTTCCCAGATCCAATCGTTCATTTTTGTATGATCTGTTTGGTGGCCAGCACCGTTAGCTTCTTCGTTGAAGGCATTCGCATATGGATCGATATTGATATAAAAAAATTGCTTTTTGACTAACCCGCTGATCATGTCAGCTAATTCCTCATCTTCTTTTGCAATCACTAAATAAGGACGAACTTGTGCAGTAGAGTCTCTTAACCACATCGCTGGAATGTCTCCCGTCAATAAAAAGGTGGTTCCGTCATTTTGCTTTTTGACTGTTGTCAACAGAGTATTGGCAAATGCTGCTGTAAAATTCTTTGCCCAGTCCGCATGGATATCCCCACATTTTTGTGTGATATCTTCCATAAATTTCTGCACCGATTTTGGTATATCTTTATAAACCACTAATAAAACCTTCTTTCTATTTGATATATCTTTAAAGATTATACTTCATACAGCCAATTATGTCTACGCTTTCAAAAAATATCTTTTTATTTACTTTTTCATCCATTATGGTATTATTTGAATATGATATATCATTAAGAGGTGTTTATATGACTCAACCATTGTACCAGACAATATTTAATGATTTGCAAACGGCTATTTTAACTGGTGAATTACCTGTAGACAGCCAACTACCAACTGAAAAAGAACTTTCACGTACCTATAAAGTAAGCAGAATCACTTCCAAACGTGCATTGACTGAATTAGAGCAATTAGGACTTATTTATCGCGTTCGCGGGAAAGGCAGTTTCGTTAAATCCGCTTCTCCGGAACAGATTCTTGCTTCTCCTACAAAAACACGACGGATTCTGTTTCTTCTTCCATATGTCGCTGATTTGTCTGTTGGTGATTTTAGCAAGGGATTGAACCCTGTGATGCAAGATAAACAGATTGATGTCATGATGACGACGCTTGACTTTCTACAAAATAAAACAGCAAAAGAGCTAATCAATGAATTTGACGGATTGATTTATTATGCTCTTGATACAGAACAACATCTTGACTTACTTTTTGAGCTTTCATTGAAAGAATTCCCTGTCGTCATATTAGATAAAAAAATCTATGAGTTACCTTTTCCTACCGTTCTTTCCGATAATTTCCAAGGCGGTGCGCTTGCTGCCTCTTATTTGATCGAACAGGGACATTCAAAAATCGCTTATTTGTTTGGTACGCAGACTCATCCACAATCCGTTCGACAGCGTTACCTTGGTTACCTTGAAGCATTGGACAAAGCTGGTTTGACTTTCCACACTTCACTGGATGACAAAAGCGCGACATTAGATGAATTGCTTTCTTATATCACTAAGTATGAAGTAACTGCTTTTGTTTGTGAAAACGATGTTGTCGCTATCCAGACCATGAATCTCTTGAGACAGCATGGTTATCATATCCCTGAAGATTTTTCAATTATCGGATTTGATGATATCCAAGCAGCAGCTCTTGTTGACCCGCCACTGACAACCATCGCACAAGATTTTGAACAGTTAGGTAAGCTTGCGGGAGATGCTTTGGTCACTTGGTTAGAGACAAAAGATCGACCATCCGATAGTAAATTTCCAGTTTCATTCATCAAAAGACAATCAACAAAGGAGAAATAAAATGAATATCGGTCAAATAGATACTAGACATGCAACAGCGAATCAGCCAAATTTCTCTAATGGGAACTGCCAGCCTTATACTGGCGTTCCTTTTGGGATGAATTATTTTGCACCGCAAACTACGGATCAAAACGGCAGCTGGTGGTTTCATCCTGATGACCGCGTTTTTCAAGGCTACCGTCTTACCCATCAACCAAGTCCTTGGATGGGTGATTTCAGTCATATGCTGTTTACGCCGATCAATGGAAAACTACAGGAGAACACCCTTTTCCATGCTCAAAGTTCTTACCGCCCAGAAGAAAGTATATTTTGCCCGACTCATCTGTCGATCTGTCAATTACGTTATGGCATCTGTTCTACATTGATACCTAGCATGTATGGCGGAATCTTATCTATTGATTACAGCAAAAATGACAGCGGTTTACTTTTATCCTTTCCGGGACGCCATCAGCTCTTTGTTATAGATCCTTACACAGTGGAAGGAAAAATCACACATTTTGCTGGTTCAGAAGATCCTGATTTTTCTTTTTATTTTATATTGAGATTTGAATATCCTTTAACAATTGATGAGTTAGCTGTTTCCAACAAAAATAGCGACTCGATCCCGTTGTATTTTGAACAGACAAAAAAACAAACTATCCGATTTGGGACATCTTTTATCAGCTCGGAACAAGCAGCTTATAACCTGGAACTAGAACAAAACCAAAGCAAAGAGACTTACCTTGCTCACAGTCAAGAACAATGGCAGTCCTATTTTGATCGTATACAGCTCACACACCATGATCAACAACAATTGCGGACGTTTTATCATAATTTATATCGGGTGTTTTTATTTCCACAAACATTTTATGAAATTGATCCTAGTGGGCAAAAAATCCACTATGATACGACTAGTCGATCTATAAAACCTGGTGTTCTCTATACAAATAATGGGTTTTGGGATACGTATAAAACGGTTTATCCTCTTTATTCTTTGATTGCTGTAGAAAAATACGAAGAAATGCTGGAAGGTTTTTTGAACAGCTATAGAGAAAGTGGCTATTTGCCAAAATGGCTGTCTCCTGATGAACGTGGACTTATGCCTGGGACATTGATCGATGCGGTCATTGCAGATGCTGCTGTAAAAGATATCCGACGAGACTTGATGCCTGAATTTCTAACGGCAATGGAAAAAGGTGCTACGGTTCAAAGCAAACATCCAAATTATGGACGCCAAGGAACAGAAGATTACTTGACATATGGCTATGTTCCTAATCACTACCACGAATCAGTCAATCACACATTAGACTATGCTTATAGCGATTTTTGTATTAGCCAAGTTGCCAAGGTACTAGAAGAAGAGGAAATGACGAAGAAATATCAGCAGCAATCATTGAACTATCAAAATATCTTTGACTATGAGTCAGGATTTATGCGTTCAAAAGATAAAGATGGCAAGTTCAGAGAACCATTTTCAGCTAATCGTTGGGGACAAGATTATGCAGAAGGAAGTGCTTGGCAAAGCAGCTTTGCTGTTTATCACGATTTTTCAGGACTGATCGGAAAATATGGTGGCAGTGAGAGATATAAAGAAAAACTCATTGAGCTGTGCAATCAGCCCCCAACGTTTGACCCAGGAGGATATGGTTTTGAGATCCACGAAATGAGTGAGATGGCCGCGATAGAATTTGGACAATTAGCTATTTCAAACCAGCCAAGTTTTCACTATCCTTACTTGTTCAGTTATATAGGACAACCTGAAATGGCACAGCCACTGCTTAAACAGTTGATGACTCAGACCTTCGACGATTCTCCAATGGGTTACCCTGGAGATGAGGACAATGGAAGTATGGCCGCTTGGTATATCTTCAATAGTCTGGGATTTTATCCTGTCACGCCTGGAACCGGTGAATATGTTATCGGTATGCCATTAATTGACAAGGCTGTTTTGCTTTTGTCAAATGGAAAGGAATTGACGATTGAAGCAACGCCTAATCGGCCGCAGCAACAATTTATCCATAAAATCAAACGGATGGACAGAGAATATACGAAATTATATTTTACCCATCAAGATTTGCTGAAAGGCGGCACGATCTCTTACCAATTAGGGATCATCCCTCACCCTAAGAAATATCAAGCAAAAGATTTGCCTTTTTCCTTATCAAACTATAATTAACAAGAGGTTGTGAAAAAGCTGTCCTGCATCAAGTAATAAGAACAGCCAAGCAAAAATAGATCCTCATATTTTTCGTTTGGTTGGTCTTATTACCGCAGATGCAAGCTTTTGAACACCGTTTATTGAGAGGTTGTGAAATCAGCGTTCTGACCTGAGTATTAGAGAGACAAATGGCAAAATAGTTCCTCATATTTTGCCATTTTTTGAGCTAATACCGAGGGTCAGCTGATTGAACACCATTTAGTGGAGAGGTCGTGAAAAAGCTGTTTAGTTTCGAGTATTAAGAAAAATTTTGTGAAAATGGCTTTCCACATTTTTGCATAAATTTGGCTTAATACCGAGAAACTGGCTTTTGAACTCCGTTTATCGAGAGGTCATGAAAAAGCTGCCTTGCCTCAAGTAATAAGAACAGCCCAAAATTAGATTTCTAGACAATTTTTTATAAGTTATTTCATTACATTGGCTTTTTTTTTTATGATTCTCCACTGTTTTCTCGGTACTCTTTAGGGGATCTGCCGACGATTTTCTTGAATAATTTAGAGAAATACGTGGTGTTGTTGTAGCCAATCTCACTTGCTATCTCATTGATGTTTTGATTACTGTGCAAAAGCAGTTGTTTCGCTTTTTCCATACGTAAATGGTTCAAATAAGCTGAAAAACTTTTTTTCGTTTCTTTTTTGAACAGCTGTCCTAGATACATGACATTTAAATGCAGGTTTTCTGACACTTCTTTGAGTGTAAGTGGTTCTTGATAATGCTGGTGCAGGATTACGATTACTTTTTCCACATTGTCACTGTACTTTTTCTGTCTCTGATGCTTTTTGATGAATGACAGAAGTAGCTGCTGAAGTTCTTGCACCGTTTTTGCCTGATGGATTTTTTCGATTCCTTGTAAATATTCCTCATCTTCCAGATCAATCAATTCCCGTTGAATCTCCATAAACAGTAAAAAACTGGAATATCGTATATCTTCCGGCATCATGGCTGCTAACTGAAACTGTTCAAAAAAATCAGTGATCATTTTTTGAGCGACTTCCAATTGTTTATTTTGCAGCACGCGTCTGAAACTTGAAAAATCGATGGTTTGATCTTTTGTTTCTGCTTGTACTGCGTAAAAAACATGCTCGTCTTTATCTCCATAAAATTGATGCAACTGTAGATTGTCTTTCGCTTGTTGGAATGTTTCAGGGATTTTGTCCAAAGAATCTGTCTCTTCCCCGATACTGATCAGCCATTCCTGATCAGGAAAGTTTTCTTGAACAAAACAACAGAAGCCATCAACTTCATCTGCCTCCAACAACAACGTGATCAATACACGGTCTCCGTAATTTCGTTGATAGTAAAAGATTTGTTGCCGTTCTTGCAACCATCTATTGATAAGAGTATCATGAGTTCTTGCCAGTTGAATCAATACTATCCTATGCTGCTTCTCACTTATTTGTCCTATTATTTCTTCTTCACTTATTTCATCCAATTCTTCATTCAACCATTGACTGAATAACAGTTCTTGATAGATTTCTTGTTGATTTTTTTGTTCATTTTGCTGATCTAACCGTGTTTTGATTTTCTTGAGGCTTTCAACCAATTCGAACTTATTCACGGGTTTCATCAAATAATTCACGGCGCCTAATTGCATACCTCCTTTCAAATAATCGAATTCTTGGTATCCTGATAAAATCATAAATTCAAAATTATGACGTTCTTTTTGAGCCGCTTCAATAAATTCCAGTCCATTTATTTCTGGCATTGTCACATCCGTTACTACTAAATCAATCTGTCGCTGTTCAAGTACAGCTAGTCCTTCTTTGGCATTCTCTGCTGTTGCTACTATTTGAAAGCCTAAACTTTGCCAATCAATTATCTTTTTTAACCCATTCAAAATCATGTATTCATCATCTACCAATAACACTTGATACACGCTCATCCCTCCTTGAATGTAATAGAAACGGTCAGTCCACCTGTCTCATTATTCTCAAGCGACATATAATAACTGCTGCCGAAGCTGGCACGTAAACGTTCATTCACGTTTTGCAGACCGATAGAACCGTGAAGTTCCACTTTAGGATGAGACAGTTTTTCTTCAATCTGTTTTAGCCGTTTTTCAGTCATCCCTTTTCCATTATCTTTGATGATGATCCTTACCCGTTTGCCTTCCTGCAAGACTTTGACACTTAGCGCATTATCGAATCGAGTAAAATCAATACCGTGTTTAAAATAATTTTCAACTAATGGCTGGATCACAAATTTAGGTACTTCGATCTTTTCCAAATCAGGATCGATCATAAAATGATAGGCTACTCGATTAGGATAACGCATTTGATACAAATAGACATATTTTTCGCAAAAGTCCAGTTCTTCTTTTAAAGTGATCGTTTTCTCTTGATTCGTATTGTTTCGAAGCAAAGCGGAAAACGCATACACAACATCTGCTAATTCTTCACTTCCTTCGCTGATTGCATACATTCGGATATATTCTAATGTATTATATAAAAAGTGTGGATTGATCTGTGCTTGAAGCGCCCGCATATGTGCGTCTTGCTGTTTGATTTCTAATTTGTAGATGTCTTCTACAAACTGATTGATGCTATCCAACATTTCGTTGATACCGATTGAAAGTTCCTTCAGTTCATATTCCGTGTTTGTTATGTCGATCCGCGTCTCTAAATTCCCTGCTGCTGTTTGATCCATGGCCTGCATGACGATAGATACTTGCTGTGAATATCGTTTGAATGTTTTATAAAGAAAGATAAGCAGTATATTGTCTAAAATAATGATACCAATGATCAGCGGGGCAAGATTTTTTCCCGTTTCGATTTTTACACTTTTTTTATCTAGTACAGCTAATATACGATAATCATCAGACAGTTCTTGGTGTTGAACAAAATTGTTTTTTTCCAGATCGTCAATCGGCAATTGTGAATTTTTCTTCAGACTCTCTGTGATGATCATTTCTTGTCTTTCAAACGTTTCTTTAGCTATTTTATTATCATGGAATGTGTATAGTCGATTTGTCGTTCCAGAAATCATGTATAAAGAGAGTCCATTGAATGACGTTAGATTTTCTAAAATCATATCTAGTTCTTTCTTTTGAAAACCAATAAAAATACTTCCTGACTCAGCTCCTCCTTGTGTGATAGGCAACTTGATATAAAAGGCGTCTAGTAATTTTGGTGTCCCCTTTTTTATTTCCCCACCTTTGTTTTCTCTAGAAGATTCATAATACTCCGGTAGTTGATTCAACACGATATATATCGCACTTAGTTCTTCATAATTTGCGTAGAGATCTTTGATTTGATTTGGGAAAGAAACTAATTCATCGGTACTGTTTTGCTGTTCGTATACATACATCAGATACTGATCTATGGGTTTTGTTAAGTAGGTCGTCACATTTTCGATCTTTTCGGAATTCCCTACAAGCTGGTTTTTGATGATCCTACTCAAGGTTGTTTTATCATTCAGCATTCTGCTTGTGCTTTGAACGGCATCACTTGTCATGTTTTCTGCCTGTTTTTGATTTTGTTCCCAAGTATGGATACTAAAAATAACGGTAGCAGTCATCGTTACACCGATCATGATAACCGCGTATTTCCGCAACAGACGATTTAGTAAGGTTCCTTTTGAAAATAGAATCCGAAACTTATTCATAACTTTCCAACTGTTTATCTAATTCTTCACGCCAATGTGTTGTCATCGTACCATTCCAAACCGTCAAAAGACCAATGACACCAAACAGGATCAATCCTTTGAATTGCCAAGTCACGCCTAAAATTATACCGCTACCAATAATTATTTTTAGAAAAGACGAAAAGCTGGAAAAAACCGAAATAAAACTTAGCTTTAGCAGATTAGGAACAGAGATCGTATATTCACTATCTAAAATCATACTGTATTGATAAGTAGCAAATAGGCAGAGCAAGGCAAAAAGTAAAATAAAATCAATAGCTAAAAAAATGAGCCCTTTGATTTGAACAGATAAATATAAATTGTAACTCAATAAAGCAGTACCAGATAAAAATAAACTAAATAGCAGATTGCCTCTTAAAAAATTTCTTTTATATATATTCCAGCCTCTTTTTATTGTGATTTCTTTATACTCGAATCCGTACAAATAAAATAGTTCATTGACTGTTTTCCATGCCGCACCTAATCCAAAGATGATCCCGCCGGCAAATGTATATATCCAGAAATACAAGGTTAGTTTTATAATGACCCAGATCCGGATAAATAACTCTTCCAAAACCTTCCCTAACATATCTTCTCCTCCAAACATTAAGTTTATACTTTCTCATTATACAAAAAAAGGTTGGGCAATCAGCACCTTGACCTGATTATTAGAGAAACAAACGGAAAAATAGTTCCTCATATTTTGTCGTTTTGTGAGCGAATACCGAGGGTCAGCTGATTGAACACCGTTTACCAAGAGTTTGTGAAATAGCCGCTTAGTTTCGAGTAGTAAGAAAAATTTTGTGAATATGGCTTTCCACATTTTTACATATATTTAGCTTAATACCGAGAAACTGGCTTTTGAACACCGTTTATTCGGAACAAGAGGTTGTGACACGTCTTTTGTCACAACCCCTTTGTCTTTATTCATTATTATTCTTGTCGGAACTCATCATATTGTTTTTGCATTTCTTTCAATACCTTATCATAGCCAGCCTTGTCCAAAGCGTCTTTCAATTTCGGTAATGTTTCATCTGGATCAACAGTCCCTGTATTCAATCCATCTAAATATTGATTCATGACATTAGAAATATTACTTAATTCTGTTTTGACACTGTCAGTGTTGAAGCTGAATCCTAAAATCGGTGAAGTTTCTGCATCAGCAATCGATTGATCACGTTTGGCAATCATGTCATCCGTAATAGACTCTTGTGTATATAGAATCTTGTTGTTTCCTGTATTCCAAGCAGACATATGTGTATTTGGCTGATAACCATCTAGCAATTTGATTTTATCATCTGAACCATCGACTTTTTCCCATGCTTCTCCCTCGATCCCCCAAACAAGCCCATTCAATAATTCTGGATCACTGTTAAGCAGCCCTAGAAGTTCTACTGATTTTTCTTTATTTTTTGAAGTATTTGATACGACAAAATTTGCCATTTGTGCTTGAGCTGTAGATTTTAGTGGAACAGTAATTGCTTTTGAGACAAGTTCTTGTTTTGCTGCATTTGTCAAAATTGTATCGCCATAATCATACGGTCCTTGTGTTTCTCCACGCATTAGCCAAGTATTTCCTTCTAGTGGATAATCCTTATTGCTCGTTGCAGCGTCACTTGGAATGAGTCCTTGTTTGTACCAGCTATGCATTGTACGTAACAGTCCGATATACGTTTCATTATCGTATTGGTTGATGATTTTCGAATCATCTCCATCCAGATCAATAGCAAATGGTAACGTATTCCCTAAAGGATAATCAAAGTTCCCTTGGACTTTGAAGCCTTGTCCAATGGCAAAAGCTGCCGTGTTTGGTTCTTTTTCATGGAATTCCTTCAAGACTTTTTCTGCATCAGCGTAAGATTGGATTCCATCAATTGAAAGATCGTATTTATCTAGTAAAGCTTTGTTAAAAGTAAGTACTTGTTGAGCAAAGACATTTCCATTGACTGGGAAAGCATATAATTTTCCATTGACCAGATTTCCTTTAATATATGCTTCATCTAAATCATTATAAGCTTTTTCAGCGTACTTAGGCGCTAATTCAGTCAAATCAGCAAAGGCTCCTTTTTGGGCATTGGAAACATAGTTGTTCGCAAAGGCGATATCATAATTTTCCCCGGAAGAAATGATGACGTTCATTTTCTTTTCGTAATCGCCCCAGCCAATGTAATTGATATTGACTTTTACACCGATCTCTTTTTCGATTCGTTTGTTTGCTACTTCCATCAATTGATCGAAATTATCTGGTTTATCTCCGATTTGATACATCTGCAAAGTGTCCGAATTGCTAGCTTCTGCCTGGTCTTTAGAACCAGAACCTCCGCATGCTGCTAATGTTCCCAACAACAACGCTGAAACACCTGTAAAGGCTAGTTTCTTCCATAACTTCATTTTTCTTCCTCCTAATTTTATGATTTATATTTTTGTTTCTTTATTCTTTTACTCCGCCGATTGTTAGACCTTTGACAAAATGCTTCTGGAAAAATGGATAGCTGATCGCAATAGGCAACGTCGAGATGACTACGATCGCCATTCTGGCAGATTCTCCTGGAACTGAGGCTAATCCGCCTGTCAATTGGCTTCCTGCTCCTGAATTTTGTGTCAGATATTGAATATTACTTTGGATTTTCATCAAAAGATACTGTAGTGGAACTAGCTTATCATCTTGGATGTATAGTAAAGCATTGAACCAGTCATTCCAGTAACCCAATGCGGCAAATAAACTGATTGTCGCAATACCTGGAACAGCTAACGGTAAAACGATCTGAACAAATATTCGCAGTTCGCTAGCTCCATCGATCCGTGCCGATTCAATAATCGAATCAGAGACCGAACGTTTAAAGAATGTGCGCATCACAATAATATTGAAGGGACTGACAGCCATTGGCAAGATCAATGCCCAAATCGTATCTTTTAACTGAAGAAGATTTGTCATAACAAGATAATTGGCCACCATCCCTGGTGAGAACAACATCGTAATCAAACAAAAAACGGTAAAAAAACGACGGAATGGAAAGTTTGACCGTGAAATCGCATAAGCATATAAAGAAGTAGCCGTGCTATTGATCAGTGTACCTAAAACAGTAACAAGTACAGTGACGAAAAGCGCTTGGAAAATTTTATCCTGCATCTGGTCGAACAAGTACGTATAACCAAATATACTGAACTTTTCTGGCCAAAAACTGTACCCGTGAGTCGACAATATGGACTCATCGGTAAAAGAGATGGCGATAACAAATATAAATGGCAAAATACAGGAAATAGCAAAGAGTGCAATCATTATATTAGAGAAAAAATTAGCCGTCTTATTGAAAGAGCGGACTTGGACTCTCTCCACTTTCTTTTTTTTCATTTTTTTCCTCCTTAGAATAATGCAGAATCGCTATCAAAACGTCGGGCGATCGTATTTGTGATCATCAACAAGACAAAGCCGACAACTGATTGGTAAAGTCCTGCAGCAGCCGTCATACCAAAATCTCCTGTGGATGTCAGGCCATTGTAGATATACGTATCCAAAACTTGAGTCACATCATATAATGCACCGGAATTCCTAGGAATGTTATAAAACAGGCCAAAATCAGCTCGGAAAATGTTTCCTACGGCTAAAATCGTTAAAATCGTCATTAGTGGAATAAGTTGTGGTATCGTCACATGTTTGATCTGCTGCCATTTGCTAGCTCCATCAACCATAGCAGCTTCATAATAAGTCGGATCGATTCCCATAACAGATGCAAAGTAAATAATGCTGTTATAACCAATCCCTTTCCATGTACCAATGAACACCAAGATAAACGGCCAATATTTCGGTTCATTATACCAATTGACAGCTTCTCCTCCATGTCCAGTGATCCACTGATTGAATATTCCTTTGTCAGGACTTAAAAAAGCGTAAACAAAGTAACTGATAATGACCCAAGATAGAAAATAAGGTAGTAAGGACATCGTTTGATAAACTTTAACGAGTCGTTTATTTCTCAACTCGCTCATAATGATTGCAAATACGACTGAGATCAGCAGATTCAAAAGGATAAATGCTACATTATATAAAATTGTATTTTTAGTGATGAGAAATGCTTGATCCGAAGAAAATAAAAATTTGAAATTTTCCCAACCCACCCAAGGACTTTCCCTCAAGCTAGCCAAGAACCCATCTGCTGAAATATGAAAATTTTTGAATGCTACGACATTCGCCATTACAGGTATGTAAAAGAAAAAAATCATCCAAAGCATACCCGGTACAGCCATCAGGACAAGTGCTTTATAACGCCATAGATTCATAAAAAAATGATTGAACCCCTTTCGTTTTTTCATCTAAAAACCCCTTTCGATTCATTCGCAACGTAATTATAGCGCTTTCAATAATGAGAATAAATAAACAAAGTATAGGGAAAATGAAACAAAGTATAGGAGAGGTTGTGAAATCAGCGTTTTGGCCTGAGTATTAGAGAAAAAAACGGGAAAATAGTTCCTCATATTTTGCCGTTTTTTGAGCTAATACCGAGGGTCAGCTGATTGAACACCGTTTATCAGAGGTTGTGAATTCAGCGTTTTGGCCTGAGTATTAGGGAGATCGTGTCCTTACTATCTAACTCTGAGTCACAAGGAACAATGGGGACTGTAACAAAAGTCTTGTCACAGTCCCTTATTCCGAACAAACGGTGTTCCAGAAGTAGCTTCTACGGAAATAAGCCGAAATTTCACAAAAAAGCCATCCGAAAGTCAGACGGACAAGTCTGCTTTTCAGATGGCGCTACAACTACTCTGCTTATTCTTTTAGCTATCCATTCAATTATTTTTCTCTCACTTGTTCTAGCTCTTCTTTGGTCATGGGTCGATATTGCCCTTTATTCAAATCTTTAGGCAGCCAAAATTTTCCCATACGGATTCTTTTTAAATATAAGACTTCTTTTCCTACTGCTTTGACCATTCGCTTAACTTGGTGAAACTTTCCTTCATGCAAAATCAGACGGATAATTGAAGTTTCTGTCTCTTGATCTACTTGATCAATTTGGAGTTTTGCCGGCAATGTCTGCTCATCGCCATCAATAATCAGTCCTTCTGCAAATAAACGGATATCTTCTTCTGTCATTATACCGCTAACCTCAGCTAGATATTCTTTCTCCACATGTTTTTTAGGTGATAGTAACTGATGGGCAAACACCCCGTCATTCGTTAAAATCAAGAGGCCCTCTGTGTCTTTATCTAATCGGCCGACTGGAAAAAGATCTTCCCGATAATCCTGGTCTTCCAATAAATCGATTACGGTTTGATCATGATTATCCTGAGTAGCAGAAATGACTCCTGCAGGTTTATGCAAAATGTAGTAAAAATCTTTTTGATACGTAATGATTTCTCCTAAATAAGTAACCGCATCTTCGAATTCATTTACTTGCGCTTTATCGCTTTTCACCACTTGTCCATTGACTTCGATCGTTCCTTTTTTGATCAATCCTTTGACTTCTTTGCGGCTGCCAAGTCCCATATCTGCTAAAAACTTATCTAAACGCATGCGTTTCCCCCATTTCAAAAGAGCATCAATCTAGCTCTTCTGATTCACTTATTTTATTTTTAATTTATGTCGTAAACGCGCTATTCCTGGTCCTAGTAGTCTTTCTGCCAAGCGGATTTTCAAAGCTAAATAACCATACACTAAAGCCCCTATACCTGCTACTACAAGAATCAACAATAGAGACTGGAATTTGCTATCTTCGTTTAAAAAAGCACCAAAAATCATCTTTGTGATCCACGAAGCCAAAAGCATAATCAAGGTAAGAATAAAGATCAGCAATGTCCTGCGCCAGACAAAACTTGGTTTAAAGCGGGCTACTTCATGGATTCTCTTTAAGATCAAGGTACAAGACACAGCAAATCCGATCATTGTCGCCAATAAAGGGCCGTATACTTCAAATAAACGAATGGCTGGGTATTGAAGAAGGAGTTTCACTAGAAACCCAATAACCAAATAATTAATTGCCGCCTTGTTTTCAAACATTCCTTGCAGCATGTTGGAAACTAGCATATATAGTCCTAGGAAGAGTCCTACAAAACTTGCTTGGATCAGTACATTACTTCCTAGAGAATCCGGTGTATAAAATAATGTATTTAGCGGATAGGCAAGTAACATAACACCAAATGTCGCCGGAAACATAAAAAATGAAAACAACTGTAAATTTCCGCTTGTCAATTTTGCCAGACCTACTCGATCTTTCAACGTAACAGCTTCTGTAATCAACGGTAACCCAGTAGACGCGATCGATGTTGCCAATGCAATAACTACCATCGTCAACTTATCTGGATTGGCACTAAAAATCGAAAAAAGATCCAGTAACTGTGCATTGGAATACTCGGTGGATGCAGACATGATCTTCATAAAAGTGAACTGATCGACTAATTTGAAGATCGTTACCCCTGAACCCACAATAATAAACGGAATCGCTTCTTTAACGGTATCTAACAACAATTCCTTCGTTGCAATATTTATTTTGTTTTCGCTGTAGTGAATAAACGCCGATGTATACGCTTGATGTTTCTTCAAAAAATACAAAAGGACAAGAATACTTGCTAGCATACCGATAAATGCCGCGAAAGTTGATTGCGTGACCGCCGTCACATAGTCACCATCCATGACTTTCATGATGATGAATGTAGCCAATAGCATATAAAAAATACGTGCCACCTGTTCTACAATCTGCGACAGCGCATAAGGCATCATTTCTTGATTGCCTTGAAAATACCCTCGTATCACACTCATACAAGGAAAAACCAATACAGCGATACTCAAAGAACGCATCGTTGGAATCAGTTCTTCTCCGCCACCAGAAGCATGAGCTAGCCAAGGAGAGGCGATGTACATGAACAAAGCAAACAACAGGCCTAGCCCGCCCATCATCTGTAATGCACGGATAAATAATCGTCGTGAAGTGCCATATTCATTCAATGAATTATAGCGTGCAGTTTGTTTTGCAATCGCAGCAGGTATTCCTGCTGTAGAGATCAGTAGAAACAATGCATATATATTGTATCCCATATTGAATAATCCATTGGCAGCCTTAGCATTTTCGCCCATCCAAGCATACCAGGGAATGATATAGACAGCGCCTAGCAATCTTGAAATGATATTACTGGCGGTCATCCAAGCAGAGCCTCGTGCCATTTTTTCTTGCGGTGTTAATTGATCTAATGCTGGTTTTCTTTGATTATCCATCGGTCAGATTCCAACTTTCTACAAAACATTACTATCATTTTAATTGGTAAAACAGAAACTGGCAATCGATTTTATATAACTTTTATAAGAACAATTGTTTTTTTGAATTCGGTTTCGTTTTTTTGGTAAAGTAAAGAAATATACAGCCTTTTATGGCTAACATTTATAGGAGATATCAATGACACAAGAAATAAAAAAACTACCCGTTATATTTTTAGGTCTTTTCTTTATCACAGTTGGATTGAATTGGTTCTTGCTCCCTCACGATATAGCTTCCGCCGGAGTGGGCGCCATCGGACATTTAGTTGAAACGGCCTTTTCTATCCAACGCTCAGTTACTGTTTGGAGCATCAATCTTATGATGCTGCTTCTAGCCGCTGTCCTATTAGGAAAATCAGTATTTTTTAAGACTGTAGCGGGAAGTCTGCTTTTTCCTGTTGTTTTAGAGATTGTTCCAAAAGTGGAAATGATCTCCTCACATTTCTTTTCACTGATTTCAGGAAGTCTTTTGTTCAGTCTTGGGGTTTACACATTGTACACAGTCGGGGCCTCAAATGGCGGTATAACGATACCGCCGATTATTTTCCACAAATTTTTTCGGCTTCCAATGCCGCAAGGACTTTTACTTACCAATAGTCTTATCGTCTTTTTGAATTATTATGTTTTTGGATTGTTGGAGACACTATTCGTTCTCCTATCTATTACAGTCAGTTCATTGTTTATGAAAATACTCATCCGCTTGTCCCCTGTGTCAAGAAAATTTGAATAAAGCTGGATTTTGTCATAGCGGAAACAAACGATATATTAAAAAGAGTGTGCTATAATAAACCAAGAAATTGAATAAAGCGAGGGATCAATCAATGAGCTTCTCTTTAGAAGACATCCGTCATTTACTATTAAAAGAAAATCTATTAAAAGAATTTGTTTCAACAAGAGGCTGGCATCTTGATGTACCAGAAAAAGCTGAATTTCTTCAGTTAAGTTATGATTCAAGAAAAGCTGATGCTTCTACTTTGTTTTTCTGTAAAGGAATGAATTTCAAAGAAGAATATTTGGATTCAGCAATCGAACAGGGTATTCAATATTATGTATCAGAACAACCATACGAAAATTCAGCAGTAGGAATCATCGTAACGGATATCCGTAAAGCAATGGCGCTTCTTGCTATGGCTTTTTACGACTATCCGCAAAATAAATTGAAAGTGATCGGATTCACTGGAACAAAAGGTAAAACAACTGCTGCGTACTTTACAAAAGCAATCTTGGATCACACAACAAATAAAAAAACAGCATTGCTTTCTACTATGAATACAACGTTAGATGGCAAAACATATTTCAAATCCCATTTGACAACGCCTGAGTCATTAGATTTATATCGTATGATGTCAGAAGCAGTTGAAAATGGTATGACTCATCTAGTGATGGAAGTTTCTTCACAAGCTTACAAAACACAACGCGTATACGGCTTGACTTTAGATGTCGGAATCTTCTTGAATATCTCGCCTGACCATATCAGTCCGATCGAACATCCGACATTTGATGACTATTTCTATTGCAAGCGACAATTGATCTTGAATTCAAAAACAGTTGTTTTAAATCATGAAAGTGACTATTTTGATTTACTTAGGGAAACAGCCGATCTATTCCAGATTCCAACGATCACTTATGGTCGTTCGGAAGAAAGCAATTATCAAGTGATCCGTTCAGATAAAGGTACTCACGGTTTTACTTTATCTTCTCATGAAGATCGCTTAGCTATCTGCGATACTGCTTATGATATTTTGCTGGCTGGAGGATTCAACCAAGAAAATGCAGCCAGTGCGATCATTGCCGCAGCACTAACAGGTGCCTCCAGTCAAGATGCACAAGACGGATTAAAAGAAGCTCGTGTACCAGGCCGAATGGATCAATTGATCCAATCCAATGGAGCGCATGTCTATGTGGACTATGCACATAATTATCTAAGCTTGAAAACATTGCTGGAATTTGCCAAAAATGAACATCCAGATGGCCGTGTAATTGTTGTATTAGGCAGCCCAGGAAACAAAGCAATCTCCCGTCGACATGATTTTGGAAAAGTGCTATCAGAAACAGCTGACATCGCCTTTTTGACGGCAGATGACCCAGCATTTGAAGATCCGAAAAAAATCGCGGAAGAAATCAATGAAGCAATTACTAATCCAGATTTGATCGTTCATTATGAAATGGATCGTCCTGAAGCGATTCGACGCGCTTTAGCAGAAAGCGCTCCGCAAGATTCAGTCGTTATTGCGGGAAAAGGCGTGGATCCCTATCAAAAAATCAATGGTGTAGATGAACCTTATGAAGGGGATTATGCAATCGTGAAGCGGTTGATTGAAGAATAATGGTATTTATATACTAGTGGTTTCCCATTTCTAAGAAAAAAAGGGACTGTGATTTTTTGTCACAGTTCCTTTTTTCTTAGAAATCATTTTAACTTTTCACTAGCTAATTCTGCTGCCTTTTCTCTTTCTTCATTTAATAATTTATTATCATAGAATTTGATAAATGGGAACCAGATAATGAATGCGATGATTGCACAAATGACTGCTAACACAGCAGCTTTCCAATCACCACCACTACCAACAAATGCTCCGATCCCGACTGGTGAAGGCCACGGCATCTGTGCAAGCATCGGTTTGACGATTTCCAGCCGAATGGCAAAATAAGCGAGTGTAGCAGAAGCCATCGGAGCTAAGAAAAACGGAACCGCTAAATAGGGATTGTAGACGATTGGCATCCCGAAAATGATTGGTTCATTGATATTGAATAATCCTGGTACAAGTGAGGCTTTTCCTAACACTTTCAGCTGATCAGATTTCGCGAGGAATGCAATAAAGATGATCAATCCTAAAGTCGCACCTGATCCACCAACGGTTACATAAGAATTGTTGAATTCTCCTGCCAACGGATAATTTGCGCCTTGTGCGTTAGCTGCCATATTAGCTAATACGATCGGGGTCAAGAAAGAAGTGATGATATTCGCTCCATGGATCCCTACGATCCACAATGCATGGATCAAGAAATAAATCACCATGACACCAAGCCATGTATTCGTCAACTGCGTAACAAACCCAAATGGGATAGCAATCATTTTGAAGATATCCGTTCCTAGTGCAACTAATAATCCATTGATGATCATCACCACAAACGCAATGACAAATGTTGGGATCAGAGCAGTGAAAGAACGAGAAACTCCTGGCGGAACAACATCTGGCATTTTTATGACCCAATTTCTCTTGACACACATACAATACAATTCGACCGCAATAATCGACATAATAATAGCTGTAAAGATTCCTGAAGTTCCTAAACGTTCGACAAAAGAGCCCATCCTAATACCATTTACTACAGTTTCTGTCTCATTGATAGAAGCAATCAAGCTGATTTTACCATCAGTCATGATCAATTCAGGGATACACATAAAGAATGCAAAAACAGATAGTAATGCCCCCGTGAGCGGATTAACATTTAATTTTTGTTCATCTCGTTCAATTGACGTTAATTCATAAGCAAACACAATGGCAAAGTAAATAGATAAAATCCCCATCGTCATTGTATTGACGATCATGTACAAGTCACTAACTTTGAAAAAAGTTGCATTAAAAAATCCTTCTAAAAATGGGAACGGTAATGGCAAAATATTTAAAACCAAAAACATCGAGCCTACAATCGTGAAAGGAATAGAAGCCATCCCCGCTGCCATGACAGCCCGAACGATTTTAAGTTGCGCAATTTTCCCCATAGGTCCCATCAGGTATTTCTGCAAAAAATCAAACATTAGTTATTCTCCTTTCCTAAATATAACGCTTTTTCATATTGTTTAATACGGATATACTGTTGGTCTTGGTTGAGTGAAATTTTCTTTAAACGATACTGTATAAATGCACTGGCAAAAATACCGCTTACAACAAGAATGAAAACAAATAACTGTCCTCCATTGTTATTTGCCATAAAAGGATACAAGAATGTAAATCCTGAGGTAAACAACACTGGAATCACTAATAAATTAAAGACACTCTGGAACAAAAAATACCACTTTGTCCATGGAACGTTCGTTTGGTGTTTTCGATAAAGCTTTACTTGTTCTCCTACTGCAGGCAAAATAGCTAAAATCAGAATCATCGGTAAACTACTTCCTAAACTTTTAGCTGATAGAAGCAGAATCATCCATTGCATGTTCATGAAAAAGAAAAAGGCAGTCAGGTAACGTACGATTAGATAACGATTGAAATACATGTTTTTCAAACTAAGTTGCTTTTTTTCTAATTCGATTTTCCTTTTTACTGTATCCTGCACAATGATCCTTCCTTTCTATTTATTTTTTTGATACAAATAATTCATTTCCTGTGCAACTTCCAATAATGTCATCGTCGTCATCAGATGATCTTGTGCATGGACCATGATAATTTCCATTTCTATTTTTGTCCCGCTGGCATATTCTTTCAGAAGTTGAGTTTGTGACTGATGCGCATGAAGAATCTCTTCATTTGCTTGTCGCAACTTCTCTTCTACTTCTTCAAACATCTCTTTACGCATCGAGCGAAATGCTTCATGTATCAGTGTCCGTGCATTTCCGCTATGGAAAATGATATCAAAAGAAGTCACTTGTAGTGTTTCACTGTTTATTTTTTCAGCCATCTGTTTTCCTCCTTATTCGATCAGTTTGATAAATTTACTGCTGAAATTCTCAAAAATAGGTTCAGCTAAGATTTCCTGCTGTACTTTTAGCTGGTCAACTAACCTAACGATTGCTTTAGTCACGACCGTAATTCCTTCATTTTCGACATAAGAAGGCGAAACTAAAAAAACAAAATGAATTTCTTGATATTGATCCCACTGCATCCCAGAAGGAATCAATGCAACGGCTACCTTTGTTTCGATTCCAACTGGAACAGCGGGATGTGGGACTGCCACTGTATCACTGAATATGATTTGTCCCATATTTTCACGTTGCTGGATCTGCTTTCGCATTTCTCTTATATATCCTTCTTCTTCATTTATGCTCAGCTTTTGCAGCAAATCATGAAGAATTTCTTCCTTTTTCGGTTCGTACGTATAAGTCTTGAAAAATTTTTCAGACAACTGTTCGGTGTAAATCTGCTTTTTTTGCTGTAGAGAAAATGCTGGTATCGGTCTATCTGAGGAATGATAGGGTATAGATTCTCCAACTACCTTTCGTATTTTACGAACATCATCTTCATTCAAAAAAATACTGACATGTAAAACTGGAATTTTGAAAAACATTGTCGAAAGATCAATAGAAGAAATAATCAGGTCGATTCCTTTTAAAGTTGTTTCATTGATCTCATAATAGCCTTTTACACTTACCACTGTAATATTTTTACCGAATTCACTGACTACGCGATTCTTTAATAGTTGGGCACTGCCGTAACCCGTTGCACAGATAATCAATGCATGTAGTTTATGCGCAGCTCTTTCTTTTTCCAATGCCGCCATGAGATGCAAAGCCAAATAGGCCCATTCATCTTCATTGATGGTATAGTTTTTCAAAGCCGGCATGTTGCTGAAATGCCTTTTTACTGCGTCAAAGACTTTGGGATTTTCTTTCTTTATCTCCTCAGTCAATGGGTTCTCAATGCGAATACCTCGGCTCAATCGAATCATCATCGGTGACAAATGATCGAGTAGTCCATTGAAAAGCTGGAGATCCTCTACTAATGAAAAATGAAATTCCTGAGACAATCTTTTCAGAACTTTCGCTAATTCCTTTGATAGTTCCTGATCATTTTGATTTTCTTTGTGATTCGACTTAGCCATGAGATGTAATGTCAAATAAGCAATTTCTTCTTCGGGAAACGATACACCTGCGATTACCTCAATACGTTGAACGATCCGCTGCGCCACTTGATACTCTACTCGCTTAGAAACTTCTTGTTCGATGCCTAATTCCTTGATTTCAAACCCTTCTCGGAGCCGTTTGATCCCCAAAGCCAAGTGTAAAGTCAGATTCTGTATGATAAAATCCGAAACTTTTAACTTAGCTTCTCTTGTTTCATCGAGAATGATAATGACTAGCTCTTCAAAACTGATGTCTGGGAAAAAACGGCTTTGCCCTAAATATTCTTTCAATGAATTTCCATAATGGTTTCCAAAAAAAGTATCCATGATAAAATGCCGTCGATTTCTTTCTTCCCCTTCGATCCATGTCCCTTGACCATGCTTAGAAACGATTTTTAGTGAATATGGAATCAATCGCTCCTTGATTTCTTGCATGTCCTTTGTCAAACTGGAACGACTGATATAAAGCTCTTCTGCCAAATCATCCATAAAAAGAATGGCATCTTCCAAAAGCAATTGGTTCAATATATACTTTTGTCGATCTTCGGACTCATAAAATCCTTGCGGTTCTCTAGCATATCCAGGTACTATTTCTTGCCGACTCAAAAACAAGTCAAATGTCAGTCTTTGTAAAATATGCAGTTGGTAGCCATAACCTGGTTTAGCAATGATCTTACCTCCGTTTTTTTCTACTAACTCTTTGATCCGCTGCAAGTAATTACGGATTGTCCGATCAGATAATAACAATTCAGAAGCTAAACGTTGACTGGTGACATACTCCTTCTTGTGATCAATCAAATATCTCAACAGCAATTTTTCCTTCTGTTTCATTATCATCCACTCCTATTCCATCATATGTTCTCTTCGATCACCTCTGCTAACTTCTGGATGCCTGTAGGGATTGGGACATACGCTTGGAAAGGGATACTAACAACAGGCTTTCCAACAGATTCTCCTAATTTTTTGAATTTATCCAAAAACATCGTCGTTTGCGGGCTGATCAGAAATAAATCAAAATCACTATTCTTAATCATATTATCGCCTTCTGTAGCTGAAACTGCATCTACGAGTACCTCTTCTCTTTTTTGCTTAAAGAAATCCGTTGTCTTTGAGGCCATCATCGAGGATGACATTCCTGCCGCACAAATAATCAATGCTTTTTTCATAAATCAATCACTCCTTTTATTTTTATAAACCAAGCATATCTTGTAAGCGTTTTCTATTCAAAATATATATTTCCGTAGCATTGCGGAAAAAATGTGTATCATATCTTGAATAATAATTTCTGGCACCGTGATATACTAGTGATAGAATTTTTTCAGGAGGGGATTTAGTGAGTATCACAGTGAATATTTTGTATACAAGTACAAATGGACAAGCCAGAAAATTTGCAGAAGAAATGGTCGAAAGAAACATTGTCAAAGCGATTCGTGCAGAAGAAGGAAACGAGAAATATGACTATTACTTTCCACTAGAAGATCCAGAATCTCTTTTACTGATCGACCGTTGGAAAGATGAAGAAGCAATCGAAAAGCATCACAAATCCGAAATGATGGCTCAAATAAACGAACTCCGTAAAAAGTATAAATTAAAAATGAAAGTCGAACGTTTCACTGATTTACCGTAAAAAGATACACATGGAATGATAGCAATTTATCATCCATGTGTATCTTCACTTTTTCCTTATTTTTTATTCGATCTCATCTAATGATTCAAACCGTGTTTTTCTCTTATTTTTCGGATAAGTATTTCAGTCACCCCAATATACATGATTCCTAAACATACCCCAAGGATATTCTCAAAAATGCGGATCGTTACTGCTCCTGGAACCCCGAATAAACTGGCAGTGATTGCCAAAGCACCAAAAGAATTAAAAACTGTTTTATATCTATAGGTAGAACAAACACCTAAAGCTAGACCACCTAATATACCGACCCAGTTAAAAGGAATAAATTGGCTGATACCAATAAATAAAACACATCCAATCAATGAGCCAATGATTCGGTCTACTGCTCGTTCTTTGAAACCAATCGACATCAATCCATAGCTAGATACAATAGAAGAAAATGCAAACCCTGCCCACATCAATCGCTGAAAAGGGACATACTCTCCTGCAACGATCAAAAGACTAATGCCAAATGCATAGATGAGCATCCAAATTTTTTCCTGCGAATACATGCCTTTCAAAAAAATCTCTTTAAACAAGCTTTTGTCTTTGTTCTTTTCTCGATGTTTTCTGTAAAGAAGAACTGAAAACCAACAAAAAAACAAAAATAATAAGCTACTTGTTTGTGTAAAGAAATTCTTGTTCAACGAATCTTTAGGTAACGAATAAACAATAAAGAGATATGAAAAGCCGTACAAAGAAGCATTCCCCATTTTGGGATCACTAGCGGTTGCCATTAATATGCTGCTTAGTAAAATAAAATGAATCAACATGCCCATAACTGACCATTTGATCAGCTGGACATACGGTGCTACTAATAGTGAGAACATGACGATTGCTAAACCTATGATCGAATGGGAAATCTTATAACCAAAGTCAACAAAACGAATACTCATCAACATACAGAATAAAACCACAGCGTATGGTTTATGCTTCGATTCAAATAATGTTGTAATTATAATGATAAAACAAATGGCAAACAATACGATGAATAATGATCGTAAAAACAATGAACAAATATACATGCACTTTTCTTTTTTAGAAGCTGCTTCTCGTATTTTTTGTTTTAAAATAAACGGATCTAGTTGTAGAGACTGATAAAAATCCACCTGTTGTCGTCCTTTCTTTTTACTTTTATTTTTTACAGTCATCTATGACAGGTTGTAAATACTATGGAACATCATATGGCGTTGTCATTTTCTTGTCAACTATTTTTCCTATTCATGTTTTTATAAAAAAACATATCGTTTTCTTGTATGATTAAATCACCACAAAATAAACAACTGAGAGAACGATATGCTTTATGAATGGTTCTATCAAAAAAATTCTGAGATCAATAGACAAAAATTTGATGATTACAGAGGTCTCTTACGAAACCTTACAGAAGAAAAAAACATTGATCGTTGCTGCAGTTCTCTTCCCTGCTCCATGTGTCTGTAGAAATTGTGGTTCTGCTGTGGTAGATGGAAATAGGAAATTAATGGTGGTGAAAAACAAGAAGAAGGAAACCATTGTCCACTTTGAATAATATAATCATATGCCAATGGTTATACGCCTAAAAAAGCAGCGCTATACCTGTAAAAACTGTCGAAGCCATTGGAACGCTCAAAGTTATTTTATCCGTCCAAGGCACTCGATTTCAAATCATGTCAGACATAAAATCACTTCTTTACTGACTGAAAAAGTGTCGTTATTTTTTATTTCGAAAAGTTGTTAGGTATCTTTGACAACCGTTATTCGCACATTGAAAGAGTTGAGAAGCTATTTACCAAAGTCTTCCAAAAGAATTCTGTCTTGAGTGTTGAGGGTTGTGAATTTCGTTCTCACGTTTCCGTTGAGGATAAACTGAGTTTTATTTCCGCGGATGGCGAGACAGAAAAATTAATCGAGAAAATTTACCTACACAAAAAATTCCTCGATTAACAAACTATTTCCTTAGCTGCACTAATCCTAAAGAAATAGAATTCTTAGTTACAGACATGAACGCCACCTACTTTCAGCTCACCAAACATGTTCTACCAAATGCGAAATTGGTGATTGATCGATTACTTGGTTTTTCCACGCCTTTCAAGGAGGCGTAACCTTTATTCACGAGTTGGTTGAAGCTTTCCGAGACAAAAGACCCGACTTGTTTTTCTCCTTATTGACAAAGAGCCATTAAAACTAGAGAAAAAATTACAACTGATCGCTGATTATTTGTAGAAAGAAAATCAAAGTATTACCCAATAAACTTGAGTCATTAGGCAAAAAACACTGCGAAACTCAAGAATGATTTTCGCAGTGTTTTTGTATATTTTTTATTAACTAGTATTACTACAAAGGTTTATTTTTCACTTCTCAACGCAGCACAAAATTGTCTTTACTTATTTACTGGTTGGGTTCAACCTTCTCTACTCCGATACTAATATTTGTTTGTATACCCCTTCTAAAATCGGTAGTTTCCATTCAATTGATGGGTACTAGTTGATTTTAAAAACTATGCTTATTCAATTTTTTATTTTAGCTCATATATTTCGTTTCTTTCTAAATTTTATACTGATGAAAACAAGTAGCACACCCAATATTGACAATATAAACTGGCTAATGATGGTTTCTCCAGTTTTTGGAAGATGCTTATTTCCACTGCTTGTTGGATTGTTTCCTCTTATATCTGAGCTATCAGCAACTTTTCTATTCTCTTTTGTTAAAAAGATCGCCACTTCTTGTTCTTTTTCGATCTTGAAAGTTACTGGTGTCGCATCCAATTCATACCCCGTTGGCGCTTGAGTTTCTACCAGCTGATATGCTCCTGGTGCTAAGCCATCTATCGCCAGTTTTCCATCTGCTCCTGTGGTTAGACCTGACTGCAGAACGGTTCCATTGGCATCTTGTAACTCAAAAACAGCTCCTTGCAGGACTTCTCCGCTTTGGTCATCGATCTTTGTCAACACGACACCGCCTGGTGTAAGTCGATTTTCTTTCGTCAATTCTACCACCGCTGTCTGACTTCTTTCGATCTCAAACTCGATTGGTGTCGCATCCAATTCATACCCCGTTGGCGCTTGGGTTTCTACCAGCTGATACACTCCTGGTGCTAAGCCGTCAATCGCCAGTTTTCCATCTGCTCCTGTGGTTAGACCTGACTGCAGAACGGTTCCATTGGCATCTTGTAACTCAAAAACAGCTCCTTGCAGGACTTCTCCGCTTTGGTCATCGATCTTTGTCAACACGACACCGCCTGGTGTAAGTCGATTTTCTTTCGTCAATTCTACCACCGCTGTCTGACTTCTTTCGATCTCAAACTCGATTGGTGTCGCATCCAATTCATACCCCGTTGGCGCTTGGGTTTCTACCAGCTGATACACTCCTGGTGCTAAGCCGTCAATCGCCAGTTTTCCATCTGCTCCTGTGGTTAGACCTGACTGCAGAACGGTTCCATTGGCATCTTGTAACTCAAAAACAGCTCCTTGCAGGACTTCCCCGCTTTGGTCATCGATCTTTGTCAACACGACACCGCCTGGTGTAAGTCGGTTTGCTTTCGTCAATTCTACCACCGCTGTCTGACTTCTTTCGATCTCAAACTCGATCGGTGTCGCATCTAATTCATACCCCGTTGGCGCTTGAGTTTCTACCAGCTGATATGCTCCTGGTGCTAAACCGTCAATTGCCAGTTTTCCATCTTCTCCTGTAGTTAGACCGGTTTGTAGCGTTTCTCCTTCTCGGTTCTGTAACTCAAAAACAGCTCCTGCAGGATTTCCCCGCTTTGGTCATCGATCTTTGTCAACACGACACCGCCTGGTGTAAGTCGGTTTTCTTTCGTTAATTCTACCACCGCTGTCTGACTTCTTTCGATCTCAAACTCGATTGGTGTCGCATCTAATTCATACCCTATTGGCGCTTGAGTTTCTACCAGCTGATATGCTCCTGGTGCTAAACCGTCAATTGCCAGTTTTCCATCTTCTCCTGTAGTTAGACCGGTTTGTAGCGTTTCTCCTTCTCGGTTCTGTAACTCAAAAACAGCTCCTTGCAGGATTTCCCCGCTTTGGTCATCGATCTTTGTCAACACGACACCGCCTGGTGTAAGTCGGTTTTCTTTCGTCAATTCTACCACCGCTGTCTGACTTCTTTCGATCTCAAACTCGATCGGTGTCGCATCTAATTCATACCCTATTGGCGCTTGGGTTTCTACCAGCTGATATGTTCCTGGTGCTAAACCGTCAATTGCCAGTTTTCCATCTTCTCCTGTAGTTAGACCGGTTTGTAGCGTTTCTCCTTCTCGGTTCTGTAACTCAAAAACAGCTCCTTGCAGGATTTCCCCGCTTTGGTCATCGATCTTTGTCAACACGACACCGCCTGGTGTAAGTCGGTTTTCTTTCGTCAATTCTACCACCGCTGTCTGACTTCTTTCGATCTCAAACTCGATTGGTGTCGCATCTAATTCATACCCTATTGGCGCTTGAGTTTCTACCAGCTGATATGCTCCTGGTGCTAAACCGTCAATTGCCAGTTTTCCATCTTCTCCTGTAGTTAAACCGGTTTGTAGCGTTTCTCCTTCTCGGTTCTGTAACTCAAAAACAGCTCCTTGAAGGACTTCACCACTGCCTTCAGCATGTTTAATTAGTTCAACACCACCCGTATCAAGGATGTTTTCAATGGTTAACGTCACTTCTTCTATGGAGTATTCATTTATAAAAACATCATGTACCGTCGCATCTAAAAGATACCCTTCCGGTGCTTCTGTTTCTCGGACTTGATAGCTACCTACAGGAAGCGGTTCACTTAAAAATTCTCCGTTTTCTGCCGTTATACCTTCTTGTATCACTTGTGAATCGCTTGATAAAATTTCAAATTTTGCTCCTGCCAGCCTTTGGCCATTCTCATCAGTTTTAATTACTTTAATACGCCCATCGATTTTCCTTGTTCTTACAGTACTCGTATTCAATCGATTGTCACTATTCACAAGCGTTGCAAAGTTTAAAATTTGATCGCCGACCGCATACGCCTCTACATTGACCTTAAAAGAGAGGGTAAAACTTGTCGGACCACCAATCGTATTATTCGCACTGAAACGAACTATTCCATTATTGACTTCGGCATCAATGAAAGAGGGAATATCTGATAGAAATGACACAAATTCCATGCCTTCTTCCAAAACATCTTCAATAACAAGCGTATTGCTTGTTCCAGAAAACATCGAGACATGCAGAGTATACGTTAGTTCATTTTCATTGAGATTGATAACATTTTTGTCCACACTTTTTCTTAAAGAGATTGCCGGAAGATTACTTTCAGGGATTCTCAAGCGGTAGTCTCGGCTCATTACCTGATTATTGTAGGTCATACTCGCTCGATTCCGAGAAAACCCATCCTCTTGTCTTCCTTCATTGAACAAGTCGACATCGGTCACTTCAAGAGCATATTCAATAAAATACGATTGACCCTCTGCTAGATTACCAAAGTCCACAACAAGTGTATTCGTTTCCTTATTAAAAGATACTTTGTCCACAAATTCCTCGGAAACATAATGAGTTCTAACGTTTGCTTCACCTGGATTCGTTACTTCTGCGATCCGAACCCCACCTGAAATAGGTTCTCTATTTCCAGTGGAACTCCATGTAGTCGGATTCGGTGCCAAAGTTGTTCCTTGCGGTAGTACATCGGTAACCACTACACCGTCTTTTCGTGATCCTTCATAATTTACCTGCAAAATAAATTTATTACTGTTGGTCACGTCTTGCCCGTCAATCAGCAGATTCCCAAGATTTCCTTGGCTGTCGATTTCTCTAGAGCCATAGTATAATTTCGAAAAAATGGGTCTTGATGAAGGAATAGGCGTAATTGAAAATTCCGTGTTTGCTGCTCGCTCAGCATAAGTAAGACTCACTTGAAAGTCATTATTTGGCTCAGTACCGCCTGATTGAAAGAAAGCAACTTCAAACGTGATACTGAATGTATACGACTGAGCGGCTTCATTTAATCCTTCATAATCAAAGGTAAATGGAAAAACAACGTCTGTGCCTTCTTGGTAAAATGCCAGTGGCTTTAAAGGTGAATCATCAGCGACCTCCACTCTAATGAACTCAATTAAGCCAATCGATGCTCTAGGAACTCGTACGACCATCTCCCCATATTCTTCAAGAATATCGCCAGCGCCTCCTTGAATGTATCCCTTTAACGTTTGTGTATGCCTGCTCGGCAAAGTGGGGCGCTCAGCAGAGATGCCGATGTCATAATTCAAGAGCTCCTCTTGTCTTTCAATCTGAGATTCCTGCGTTATAGATGGCTCAGATGATCTGGCTTCATTAAAAGATTCACTTAAGCTTTCTTCTGGTATATTAAAAGATTCACTTGTGCTTTCTTCTGGTACATTAAAAGACTCACTTGTGCTTTCTTCTGGTACACTGATTTCTATTGAGACCGTATTTGATTGAATATCACCGCTTCTTGCGGTCAATTCGTATTTACCTGAATGCTGGGAAGAATAAGTAATCAGACGTTCGTAATCATTGAGTTGCTTCACTTCCCCTTCAATCAAATCCTCACTCTTATCAATGACCAATGCATTTAGCAGGTCTGGTGTTCCTCTGACTCGCAACTGGAACTGCTCACCCAAAGCAGCCTCCTCTTGATCAACTTCGATCGTCAGCGAACGCTCTGGCTGTTCTGCTAAAGACTCAGCTAGAACCGTTATGTTCCCAAATTGATTGATCACAATAAGCATAACTAGAAACATACTTAACAGTTTATGAAATTTGTTCCTCACTATTACTCCCCCTTATAATTTTGACTAAACAACAAGGTACCCGATAATTTTCTAAAAAGATTCCCCAACTCAAAATGGCTGCGTTACCTCCCTCGTATTTTCGGTTCAACTCAAGCGTTGCAATGTAAGCTGTAAACAAAGCTAATGATTGCCGATTGTCTTCTGTTGATTGATTCGATAGCTTTGTATGACTTTTAGTTGTCCGTGTGGCTTAACCATAATTATGATTTCACGATTCCTCCTGCCAGTGCCTTGCACAAGCTGGAGCGTAACCCTAATAGTTATTTTGTTAATGTACTTATATACTTTTATACTTTTCCATTAGAAACAATCACTAAATCGTTGATACCAAGGTCAGACTCTAGAATTTCATCAGTGAGTCCCTGTATTGGTTAACCTTCATCAATCCCAAAAAAATATATCAATGCTTAGCATCAAAATGAATATATAGTTTAGAATACTTGGGATTCATCGATAACTGATCGCTTATTTGGCCATATTATTTGGCACTTGGTTCAACTAAACGCATTTAGGATGTTCCTTCATTCTCGTCATGGATGTTCTCAAACCGTCATTACTAATAAACTGTCCACCGAATCGATGGTTCATTTCTTGCATTTTCCACGTCCAATTACTCTTTTTGCTCTTTATTTGGGCGTAGTTTTACTTTCTTAACTTGTATCGTCTTCCATCAACTCCTTAATCATCTTCTTAGCTTTATTGGCTCGGTTTCCTTGTAAAAGGTATCTACAAATAGTGACAATCTGTATTAAATCTTCATCATTTTCTGTAATGTCAATAATTTCTATATTCTGTACCATATATTGCAAAGGGTTTCACTAAGTTCATAACCGAAGCGAATTAAACAACTTTTGTATAGAATAACTACCTTTTCTATTTTTCCATTGGTAATTCTATCTATTAATTGGTTTAATCCTTTTGTTGTAGTTGATTCCACTACCAAGATGATTCTCTCGAATTTTAAAGCTTGAAGATGTATTGCTATTTTTGCTAACTGGCGTATTTGCAACTATTTTTCCCTTCTATTCTTCCTTCATTGATTCCCCTCTAAAATTACTATCCATAAAAAATTGCATAAATGACAATAGTATTTATATTAGTCATACTGCTTTTTAACACAGCAAATTCCAGAAAAACATTCGTTACATATTTGTGAATTTTTCCAAAAAATAACATTTTTATAAAACAACGAAAAATAAATCACTACCAGTCAACTTCTATAATATTACCAAATAACAAACTAACTATCCATCAATAACGTGTTTTATTTTTTAAAATTTCTATAAAAAAATAATCATTCTTAAAAAGAATATATAAAAATAACAATAACCTTTGTGATTTTTCTTGTTTGAAGAATGTTAGAAGAAAAATCTCTAAATACTTATAATTATTTTATAAGCAAAAAAATGCTATCGGTAGTATCACCGATAGCTGAGGAAAGTCACAGTAGGGACTATTTGATTAAAAAATATGTTTATTCAATCCATCTATTTATTTTTGCCTTATTAACATATTGTAATAATGTAAGCAACAATGTATTTTAAGTGTAATGCTTTTATGCACCTATTTAATTTATCATTCTCATCTGATACAATCTCACTCATAACAATATGAATTTTTCTTCTCATTAGTCTCAGTTCACCATGAATTATACATAACACCCAATACAATTATTTTTCCATACTTTTTTAAGAGGACAATTACATCGTATATATCGCTAAGAATTGCAACCATTCCATTTTTAAAGACATATTTCCTCTAAAAAACTAAAATTCTATCTATCCACGACTAATAATCCCCCACATTAAACCCGTAATCGAACCAGAAAATTTTTCTTTATAACTAAAACAACCATCATTTTCGAGTTATCTTAAACACATATTTCCTATTTTTTCATTTCTATCCATGCATGATAATATTCAGTTCTGATATTGTTTTCATCCGTATTCGTCAATAGATACTGGCCGATCACTTCTCCTGTTTTCCATCCTTTTTCATACATTCTTTCTCTGATTTCTAAAATATTATTACGTTCCGCATGGTTCATCTCGGATTTCAATAAGAATCGACGATAAACAGCCGTATCTTTTTTCTCCCAAATCACGTCTTGAGTAAATAAATGTACTTCACTAGGGTCGATAAAAAATCCATACATCGTCTGTGAACTGGAAGCTGGCATACTCATCATCCCAAAGCTTGAATAGTTAGGTAGAAATTTTTTGATTTCCACAATATCTTCAAACTCCGTTGAGATCATACAGTCAAAAGGGATCTCTTCTACAGGAAATTCTTCCTCGTTTGTATCGATCATCAATTTCAACTGTTTTTTTCGCTCCCTTATCTCTTTTTGTTTTTGTTTCATCACCACCAGTTCTTTATGGATTCTTCTTTCTGTTTCATCAAGTGTCTCATATAACTCCGTCAATGTTTTTCCATATAAATTCTTCATCTGTTTGATCGGTATATCTAATTTTCTATAAAAAACGATATCATAAAGCATAAAAATATCATCGATATCAAACAATCGATAATCATTCTCTTCTTGTCTACTTGAACGGATTAATCCTTGTTCATCCCAATAGCGGATCGTTGATTTTGGCAAATCAAATAGTTCCGATACTTGGCCAATCGTATACATTTTTTTCATTTTTTCTCACCTCTTTTTCAGTTTATTCTTTTTTCTATTGACCTTCAAGTTACTTGAAGGTATAGAATCGAAAAGTATCAGGAAAAAAGGAGGAATAATATGTCTATCTTAAAAACATTCTTACAGAAAAACAAAGGACTCGCTCTCCTTACCTTTGTGATGATCTGTTTACAAATCGCCGGTACATTAGGTGTACCAAAATTAGTAGCAAAGCTGATCGACACAGGTATAGCAAGTGGCGAAGCCTCAGTTATAAAAAAAATTGGAGTTGAAATGCTGCTTGTAGCGTTTCTAGGAACAATCGCTGCAGTTGCCTCTAGTTACTTTTCAGCATTGGCTTCCGCTAGGTTTGGATTCCAAACGCGGGAGAAATATTTCCGTAAATTCCAACAGCTGTCAATGAAGGATATCAGTCGTTTTAGTTCTGGATCTCTTTTGACAAGAATGACGAATGATGTCGATAATGTCCAGCAAATGATTGTTTTATTTTGCCAAATGATCTTACCAGCACCGGTTATTTGCGTTTTCACCATTCTCATGATGTTTCGTTATTCTCTATTACTAACATGGGTTACATTGATCTCTGTTGTTTTTTATGTATGGATTGTTTATCGACTGATGAAACGAGGGGCACCTTTATCTTTGAGTATCCAGCCAAAAATGGATCGGATCACCATCACATTGAGAGAATTCTTTACTGGGATTAATATGATCCGTGCCTTTGATAATCAATCATATGAAGAAAAGCGAACGAATAAGAGCTTTGCTGACTATGCTAATCAAATGATCAAAGTGAACCGAATATTTGCTTGGGTCACTCCAATTGCTTTTTTGCTCATGGGAATCGTTTATGCTTCTATTTTGTGGTTTGGCGGAAATCTTGTAGCAGAAGGAGCATTACAAATCGGTGTCGTGACTGCTGTAGTCGAATACTCTATGCTGACACTTGCTTACTTGATGATCGCAGCTATGGTATTGGTCATTATCCCTAAATCGTTTGCCTCATTACGACGGATAGAAGAAATACTGCAAGCAGAGATCGAAATTGAGGAAGAGACGATCAAAACAGTAGCTGAACCAACCTTTGATCAGACAAATGCAGCTGCTTTTGAACATGTCACATTTAAATATACTGAAATCTCTGATCCAGTTCTAGAAGATATTGATTTCACAATACCTAAAGGAAAAACAACAGCGATCGTTGGCGGGACCGGATCTGGAAAAAGTAGTTTGGCGAAACTTCTCTTGAGACTTAGTGACCCTACGATAGGAAAAGTAACCCTTGGTGGTATTCCTCTTACTCAAATGACTCAAGAACAGATCCGCTCCCACATCAGTTATGTCCCTCAGAAGGCTTTCTTATTCAGCGGGACAATTTTAAGCAACTTGCAGATGGGAAATGAATATGCCTCAACAGAAGAGTTGTCTAAAGCGATCAAGATCGCTCAATTAGAAGAACTAGTGGACACCCTTCCTGACGGATTGGACAGCTTTGTTGCTCAAGGCGGTTCTAATTATTCAGGGGGCCAGAAACAGCGGATATGTATTGCTCGAGCGTTGATCAAACCAGCAGAGATCTATGTATTCGATGATAGTTTCTCCGCTTTAGACTATAAAACAGATGCAGCATTAAGAGCAGCCCTTCATAAACACATGTCGGAGAAAACTCTCGTGATTGTTGCTCAACGCCTCAGTACAATCCAACAAGCAGATAACATCATTGTTTTAGATGAAGGAAAAATCGTTGGACAAGGTACTCATGAAGAACTACTGTCTAATTGCCAAACTTATCAGGAGTTTGCAAAATCACAAGGAATATAGAAAGAAGGGATACGATGGAAAAGAAAAAAACGTTGAACACGCGTGCTTTGATACGTTTTTGGAAAATGATCAAACCTGAACATAAATATTTTTACGGATTGTTTCTATGCAGTTTATTCGGGAACCTATTAGTCGTAGCCATGCCCTTGATCATGGGAATCGGGATCGATGATCTCTTATCAGAAATAAGAAAAACAGGTATTGGACAGCTTTCTTTCAGTGATATCAAACAAGCATTGTTGTTCCCTGTCTTATTGCTGATCGGCTGTTCAGTCTTAAGCAGCATCACTTCATTTATTCAGGAACGGACAATGGCAGCGTTAAGCGAAAAGATCACATTGAGGGTGCGAAAAGAAATCACAAAAAAATTCAAAACATTACCGATGTCGTTTTTTGACAATCATCAAGTAGGTGACATCATTAGTCGGACAACTACCGGTCTCAATCAACTTTCTCAAGTGTTATTGACAGGTATCAATCAATTTTTTACTTCTGTCGTAACAATAGCTGCTGCTGGTCTGATGCTGTTTTATATCGAAAGCAAGCTTACTTTGCTCGTCTTATTGCTGATCGTTGGCAGTTCAATTGTTACAACTAAGATTGCGAACAAAAACAAACAGATTTCTGAACAGAATCAGTATGAACTGGGTGTTTTAAATAATCGAATGGAAGAAATCTTAGCTGGTAATCTAGTGGTCAAAACATTCAATCAGCAAGCTCATGCAGAAGCTGCTATACACGAAGTAAATAAAAAGCAATACAACGCTTTTAAACGTGCTCAATTTATGAACTTTGCTATCTATCCGGCCATTCGTTTCATTAATCAACTCGCCTTCATCATAAGTGCGGTATTCGGTGCTATGCTTGTTCTATCAGGTGGTGTGACGATCGGCTTCTTACAAGCTTATCTTCAGTACATCAATCAGATTTCTGAACCAATTTCTACCGCTTCTTATGTGATCAACTCGATCCAATCCGCAATGGCAGCAATCGATAGGATATTTGAGATATTAGATGAAACAGATGAAATTCCAGACCTTCCAGATGCAAGACTTTTAGAACAACCGAAAGGAAAAATAGCTTTCAAAAATGTACAGTTTGGTTACACATCAGATAAAATATTGATGAATCAAGTCGATTTTTCAGTAAAGCCAAAACAAACGGTAGCGATCGTTGGTCCAACTGGTGCAGGAAAAACGACTTTAGTCAATCTGCTGATGCGTTTTTATGAACTGAATAAAGGAAAGATCGAATTCGACGGTCTTGATATTACCAAGCTTTCACGTGGAGAACTACGTCGTTCTTTTGGGATGGTTTTACAAAATACCTGGCTGTTTGAAGGAACGGTAGCTGATAATATCGCCTACGGGAAAATGGATGCCACAAGAGAACAAATTATCGAAGCGGCTGAAATCGCACAATGTGATCACTTTATTCGAACACTGCCAGACGGATATGATACGATCATTTCTAGCGAAAACGGCACGTTATCTCAAGGACAGCAACAATTATTGACAATTGCTCGAGTCATTCTAGCGAATCCTCCTGTCGTTATTTTAGATGAAGCAACTTCTAGCGTAGATACACGAACAGAAGCATTGATTCAGCAAGCAATGGAAGCTGTGACAAAAGATAGGACAAGTTTTGTGATTGCACACCGTTTGTCAACGATTGAAAATGCAGACATGATCCTTGTAATGAAGAATGGCGATATCGTCGAAAAAGGAACACATTCTGAACTACTCCAATCACCAACGCTTTATGCCAGTCTTTATAATAGTCAATTTCAGATAGCGTAACAAACATTATCTAAAAAGCTATCGATCATGTATGATTAGTCCATGATCGATAGCTTTTTTAAATGTACTAGTGGTGCCACTAGAAACACAAAGAATAATACTAATGATACTTTTTGGATAGCTCCTTCAGTTTCGTTCGGTAAGTAGTGACAAAAGACTTGTCACAATCCCTTTTTACGAATAAACGGTGTTCAAGAGACAACCTATCGGCAATAAGACACGATCTTGTAAAATACGAGAAGCTATACTTCAAAATCGCTTCTTGTTGCTCTTGTCAACTCCGAATCACGAGTTACACTATTCAACAAATATGAGAAGCTGTTTTTTGAATTTGTTTCTTGTGACTCGGTGCTGAACGTCAGGCTCACAATCTCTCTTCTTTAATCTCCTTGTTCTACTTGCGATAGTTGCTGAACGAATTGCCATGTTTCCCCGTTATCAGTTGAACGGAAGAGGCAGGCAAACATTTTCCCTGCATCGATTGGTCCTTTTTTCAACAAATAAAATTTTGTCTCTAACGTATTCGCGCTTATTTGAGTAACTTCATTTGGTGATTGAAAAAGATCTATCCCCCCTGTCTGATAGTTTTCCGGAATCGACAGAACTGATTCTTTGAATGAGCGTCCTCCGTTGTTTGTATAAAACAAACTTTCACGTGTCGAAACAAAACCTAAAGAAGTTGTAACGAAGCTGACATTTTGTACTGGCTGATTGATCATTGTACTTCCACTTTTTATCCAAGTGATTCCGCCATCCATAGTAGTGTAAATGTACAAAGTTTCTGCAGACATCCCACTGGCTGATGTACAGATAAATAGACCATCGTTGCCATAAAATACCGCTTTTCGATAACGTATCGGCTGAACTGATTGGGTGATAATAGACGTTTGCCATGTTTTACCATTATCTCTTGAAGTCAGCAGACGTACATCATCCCCAGAAGAATAGATAAACCATGAGAAATCGGCGGAAATATCATATGTGTTGTCCATCCAATAACCTTCAGGAATCAGCCCCGTTGTCAGGGTGTATTCGCCAAAACGCAACCATTGCGAATCAATCGGCACAAATACCCAATTAGCACCACTATCTGTTGTCATATAGAGAGAGTGCGTCTCTGTATCAAGTTTGAGATCATTTATCTTTTGTGTTGTCAAATTTACCTTTTGCTTAGGATCAGCTAACAACCCTTCATTTGTCTTTTGTATATGCGTATCGTTAGTTGAGTTCATTGTCATGTGAGAAGCAGCATTTATATGAGAAGACATTTTTGGCTGAGTGTATCTCCCATAATAGATTGTTCCAGCTAAAAGAATGAGGAAAAAACCAGTGACTAATGTACTCATCTTAGTTGTCAGGTATCCACCAGGCGAAGACTGGCTTTTTTCCCATCTGGGTTCGTTTTCTAGTAAAAAAATATGGAATGTGTTCATTCCGAATTTTGATTTGCTTTCGCCTAAGTAGATAGGTAAATCATCAAGTGATCTCAGCAATAACTGGCAATCACTTTTTTGTATCCGAAAAGCTTGACTCGTCGAAGTCTTCTCAAAATAAAGATAGTCATCATCTTGAGAAGTTGGTTTATTATGTAAAAACTGTTGTGCTCTTTGACTAAGCCATTGATCGAAATGACGCGACAATTGATGGTAACGGAGCCAAATAAGTAGAAGAAAAACAATAAGCACAACAATTGTTATTCCGCCAACTCCCCACGAAAAGTGATACAAATTATTTAATTTTTGCATCCCTTCAGCTGAACGGACTACTGCACTCATATGGCGATATAGGAACGATACAGCTCCGAAAAAAAGCAAACCAGAGAAAAATACTAAGCTTAAAAGCTTGAACATTATTCTTTTCGCTCTTTTTTTCGCTTTCTCGATAATTTTTTGTTTAGCTGATAATACTTCGATAATAAATAGTTCTTGATCCATTTGTCTCTCCTTTTCTCATACTTCATTCATTATGCGTCAAAATCCATACAATCACTAGTCCCACTAATAAAAAATTTATGAATTTGGTATGTACTCTCAATTTCAGGTAGTTTATACATCAAAAAATACTAAGATTAATAGACAAAAATTTGATGATTACAGAGATCTCTTACAAGACCATTCAGAAGAAAAAGACATTGAACGTGTTTGAGAACATGAAAATCAAAACCTTTTTGATCAATCAATTAATCAATTTGAAATAACAAAAAATCTGAGACAGAATGAAGTTCATTCTGGCCCAGATTTGATTTTGCACAACTCATCAGTCCTTATTGACAAAGAGCCAATTAATTAGCAACGATATTGACTAACTTGTTTGGTACCGCAATAACTTTTCTGACTGTTTTGCCTTCAATATATTCTTGCACTATTTCATTGGCTAATGCTGCTTTTTCTAGCTCATCTTTTCCTAAGTCTCGGGGAACATTGCTTTTCGCACGAACTTTACCGTTTACTTGGAAAACAACTTCTACTTCGTCTTCAACAAGTGCTGCTTCATCGTATGTTGGCCATGGTGCGTAAGAAATACCACCATCATTTCCAAGGATTGCCCATAGTTCTTCACCCATGTGAGGAGCAATCGGTGCGAGTAGTTGAACAAATCCTTCGATATATTCATAAGGCAGAGCGTCCACTTTATAGGCTTCATTGATAAAGACCATCAATTGGGAGATTGCTGTATTGAAATGAAGATTTTCATAGTCTTCTGTCACTTTTTTCACTGTTTGATGATACACTTTATCAAGCTTGCCATCATTCAATGTAGTGATACGGTCACGCATTTTATTGTTCTCATCAACGATCAAACGCCATACACGATCCAAGAATTTACGGCTTCCTTCTAAGCCATTTTCGCTCCAAGCAATCGAAGCATCTAATGGCCCCATGAACATTTCGTACATGCGCAGTGTATCTGCACCGTAAGTTTCGACCACATCATCAGGATTGACTACATTACCACGAGATTTTGACATTTTTTCGTTGTTTTCGCCTAAGATCATTCCTTGATTGTATAGTTTTTGGAATGGTTCTTTTGTAGGAACAACACCGATATCGTATAAGAATTTATGCCAGAATCGTGCATATAGTAAATGAAGTACCGCATGTTCTGCTCCACCAATGTAGATGTCAACTGGTAGCCAACGCTTCAACTTTTCATAATCTGCTAGTTCTTTTTTGTTATGAGGGTCGATATAACGCAGGTAATACCATGAGCTTCCTGCCCATTGTGGCATTGTATTCGTTTCGCGACGGCCTTTTTTACCTGTTACAGGATCAACGACATTGACCCACTCCTCGATATTTGCTAATGGAGATTCTCCAGTACCGCTTGGCTTGATGTTTTTTGTCTTAGGCAACCGTAATGGTAGCTCTTCTTCTGGGACAGCTGTGACTGTTCCGTCCTCCCAATGGATGATTGGGATTGGTTCACCCCAGTAACGTTGACGGGAGAATAGCCAGTCACGTAAGCGATAGCTGACTTCTTTTTTCCCTACGCCATTTTCTTCTAGCCATTCATTCATTTTATCGATTGCTTCTTGTTTGTTCATGCCGTCTAGAAATTCAGAGTTGATGTGCGTACCATCTTCTGTGTAAGCAGCTTTTTCAACATCTCCACCTTCGATAACTGGAAGAATTTCTAGTCCGAAAGTTTGAGCGAATTCAAAGTCACGTTCATCATGTGCTGGAACAGCCATGATGGCTCCTGTGCCGTATGAAGATAATACATAATCGGCGATCCAGATTGGGATTTCCTTGCCATTAACTGGATTGATTGCATAAGCACCAGTAAATACTCCTGTTTTTTCTTTTGCAAGATCCGTTCTCTTTAGATCTGATTTTTTAGCTGTCTCTTCGATATAAGCTTCTACAGCAGCTTTTTGTTCAGGGGTCGTAATTTCTCTAACAAGATCTAGTTCAGGTGCAAGAACCGAGTAAGTTGCACCGAATAGAGTATCTGGTCGTGTCGTAAATACGGTATAGGATTTATCCGTACCAGCCACTTTAAATTCAATATTTGCTCCTACTGAACGACCGATCCAATTTCTTTGCATTTCTTTAATGCTTTCTGGCCAATCAACTAATTCTAGATCATCCAATAAGCGATCAGCATAAGCAGTGATTTTCAGCATCCATTGGCGCATTGGTTTTCTGACTACATCATAGCCACCACGTTCACTTTTCCCATCGATCACTTCTTCATTTGAAATAACTGTTCCTAATTCAGGTACCCAGTTTACCGCTACTTCTGCTTCATAAGCTAGACCTTTTTCATAAAGCTTCGTAAAGATCCATTGTGTCCATTTATAATACTCCGGATCAGTTGTATTCACTTCGCGATTCCAGTCATAACTAAATCCTAAAGAATTGATTTGGCGTCGGAATGTTTCGATATTTTTTTGGGTAAACTCAGCTGGATCGTTTCCTGTATCTAGCGCATATTGTTCAGCAGGCAGACCGAATGCATCCCACCCCATTGGATGCAGCACGTTGTATCCTTGACTTCTTTTCACACGTGAAAGGATATCCGTTGCCGTATAACCTTCAGGATGCCCTACATGTAGCCCTTGACCGGATGGATAGGGAAACATATCCAGTGCGTAAAATTTTGGCTTTTCAGGATCATCATGGGTGTTGAAAGTATTCGTTTTTGCCCAGTATTTTTGCCATTTTTTCTCAATTTCTTTATGATTGTAACTCATTTGCTGTCCTCCTGTTCTATTGAAAACACTTGTTTCTATTATAAATATAACGAAAAAACCGGCAGAATCTGTTTATTTTTATTTCCTTTTGCTTTGTTTTCTCAAACTTCACAAAAGAAATAAAAAAATCCTATAAAAAGATTGCTCTTTTTATAGGACGTAATCTACGCGGTACCACCTAATTTTACCTTAGTGAAAAGGCCTCGAACGTTGTAACGGCCGTCACCGCCGCTTGCTTACTCGGGTATTCAGCAAGGGCAACTCAAAGGCGAGTTCAAAAGCATCCGTGCACATTCTCACCAGCCATGCGCTCTCTGAAACTTCAGTCTTTTTACTACTTCCTTTTCAAGTGTTGTCATATTTAAGTAGCCTTATAGTAACAAATATTTTTGTGGAATTCAATCGTTATTTCTTCGAACAGCTATTTTATTTAGCTACAATCAACGTTTGACCTGGATAAATAAAGTTGTTCTTAATATTGTTCCATTCGATTAGTTGAGCCATTGTAATTCCATGACTGTCAGCAACACTCCAAACAGATTCTCCAGATTTCACAGTATAGGTTTTCGAACCAGTAACTGATTGTTGGTTTGTTGATTGAGATGAACCTTTCTTCACAATCACTTGCTGTCCTGGATAGATGAAATTATTTTTGATATTATTCCATTCGATTAACTGATCCATCGTGATATGATGTTTGTTCGCTACGCTCCAAACTGACTCGCCCGCTTTCACGGTATACATCGTATTACCAGTGGATGATGTACTTGTCGTAGCAGACGTATTCGGTGTATTTGGTTTCGCTGCAGAAGTAGTTGAACCTGTATTTGTATTTGCCGAAGTTCCACCTTTAACGATCAATTGCTGTCCTGGATAAATGAAGTTGTTTTTGATATTATTCCATTCGATTAACTGATCCATCGTGATGCCGTTTTTATTTGCCACGCTCCAAACAGATTCACCTGCTTTCACGGTATAAGTGCCTTGAGACGAACTGCTGCCAGTATTAACTGAACTGCTGTTATTTGTATTGGTTGACGAACCTGTATTACCTGACGTGCTGTTTGTTGATCCACTGTTTGAAACAGTCAGTTGTTGTCCTGGGTAGATAAAGTTATTTTGGATATTGTTCCATTGGATTAGCTGAGCCATCGTAATTCCGTATTTATTTGAGACGCTCCAAACAGAGTCTCCGGCTTTAACTGTATATTTCGTTCCTGAAGCTGTATTAGAAGAACTTGAGCTGGACGAACTAGAGCCACTTGTATTCCCAGTATTTGAGCCAGTATTTGCTCCAGCATTAGAAGAACCGCCATTTGATACGATTAGCTGTTGTCCTGGATAAACGAAATTGTTCTTGATATTGTTCCATTCAATCAATTGAGCCATCGTAATTCCGTGATCATTTGAGATCTTCCAAACAGAATCACCAGATTGAACAGTGTATTTCGCACCAGTTGTTTGTCCTCCGTTTGATGTACCAGCATTTCCTGAAGAATTGGTATTGTTACCGGAATTATTCGTCGAAGAGCCATTTTCCTGGCTACCTTTGATTGTCAGTTTTTGTCCTGGATAAATGAAATTGTTTTGGATGTTGTTCCATTGGATCAATTGATCCATTGTGATACCGAATTTATTTGAGATTCCCCAAACAGAATCACCAGATTGGACAGTATAAGTGGTCGAAGTTGCTGAACCTGAGTTTGTATTACCAGAATTGCTTGAACCGCCAGTACTACCTGCACTTCCAGTATTATTGCCACCTGTAGTCGCTCCACCGCCTGCGTTTCCGCTAGCTGGTGTATCATATTGGGTCAATCCGTAAGTTGCGATGATATTATTTAATTTGCCTGCGTAACCAGGATCAGTCGCATAACGCCCTGTCAAACAAGCTGTCGCATCTGTATAGGATTTCGTGTTGCTCTTCCAAGTACCGGCATAGTAATAACCGTTGCCAAATGAAGTATTTCTAAGTACATAGGCATTGTCATTGAAAGATTCAGCAAAAGAAGGATATTGTCGGAAAGGCTCCTTTTTATTTACCCATTGATTATTTAAAAATTCAAGCGTATCCATGTAGACGGTTTGTCCTTGATAGCTGCCTTTTATCCCAAAAAGATTATAATAAGGTGCTTGAGATAACGCACTACTGCCCCAACCGCTTTCTACAACTGCTTGTGCGATCATCACTGATGCATATAGATCGTTGGCTTGAGCGATTGGTTGAGCATAAGTAGCAATTTCTGTGATAAATGCCGCTGTATTGATTCTTGCGCCGAACTGAACAGGTGTTTCATCCGCTTGAACAGGAACCGGCTGTACTAATGGGGCAGCGACAGAACAGCCTACCATCGCAGTTCCCACGATTGCTGCCCCTCGTTTTGCTTTTCGAAAACGTTTGGTCTGTTCTAAACGTCTCCGTTCTTTTCTTGCAATGTTTTCCATCTTCTATCCTCCAACTTCAATTTATCTATTATTAATAATTATAACTTCTCTTAATATTTATTAAAAGTTATTTAAGAGCTTTGTTGTTTTTTGTAATCATATTGTAATTTACCGTAATGAACAACTTCTGTTCATTTTCAAGTTCTTCCTACGTCTACGTTCTTGTTTAAAAGGATTTCGAAAAACACTGATTTTATTTCCCTAACATTTCATTTGCATTACCAAAAAATGTCTTTCCGATTACAGTTATTTTTTTTATAAGAATATTGGTTATTCAAAGAGGAATCATACATTGGTTTTATCTCTTTACCGTTTTTTTCGCTGGACCAAAAATGCTATAATAAGTCATTGCTTCAAAGGAGGAATTGTATGAAATATAAAACATCATTTCAGGTGGCTGGTAGCTTCTTTCTTGTCCTGTTTTTCATTTTGGGCTGGATCGTAAAGTTCCATCTGTCGTGGCTTTCTGGTTTCGATCAGTGGTTTACAGGCATTGTCAGAGCTTCTTATCCTGATCTGAACAGCTACCAACTCTTTATGACTAAATTCGGTAATCCTCTTACCGTCATCATTTTATTTGCTTGTGCGGCTTTATGGATGTGGTATAAGAAAAAAAGGGCAGAAACATTTTGGTTCGTTTCTGGATTTATTGTAATTGCTGGAATCATCAACCCGGTGATCAAACTATTTTTCATGCGAGAGCGTCCTTCATTGGCGCACTTAGTAGTTGAAACAAGTTACAGTTTCCCTAGTGGACATGCAGCAGGCAGTATGATTCTTTACGGTTCTTTACTATTTCTGCTTCCAGCTTTTGTTCAAAAAAGAACCTTACGCACATTGCTTCAATTGCTGATGATGTTTATTATAGTAAGTGTCGGGATAAGCCGCATTTATCTGGGCGTTCATTTTCCTACTGATATCATCGGCGGTTACTTACTCAGTCTTTCTTGGCTGTGCCTGACTTATCCAGTGTATAGAGAAAAAAGAAAACAAATAGATAACTCTTACAGAAAGAAGGACTTTTAATGACTTTTCCTTATTCAGAAGGAAATAAAAGATATCATTCTTGGAATTACGCTTTACGAAATGAGTTTGGCGGGAAAATTTTCAAGGTGCCGATCGATGGAGGATTTGACTGTCCGAATCGAGATGGGACTGTTGCCCATGGCGGTTGTACTTTTTGCAGTGTATCTGGTTCGGGAGACATGATCGTTGCACCTGAAGACCCTCTTCCAATCCAATTCCAGAAAGAAATCGACATGATGCATCAAAAATGGCCTCATGTCCAACAATACATCGTTTATTTCCAAAATTTTACAAACACCCATGCGCCAGTTGAAATAATCAAAGAACGATTTGAGCAAGTAGTCAATTTACCAGGTGTCGTAGGATTATCAGTCGGTACACGACCGGATTGTCTGCCAGATGAAGTAGTTGATTACCTTGCTGAACTGAACGAGCGGATGTATTTATGGGTAGAACTTGGATTGCAAACAACTTTTGAAGAAACTTCAAAACTGATCAACCGAGCACATGATTATCAAACTTATTTAGATGGCGTGGCTAAATTACGCAAACATAATATCCGTGTTTGTACGCATTTGATCAACGGATTACCAGGCGAAAGTTTAGAAATGATGAAAGAAAATGTCAGACGCACCATTTTAGATTCAGATATCCAAGGAATCAAGCTCCATTTGATGCATCTGATGCGCAAAACGAGAATGTTGCGGGACTATCATGAAGGTCGCCTTCAATTAATGAGCCGTCCTGACTATGTCAATGTCATTTGCGACCAGCTGGAAATGATACCAAAAGAGATCATCATCCATCGTTTGACAGGGGATGCGCCGTGGGATTCCTTGATTGGACCAATGTGGAGCTTGAAAAAATGGGAAGTCTTGAATGCAATTGATGAAGAACTTCTTCGCAGAGATAGCTTCCAAGGAAAATATGATGTACGGAAAAAGGTGAGCGTCTGATGTTGCAAACTGCTTTGCATTTCAGCCATACATTACTGCAAGAAATCTTGCAACCAGGGGATCACGTCGTAGATGCAACGATGGGCAATGGCCACGATACGGTTTTTCTAGCAGAACACATCGGAAAAACTGGTCATGTCTATAGTTTTGATATCCAGCAACAAGCAATCGATGCTACTCGTGAAAGGCTAGAACAGCGTCAGTTAGAAGAACGTGTCTCATTGTTTCTACAAGGCCACGAAACGTTAGGAGAAGTGATAGCTGAACAACAAAATCTCAAAGCAGGGATTTTCAATCTAGGGTATCTCCCAAAAAGTGATAAAGCAATCATCACTATGCCAGAGACTACACGCACAGCTATGGAAGAAATATTGAAACGACTTGTGCCTCGCGGACGATTGATCCTTGTCGTCTACTATGGTCATGAAGGTGGAGAAAAAGAACTGGATATGGTTGATTCTTTTTGTTCCAAACTGCCACAGGAAACATATAATGTGCTGAATTATCGGTTTATCAACCAAAAGAACCAGCCGCCTATTTTATATTGTATTGAGAAAAAAAGATAAATAAAAAACGCAAAACATAAATGATATGTTTTGCGTTTTTTTCTCTAATACTCAGGTTAGAGCGTTGATTTCATAACCTCTTTATTCACGGTGCTCAAAAGCTTATATCTGCGGTAATAAGTCCAACCAAATCAAAAACATGAGAAGCTGTTTTTGATTGGCTGTTCTTATTACTTGATGCAGGACAGCTTTTTCACAACCTCTTTATTCAAATACAAATTGATTATGATAAAGTTCCGCATAAAATCCATTTTCTGCTAATAACTCGTGATGACTGCCTTCTTCAATGACTTCCCCATCACGCAAGACAACGATTCTATCTGCATTCAAGATTGTTTTCAGCCGGTGAGCAATCACAAAGCTGGTTCTTCCTTTGATTGCTTCATCCATTGCTTTTTGGATCCTTGCTTCTGTTACCGTGTCTACATTACTTGTTGCTTCATCCAAAATCAATAAAGATGGATTTGTGATGATCGTTCGAGCAATACTGATCAACTGCTTTTGACCTGTACTGAATAAGTTATTTTCTTCGGATATCTCTGTATCATAACCTTTTTCTAACGTCATGATGAAGTCATGAATATTCGCTTGTTTTGCTGCATTGATGACTTCTTCATCTGAAGCGTCCGGTTTGCCGAATGTGATATTGTCTTTGATCGTTCCGGAGAACAATACAGATTCTTGCAAAACGATTCCTACATGTCTACGTAATGCATCAAGATCATAATCTCGGATATCTATTCCATCGATGACTACTGAACCATCATTGACATCGTAAAAACGGTTTAGCAGATTCATGATCGTCGTTTTCCCCGATCCTGTTGGACCAACAAGAGCAACCATTTCTCCTTTGTCCACATTGATCGAGACATCTTTCAAGACTAGTTTTTCTGGAGAATAACCAAAATCTACGTGCTGCAACGCAAGACCTTTTTCAACACCATCAAATGCTTTACAGTTTTCTGGTTTGACTTCATCTTTTTCATCAAATATTTCATTCAATCGTCTTGCCCCTGTAATCGCTAATTGGATCATGCTGTATCCAGATGAAATCTGCATCAGTGGTTGGTAATATTGTTGTGAATACTGGACGAATGTCACAACTAAGCCTAATGCCACCGAACGTTCCAAATCACCATTTAATGCTAACCAGCCGCCGAAAAAGATAACTATCGCTGTATTGACCAGTGACATTCCTTGCATCATCGGAAATAGTAGACCAGAATAAGCTTGTCCTTTGAAGGTTGCTTCGCGAACACTTTGATTATGCTCTAAGAATCCTTCAATCGTTTCTTCTTGTAAGCCATTTGTGATGATGACACGTTGTCCGCTGATTTTTTCATCCATATAACCATTTAGTTTCCCCACTTCATCTTGCTGAAGATCCACATATTTCCGTGCTTTGCGGATAATCAAGACAGCTATCAAAACGGCTACTGGAGTGGAAGCAATTGTAGCCCAAGCTAACTCTACATTTTGGCGGAACATCATGATCAAGATCCCGACAAGTAAAACAGCATTCGTGATGACTTGAAGCAAAGCTTGGTTCAAACTATTTTGAATATTATCTAAGTCACTGGTAAAACGACTTAAAATTTCACCGTCTTGATGAGAATCAAAGAAACGGATCGTCAATTTTTCCAATTTGTTGAATAGACCGATACGCATTCGGTTCGTTGACTTCCCTACTACTTGTGTGAACAAAATACTATAGATAAAGTTGGCTGCACTAGCTAGTACATAAAACAGCAAGAGTTTCCATATTACAGAAACAAATTTGCTTTTATCGTCTACGCCTTGCATCAAGCCTCCTACGTAATTAGCTAATTCTTGAAAAGCTTCCCCGATGTATTGAGGTGCCTTTACTTGTAGATAGGTAGCAATGATCACTGTGATAAAGATAAAGAAAAAGGAGAGTTTGTACCGCTTCAAATAGTGATAGAAAAATTTACTTGCTTTTATTAGATCAGTCATACTTACTCCTCCGTTCCTTTTTGAGTTTCAAAGATTTCCTGATAGACACGGTTTCCAGCTACCAATTCCTCATGGGTTCCTTCGCCGACTAATCTGCCTTCATCCAATACTAAGATGCGGTCTGCTTTGACAACAGAAGCAATTTTTTGTGCGATGACAATCGTCGTTGTTCCCTTCAAATCTCGATCGAGTGCTTCTCGGACCAGCTTTTCAGAGCGAGCATCCAGTGCACTCGTACTGTCATCTAGGATCAAGATCTTTGGATTACCGATAACGCCACGAGTAATGGATAAACGTTGCTTTTGACCACCAGAAAAGTTACTGCTACGTTCTTCTATTGGTGCTTCGTAACGATCAGATAACTTTTCGATGAATTCTTTTGCTTGAGCAATAGAAGAAGCATGTTCCATCTCTTTTTCTGTTGCATTCTTTTTCCCTTGGCGCAAGTTTTGAGCAATCGTTCCTGAGAATAAAATTGCTTTTTGCAAAACAAAGGAAACCGTTTGTCTTAAACTCTTTTCATTTACTTGACGAAGATCTACACCACCTACTTCAACTTTGCCTTCTGTCGGATCAAATAGACGAGGGATCAATTGTGCTAGTGTTGACTTCCCGGCACCAGTCGCCCCGACGATACCAACCATTTCTCCAGGTTTGATAGAAAAGCTGATATCTTTAAGCGTATCTGTATCCTCACCAGGATAACGAAAAGAAACATGGTCAAAAGTGACAGAACCCGTCAACTCTTGTTCTGGAACGTCTAAATAAGTAAGATCTGGTTCAGCATCTAAAATTTCCGCAATCCGCTTCAGCGATACGGCTGCTCTTGAAGTCATCATCATCATCATTCCGCCAATAATGATTGCCATCATAATCTGCATCAAGTAGTTCATGAATGAAGCAATTCCACCAATTAACGTAGGATCATCTTTAACAAGATCGCTCACAAAAAAGATCGCCCCAACCACAGCCAAATTGGCAGCCAGCATGAAGGACGGGATCATCACAGAAAATAATGTACCGACTATGATGTTGTGTTTTGTTAAGTCCTCACTTACTTTGCTGAATGACTTCAATTGGTTTTCTTCTTGTACAAAAGATTTCACTACACGAATCCCTAGTAAGTTTTCTTTTGCAATGCTATTCACACGATCAATCAGTTTTTGAATGATCATGAAGTGCTTGCCCATCCTTGTAAATGAAAGTGCCGTAATCAGAAATACCGTAACGATAAGCGCTACGATGATCCACCATAATTGCGGCATCGTGATCATAGCTAAAATGAAGGCACCAATAAATAAGAATGGAATTCGAAAAAGTGATTGCAAAGAAATCATCACTAAATTTTGGATTTGCGTGATATCATTTGTTAGACGAACAACAAGATTTCCAGCAGAGAACTGTTCGATATTTCCAAATGAAAATGTCTGGATCTTTCGAAATGCTTCTTCTCGGATATCTGCACTTACGCCTTGAGCTACTTTTGCAGAGAAAATCGTGTTCGTTACACCTGCGGCTAATCCTAGCAAAGCCAGACTGATCAGGTAAATACCAATTGTTTTCATTTCATCATTATCTTCTGTAATAATAGCTTCCAATACTTGCTGTAGTAACTTAGGTTGCCATAATGCTGCTGCAACCATGACTGCTACGGACAGCAAGGAAATAAAAACAGCTACTTTATATTTTTTCGCATGTCGTAAGATTAATTTCATTCGTTGATTACACCCCTTTGTTTAAATTGACAGGACTAATTTAACACTGTAAAATTAGACCGACTAACAATTTACCATGTTTAAAAAGATAATGCAATACACGAGGTTGATAAAATGGAAATAAAGCTTTCTCAAGCAATCATCATTCAGGCCGCCTTTGATATCCTGGCTGAAACACAAGCTCTTTCGCAGCTTTCCATGCGAAACATCGCAAACAGAATTCATGTTCAAGCACCTGCTTTATATTGGTATTTCAAAAACAAACAACAGCTCTTGCAAATAATGGCTGAAACAATGGAAGAAGAATTAGCGCTTCCAGATCCAACTTTGCCTTGGAATGAACAGTTGCTGCAGTATATGGAAAATTACTATGACCTTTATACACGTTTCCCTTGTGGGGCAGAATTAGAAATCAATACTGTGCCCGCTTTTCCGAGTCGATTAGAACATTTGGAGCAAATGATCCAATTACTTGTTCGTGAAGGATTTTCAGTCACCCAAAGTCATCAGGCCATTGCCTCTCTCCACAATTTATTGATTGGACAGTTAATGGATCAGCAGCATGAACAGCAGCTTCGACAAAAAATTATGGACGGAAATGAATTTTTGAAAGAAACAGTTCTATTTATGCGTAATTATGTAGTTGAAAATCAATTAGAGGGATTTAAAGAAAGTATGCAGTCCCATGCAGAATTGAATGAAAAAGCACTCTTTCTAACGAGTGCACAAACCTATATTGAAGGCTTATGCCAACAAAATAAAAGAAGAGAAAACGAGCAGTAAAAAAGCTCCTATAGAGATCACTATGTTTGTGATCTCTATAGGAGCTATCTTTTTAAGACTCTTTTTTTATTTTTCTTCCATTAGCCACGCCAATGCACGTTGAATCCATTGGTCCCAGAAGATCCAGTTATGATCGCCAGGTCCTTGTTCAAAGGTGACCGCCAAGCCTTGTTCCTGCATAGCAGATACCATTTCCTGATTTGCCTGATAAAGAAAATCAGATTCCCCACAAGCCATATAAAATCTTGGAACTGGTTTTCCGCTTTTTACTAGTTCTTTCAATAAGTATTGCGGATCATTTTTTGAACCTTCGATTTGATCCAATGGTCCAAAGATCCCTTCCCAAAAAGATGCTTTACGAACCATCAAAAGATCATCCATTCGATTTCCTACAGAAACAGCGCCTGAAAGAGAGATTACTGCTGCGAAATTTTCTGATTTTGCAAGGCCTAGTTTTAACGCGCCATATCCGCCCATCGATAATCCAGCGGCATATGTTTTTTCTCTTTTTCTTGTTAATTGCGGGAATAATTCATGACAAATCTCAGGTAGCTCTTCTGCAATGAATGTCCAATACTTCATGTCATAAACTGTATCTGTGTACCAGCCAAGATCAGTAGATGGCATGATGACAGCTAATCCGTAGTTTGCTACATAACGTTCAATCGACGTACGTCTTTCCCATACACTATGATTGCCACCCATTCCATGAAGTAAATATAAAACAGGTATATCCGTTGTCTCTTGCTCTGAACTGGTGCCAATCACCTTTTTTGTTGTTTGCGGTAGTATCACATTTAGATTGACTTCCATTTCTAACACATTCGAATAAATATTTGCTTGAATAAATGCCATATTTTCGCCTTCCTTAGTAAGAAGTTATTTTTGAATAACTTTAAATTTGAATGATTCGGCTACGTACATATCTTAACCGAAACTACTGTTTTATTTTACCACTTTTTTCATGAACGAAAAGCGTTAAGACCAAAGCAATGATCACGAGTAACAAGCCAACTAGATAAACGGAATGTAACCCATCATAAAGAATTTTTCTTAATGGTAACAAAATATCCGCATCAATATATTTAGCCGTTTGTGGATTCACCAGTTTATTCATGATATCTGCATCATTTGTTAAATTTGCTGCTGCAAGTTCTCGTTTAGTTACCCCATTTATCAATAAACCAAAAATAGAAACCATGACTGTTTGACCAATTGTTCGAACTAACGTATTAAAAGAAGTTGCTACACCAAGCTGGTCACGAGATACACTATTTTGTGCACTGACAGTCGAGGTAGTCATGGTCACACCTAAGCCTATACCGATGACCGTTGATATAGCAAAAAACCATAAATAGTTACTTCTGAAAGGCATAAGATACAACCAAGCGCCCCCAATAGCTGCGATTAGTAGTCCAATTCTCAAGACCCAATGAGTTTTCATTTGAGTCATCCACTTGCTTGCAAGGAAAGAACCGACCATCCAGACTAGTGATAATGGTGCTAATACCAGCCCACCAATTGCTGCATTCAGCCCTAATACACCTTGCATCCACATAGGGATATAAACATCGATTCCCATCAAAAAACCACTAGCCAATGCTGCAGCCAAGTTGACCACAACAAATAGTGGATTTTTGAATAAATGCATCATGATGACAGGATCTTTAGCTCTTTTTTCGGCAAAAACAAAAATACCTAACATTACGATACTACCTAGCAGCAAAGCAGAAACAAGCGGACTCATTCCTTCGTCTCCTAATAATTGGAACCCTAACAGCAATGAGACAAGCATGGCCATCAAACTAAAACTACCAAAAATATCCATTGGTTTAGACTCATGTATGATTTTTGGTTCATTTAAATATAGCCAAATCAAAATAATTAATAGAATTCCGATCGGCACATTGATAAAAAAGATCCAGTGCCAGCTGATCGTTTCAACGATGAATCCTCCCGCAAGCGGTCCAAAAACACTGGCAATCCCCCAGGCTGAACTATTCAAACCTAAAACTTTTGCTCGCTTTTCAATAGAATAAAGATCGCCGATGATCGTCAAAGCTACTGGCATCATTGCCCCAGCACCCATCCCTTGAATCGCACGAGCAGCAATCAACCCAATCATGCTTTGAGATAAACCGCAAAATAACGAACCGATAATAAACAATAATGTCCCAAAAATAAAGATTGGTTTCCGTCCCACTTTATCCGCAAGTTTTCCGTAAATCGGAGTAAGCATAGCGTTTGTCAGCAAATAAATCGAAAATACCCAGTTCATGATTTCCATTCCATGTAATGAACCGACAATCGTTGGCATAGCGGTTGTTACGATTGTACCTTCAATAGCCGTCATGAACGTTGCAATGAAAATACTCACTGTGACCAAAGTAACATTTGTTTCTTTTTTCATCTTATTCCTCCCTTTCATTATGACAGGATCTAAAAATAGATAAATAATTACTATCTTTTTCAAGAGGTTAACTGCCATAAAAAAAGCTGGAACAACCACCACTTGGCGATCGTTCCAGCTGAATATAACTTATTTTGCTAAACTTGCTTTCAACGCATCTACTTTGTCCGTATGTTCCCAAGGCAAATCTACATCTGTACGACCAAAATGACCGTAAGCAGCTGTTTGTTTGTAAATCGGACGACGCAAATCAAGCATCTCGATGATTCCTGCTGGCCGAAGATCGAAGTTTTCTCTCACTGCAGCAATCAGTTCTTCTTCCGGAACCGTTCCAGTACCGAAAGTATTGATTGAGATCGAAACAGGTTGAGCAACACCAATCGCATAAGCTAGCTGTACTTCTGCTTTGCGAGCAAGCCCTGCTGCAACAATGTTTTTAGCAATATAACGTGCAGCATAGCTGGCAGAACGGTCAACTTTTGTCGCATCTTTACCAGAAAAAGCACCGCCACCATGACGAGCATAACCGCCATACGTATCAACAATGATTTTTCTTCCTGTTAATCCGGCATCCCCTTGAGGACCACCAATGACAAATCGGCCAGTCGGATTGATATAATATTTCGTTTGATCATCTAATAATTCAGCTGGAATAACTTCCTTCACTACTTTTTCGATGACATCATGACGAATTGTTTCATTATCTACTGCATCATCATGCTGTGTTGAAATAACGATTGTATCTACGCGTTCCGGTTGTCCTTGATCATCATATTCAACCGTTACTTGAGATTTTGCATCTGGACGTAAATACGTTAATTCATTTGATTTACGCAAATCTGCCAAGCGTCGTACCAGACGATGACTCAAAGCGATTGGTAAAGGCATCAATTCTGGTGTTTCATCTACAGCAAACCCAAACATTAAACCTTGGTCACCAGCACCAATCTCATCTAATACGTCTTTTTTATCTTCATCCCGGATCTCAAGTGCTTCATCAACTCCTTGAGCAATATCAGGAGATTGTTCATCAATTGCAACCAATACAGCTGCTGTATCTCCATCAAATCCGAATTTTGCACGTGTATAACCAATTTCTTTTATTGTTTCCCGTACGACTTTTTGAATATCTACATATGCCGTCGTAGATATTTCTCCAAATACTAAAACAAGACCAGTTGTTACAGACGTTTCACACGCTACTCGTGCTGTTGGATCTTGTTTTAAAATTGCATCCAAGATTGCATCACTGATTTGGTCAGCAATTTTATCTGGATGTCCTTCAGAAACAGATTCTGATGTAAATAAGTGTCTTTCTACCATTATAATGATTCCCCCTAGTTAAATTCGGTTACAAGGCATCTCCGTCCTGCGGATCCTTTCGGGAACTTGCAACGAACCAAGTATAGCAGATAAAACAGTTTTCTGCTCGTATTTTTTCATTTTTTTGCTTAAAAAATATAAAAATATTTTACATTAGAACTGTCCAAAAAAGCTTAGCACAATCATCCATAAAGATAACTCTGCTAAGCTTTTTAAAATCATTCTTTCAGATAAAAAGAAAAAGATACTCAAAAAGTATCTTCCATGACCCGTACGGGATTCGAACCCGTGTTACCGCCGTGAAAGGGCGGTGTCTTAACCGCTTGACCAACGGGCCAATAAAATAAATGGGCCTAAATGGACTCGAACCATCGACCTCACGCTTATCAGGCGTGCGCTCTAACCAGCTGAGCTATAGGCCCATAAAAACTAAAAGCGGGTGACGAGAATCGAACTCGCGACAACAGCTTGGAAGGCTGTGGTTTTACCACTAAACTACACCCGCATAATGGCGCGGGACAGAATCGAACTGCCGACACATGGAGCTTCAATCCATTGCTCTACCAACTGAGCTACCGAGCCAAACGGTTCCGACGGGAATCGAACCCGCGATCTCCTGCGTGACAGGCAGGCATGTTAACCCCTACACCACGGAACCAATGTTTTTAGTTTTTAATTGCGGGAGCAGGATTTGAACCTACGACCTTCGGGTTATGAGCCCGACGAGCTACCAGACTGCTCCATCCCGCGATAATATGAAAAAGGAGGATAAGGGATTCGAACCCTTGCACGGTTTTACCCGCCTGACGGTTTTCAAGACCGTTCCCTTCAGCCGGACTTGGGTAATCCTCCATGTAAAACTATATTAAATTAATGACCCGTACGGGATTCGAACCCGTGTTACCGCCGTGAAAGGGCGGTGTCTTAACCGCTTGACCAACGGGCCAGGTAAAACAAAATATTGAAACGGAGAAGGAGGGATTTGAACCCTCGCGCCGGTTTCCCGACCTACACCCTTAGCAGGGGCGCCTCTTCAGCCACTTGAGTACTTCCCCAAAACCAATAAGATTTTGTACTAATGGGCCTAAATGGACTCGAACCAT
>NZ_CP172568.1:2565000-2802500 GCF_053011625.1 Enterococcus sp. PLH-Efm8
GCTACCTTGTTACGACTTCACCCCAATCATCTATCCCACCTTAGGCGGCTGGCTCCAAAAGGTTACCTCACCGACTTCGGGTGTTACAAACTCTCGTGGTGTGACGGGCGGTGTGTACAAGGCCCGGGAACGTATTCACCGCGGCGTGCTGATCCGCGATTACTAGCGATTCCGGCTTCATGCAGGCGAGTTGCAGCCTGCAATCCGAACTGAGAGAAGCTTTAAGAGATTAGCTTAGCCTCGCGACTTCGCAACTCGTTGTACTTCCCATTGTAGCACGTGTGTAGCCCAGGTCATAAGGGGCATGATGATTTGACGTCATCCCCACCTTCCTCCGGTTTGTCACCGGCAGTCTTGCTAGAGTGCCCAACTGAATGATGGCAACTAACAATAAGGGTTGCGCTCGTTGCGGGACTTAACCCAACATCTCACGACACGAGCTGACGACAACCATGCACCACCTGTCACTTTGCCCCCGAAGGGGAAGCTCTATCTCTAGAGTGGTCAAAGGATGTCAAGACCTGGTAAGGTTCTTCGCGTTGCTTCGAATTAAACCACATGCTCCACCGCTTGTGCGGGCCCCCGTCAATTCCTTTGAGTTTCAACCTTGCGGTCGTACTCCCCAGGCGGAGTGCTTAATGCGTTAGCTGCAGCACTGAAGGGCGGAAACCCTCCAACACTTAGCACTCATCGTTTACGGCGTGGACTACCAGGGTATCTAATCCTGTTTGCTCCCCACGCTTTCGAGCCTCAGCGTCAGTTACAGACCAGAGAGCCGCCTTCGCCACTGGTGTTCCTCCATATATCTACGCATTTCACCGCTACACATGGAATTCCACTCTCCTCTTCTGCACTCAAGTCTCCCAGTTTCCAATGACCCTCCCCGGTTGAGCCGGGGGCTTTCACATCAGACTTAAGAAACCGCCTGCGCTCGCTTTACGCCCAATAAATCCGGACAACGCTTGCCACCTACGTATTACCGCGGCTGCTGGCACGTAGTTAGCCGTGGCTTTCTGGTTAGATACCGTCAAGGGATGAACAGTTACTCTCATCCTTGTTCTTCTCTAACAACAGAGTTTTACGATCCGAAAACCTTCTTCACTCACGCGGCGTTGCTCGGTCAGACTTTCGTCCATTGCCGAAGATTCCCTACTGCTGCCTCCCGTAGGAGTTTGGGCCGTGTCTCAGTCCCAATGTGGCCGATCACCCTCTCAGGTCGGCTATGCATCGTGGCCTTGGTGAGCCGTTACCTCACCAACTAGCTAATGCACCGCGGGTCCATCCATCAGCGACACCCGAAAGCGCCTTTCAAATCAAAACCATGCGGTTTTGATTGTTATACGGTATTAGCACCTGTTTCCAAGTGTTATCCCCTTCTGATGGGCAGGTTACCCACGTGTTACTCACCCGTTCGCCACTCCTCTTTTTCCGGTGGAGCAAGCTCCGGTGGAAAAAGAAGCGTTCGACTTGCATGTATTAGGCACGCCGCCAGCGTTCGTCCTGAGCCAGGATCAAACTCTCATAAAAAGTTCGAACAATCTTGCGATTGTTAAGCTCAATTTGTTTGCTAGCATATTGCTTGCTTGTTAAAAATGTTTGTTGTCTTGAATTGAATCAAGACGCCCTACACATTTGGTTTGTCTTACTTTGTTCAGTTTTCAAAGGTCTACTTCATCGAGAGTGTTTCCCGATTCATTTTTGGCTGCCGTAGCAACTTTTATATCATATCAGAGAGACAAGCGATTGTCAACTCTTTTTTAAAAGTTTTTTTCGATTTCGTTTTTCGAAATCTTTCGGCAACTCATTTACCATAACTTATCGTTTGTTATTTGTCAAGAACTTTTTTGAAGTTTTTTTCGATAGAATCAAGCTTCGCAAGTGGTTCTTTTTTAACGACTCAGTTATCTTATCATGTCGTTAGTAACATGTCAATAACTTTTTTGTTATGTTTTTGAATAAATATTTTCTTCTGTCTTTTGGACAAGTAATAATATACCAACTAAATTTAGCTTGGTCAACGAATTTTTTGTATTTTTTCAAGTTTTTTTCAATAAACGATTATTCATAACTTTTCTTTCTTTATCGTTCGTTTTCGTCTTCTTTAATGTCTAGAATAGTCGGCATTAGCTTTTGAACTTTCGTTATTATTTATTCCTTTCTACACAGCAAAAGCTGCCTAAGGAATTCCTTAGACAGCTTTTATTCGATTATCTCATTGTTGGGAATAGCAAAACATCCCGAATTGATTGTGCATCAGTTAGCAACATTACTAATCTGTCGATCCCGATGCCTAGACCACCAGTTGGCGGCATACCGTATTCTAAGGCTTCCAAGAAGTCTTCGTCTACACCGTGAGCTTCGTCATTTCCTAGTTCACGTTCTTTTTCTTGCGCTTCGAATCTTTCTCTTTGATCAATTGGATCGTTCAGTTCTGTAAAGGCATTAGCAAATTCGCGCCCCACTATGAATAGTTCGAATCGATCTGTGAATCGAGGATCTTCTGGATTTTTCTTCGCTAAAGGCGAAACTTCGACTGGATGTCCGTATACAAACGTCGGTTGTGTCAATGTTTCTTCAACAAATGTTTCAAAGAATTCATTGATAACATGTCCGACACCCATAGCTTCGGTTACTTCTACATTGTGTTTTTCGGCTAAAGCTAATGCTTCTTCCAATGTCATTTCTTGCCAGAAGTCTACACCAGTTTGTTCTTTGATTGCATCTACCATATGGATGCGTTTAAAGTCACTTTCTAAGTCGACAGCTTGTCCATCATATGTGATTTTTGCTGTTCCTAGTACTTTTTCAGCTGCGTTACGGATAATACCTTCTGTCAGATTCATTACATCATTGAAATCAGTATATGCTGTGTATGCTTCTAACATCGTAAATTCTGGATTATGTGTAGTATCAATTCCTTCATTACGGAAAACGCGGCCGATTTCATAAACTTTTTCCATTCCGCCAACAATTAGTCGTTTTAAATGAAGTTCTAGCGCAATACGCAAATATAAATCAATGTCCAGTGCATTATGATGCGTGATAAATGGGCGTGCGGCAGCTCCACCTGCCTCATTGTGCAATACTGGTGTTTCTACTTCAATATAGCCATTGCCATCTAAATAGCGACGGATTTCGCTGATAATTTGGCTTCGTTTCATAAATCGGTCAAAGCTTTCGCGATTACTGATTAAATCCAAGTAGCGTTGTCTGTAGCGTTGTTCAATATTCGTTAAGCCATGGTATTTATCTGGCAGTGGACGAAGTGCTTTTGACAAAATCGTGATTTCTGAAGCTTTGATAGAAACTTCGCCTGTGTCTGTTTTCATGATTTGTCCAGTTACACCAAAGAAATCTCCAAGGTCTGCATGTTTGAATACTTCATAGGCCTCATCACCTACTTGGTCTTTTCTTACATAAATTTGAATTTGGCCTTCACGATCTTGTAGATGCGCAAATCCAGCTTTCCCTTTTCCTCGGCGAGTCATCATACGACCAGCTACACTAGCGGTCAATCCCATTTCTGCTAGTTCTTCTTTTGTTCTTGGATCAAATAGTTCATGCAATTCTTCTGAGTTGTGCGTGCGTTCAAATCGTTTTCCAAATGGATCGATTCCATCTTCACGCAATTGTTCCATTTTTTGACGACGTACAAGCATTTGATCATTTAAATCTTCTACTTGATGTTGTTGTTCCTGTGTCACAAAAGTTCCTCCATTCTCATGTTAATCTCTTTCCTATAATGCCAATGAAACACAAAAAAAGCAAGCCGAACTTGGAATTTCGGCTTGAAAATTCACGAAAAACTTAGAAATCACAACGTTTGTTTCAATAGTACTTTTTCCGCTTTTTCTACAAATTGATCCAGCAGGTCATTGATTTCTTGCTGTTTTTCTGTCTGATTGATTGCTACTTTCACTTTCGCTGCTCGAGGAATCCCTTTTAAATAATAAGCCGCATGTGTTCTGAATTCTCTACAAGCTACTTTTTCTCCTTTGAGATCTGCTAAGCGTTGTAAATGAAGTTTAGCTGTAGCAATTTTTTCGGCTGGTGTTGGTTCAGGAATCAGTTCCCCTGTTTCGAGATAATGCTGTGTGCGGTGAATCATCCATGGATTGCCCAGCGCTGCACGACCAATCATCACACCGTCTGCACCGACATAGTCAAGCATCCATTTTGCATCTTCTGGCGTTTTGACATCCCCGTTCCCCATAAATGGAATCGTCAAATGTTTTTTCACTTCTTTCAATACTTCCCAGTCCGCTTTTCCTTCATACATCTGAACCCGTGTACGTCCATGCATAGCGATGGCACTTGCTCCAGCTGATTGTGCTGCTAATGCATTTTCTACAGCAAAGACGTGCTCTTCATCCCAACCAATACGCATCTTGATTGTTACTGGGATATTTACTGCTGAAGAAACAGCTTGGACCATTTCGTATACTTTCTCAGGATCTAAAAGCCATTTTGCTCCTGCTTCTGCTTTGATTACTTTATTTACTGGACAGCCCATATTGATATCTATTATATCGGCAGCTGTGTTTTCTTCGACAAATTGAGCAGCTTCAACTAGACTATCTTTATTTCCGCCAAATATCTGTAAACTTAATGGATGTTCTGTTTCTTCAATGTGGAGCATCTCTAAAGTTTTTTTGTTTCTGAAATGAATACCTTGGTCACTGATCATTTCACATACGACTAAGCCCGCACCAAATTCTTTGACAGTGACTCGAAATGCTGAATTTGTTATTCCAGCCATCGGTGCAACAACGACACGATTAGGGATTTCCACATTGCCAATTTTCCATGTGTGTTCCACTTAAATCCCTCCTAAGGCTTCTTTCTTCAATCCATCTAATTCTTCTTCGCTATACTTGTATTTGTTATTACAGAAAGAACAAACCGCTTCTGCACCGTGATCTTCGTCTATCATTGCTTGGATTTCTTCTGCACCTAACGCGATAATTGCTTCTGCAAATTTTTCTTTTGAACAGTCACATTTGAATTGAACAGGCATTTTTTCCAAAATGTTCAATTCTTCTGTACCAAGCAATCCTTTCAATATTTCTTCTGGTGTCTGTCCTTCATCTAAGAGGGTAGAGATTCTTGGTGTCGTTTTTAATTGTTCTTCGATCTTGCTGATTGTTTCTTCATCGGCACCTGGCATGATTTGGATCATGAATCCTCCCGCCGTCTTGATGCTGTCGTCAGTATTGACCAATACACTCAGTCCAACAGCTGAAGGGATTTGTTCTGAGATAGCAAGATAGTAAGTAAAATCTTCAGCGATTTCTCCAGAAACAATCGGCGTTTGCCCAGAAAAAGGTTCTTTTAATCCTAAGTCTTTTGTGACAGTAAACATTCCTTGTGTTCCAACTGCTCCCCGCACATCGATTTTACCTTCACTATTTAGAGGAAGACTGAGATGCGGATTTTTGATGTAACCTTTCACATCTCCCTTTCCATTTGCATCTACTACAATTCCTGTTGCTGGACCATCGCCTTGGATTCGAACAGTTAGTTTGTCTTCTCCTTTGAGCGTCGCACCAAGTAGCAGACTACCGACCAATGTCCGTCCCAAAGCAGCTGAGGAGGTGTGCCAAGTATCATGACGTCTTTGTGCCTCCGCTACGGTATTTGTTGCTTGAACGGCGTATGCTCGGACGAATCCGTCGTGAGCAAGTGCCTTAACCAAATAATCTTTCATTTGTTATGTACTCCTTTTTCCGTTTTTAAACTCATAGTGAATCATACTAGCAACTACTGCTTTTTTCAACTTTGGAATGCTTCTTTTAAAAATAATTCAGAATCATCTAGAAAACAGGACATCACCCTATTTACAACTTAAATAAAGAAATCTCCCGAAAACCGGTTTTTGTTCCGGTTTTCGGGAGTCATATCAGATCAATTGACCTATATTTTTTTATTTGTATTGATCGTCTGAATGATTATCTTCTGATTGTTGAGAATCTGAATCATGTTCTGCTTTATTTTCCTCATTCAGTTCATGTTTTGCTTCTTCAAAATCACGTTTTTCTTCCGCTTGTTTTTCAGCGTCTTTTTCTTCCAAAGCACGTTTTGCTTCTTCAAAAGTTTTCGCTTCTTTTTCGCTTGGATAATCATTTGACTCAGTACCTTCAGGCATCACACCGTGTTCAAACAATGACTTGATTGCTTTGGCATCCAATGTTTCGAATTCCAAAAGTTTTTCAGCAATCAGTTTATGCTGTGCACGATGAGCTTCGATGATTTCTCGAGCTTTATCATGAGCTTCCATCAAGATTTTTCGTACTTCTTGATCAATCTCGAAAGCGACTTGTTCCGAGTAAGCTTTTGTTTGACCATAGTCGCGGCCAACAAACACTTGATGGTTTCCTTCATATTGAACAGGACCTAAACGATCACTCATTCCATATTCTGTTACCATGCTTCGTGCTAGAGCTGTCGCTTGCTCAAAGTCATTGGAAGCACCAGTTGATTGGACATTGAAGATGATTTCTTCAGCTGTACGTCCACCAAGTAAGCCTACGATTTGTTCAAACATATCTTCTTTCGTCATCAAGAACTGATCTTCTTTTGGTAAAGCGATCATATATCCGCCGGCGCGTCCGCGAGGGATGATCGTTACTTTGTGGACGACCCGAGCGCGACTCAATACTAATCCGACAATCGTATGACCAGCTTCGTGATAAGCAACCATTTCGCGTTCTTTTTTGCTGATTACGCGATCTTTTTTAGCTGGACCTGCAATCACGCGATCTTCCGCTTCATCGATATCAGAAGCATCGATTTTCTTTTTATTTCTTCTAGCAGCTACTAACGCTGCTTCATTCAAGACATTTTCTAAATCTGCTCCGGCAAAACCTGGTGTCTGTTGAGCCACAACTTTCAAGTCAACGTCATCTGCCATCGGTTTATTCCGTGCATGGACTCGCAAGATTGCTTCACGACCTTTTACATCTGGACGTCCAACTAAAATCTGGCGGTCAAAACGGCCTGGACGTAGTAACGCTGGGTCTAGTACATCAGAACGGTTGGTTGCAGCAATGACGATTACTCCTTCATTTCCGTCGAAGCCATCCATTTCTACAAGCAATTGGTTCAATGTTTGTTCGCGTTCATCATGTCCGCCGCCCATACCGGCACCACGTTGACGACCTACCGCATCAATTTCATCAATGAAAATGATAGCTGGTGCGTTTTTCTTCGCTGTTTCAAACAAATCACGAACACGACTTGCTCCAACACCGACAAACATTTCTACGAAATCAGAACCCGAGATCGAGTAAAACGGTACTCCAGCTTCTCCGGCAACAGCTTTTGCTAATAAGGTTTTACCTGTTCCTGGAGGTCCTTCTAAAAGTACACCTGCCGGGATACGGGCACCTAATTCAACAAATCGGCGAGGATCTTTCAGAAATTCAACAACTTCAACTAGTTCTTGTTTTTCTTCTTCCGCACCCGCTACATCAGAAAAACGTACGCGATTAGCTTTTTTGTCTGCTTCTTTGGCTTTTGATTTACCAAAGTTCATGACACGGCCGCCACCGCCACCGCCGCCGCCTTGTTGTCCCATCATCATGTAAAAGAAAAAGATGATGATTACGATTGGCAAGAAGCTAAGCAATAGGGAAACCCATATACCGCTGCTTGATTCTTCTTTTACTGTTGTAGCAACTTTGTTTTCTTTTGCCAGTTCTGTTACTTGGCTCAATGTTGTATCATTTGGCAAAATGATTGTTGTGAAATGGGTAGTAGTCGTATCTGTTGAACCTAAGATAGCTAACCCACCGCTGTTAGCGACGGTCTGCTGTTCTTTGTATTCACCAGTGATCTTATATACACCATTTGCAGGCTGCACTTCAAATTCTTTGATCTTGCCTGCTTGTAGTTGTTCTGTGAATTTTGAGTACTCGATATCTGACGATCGCTGGCCGTTATTACCAAAAATGAAATAAACGACCATTACCATCGCTAAGATTACGAGGACATAATACAAGGCATTTTTCATCATGCCGTTGTTCTTTTTGTTCATAGTTGCCCTCCCTAAGCGTCAATTTAATTTAACAGTTTTTTATCAATCCTGACCATTCTATTGTACCATAATTTAATTGAGATACAGCATTAATTTGATTGATAAACACTAGGTTTCAATACACCGATGTACGGAAGGTTACGATATGCTTCTGCATAATCCAAGCCATAACCGACCACAAATTCATTTGGTACGTTGAAGCCAACATAATCTGCTTCGATATTTACTACTCTTCCTTCAGGTTTGTCAAGTAGTGTAACAATTTTGACTGATTTTGCTTTGCGGTATTTGAAAAGATCCACTAAATAAGCAAGTGTTCTTCCGCTGTCAATGATATCTTCAACGATCAACAGATCGCGACCTTCTACATTCGTATCTAAGTCTTTGACGATTTTTACTTCCCCTGACGAGACTGTTGCATTCCCGTAGCTTGAAACATCCATGAAATCCAATTCCAAATACGTATCGATAGAACGAACGATATCTGCCATGAATGGTACCGCTCCTTTTAAGACACCTACTACTAGGGGATTGGTGTTTTGGTAAATTTCTGTTAACTCTTTGCCTAGTTCTTTGCAACGAACTTGTATCTCTTCTTGTGAGATCAAAATTCTCTCAATATCCTTTTCCAACATCAGGTTCTCCTTCCAATTGCTTCTTTTTGATATTTGTAAAGAAGTATGTAGTGTATTTTATCAGTTTCTTCACGAATACTCAAATATGAAAAGGCAAAAGGTATCAAGCTATATATATTTCTTTTGGCATCTGTAATGATCCAAGCATGCTGCCTTTGTGAATTAGGTACTTTCTGATCGATAAAATATCTAGATACTTTTTTTGTGAGATTCTCTGTTAATTTAATGCGGTCTCCTGCTTTTCTTTTTTCGACATACAGTTGCACATCAGCAGGAATCCAAATGTCATGAGAAAATAGAGACCATGAATCTGTTGCTTTGATGTCCCCTGCATTTTCAGGTTTGACCAGACCAATCCATTCTGTTTCATTCAAATATATTCCTTGTTCTGGAATCAGCAACAAGCGCTGGTCTTCTGTCTGGCTAGTTGCTTGTTTTTCTTTTTTAGAGAGTACAACAAAATGATACTCTCTTTTCAGTATCCAATTATTGCCAATACTGAGTTGCCATTGGCTTTTTTTCTGTTGCCACTGGTCTAAAATCGACTCCATTTGTTGTTCTTTCAAAATAATTCCTGTTTTTGAGAATGCTTTGTCGAAAAAGGAGTAAAAAAAATAGTATCGTTCAGCATCTGTCATTTCTTCAATCATTTCTGCAGAAAATCGAAATTGTTCCTCCCACTGTTCGACTTCCTTTTCGATCAACTGTCCCATATATTTTTGAATGACTTGGTCTGCCCATTGGATCTGTTGCGAAAATTGCTGGAAATGTCTCAACGCCTGTGTATTTTCTTGTTTCAATTGAGGAACTACCAAATGACGAAGCCGATTTCTCTGGATATCTAACAATTGGTTTGTCTGATCCTCAAAGTAAACAAGCTGCGATTCCGCTGCATAAGTATATAGGTCTTCTTTGCTAAAACTCAGCAACGGACGAATCAGTCTGCCCGTAGCAAATGGTTGTACTTCTTTGATTCCAGAAAAAGTATTTAACTGTCCCCCACGAACGATTTTCATTAACACCGTCTCGATTTGATCATCTCCGTGATGAGCAGTCATCAACGTGTCATATTGTCCTTCTTCCATCACGCGAGTGAATTCTTGATAACGAAAGTTACGAGCTTCTGTTTCTATGGCGGATTTGGCTGGATCTTCCCAAATACTTACATATAAAGGGAGATTCTTCTCTTCACAATATGAGCGAAGATAGGCAGCTTCTTCTGCTGATTCTTCTCTTAATTGGTGATTGATGTGGACGATACCTAAAGAAAAACCGATTTGGCGTTGCACTTGTAAAAGTAAATGGAGCAAAACCATCGAATCAACACCACCTGATACCGCTGCTAAAATTCTCGATCCTTGTTGCCAGAATCCTTGTTCATTCCCGTGCCGAATAAATGACTGCTGTAATAGCGGTGCTTTTTTCCCGCCTTTTTCAACGTTCATCCTTTCCACACCCTTTCTTCCTAAAAAAAAGAGAGCGGGAAAACGTCTAAAACGACAATTAACCTGCCCTCTGTTGATACTATGACCCAAATAGTCGCACTATCATTATTTGCGGCTTTTTAGCTGCGACGTCCGCCACGGCCACCGCGCTTTCCTTCTGTGTTTCGCTTCAATGAAGATAAGCGGTCATCGCTATCTTTCAAAAATGAACTCATCAATGAATCGAAGTCTTCTTTTTGAGCTGAAGGTTGACTGCGAGAAAAAGATTTTTTCTGTGCTGGACGATTTCGGTTGTCACGGGGATCTTTTTGTTGATATTTTTTAGGACGGCTTTCTTCTCCAGATTCAGCAGGTTGTTCCTGCGCTTTCCGGATAGATAGTCCGATTTTTCCATCATCATTTACTGAAATAACTTTAACTGTTACTTCATCTCCTACACTTAAAACATCATGGATGTCTTTTACATAGCCATTTGACACTTCGCTAATATGAACTAGACCCGTTTTTCCAGCACCTAGATCAATAAACGCACCAAAATTTGTGATTCCTGATACTTTTCCTTGCAGTTTTGCTCCTACCTCGATTGACATAAAAAAAATGTTCCTCCTAATTATTTCCCTTTTTTATATTCCTGCTTATTTTGCAGTTGTAGAACTAGTTGATTGATCTGTTTCATTTGTCGAGCTGTCTGTATTTGATTCTAATATAGGATAAACTTTTTCACCGTCTTTTGAGTAAAAGAATTTGCTTCTGGCAAGTTTAGCTACATACTCATCATCTTTCAGCAATGAAACATCTTGGTGCAGCTGATCAACGTCTGCGTTGACTTCTTTCATTTCAGTATTTGCTTCGACTCTCAATTCGTTCAATTGATGCATCCTTTGCATGTCATGGAAAATCTGCACACCTATTATCGCGAAAATGACCAAAGCACCAACAAAAATTGCAGCCAGTCTGCGTCTTCGAAAAATCAGTTGACGTTGTTGTTGCTGAAATTCAGCATACTTTTTCTTTGCATATTCCGTATCTAGCGCAGCGATTTTATTGCTTTTTTTCGTCACTTGGATTCGCTCCAATCTTTTTGATTGTCTTTTTCATTATACCAATATCGTGAAAGCTTGTCTAATCTATTTCTCTAGTGTTTCTGTGCGATTTTCAGAAATAATTTCGTACATTTTTTGTGCATCTTCTTTTTTGGTTGATTCATGTAATTCCGTAATTTTCACTTCCAACGTTTTGTTGCCAAACTGGACTTTCAAAATATCGCCTACTTTGACATCACTGGAAGATTTCGCCAATTTACCGTTGATTTGAATTCTTCCTTTATCAGCTACTTCTTTTGCTACTGATCGTCTTTTGATGATTCGGGAAATTTTTAAAAATTTATCTAATCGCATATCTTATTCCTCACTTTTTAATTTTTTTATTTAATCGCAGGATTTTCTTACCAAAAGGCAACATTAGCCATTCTCGTACTGTAAACAGACGAAGACGAATCACTGCATAAATGAACACAGAAGCCCCGATCCCAACTCCTATCACGCTGACAAAAAAAGCAGTGGAACGATGAGTTACAGGACCAAATACTATATTCAATACACCATAATACAGCAGCAGTACTACTGTCATACAAAGAAGGCTGAACATCAACTTCCGTCCAAAATGCCGTTCTTTCCAAAAAGCATTTAGCTCTTTTGTTTCAATTCGAACAAAATACCAAAGCGTCACACCTAATCCTAAAAGGGTAGACAGGCTTGCACCTGCTGTTCCTAATAAACCGGTCAGAAAAGAAGTAGTCAATCCTTTTACCAATAGTCCCCATCCTGCGCCTTTTAAAGAAGGGCGAAACGAGTTCTTGCTTTGAGCAATACTTTGATAAGCTTGGATGACTGCAGTGAAAGCAATGGAAAAAACAAATAATACAAGCGCTGCATTTCCCGCATAATCTTTAAACAACGCATAATTGATATAAGGGAGCAGCAAGGCTAATCCCAAAGACGCAGCTAATGCTAAAGCGGTCGTCAATCTAAGATAGATTTTGGCTGTCTGTAAAAACTGACGATAGATCCGGTTGGTCAAATGACGAGTCAACGCAGGCAGGAATGTCGCACTTAATGCAGTGGCAATCACTAAACCTAATTGTACTAAAGGCTGACCTCGATCATAGACCCCTTTTGCTATCTTCGCACCGTATTCTGACAGTCCGTAAACTTCCAAAGCATTTTTTACAAAGAAAGAGTCGATCAGCTGGAAAAAGATAAGCAATCCACTATAAATCGAAACCAGTCCGCCTTCTACCAGAAAACGCCGGATCAAGGGCTTTGACGGCTGTTTGAACAATGGAAACCGTCGGAAGCTTAACGCTCCTCCATGAATCTTTTGTTCATAGTAGTGAAGGATCCCATATGCGCATAAACCGCCAAAAACAGCTCCACTCATTGCTGCCGTCCCTGTTTGGTACACCGTCCATCCAAGCTTTCTAAAAGCAAACGCACTACAGACAATCACAAAAACACGAACGAACTGCTCAACTACTTGAGAAACAGCAGTTGGTTCCATCAAGAATCTTCCTTGGAAATTCCCTCGATAAAAAGATAGACCAGGCATCAGCAAAAAGGTAAAGGAAACTACTTGGATCAGCGGTTTCAATTGTATGTCTCCCATCATCCAAGCAATCCAGCTGCTAAATGCAAAGACAAACAACCACAAAAAGACACCTGTCCAAAATACTAAGGGATAAAGATTTTGCAAAGCTTGCTTTCGCTCGAAAGGATTCTTTCTTTCTGCAACGTACTTTGATATGAACTGCGGAAGACCGGATAAAGCTAAAGTCATTGCTATCCCATAAATTGGATAAACTTGCTGATAAACATAAAAACCTTCGTCGCCGACTAAGTTTTGGAGGGGAATTCGGTAAAGGGCACTTAATACTTTTGCTATGAAAGAAGCAATCGTCAATACAAATGCTCCTTGCATGACGCGCCGCATTTCTTTATGATCCAAATCATTGCTCCTTCCTACGCTGACAGATATTTTTGCTCACGCAACGCTTTGACAAACTTTTGGATTTCCTGAAGCCATACTGCTTCTTCCATTTGGTTGGGGATCGTCAAGCGTATCACCATCTGTTCTTTTTCAACGCCTAGACTGGCTTTTAGTTTTGTCGCTGTCAGTGCTTCGAATAACTGTTCCACACTATAGCGTTTTGTTCCAACTTTACTTAGAGTAAAGACTATATGCGCCTCCTGTTTCCTTATCGTTTCTAGGAGCGCTCGATCGCCATCCATTTTGATCTGCCCAATTGTCAAGAGATGTGCTACTTCTTCTGGATATTCTCCAAAACGGTCGAGCAGATCATCTTCTAGTTCATCTAGCATTTCTTGCGAATCAAGTTCACGAATTCGTTTATAGATCTCGATTTTCTGCCGTTGATCTGACACGTATGTTTCAGGTAGATACGCATCGACACCGAGGTCGATCTCAACAGTGGTCTTCTCCACTTGACTATTCTTTCCTTGTTTACGAGAAACAGCTTCGCTTAGCATTTGAGAATACATATCGAAACCGACTGCATCAATAAATCCATGCTGCTGAGCACCTAAGAGATTACCTGCACCGCGAATGGAAAGATCCCGCATCGCAATCTTGAATCCAGATCCCAGTTCTGTAAAATCTTTGATTGCCTGAAGACGTTTTTCACTGACTTCGTTAAGGATCTTCTGCTGCTCATACATAAAGTAAGCATATGCGACACGGCTGCTTCTTCCTACCCGCCCTCGCAATTGGTATAACGTGGATAATCCCATATAATCAGCGTTCTCAACGAACAACGTATTTGCGTTCGGGATATCTACTCCTGTTTCAATGATGGTTGTAGTGACAAGAACATCATATTGACCTTCAATAAATTCAAAAAGCGTATTTTCTAATTGCGCCTCTGTCATTTGCCCATGAGCATAACCGATCCGTGCTTCCGGAACGAGTTCTTGGATTTCTTCTACTTTTTGTTCGATCGTTTCTACCCGATTATATAAATAGAATACTTGTCCACCTCGTCCCATTTCTCGATGGATTGCTTCGCGAATAGCCCCAGGATTTTTTTCCATAACATACGTTTGGATCGGATAACGATTCGCAGGCGGTGTTTCGATTACTGAAAGATCCCGCACGCCTAACATCGACATATGCAAAGTTCTCGGAATCGGTGTTGCAGTCAGAGTCAAAACATCCACTTGTGCACGTAACTGTTTCAATCGTTCCTTATGTTTTACACCAAAACGTTGTTCTTCGTCAATGATCAGTAGACCCAAATCGCTAAATTCAATATCTTTTGACAAAATTCGGTGGGTTCCTACAACAATATCAACTTGACCTGTACGCAGTTGTTCGATGGTTTCTTTTTGTTGCTTTCTTGTTCTGAAACGACTTAATAGCCCGATATTTACGGGGAAACCTTCAAATCTTTCCAGCATCGTTTCATAGTGCTGCTGTGCCAAGATCGTTGTTGGAACTAAAAAGGCTACTTGTTTGCTTTCCTTTATCGCTTTAAAGGCCGCTCGAAGCGCTACTTCTGTTTTCCCATAACCAACATCACCTACGAGTAGTCGATCCATTGGTTTTTCTTTTTCCATATCCCGTTTGATCTCCGCTGCACTTCTCAACTGGTCATCAGTTTCAGAGTAGGGGAAGGCATTTTCGAATTCTTTTTGGTAGGCGTCATCAGGTCCAAAAGCATATCCTTTTTCTGACTCTCTTGCGGCATATAATTTGATTAGATCGTCAGCGATATCCTCGATTTTTGAAGAGACTTTTCGCTTGGTTTTCGTCCATTCACTTCCGCCTAGCTTATTGATGCGAGGCGCTTTGGCTTCAGAGGCGACATATTTTTGGATCAGATTCAGTTGAGTAACAGGAATAAACAGTTTGTCGTCGTTTTGATACAAAATAGTCATATAGTCTTGGTGAACGCCATCTACTTCTAGCGTTTCCATCCCAATGTATTTCCCGATACCATGATTGGCATGGACAACGTAATCTCCTGCTTTTAACTCATTATAGCTTTTCAATCGCTCTGCGTTTGTTACTGTTTGACGTCTCGTTTGTTTTTTCGTCGTTTTTTGGAAAATTTCTTTTTCTGTGATAGCTACTATTTTTTCTTGAGGAAGTTCAAAACCAGCCTGCAAAGCTCCTTCAACTAATTGTACCTGTCCTCTGATCAATGCATTTTTTTCTGTTTCTACTACTAATATGTCTTCATCTCGAAGCATTTGTTCTGCTTTGCGTATTCTGTCCTTTGTCGGAATAAAGATCACAACAGTCTGTTTTTGCTTGCGCCAACGGTCCATTTCTGTTTTCAGCAATGGCATTTGTCCGAAGAACTGTTGCATCGTCCGATATTGAAAATTATGGATTGCTTGGAAACGAAGATTTCCCATCCCTTTTTGGAAGAGTGAGAAAAAGGTTGTGGTGAACTTTTCCTTCTGCACGATTTTTTGTATATCTGCTGAAAATGTCTGCTCAGAAAACACCCGCAATTCGCTGATTTTTTGAGTCTGCCATTCTGCCGCTTCCCTTTCGATTTCCCGATTTGTTTCCATGATTCGCTGATAATCATCAACGACTAGTAAACTATTTGAAGGGAAATAATCCAAGATCGTCACAGATTCTTGGTAAAGAAGATCTGAGTAGAATTTTGCTTCTTCTGTCGGGACACCTGCTTGCCAGCTTGAAGTCAGCTGACCGAAGTAATCTTGCAAAAACTCGCGGTCTGCTTCTTCTGTGGTCGCAGCAAGCCGTTTTTCTAGCATTTTTTGCATTTGCTCTATTCCATGTTCTAGATCCTCTGGTCCGTAGACTTGTTCACTCGTTGGGGAAACCCAGATTTCTTCCGTTTTTTCGATTGAGCGTTGTGTTTCTGCTTCAAAATACCGCATAGAATCTATCTCTACATCAAATAGTTCTACACGAACAGGATAGGTTGTCGTTAACGGGTAAATATCGATAATGCTTCCTCGAATACTGAATTCTCCCGGTTTTGCGACCATCTCTTCTCGTACATAGCCCATCAAAGTCAATTGGCGAGGAAGATTTTCCACGTCTATCTCATCACCAATATGCCAATTCAATTGCGCCTGTAGCCAAGTTTTCTTATTCGGCAGTCGTTTGTGCAAAGATGCGACTGGCAACAAATAGATACCTGCTTTTTTTTCTTGAAGTGCGTTAAGCGTTGCAACTCTCTCGCCTCGCGCTTCTGGAGAAGAAAAGGCCATTTCAGCAGAAAGCACTTCATCCACTGGAAATAAATGGATCTGATCTTGCGGAATCACATGTTGCAGATCTTCTGCTAACTGATTCGCATAATACAAATTTGGCATCAGAATAATCATGTTTTTATTTGTTTTCTTAAACGCTCGAGCAAATAGAAGTGTTTTCGCTGAGCCCGCTAATCCTGTGATTAGTTGTCTAGGCATTTTTTCTTCTAAATTGCTGACCCATTCTTTTACTTGCGGATCTTTTCCGACTAATTGAATAATATCCATTCCTTTTCCTCCTTCCTCAATTGAATCGATTCATCGCATCCACGAACGAATGCCCTTCTATGAGATATTCGACTGCTTTAACAGATTGACACATGCTTTCTTCTATCAAAGGCTGATTTTCTTTGCTGAAAGGACTAAGCACATGCTGGACTACTGTTTTTTTCCCTTCTGGCCTGCCGATTCCCACCTTGATTCGATCAAAGACATTCGTATTCAAATGGGAAATAATACTTTTGATACCGTTATGCCCGCCGGCACTTCCCTTTTGACGGAGCCGGATTTTTCCCACTGCCAGATCCAAATCATCGTAGATTACGACTAATTCCTCTGGATAAATCCCAAAATAAGTCATTAGTGGGCCGACTGCACGACCAGATTCATTCATGAATGTTTGTGGTTTGACTAAAAGGATCTTTTCTCCATTATGAAAAAATTCGGCAACTTCTGCTTCGAACGGATTTTTTTTGAAAGTAGCTTGATGCTCGCGTGCAATTTTATCCACGACCATAAAGCCGATATTGTGTTTTGTATATTGGTATTTGGTACCTGGGTTTCCTAACCCGACGATCATTTTCATTTTTGTTTTCCACCTAATTCTAAAAAGCAGCACAAAAGGCTGGACTGCTAATTAGCGGTCCAGTCCATCGAGCTTTTTTCTTTTTTACACTTGTCAATGCATAGTATAACACAAAACAAGGCGTTTCGGCTAAAAGAGAATCGTTAATAAATGATAAAGAAATTAAAAATTTCTTCAAAGTTTAATGAAATAATTGATATATAAAAATAGTGAAATAACGCACATGTAAGCTTTTACATATAATACAACCTTGTTATCTGTTATATTTTATAGCCAAATAGCGTGACATGGGGCTTGAGAAATGTTAGCATAAGCATGGGAAAAAACAAATCAATGGAAGGATTGATACTAAATGACTGCAGCTGCAGAAAAAAAAGATCATCAAAAAGTTATTCTTGTTGGAGACGGCGCCGTAGGTTCTAGCTATGCCTTTGCTCTAGTTACTCAAAATATCGCTCAAGAAGTAGGTATTGTGGATATCAATACTGCTAAAACTGAAGGAGACGCAATTGACTTGTCTCACGCTTTGGCATTTACTTCACCTAAAAAAATCTATTCTGCTACTTACGCAGACGCACATGATGCTGACTTAGTTGTTATTACAGCTGGCGCACCACAAAAACCAGGTGAAACTCGTTTAGACTTAGTAAACAAAAACCTAAAAATCAACCGCGATGTTGTCACACAAATCGTTGAATCAGGATTTAACGGTATCTTTTTAGTTGCCGCTAACCCAGTAGATATTTTGACTTACTCAACTTGGAAATTCTCAGGTTTCCCTAAAGAACGCGTAATCGGTTCAGGTACCTCTCTTGACTCAGCTCGTTTCCGTCAAGCACTTGCGGAATTAGTTGACGTTGATGCACGTAACGTCCATGCTTACATCTTAGGTGAACACGGAGATTCAGAATTCCCAGTTTGGTCACATGCAAATGTTGCCGGCTTGCAAATCTATGAATGGGTAAAAAACAACCCAGAAATCGATGAAGAAGCTATGGTTAACCTATTCTTTGGCGTACGTGACGCTGCTTACACAATTATCGAGAAAAAAGGCGCTACTTTCTATGGTATCGCAGTAGCATTAGCACGTATCACTCGTGCCATCTTAGATGATGAAAATGCTGTTCTTCCTTTATCAGTATTCATGAATGGCGAATATGGATTGAACGACATCTACATTGGTGCACCTGCTGTTATCAACCGTCAAGGTATCCAAAAAGTAATCGAAATTCCTTTAAGTGACAGCGAGCAAGACCGTATGGCTGCTTCTGCTAAGCAATTAAAAGAAATTCTAGATGAAGCTTTTGCTAAACTAGACGCTGAATAATCTTTGAACATGACGGAAAACATCTATTCGGTGTTTTCCGTTTTTTTATTTTATCACCCTTATGGTTTCTAAATTTTTTCATAAAGTAGAGATAACCTTCGTCTTTTCCTCTAAATTATGCTATCATGAGACCGTTCCACCCTAAACTTTTACTTAAGGAGTTGTCGATATGACAAGATCTTCGCATCGAAAAAAATCGAAACATGTTGCTTTGCTTTCAGTTCTTGGTGTTCTCTTAGTGCTGATCAGCTTTTATACCTATCGCAGTACATACTACACAAAGCATTTTTTGCCGAATACAGAAATAAATGGAATAAATGTCAGCAATCTAACAGTCGAAAAAGCAAATGAAAAATTAAAAGAAGCTTATTCTGATAAAAAACTGGCTATTAAAGAAGATGGAAAAGTCTGGCAGGAAGTACCAAAATCCGAGCTCGGCTACAAAGATGATTTCACTTCGGAGCTTTCTCCGATCCTAAATGAACAAAACGGATGGACTTGGGGAATGACTTATGTCTCAGCGGCAGAAAAACAAGAAATAGATCCTGTCAGTCAAAACCACCAAAAACTAGACACTACCGTTCAGACATTGACAACTAAGCTGACTGATTTGAACAAAGACCGGACACCTACTACTGATGCAACGATCGAAAAAGCAGGTGACTCTTTCGTTATCAAGCCTGAAGTCAATGGAAATACGATCGACGTCGATGCTGCGGTCAAACAATTAAAAAGTGCGGTAAACTCTGGTAAAGATACAATTGAATTGACTGAATTCAAAGAAAAACCAAAAGTAACATCTGAAGACAGCTCACTGAAAGAACAACTCGCATCCATGAATGCTATCGCAAATGTAAAAGCTACTTACAGTATAAACGGTGAGACTTTCCAGATCCCATCAAGTGATATTATGAGTTGGCTGACCTACAATGATGGAAAAGTCGATTTAGATACAGAACAAGTACGTCAATATGTAACAGATTTAGGCACAAAGTATAACACAAGTACGAATGACACAAAATTTAAAAGTACAAAAAGAGGAGAAGTTACGGTCCCAGTTGGCACTTACAGTTGGACGATCCAAACAGACAGTGAGACAGAAGCATTGAAAAAAGCGATTCTGGCAGGCCAAGATTTTACTCGTTCACCCATTGTGCAAGGTGGCACAACCGCTGATCATCCATTGATCGAAGATACGTATATCGAAGTTGATCTGGAGAACCAGCATATGTGGTATTACAAAGACGGAAAAGTGGCCCTTGAAACAGATATCGTTTCCGGAAAGCCAACTACACCTACACCTGCTGGAGTCTTCTATGTTTGGAATAAAGAAGAAGATGCAACTTTAAAAGGAACAAATGACGATGGAACACCTTACGAGAGTCCGGTAAACTACTGGATGCCGATTGACTGGACAGGTGTTGGTATCCACGATTCAGACTGGCAACCTGAATACGGTGGAGACTTATGGAAAACCCGCGGTTCACACGGCTGCATCAACACCCCACCAAGTGTAATGAAGGAATTATTCGGGATGGTCGAAAAAGGAACGCCTGTATTGGTCTTCTAACAAAAATAATATATAAAAAGAAAGCACCCGTACGATTGGTACAGGTGCTTTCTTTTTATTATCTAACAATGTGCTACTTACATTTCAGCAGCAGTAAAGACTTCTGAAACATCATCATCGTCTTCTAGCTTATCTACTAGACGTTCCAATTGCTCTTTTTGTTCCTCATTTAAATCAATCGTCGTTTGTGGAATCATCGTCAATTCTGCTTGCGCCAAAGTGAACTCTTTTTCCAACTCATCTCGTACAGCAGCAAAATCTTCTGGTGCAGTATAAATCTCGAATACTTCAGGAGAAGTTTGCAGATCTTCTGCCCCCGCCTCTAATACATCCTCAAACATCGTCTCTTCATCAACAGTCAACCCATCGCGTTCAATAGCGATATATCCTTTGCGGTCAAACAAGTAACTGACTGAACCCGTTTCTCCCAGTGATCCACCGTTTCGAGTAAAAGCTACTCGGACATTTGTCGCTGTCCGATTACGGTTATCTGTCAATGCATGGACTAAGATTCCTACTCCACCCGGACCATATCCTTCATACGTGATTTCATCGTAATTCGTTTCATCTACGGCACTCGTAGCCTTTTTAATCGCCCGTTCCACATTGTCGTTAGGCATATTTGCAGCTTTTGCTTTGTCCACAACAAGCCGCAAAGCTGGATTCATAGATGGATCAGGACCGCCTGCTTTAGCTGCCATATAAATTTCACGAGAAAGTTTCTGAAAGACTTTCCCTCGTTTTGCATCTTGGGCATTTTTTCTTCCTTGGATATTATGCCATTTACTATGTCCTGACATGATTTTTCCTCCCTTGTTCTTTTGAGAATACACTTCTATTCTAGTACTATTTCACAAAAAAACAAAGCCACAGCCAATCTATAAACGCTTCTTGAATGCCGCAAAAAGCACACATAATATCACAGCAGTCAGAGCACCGATCGAATCCAACATGACATCTTGGAACATAGGTGTTCGTCCACCGGTCATCATCTGATGGAATTCGTCCAAACCTGCGTACCCTGTTGCTGAAAGCCAAGCAAGGATCGCTGTCAGCCACCAAATTTTTAGCTTGGGGAAAACACCTAAAAACAAGCTGCCTCCCAAAATAAAATAGGTACCGAAATGTGCGCCCTTCCTTAAAAAGAACTCTAAAAATTTGGCGTAGCCCAGATGGTTGATACTCACCATACTTCCACCATAATTAAAACGTATACCCGCTAATGTGTCTTTAAATGGCTGATTAGGCAGCCAGCTTTCTAATCGCGAAACTTGTGATTGCTGTCCGTAAGTTTGAGAAGAACTGTAAAATAAGATTATAACGACTATCAGTGCGATTACTAAATAAATATTTCCGTTTTTCATTTGTTTTTTTGAAGAATTCATAAGTCACCTCTGTATTTTATCTTAGACTTTTTTTGAAGAAACAACAATCATTTTCATAGAGACTTCTTCCATAAAAAAGTGCTATACTTAATTTTGTATTACAATATGAAGGGAGTTTTTTCATGAGTTATTCATTAAATTGGAATCTAGATTCTATTTTTTCCGGAGGCAGTCATTCTGATGCTTTGAACCAACGGATGAAGCAATTGGAAGACCAAATGAACGAGTATTATCACCGCGTAACAAAATGGTCACCTAGTTCTGACAATGCAGAGCAGTTAAACGCTATTCTTCAATTGCAAGAAACGATTACGAATGGTTTTACCCAATGCAGCAGCTATATTACTGCATTGCTTTCTGCCAATGTCAATGATTCAGATGCAAAGGTCTTATCAGGCAAGCTTTACGCAATGCTGCCTCGTCTGCAATCAGCCGAAACTGTATTGTCAAAGAAATTTGCAGAAATATCTGACAATGATTGGAATCAGATGCTTTCTCAATCTTCGTTTGAAACAATTGCTTTTCGTTTAAACGAGATTCGTCGTGATGGCTCACAATTATTATCAGAAGCTGAAGAAAACATTATAAATACGCTTTCTTTAGATGGTCTAAATGCTTGGAGCAGTCATTATGATACGATTGTAGCCAGCATTTCGATTCCCTTCGAACAAGATGGACAAGTAGTCGAATTATCTGCTGGACAAGCCTTCAATAAGATGATGGGCGATCCAGATCCAAAAGTCAGAGAAACACTTTTCGCAGCATGGGAAGAAGCCTGGAAAGAAAAGGCACCCCTCTTCACGGATACTTTGAATCATTTAGATGGTTTTAGACTTTCTGACTATGAACTTCATGGTGTCACAGATTTTCTACAAAAACCATTAGAGTACAATCGGTTGAAGAAAGAAACATTGTCTGTCATGTGGGATACAATCCAGAAAAACAAACAACCCCTTGTTAATTACTTGACTAGAAAAGCTAATCTTTTCGGTAAAGAAAAAATGGAATGGCAAGATCAAGATGCACCTATTATTTTAGGCGATTTGAAAGAAAAAACCTTTAGTTTTGACGAAGCAGCAGCATTTATTATCGAAAACTTTAACAAATTCAGTCCAAAAATGGCTAAATTTGCCCAATCTGCTTTTGAAAAGAGCTGGATCGAAGCAGAAGATCGTCCTGGGAAACGTCCTGGTGGTTATTGTACTGAGTTACCAGAAACAAAAGAATCAAGGATCTTTATGACCTACAGTAATTCTGTTAATGAGGTTGCGACACTTGCTCATGAACTAGGACATGCTTTCCATAGCAGCACGATGTGGGATTTACCTTCTTTAAATCGCGAATATGCCATGAATGTCGCAGAAACAGCAAGTACATTCGCAGAACTGATCGTAGCCGATGCTACATTAAAAGTCGCAAAAACAAAAGAAGAAAAAATCAATTTGCTAGATACAAAACTGCAAAATGCTTTAGCTATGTTCATGAATATCCATTCCCGATTCATTTTTGAAAATCGATTCTATGAAGCACGGCAAGAAGGATTAGTCTCAGAAGATAAGATCACAGAGATGATGGTTGAGGCGCAAAAAGAAGGCTATCAAGGAGCTTTAGCTACTTACCATCCATATTTCTGGGCTGCAAAATTGCATTTCTTTATTGATGACGTACCGTTTTATAACTTCCCATACACATTTGGCTACCTCTTTAGTTTGGGCATCTATGCTTACGCCAACCAAAAGGGAGCAAATTTTGAAGAAGAATATATCCATTTACTACGCGATACTGCCTCAATGACGACGGAAGATCTTGCGAAGAAACATTTGAATGTCGATCTTACCCAACCAGATTTTTGGCAAGCAGGTATCGACATGGTGACTGAAGATATCCAAACGTTCATGGAATTGACAGAAGAATTTATCTGATTTCTATTTTATCACAATAAAAAAAGAGTTAGTCCAGAATGGGCTAACTCTTTTTGATTAATCATTCTTACATGCTGACAGCAAAGTCAGGGGCAAACCATTGAACTGAACCAACTTTTACGCTTTCGCCTGGTTGAGGAGCATGGATATATTGTCCTCCGCCTAAAGCAATCGCTACGTGGTAAGTTCCGCCTTGTGACCCCCAGAATAACAAGTCTCCAGCTTTTGCTTGAGAAACTGAAATTTTTGTTCCAGCTGATTCTTGAGGAACTGTCCAACCACCGATGTCACGACCAGTTACTTGCATGTAAACATAGCGTGTGAACCCTGAGCAGTCAAAGCCACTTGGATCTTTACCGCCCCAAACATATGGAGTACCAATATATTTGTAAGCTTCTGCTACGATTGCTGCACCATTCACACTTCCAGAAGGAGCTGGAGCAGGTGTTACAGGTTTTGGTTGTTCAGGTGTTGGTGTTGGCGTTGGAGCCGGAGTACTACTTCCTGTGCCGTTTCCTGTATCAACACTTTGATCTGTTGATGGTGTTGTAGGCGCAGGTGTTGTTGATTCTTCTGTTGTTGAAGATTCAGGCACTGTTGTTGATTCTTCTGTTGCTGAAGATTCAGGCACTGTTGTTGATTCTTCTGTTGCTGAAGATTCAGGCGCTGTTGTTGATTCTTCTGTTGCTGAAGATTCAGGCGCTGTTGATTCTTCTGTTGAAGATTCAGGTGTTGTTGATTCTTCTGTTGCTGAAGATTGTGTAGCTGATGATGATTCTTCAGTCATTGAAGATTGTGTAGCTGATGATTCTTCTGTTGCTGAGCTTTGTGCAGTAGATGAAGCTTGAGTAGCTTGTGCTTCAGCCTCTGCTTGTTCGCGTGCTTCTTTTTCAGCTTTTTCTTGTGCAGCTTGTTGACGAGCTTGTTCTGCTAGACGTTGTTGTTCACGAATACGAGCTTGCTCTGCTTCAGCTTCTGCTTTTTGACGGTTCAAGTCAGCTTTCTTGTCTTCAGCAGTTGCTTGTTCAGCAGCTAATGAAGTTTTCAGTACGTTCAAATCAGCTTGTTTAGATAAAAGATCGCCTTTTTGAGATTCCAAAGCAGCTTGGTTTTCAGCTAATTCTTTTAGTTTAGCATCGTTTTCAGCTTTTTTGTCTTCTACAGCTTTTTTATCTTGTTTTTGTTGTTCCATCAAGTCGTTGTTTGCTTTTACCATCGTTGTCATTGCTTGAACGCGTCCAATAGCATCTGCTAATGAATCAGCATTCAATACAGCATCGATGTAGTTTGAGCTTGTGTTGCTTACTTGTGCTTCGCGTGCTTGTTTTTGGATTGTATCTTCACGTTTTTCAATACGTTCTTGTAAATCTGCAATGTCTTTTACTAATTGTGCAGATTCTTGACGCAATGTATCTTGTTTTGCTAATAGGTCTTGTGCTTGTGTGTTGATTTCAGAAACTTGGCTTTCTAAGGCATCGATTTGTGATTGTGCATCTGCTTGTTGATTTTTCAAGTCTGCAATCTTTTGATCTTGCTGTTGTATCTGAGAATCAAAATCGTCCGCCGCGGCAGCGATCGGTGATGCTACGGCAGTCAAGGTCATTGAACATACCATTACTGCTGATATTAAACTCTTTTTCACTCTTCATTCCTCCGACTGGCTTAATTTAATAAATATCTAAATATATTTAAGTCTTTCTTAACGATATAAAAATTGTACCATAGCAGTGTGTCAACGATATAATAGTTATGTTACAAAAATGTTTCAAAACAACTTTTAAAAATGACAAAACTGTTCGTTTCAGAAAATGATCATGAAAAAGCCGCGTTAAGTCTAGCATTTCTTAAGATAACAACGATTCTTTTTCGCTTTCGACCTAAAAATAAAAAAAGAAATTATTCATCACTGAATAATTTCTTAAAGGGAAAAATGAATAATACAAATATAATCATGTTCAACAGCAGTGTAGGTCCTAAAAACCTTGTAATAAAATACGTGTTATTTACTACTGCTAATTTAAAAATCAACTGGACCACCATCGTAAACAATTCATAACCCGTGACAAAGATGATCATACTGAAAAATTCAGTAAAGATGTTGACATGGATAACGTCTTTCATTACATACATCAACCATACAATTAAAGGGAGAGCTACTGCATAGATACCGATAACGCCAATATAGTAAGCGTCATAGATAGCCCCGAGAACAATCGTGGTAATCAGTAAATAACGTTTTTCAAACGCCATACTGCAACATAATAATGCCAATATCAGAAAGTGGGCATTTGACATATAGGTGCCTTTCGACCACTCCCCTAGCATTCTTGTTAAATGACCATCTATCAACATCAAAAAGAACAAAACGATTGGCAGATAGTACTTCATTGTTTCTTTCTTCAACATGGACTAATCCTCCGCTAGCCGTTGGACAATCGTCACAACTGACACGTCATACATTTCTGCATAAGGTTTCACATAAACTTCCCGATCCAGCCCATAACTATCTGGTTTCGTTTTAATAACCGTACCGATCGGCAAGTTAGCTGGAGAATTCCCTCCAAGACCGGATGTCTGGACAACATCCCCTTCTTTGATATCCGTATCACCAGTTAATTGGGTCACCACTAAGGCATGGAGCTTTTCATCATAGTTTTTAAGCAAACCAAACGCTTCGCCATTAGCCGAAGATACCCGTACTGGAAAATGATTGGAGCTTTCATTAGAGGATGACAGTAATTCGATTTTAGACGAAGCCGTATTGACCTCGATCACTCGGCCAATCAATCCTTTTTGCGACATGACTGCCATATTTGCTTCGATACCGTCTTTAGAACCCTTGTCTACGATCAGCATGTCCTGCCAACTGTCAGGCGAACGAGTAATGACATTTGCCGTTACTTTTTCGTAACTAGTCAGCGTCTGATTCAACTCAAGTTCTTTTTTCAACGCTTCGATTTCTCTCTCGTAATTCTTGTTTTGCTGTGAAACGTCATCATAGCTATCGATTTTTTCTTTTAGCCGCTCATTTTCGGCATAAGTTGAAAAAAGATTATGGACAGAATCTACTCCATTTCGTACCCACCGTACTGGGGCAGAGATTGTTTTATCAACCATTGCAACACTGTCATTAACGATGGATTGGAAGAAATTGGGCTTTCCTTCATTCGCTCGCTGCGCAGCGGTCACACTTAGTATCGTCACCACGATGATAACAATAACCAAGGTAATAATAATATTTTTATTAGGATTGAACTTCTTCACAAAGACACCTCGAATTAATTAGACTCTTGTGTTCAATTTTATCACTAAATGCCGTGAAACAAAAGGTAAGTTGCTCCTCTTAAGCTTTTTTTTAGCAAATAATAGATTCTGTCATTTTTAGCCTGAAAGACAAATTTTTTTATTTGTTTATGGATCAATCTTTGCTTTGAATAACTGCAATCATACCATCTGAAAAAGAAAATTCTGCGGTATCTGAAAGAAATTCGTTACTTGCATAAGATGTCGGATATTCTACTTCTTTATTTTCCAATACATACTTGCTGCCTTTTAATGTAAGATTCGAGACGGGAGTCAAGCAGCAATAAGCTAAATACTTCATATCTGGTATCTGTCTTACTATATGCTCTCCAGGCAAATAATAAGACAAATAATTTTGACAATCTCTGATAATAAGCTGATGGGCAAAGGGTTTGAAGCGAGGTTCCATACCTAACCAGAGATTGGCTAAAAGATGATCCAATCTTCCGCCCGTAGCTCCAATCAAAGTGACTTCCGCTTGCGGGTAACGTTCAAATGTTTTTAAGATACCTAACTGTGTATCTGTATCGTCTTTTTCTGCAGGGGAACGGGTATACTCTTTGGCTTTTGCAAATACTTCCTTCTGCTCTTCGTTCGACAATGAATCAAAATCACCCACTGCCAGATCTACTGGGTAGCCTGCTTGAAGCAGGTACAGCGCACCACGGTCTATCCCGACATAGGCATCGTATTTGGACAGCAGAGACTGCGGCCAGTTTTGCGGATTACCTCCAGCAGCTAATAAAATTTTCATTTAGTCTAATGCCTCTTTTAATCGTTCGATTTGTCCGACTGGATTTTCGGCTCCATAGATATATGATCCTGCAACGAAGACATCCGCCCCTGCATCTTTACAGATTTTTGCTGTTTCTGGAACGATTCCGCCATCTACTTCGATTGCATAAGTCCAATTGTTCTCTCTACGTAGATCAGCGAGTTCCGTAATTTTTTCTACTGTTTCTTCAATAAAGCTTTGTCCGCCGAACCCAGGATTGACAGTCATGACTAGTACTTGATCAGCCAAAGGCAAAACATGTTTGATCATGGAGACTGGTGTTCCTGGATTGATAACTACTCCAGCTTTAACTCCTAAGCTTTTTGTCATTTGAAGTGCCCGATGAATATGAGGAGTTGCTTCGACGTGGACAGTAATGATATCTGCTCCAGCTTTTGCAAATGCTGGAATGTAGTTTTCTGGATCAACGATCATCAGATGGACGTCTAACGGTAATTTAGTAACAGGACGGATTGCCTGAACAATATTTGGCCCTAATGTGATATTTGGGACAAATCGGCCATCCATTACATCTACGTGGATGTAATCTGCGCCTCCTTTTTCCACTAACTCAATGTCTCTTTGTAAATTGGCAAAATCTGCACTCAAAATGGATGGTGCTATCTTCATTCTTGTTTCCTCCTATTTTCGTTTACCTTCTTTTTTTGCATACATTGGTTTTCTTTTTTCGATTTCTTGTAAGAATTGCAAATAATTGTCGTAACGTGTCTGTGCGATACCACCTGTTTCTACTCTATGTTTTACTTCGCAGCCAGGTTCTTTAGCATGCATGCACTCTCTAAATTTGCAATGGACAGAAGCTTCTACAAATTCAGGAAATTGTCTCGGCAGTTCTCCTGCTTCAATTGTCAAAAAGTCAATCGAGCTAAATCCTGGTGTATCTGCTACTAACCCGCCATAGATAGGAATCAGTTCCACATGACGTGTTGTATGCCGTCCTCTTCCAAGTGCATCAGAAATCTCTCCTGTTGCTAAATTCAGTTCCGGTGATATTTGATTCAGTAGCGTCGATTTTCCTGCTCCAGACTGACCCATAAAGACCGATAGCCGTTCTGGGAAGTAACGGATCAGTTCTGTCGTATCACCCGTATGATTGGGTACAATCACCGGATAGCCTATTTTAGTATAGGTTTGCTTGATCTCTTCGATTTTTTCTGGGTCGTCTGACAAGTCGGTCTTTGTCAAAAAAATAATCGGTTCGATCGACTCGTATTCCAAGGTAACTAGAAAGCGGTCAAGTAGATTATAAGAAAATGCAGGCTCTACGATACTTGTGACAATGATTCCAAGATCAACATTTGTGACTGGTGGGCGAACTAATTGATTTTTTCTCGGCAAGATTTCCAGAAGATAGCCGTCTGTTTGATTTTCACTCTCAAAGATCACCTGATCTCCGACAAGCGGCGTGATTTTCCGATTCCGGAAATTTCCTCTTCCTCTTGTTTGATAGGTCTCTCCGTTTGCGTATACATAGTAAAAACCGCTGATTGCTTTTCTGATTTGTCCTTTGATAAGTGCCACCTCCGTTTTTGTTTATTTTACCATACGAAGAGGAAAGTAGGTGTTATTCCATGCAAACTTCTCAAAGTATATGGCTTGAAAATTGATCAAAAGAGATAGAAACACAAAAAAGAGAATGCAACAAATCAATGTCGCATTCCCTTCTGATATATTTTATTCAGCACTTATTTTGAACTTTCTGAGGTGCTAGCTGATGAACTTGTGGAGCTGGAAGATTCTTCTTTTGAAGAGTTGCTTGTGCTACTGGAGCTACTTGAGCTGCTAGAACTGTCTGAAGAGTCTTTTTCAGAACTAGAAGACGCTGGATCTGGTCCTTTAGAGTAAATTACGTTCACAACCATTCCTTTGGTAATTGTCGTTCCTGCCCCTGGTACTGTACGAATCACTTTATCTTTATCCACCGTGTTTGAATATTCGGAAGTCTCATGCCCGATATATTCTGCACCGACACTAGCTAAATAACTTTGTGCTTCGCTTTTTGTATAGCCGGAGATATCATTCAATTTAGGCTCTGTTCCTTGGCTTACGACAAAATTGATGTAAGTTTCTTCTGCTACAACTTCACCCGAGGCTGGATCCTGACTGATGATCGAACCTGATGGTACAGTGTCGCTATAGTCATAAGTAGCACTAATATTATTGATATTGAATCCTTGTGTAACAAGCCAATTACGAACAGTTTCGTAGTTTTCTCCTACATGACTACTCAAAGTCACTGTTTCTGGTCCTTTGCTGACTGTGAAAGTAATCGTGTCTGTTTTAGGATCGACTTCTGTATCTTCTGATGGAGATTGCGAAATGATCATTCCGCTTTCTACCTCTGAACTGAATTCCTCTTCTTTTTGAATCAAGTCAGCAGAAAACCCTAATTCTTTCAAACTTGCTTCGGCATCTTCATAACTTTTACCACTGTAATCATCTAATTTGATTTTTTTCGTGCCGCTACTAATATACAGAGTGACTTCGCGTTTTTGCTTGACTGTCGTTCCCGCTGCCGGGTCTGTCTTCACTACATTACCTTCTTCGATTTTGTCATCTGCAATTTCTTCTGTTTTTGTTGCTACTTCTAATTTCGCTTTTGCGAGTGTTTCTCTAGCAGAAGCTTCAGAAAGATCAGAAACATCAGGAACAACAACTTCTCCTCGCCCGCCAGAAGCAAAGAATACAGCTGTTCCGATTCCTAAAACAGCAAGAATAGCTAATAGGATCAGCCACCATTTTTTCTGTCCTTTCTTTTTAGGATCAGGCAGAACTTCTTCCTCCTCTGGTAAGGTTTCGTTTTCTGGCTTGTCTTTTGGCAGAGGCATAGATTTGAATGAATCAGGCATTGGTGCATCTTCCGTAAGGGGTGTGATAACTTTTGTTTCATTATCCATCACATGAGGCTGCCATTTTTCTTCGTTTGCACGAGCTGGTGATAATACTGTAGAAAGATCATCAGACATTTCCTCGGCTGACTTATAACGGTCTGCAGGTTCTTTAGCCGTTGCCCGTAAAATCACGTTTTCCAGTGCTTGTGGCACATTTGGATCAAGTGCTTTTATAGATGGAAGATCATCTTGAAAATGTTTTAAAGCAATTGTTACAGCAGATTCACCATCAAACGGTACGCTACCCGTCAACATCTCATAAAGGATGATCCCTAAAGCATAAATATCTGACTGCTTCGTTGCCATACTTCCTCTGGCCTGCTCAGGGGACAGATAATGAACAGATCCTAGCATCGTATTCGTCTGCGTGATCGATGTTTCAGATAAAGCGATAGCAATCCCGAAATCCGTGATTTTTACAACACCTTCATTATCGATCAGTACGTTTTGGGGTTTCAAATCTCGGTGGATGATTTGATGGTTATGAGCTAAAGAAATAGCAGAAAGGATCTGCTGCATAATATTTACTGCTGTTTCATAAGGAACAGGATAATGTGTTTGGATATATCGTTTCAAGTCCATTCCTTTGACGTATTCCATCACCAGATACTGCATGTTGTCTTCTTCACCAACATCGTAAACACTAACAATGTTTGGATGAACGAGTTCTGTTGCTGCTAAAGCTTCTCTCTGAAATCGTCGAATCGCAGTCTGGTCATTTTGAAAGTCAAATCGTAAGACTTTAACTGCTACATCACGATCCAAGATTAAATCGTGCGCCAAAAATACATTTGCCATACCACCGCTACCGATATTTCCAGTGATTTGATAACGGCCATTTAATTTTTTGCCCAACTCGATCATACACTGTCCTCCTTATATTCGATAAGAAGAACGGTGATATTATCCGCTCCGCCTGCTTCATTGGCACGATCAATCAGCTCAGTTACTTTATGAGACAATGGGCCTTCTTGATTGATGATCGTTCCTATTTCTTCTTCAGACAGCATGTTCGTCAAGCCATCTGAACATAACAGCAGTCGATCTTTTAGTTGCCAAAGATGAGTAGAAACATCTACTTCGACTGTTCCAGGCATGCCGACAGAACGTGTTAAAATATTTTTCCTTGGATGGTTCACTGCCATTTCTTCGCTGATTTCTCCTGATTTGACTAGTTCATTGACTAAAGAATGATCCTCCGTCAATTGCATGATTTTATCTTCACGAATCAAATAAGCTCTGCTATCCCCAACATTGGCAATCGTGAACCAGTCATCTGACAGAGCGGCCGCTACGATTGTTGTTCCCATACCGTTATATTCCGGCTGTTCTTGTCCACGCTGATAAATCAGCATATTTTCTTCTTGAATCGATTGAATGAACCATTGGGCGATTTTTTCATCGTCAACAGCTTCTTGTTTTTCCCAAGCTTCGCCTAGATTCGTTACCGCCATCTGACTGGCAATGTCTCCGGCACGATGACCACCCATCCCGTCTGCTAATACAGCAAGCTTGAGACCTGAACGGCTGGTAAATACACTGGCATAGTCTTGATTTGTGTTACGTCGTCTTCCTACATCTGATTGATATTCAATCTGCATTTTTTCACCTCATTACTTTTTGCGCAAACAACAAATGAAAAATCCATCTGTGTAAAACTGATGCGGATACAAAGTCAACATTTTCTCTTCGATTGATGATTGTAGCATAGGATTGGTCAAAACATCAATCCTCTCAAAATCAGGGTGTCTTTCCAAGAAAGCAGAAACAACGTCTTGGTTTTCTTCTTTTAAGATCGTACAAGTGCTATAAGTCAGAATACCGGAAGACTTTAAAGTTGGTGCGCAGCTTTCTAAAATTTCCAATTGGATTTTTGGTAAATTCGCTAATTCATCCGGCTGTTTTTTATAACGAATATCTGGTTTTCGCCGAAGCAGCCCAAGACCTGAACAAGGCGCGTCTACTAAAATCCGATCAAACTGCTCTGCTTCGAACTGTTTACTGACTTCTCTAGCATCCATCTTTTGAGCGTAGACAGCAGAAGAGACACCTAGACGTGCTGCATTATCTTCAATGAGTTTGACTTTGTGTTCGTGTACATCTAAAGCGACCACTTCTCCACCGCATGACGGATCTAAAAAAGAAGCAATATGCGTCGTCTTACCTCCGGGTGCTGCACAGGCATCTAAGACATGATGTTCAGGCTCGATTTGCATAGACGGCGCTACAAGCATCGAACTTTCATCTTGGATCGTCATGACGCCATCGTGGAACAATGAGCTAGAAGCTAAATGCCCTTTTTTCGCTACTATACCGTATGGACTGACTTGGCTTTTTTCAGCTGTGATCTCTTCTTCTTGCAAAACAGTGATGGCCTGATCTCTGGAAAGTCGGCGTGTATCTACTCGGGCACTAGCATGGCTAGGCTGATATAGCGATAAACCGAGCTTTTCAGTTTCTTCGTATCCGATTTGATCCACCAGTCGTTTCGTCATCCATAGAGGCAGGCTGATTTTGACAGAAAGTCTTTCGATAGGATCAGCAATGCCTTGCAGATCTGGTGCTCCTTGACGCTGATAATTCCTCAAGACACCATTTACAAATTTCCCTGTCCCAGGATTTCCTTTTACTTTTGCGATTTCGACCGCCTCGTTTAAAATAGCATGTGCAGGGACTTTATCTAAAAATTCTAATTGGTATACAGAAAGATAAAGAAGCATCTTGACCCAGTCATCCACTTTTTTTGCTTTAGCGATCAATGGTGCAACGTAAAATTCCAATAGTCGCTGATGGCTAATCGTACCATAGATCAATTCTGTAAATAAACCCACATCTTTTTGATTTAGCTCGCTTTGTTTGATCATCTCATTCAACAAAAGATTCGAGTAGGCGCCACCCTTGTTCACTCGCTCTAATGTCAGTAATGCCATATATCGTACTGATTTTTTCATTTTTTTAGGAATTTTTTTCATTATTTCACCTGCTGACCAATCTGAACTTGCTGACCGCTTCCGTTAAGGAAATCATGTACGGCCTGTTTTCCTTTACCAGCTGGCTGTAATTCATTGATGGCTAAGACGGTCTGTTTACCGCAAGCAATCCATAGATTTTTTTTGTCTTTCCGGATGATCGTACCAGGTGCTTTGTCTGTAGTTTCTGCCAATACTTCAACCGATAATAATTTCCAGCGTATGCCCTCATAGGTCGTGAATGCAATTGGCCAAGGACGCATTCCGCGTACTTGGTTGTCAATTTCTTCTGCAGTTTTATGCCAATCGATTGCTTCTTGTTCCCGTGTGATGTTTGGCGAAAAAGTTGCTTCTGACTCGTCTTGAGGTACTGGTTTTTGTCCATCCAAAATATTGGGCAATGTTTCTAGCAATAGCTTTCTTCCTAAAAGGCTAAGCTTTTCAAACATCGTCCCTACATCATCTTGTTTAGTGATTGGTATGCTTTCTTGCGCATAGATTCCGCCTGCATCCATTTTTTTGATCATTTCCATGATCGTTACACCAGTTTCTTTCTCCCCATTCATGATGGCATAATGAACAGGCGCACCTCCCCGATATTTAGGAAGTAAAGAAGCATGGACATTGATTGCCCCTAATTTTGGTACTTGCAATAACTTTTCAGGCAAGAATTGGCCAAATGCCGCAGTGACGATCACATCAGGCACCAATTCAATGATTTCTTCCATTTCTGGCGAACCGGAGATTTTCTCTGGCTGCAGCACACGGATACCGTGCTTCAGAGCCGCTTTTTTTACCGGTGTCGGCGTAATTACTCGTTTCCGCCCAACTGGACGGTCGGGCTGTGTTACCACTGCCTGGATCTCGTAACCTGATTCTATCAGCCCTTCAAGAATCGGCACAGAAAAAGCAGGTGTGCCCATAAATACTAGCTTAGTCATCAAGATGTTCCTCCATATATTCTTCAAGTTCTTCTTCCGGGATCTGCTGTATCATTTTCTCAATGAACAAGATACCGTCTAAGTGATCGATTTCATGCTGGAAGGCACGGGCTAAATAGCCAAAAGCCGTCACTTCTATCTCTTCTCCGTCTCGATCATAATAACGCACGGTCACTTCATCTGCTCGCTTGACCGTTCCATAGACATGCGGAATACTGAGACAACCTTCTACGTCAAGGCTTTCACCTTTTGCTTCGATGATTTCTGGGTTAATCAGTTCAAATTTCTCGCCTTCATCTACTTCGATCACAGCAATTCTCTTGTTTTGTCCTACTTGAGGAGCAGCGATCCCTATTCCGTCATTCGCAATCATTGTCTCATATAAATTGTCTAATAAAGCGATTGTCTCGTCCGTGATTACATCGATTGGCTGAGCAGTTCTTTTTAATTTATCATTAGGGTGGATCAATATAGGATAGCGCATAATTTGGCCCTTTCTTAAATAAAGTTTAATGGTTCGTTGTCAATTGCCACAAAAAGACCTTGTCGCTGTTCTTTCTGGCTTCCATTCAAAATTTCATCCAAAACATGAGGAAGATTCGGTTCATGTTTATATTTGATGATTAGTTGATAATAATATCGGTTTTTCACTCTCAAAATCATGCTGGGCGTTGGCCCTAATAGCAAGCTTTGAGGGCTTAACACTTCTTTTAGCTGATTGGCAATCTGAAAGATTTTCTTTGCCGCTACTTGTTCTTCAGGATGGCTGGCGGTTATTTTCACAGTAAAGTAATAAGGAGGATAGCCTCCACGATGCCGTACATGCATTTCCTGCTGATAAAACTGCTCATAATTTTGTTTTTTAGCCAATTCTATGGCGTAATGTTGAGGATTGAATGTTTGGATCACGACTTCGCCTGCTTTTTCCGCTCGCCCTGCTCGTCCTGAAACTTGGGTAAGCAATTGGAATGTATGCTCACTAGAACGAAAATCCGGTAAATTCAGGGAGGTATCAGCATTCAACACCCCAACTAATGTCACTTCTGGAAAGTCCAAACCTTTAGCAATCATTTGTGTCCCTAATAATATATCTGCTTCTTTTGCACCGAATTTTTGTAAAATCTGTTCGTGTGCCCCTTTTCTTCGAGTGGTATCTACATCCATACGCAAAATCCTAGCTTGCGGATAAAGTTCTCGGAGTTCCTCTTCTACTTTTTGAGTACCTGTTCCATAGTAGCGGATTTTATTGCCGCCACAATTAGGACAGCGATTGGGAATAGGTTCTTCATGTCCGCAATAATGGCAGCGCATTGAACGTGTATCCATATGCAGTGTAAGAGAGATATCGCAATTAGGACATGGAAGAACAAATCCACAGTCCCTACACATCACAAAAGACGAATATCCTCGACGATTGAGCAGTAGGACAGTTTGTTCTTTTTTGTCTAATCGATTTTGTATTTTTTCCTGCAAATTAGCAGAAAAAGTAGAGGTCCGATGATTCTGAAACTCTTCACGCATATCTACGATCTCAATAGCTGGAAGCTGTGCAGCTGCTTTGGCTCGGTGGTTTAACTGCAATAACTGATAAACGCCTTTTTGAGCTCGTGCTCTTGATTCTAAAGAGGGCGTCGCGCTTCCTAGAACTATTGGGCAATGATGATATTTACTGCGCCAAATTGCTAGATCTCTCGCATGATAACGCGGTGTCTCATCTTGTTTGTAACTTGATTCATGTTCTTCATCGATAATGATCAGCCCGATATTTTTCAGCGGGGCAAAAATAGCAGATCGTGCGCCTACTACTACTTGCGCTTCTTCCCGCTCAATCTTGCGCCATTCATCATATTTTTCACCTTGGGAAAGTCCGCTATGTAAGACCGCAACTGATTCTCCGAAGCGTCCTTTGAATCGCTCGACCATTTGCGGAGTCAATGCGATTTCAGGCACTAACATAATAGCCGTTTTATTTTCTGACAAAACATCAGCGATTGCCTGAAGATATACTTCTGTTTTCCCGCTGCCAGTGATTCCCTCCAGCAAAAAGACCTGATCTTTTTGCTGCTGACCTGCTGTGATGATTTGTTCGACAGCATTTTTTTGTTCTGCATTCAGTTCCAATGCCGTCGTTTGGTCAAATACTCGGTCTTTATAAGGGTCGCGATAACGTTCTGATTCTATAAACTCCAGCCAGCCCTTTTCTTTTCCTTGATTCAAGACAGCAGTACTGATTCCTTTATTTTTGAAATAAGCAATTGGTTCTTCTTGGCTCAGTTCAGATAAACACAAAAGAAGTTCTTTTTGTTTCTTGGCATTTTGCCGTAATTTTGCCCATTCTTCTTCGATTTGCTTTTCAGTTAACAAAGAACGGACCAAACGAATCGTTTTTACTTTATTTCGTGTATGGACTTCATATTTGATATCTACTAATTGCTCTTGGCGCCAGCGAATCAATTGAGAAAGGCTGCCTTCTTCTTCTGCTTCCTTCCAGGAAATCACTTCTCGCTGATCAAACAATACCTGAACTTCTGGTGTGTCTGCCAAAGGATAGATCAATTTATCATATTCTGCTTTCATCACACTCGGAAGCATCGTTTGTAGACAAGTGATTTTGAATGCGTAAGTAATTTTTTTCATATAATCAGCTAATGAAAGTAATTCTTCATTGACCACCGGAGCAAGGTCTAGCAAACGAATAACTGCCTTCAAAGATGGATTAGCTGATTCTTCTGATTTTTGGATAGCCATAACAAATCCTTGGACATGACGATTGCCATTACCAAAAGGGACTTCTACTCGCATCCCGACTTGCAAAGCTGTTTCCATTTCAGAGGGAACCAAATAAGTGAATGGCTGATCGGTCTGCATAGTAGGTACGTCCACAATGACTTCAGCTGTTAATGTCATGGTTCGTTTCCTCCTTTTTTTGTCTTTTCTTATCAAGCGACAAAAAGTTCCTTGCCTATTTTACTAGAGATCGATGGATTTGTCTTATCTTCTGCCAAATCCTAACAAAAAATTAACAGCAGATAAGAAAAAAAAGAACTGTGTCAAAAAGTTCAGACACAGCCTTTTCTACCAGACAATAAGTGGCGAATGTTTGAAAAGGAAACAGCTGGGTTTGCTTTTCTTTTTAGATGTTCGCTCTATTTTTCTTTATTACATTTTTTGCTCTTCACGGATACGTGATTCCAATTCGTGTTGTTCACGCTCTTTTTGTGCTTGACGTTCCTCTTCTTCCATCTTCAAACGTTCACGTTTTAATTCAGGATGTGGATCATTGACTACATTTCCTGCATCGATTTCTTCTAAAGCTTGACCGACGCTTTTTACTGAATCAAAAGAATCTAGAGTAGGCTGTGCACTTGCATCCAATTCATGCGCGCGTTTACTTGCTAAAATCACTAGAGAATATTTTGAATTTACACGATCTAATAGTGAGTCAATTGAAGGTTTTAACATCATAAGACTACATCTCCTTTAACATTTTAATATATTTACCGATTACGCGATCTACTCGAAAATGTTCACTGGCAATAATGTTTTTGATTCGTTCAACTGCTAGCGGCACTTCATCATTTACAACAGCATAGTCGTAAAGAGCCATCATTTCGATTTCTTCTTTTGCAACTTTCATTCGTTTTTCGATTACTTCATCTGCATCTGTTCCTCGGCCTACGATCCGTGATTTTAATTCCGCTAAATCTGGCGGAGTCAAAAAGATGAATACACCATCGGGCACTTTTTCTTTGACTTGTTTTGCTCCTTGGACTTCAATCTCCAAGAAAACATCTTTTCCTTCATCCAATGTCTTGTTGACATATGACAAAGGAGTTCCATAATAATTCCCGACATATTCTGCGTATTCCAGCATCTCTCCAGCTTCGATCATTGATTCAAACTCTTCTTTGCTTCGGAAGAAATAATCAACGCCTTCGACCTCCCCTTCACGCATTTTACGGGTAGTCATTGAGATCGAATACTGAAAATCATTATCCTCACTCTCAAAAATTGCTTTTCGTACTGTGCCTTTTCCTACACCGGATGGACCAGACAACACGATTAATAATCCACGCTCTGACATGACGACGTCCTTTCAACTAGTCTTTTTGTACTTATCGTTTATTTTGCACTTTTTTTCTGCAACTTTCAAGGTTATCTTTAATTATAGCTAGAAATTGGTAAAAAAGCTACCCTGTACCAAGAGGTCGTAAAAAAGCTGTCCTGCATCAAGTAATAAGAACAGCCAAACATAAACAGCTTCTCATGTTTTTCGTTTGGTTGGGGTTATTATCGCAGATGCAAGCTTTTGAACGCCGTGTATAAGAGGTCGTGAAGAAGCCGATTAGTTTCGAGTATGAAGAAAAATTTTGTGAAAATAGTTTCTCACATTTTTGCATAAATTTGGCTTAATACCGAGAAAATGGTTTTTGAACATCACTTATTCAAAATAAAAAAAGATTGTGACACGAATTTTGTCACAACCTTTAAATGTATTCCTAGAGCAAAGAAGCTAAGCGAAGAAATCCAATTCTGTTTATTTATTGTATTTCTTTGTTCAGCATCCTTGCTAAAAGCCCATATTGGACAAAGTATTCACTACACCCATGATCTCATCTTTTCGAGAACGTGCTTTTTCTGTCGGATCTTCTACCTCTTCTGTGTCAATTCGAACAATAAATTTCCGATTCATCGTCACGTAAGCACCGTCGTTGATCAAAATAAACAGTTCGTTCTCATTATAGTCTGCACAGGCATCTTTCCATACGTCAAAGCCGTTTTTTTCAGAAGGGATATCCCGTTTAACCACAGTTTTTCCACTTAATTCGTGGAACGTTACGTCATAATATTTCATTATCTCTACCTCTTTCGTCATTCAATATTTTGTACTTGTTCTCTGATTTTTTCTAAGATCGTCTTAGACTGGACGACTTGATTTTTAATTTCGATTGCATTTGATTTGGAACCGATCGTGTTGATTTCCCGATTCATTTCTTGGATCAGGAAATCTAATTCCCGACCTACAGGACATTGTGCTTCGATAAGTTCATCTAGTTTTTGTACATGGATCGCCAGACGATCCAGTTCCTCGTGAATATCTCCGCGTTCCAACAAGATGGCTAGCTCCGTCAACAACCGTTGCTCATCGACTTTCGCTCCAAGAAATTCCTCCAGCTTTTTTTGATACCTTATTTGAAATTCCTTTTCATAGATTTCTACAAAACTATCGAGTTTTTTTAGTACTTCTTTGAATTCTTCAGTATTCTTTTTCAACACTAAAGCTAAAGCTTGACCTTCTTTTTCTCGACTCGCCTCAATAGAATCAAGTGCGCTTTTCAATGTATCTAGAGCTAACTGTGCCAATTCTTCCATGCTCTCTTCCGGTTTTTCTTCTACCGTTACGAAGTTTTCGTCCAGCACGAAGCGTTCCGCCATCCGACTAATTGACACTTGATTTTGACTACCGTATCGTTGTTGAATTCCGTCTGTCAATTGAGTGATAAGTGAATCAATCAATTCCCAGTTGATGACGATCTGTTTTTCGTTTTTGCCAATATAAGCTAGATTCACAAATACTTCGATTCGACCGCGGCTTAACTGCTGTTTAATAAGCTGACGAAAATCGTTTTCAACAAAGTTCAGGATTTTAGGACTTCGTATTTGAACATCTAGAAAACGCTGGTTGACACTTTTTATTTCAATATCTAACTGATACGCTTTTGTTTCGCGGATGGCTTTGCCAAAACCAGTCATACTTTTCATTCGACAGGGTCCTTCCTCATTACATATTTTCTATTGCTTTTTGCAGTTGTTCAAACTCTTCGTTCGTCAATGTCAGGCCTTTCCCCATTTTTTCATGGTCTGGCGCCCAATCTCGAAGATCGAATTTTGGCGGGCGACCATTCCAGCTGACTAGGTTCAGTTCTTTACGCCACCCCTTGTTGTTTTCTGACAATATAGCGATTTCTTCTACGATTTCATATGAAAATTCTTGTGCCATGGTTGTTCCTCCTTGAGATAATATAAATATAGGATCAGTAATGTGTCAACTGGTTGCTTAAGCAATTCATGCTGCAAACGATCCTTGCGTTTTCCTTGTAGCAGATAATCAAAATAAACAGTTTTCGTGCGCTCATTTTGTATTTTTTGCTGGTATTTTCGATACCTTCGCCATTCTTCAGTACTTAATTGACCAATTTGTGCCAATAAATCATCCGGCATACTTTTTATATCTTGTTGGCAGATCATTTGAATCATCATGTCTACTTGATAGATTTCATTGGGCAGTAAAAAATGTTTTTTTGCTAAAAGTTCTAGCATCGCCAATCCGCATGTCTCTGGTACGACCCTGTTCTTATATAAATTACGCAGTTTTTGCCAAAATTTTATGCTTTTGAAAAAAGATAATTCTAACTGAATTTCTTTTGTTAAGTAAGACAAAAATCCTCGCCAGTATGTTCTTGCAGGTTTAACAGAATGAAATGTATACCAGTTCCCATAGTAATAGCCTAATCGTTTTTTCATTTCCAGATAGCCTAATTGTAAATTTAATTGGTTCCTTTGGCTATCAAAAAGCAGAAAGCTGCCTAGTGTCCACAATGTTTGACATTTCCAATGGATAAAAATGTCTGGCATACGAATTTTTTTCGCTGGGCCTGGCCCTTGCACATCTACGACAAATGCCTCTGTTGCTCCTTTGTTAATCGCAATATCAATAGGTATTTTGTTGCGATACCCACCGTCTGCATATTTATTTTTTCCGATCTTTCGATAAGCCATAGCGGGATAAAATGAAGCAGAGGCGAGTATCCAATCTGGTATTTCTTCTGTTTTTGTCTGTTGGATATCAGTCACTACTTCCGCTAGTTCTGGCAGTTTAGTAGACACCGTATATAAACGTATTTTGGGATTATGTTTGAGTAAGGACAAATCCAAATTGTCTTTGACCATCTTTTCCAATGGAGCAGAAGAAACCCCGCCTTCAATTAGTGCTGTTTTCGTCATTTGGCGTCTTTCTCGATAGAAGCGTTCACGAAGGTCTTCAACTGCAGCCATTTCTGGTAACGCAAGCACTTGTCTTGTCGACAGCTTTTTCCATAAATTCACAGCTTTTTTCATATCTCCTTGTAAAATCAATGCGCCGTTCAACGCACCTACCGAGGTACCTGTGATAATCTCAAAGTTGATATCATGTTCCTTCAGCGCCTGCCACACACCAATCTGATAAGCACCGTGCGCTCCTCCTCCACCTAAAACAAGTGCTGTATGATAGACCAGCTTTTTATTTAATTGTGTGGTTCCTTGATAGCCGTTTTTATGAAAAATACGCAACCATTCTTCTGATAGAGGAGATTGAAATAAAAAACAACAGTTTTCTTTAATAAAAAAACGAGCGCAAGCTTCCATATACCGAAAAAATTTTTTCCATTCAAAAGTTTCACCTTCAATCAACAGATTATTAAAAATAACATCTCCTCTACTTTTAGCAATAGTAAAATAGACGGTATATTTTTTCGATACTGCTTTAAAAGCACATTGCTTTTTTGCAGAACGCCAAAAAGCGTCTCTACTTTCTTGATGACTTTGAAAAAATGGAAGGGGTTGTTTTGCTTGCTGGATAGGCGAATACAGCGACATTTTCTGTGAAAAGTAAACTTTTTTTATCTCCATCGCGCTCTCCTTTTTCTTCAAGTATACCAGTACGTCATAAAAAGGTCATGAGTCTCGTATTCGACTTTGTAGATTCCATAAGAAAACAATTCATAAAACCTCCTTTAAATAAAAAAATACAAAAATCACAAAAATTAATTGAAAATGAGAGTGTTTTCAATGAAAACGTGATTTTGTAATGGAATTTTAAAATAAAAGAAACAAGCTTTTTTAATGCAAATGTTGTAAAATAAAAGAGATTAAGAGGAAATAAGAGGAGGAACATGATGACTGAGTCAGTTTATGTACATATTGATACCACAAGTAATGCTGTTTTAACAAAAGGGCTGACTGCTACTGACTTTGCAAACAGTATCGTGCATTTTCCTCAAAACTTGCTCTTGCTTGATCCATCTGCTTCTGCTGGAGAATATGAATCCCATACAGGGCTGAAAGTAATCCGTGGTACAGAAAATATTCAGCGTTTCTTTTCCTCTTCTCGTAACAGGCGTGGATTCGATGAATTGAAGTGGATCGACTTTACTGATTTAACGATGCTGAAAGAATTGACACCTTTAGAAATTTCAGAATTATTATATTTTGGTCATATGAAAACACATCTTCATTCGCCGTTTTTTTATAAACTACAGAATAATTTTGTATACTTCGATCTTAATGATCAGCTGAATCGGATTTATTATCGCTATTTAGATGAATTTTATAGGATTTTTGCTAGTAAATTAAGTTCGATCTTGTCAGATAAGATCAATGTAAAAAAATCTTTTTTCAAAAAAGAAACACCTGTTGAAAAAATCAGTGTGGAATTATTGAAAGAAATGCGTAATTTGATGCAGGAAGGGATCATTTTTTCTTTTGATCAAGTTGGTTTGATCGATGGTAAATATCGTATCCCAATCTATGTGATTGAAGATTATATTTGGAAATTAAAAGGCACCCGGTATCGAGAAGAGGAAATCATCGCTACTTTAATCTACTCTGTCACCGATCGACACTGGCAATTGGTAGAAGATGCCGATCTTTCTTATCTGCCATTGAAGTAGATCTATTTCTTATCAAAAAATAAAAAGGAAACAAGAAACTAGGACATGATTCTGTCTCAAGTTTCTTGCTTCTTTTTTATTTACAGCTCCTGTCGTTTATCTGGCACAAAAATCGAAGGAGTCGTTTGTTGGATCCCTAATAAAACGATGATCGTTACAATAGCTGTACTCAACCCGCTGGCACCATTCATTACGAAAGAAAAGAGCCAAGGATTCATCCCCCATAGTGCATACGCTCCCCAGAAAACCACTCCTGCAATAAAATGCCAAAAATATCTGGAAAGTGCGCCAATCAATGCACCAAACACGATGCTTTTTCTAATTTGTTTCGTATTATCGTCTACATAGCCTTTTTGGACATTTGAAGCCATGAGCCCTGCTGCGCCTGCAAAAGTATAGGCAATCGGGTACTCAATCAACACTTGAACGACACTTAAATAATAAACTTGTCCCAACGGAAAATGTAGGATGCCCCAAATGAAACCTGCCAGCATCCCTGCCTTTGTCCCTCTTCTTAACGCAAAAAGAGTCAATGGAATCTGCCCTAATGAAATAGAAAAACTGCTGCCGATCTGGATCGGAATCAACGACAACACCATCGCTAACGCTGCAACAATCGTTCCTTCTACCCAAACTCTATTTTTTCCCATAAAAAAACTTCCTCCTTTGAATAAAAAAGTCACAAAGGAGGAAGCAGCTTTCGAAAATAGTCAAACAGCTGTTTATTCACAATTCCTACGCTCGCATAACCGATACAGGTACGAAGGGTTTAGAAATAGATTCAATCTCAGCCCAATTGGACTCCCCTTTGTGAGTTTATTTATTATTTATTTTTTGTTTCAAACAATGGACTAACTGGTTTGTTTTCATGGATACGTTTGATTGCATCTCCCATTAGTCCGCCAACACTTACTTCATCGATTTTGTCGATTTTACGATCTTCTGGAAGATAGATCGAGTCTGTAACAACTAGACGCTCGATAGCTGAATCTTCTATTCTTTGTAAAGCAGGGCCGGATAATACTGGATGTGTACATGAAGCATACACACTAGTTGCACCAGCTTCTTTCAAAGCATTGGCAGCCAATGTGATCGTACCTGCTGTATCGATCATATCATCGATCAGTACACAAGTTTTGCCTTTGACTTGTCCAATGATATTCATTACTTCTGCAACATTTGCTTTTGGACGGCGTTTGTCTATGATCGCAATCGGAGATTTCAAAAATTCCGCTAATTTACGTGCCCGTGTGACACCACCATGGTCTGGTGAAACAACGACAACATCATCGCCTTTGATTCCTTTTTCTAAGAAATAATTGGCAATAAGTGGCGCACCCATCAAATGATCGACTGGAATATCAAAGAAACCTTGGATTTGGACTGCATGAAGGTCCAAAGTCAGCATTCTTGTTGCACCAGCTTTTTGAATCATGTTTGCTACTAATTTCGCTGTGATTGGTTCCCGTGCACGTGCTTTACGGTCTTGACGCGCATAGCCATAATAAGGCATGACTACGTTGATTGTTTTTGCACTTGCTCGTTTCAGTGCGTCAATCATGATCAGCAACTCCATCAAGTTATCATTGACTGGGCTGCTCGTTGATTGAATAACATAGACATGCGATCCACGAATACTTTCTTCAATGTTTACTTGAATTTCTCCATCACTAAATTGAGTAACAGATGATTTTCCTAACTCGACGCCGACTGCTGCTGCAATTTTCTCTGCTAATGGGCGATTGGAATTTAACGCAAAAATTTTTAATCTTGGGTCAAAGTAATGTTTTGACATGGGGACCTCCACTTTCTTTTTCACAACTCTAGAATTCTACCTAATAAATAGTAGTCATATTTTTTAAATAAATCAAGTGATTTTGCAAAAGTCTTAGTTTAGATAAGGGAGTTTTTTTGCATATCCTTCTTTATTGACTTGTCTTGCTCTCGCAATTGCCAGCGCATATTCTGGAATATTGTCTGTAATTGTTGACCCGGCAGCAATCGAACTGTTTTTAGCTACCTCGACAGGTCCGATGATATTCGTGCTAGAACCAATAAAGCTGTGGTCGCCGACAGTCGTATGATGTTTGTTCTTTCCATCATAGTTGACGAAGACAACACCACATCCGACATTGATTTCTTCTCCCAGCGTAGCATCACCAACATAAGTCAAGTGACCGACTTTAGTTCCTTTGCCGATTTGAGCATTTTTCACTTCCACAAAGTTTCCGATATGGACGTTTTCGCCAATTTCAGCTTTTGGTCGTAAATGTGCATAAGGTCCCACATCTGCATGTTTCTTGACATGGCTGCTTTCAATGACTGAGTTTTCAATGACGACGTGATCCTCAATCCTACTGTCTACGATTTTTGAATGTGACCCGATGACACAATCAGAACCAATGACTGTATTTCCTTGGATTTGTACACCTGCTTCGATCAATGTGTCTGGACCGATTTCTACGCCTGCATCGATGTATGTCGTTGCTGAATCGACAAAGCTTACGCCATTGACCATATGCATCTGGTTAATTCGCTTTCTCATGATCTCATTTGCTTTAGCTAACGCGATCCGATCATTGACTCCCATTGATTCTTCAAAATCATCCGTTTGATAAGCAGCAACTGTATGGCCTTCTTCTTTTAAGATTTCGATGATATCTGTTAGATAGTATTCACCTTGAGCATTGTTTGTTCCAACTTTGCTTAACGCATCGAACAAAGCTTCGTTGTCAAAACAGTAAGTTCCTGTATTGATTTCTTGTACAAGAGCTTCTTCTGGTGTTGCATCTTTTTGTTCCACGATTTTTTCTACGATCCCAATATGGTCACGGATGATTCGTCCATATCCTGTTGGGTTTTCTGCTTGTGCCGTCAAGATCGTTGCACTTGCATTTTTTCCTTGGTGATATTCAAAAAGATTGTTCAGCGTTTCAGTAGTCAATAATGGTGTATCGCCACTGATAACTAACGTTGTTCCTTTTTTTCCTTCCAAGAAAGAAGCAGCTTGCAAAACAGCATGTCCTGTTCCCAATTGTTCTGCTTGTAACGCATATTTACTGCGTTCTCCTAGTTGTGCTTTAACTTGTTCTGCTCCGTGTCCAACGATCGTAATCACTTCATCTGGTTTCGTTTCACTGACCCGATTAATGATATGTTCTACCATAGGTTTACCAGAAACGGGATGTAAAACTTTATATAATTTTGACTTCATGCGGGTACCTTTCCCTGCCGCCAAAATAATTGCATAACGTGCGTCCAACTGCGTCACTCCTAAATATAGTTTGCTGATTTCAGTTTATCCCAGTATACCCATTTTTTCAACAAAACAAGTGATTTTCTTTTATCCCAGCGTTTTCTGGATAAAAAAATAGATAGACCATAACGGGCCTATCTATTTGGTAACCGGTGCTCTCCTGCCAACTCCTCGGTCACAAGTCACACTACTCATAAAACATGAAAAGCTGTTTTTTGAAATCGTTTCTTGTGACTTAGAGTTAAACGGTAGGCTTACAACCTCTTCATTAAACGTTTTTCAATCAGCTGACCTTCGGTATTAGCTCAATAAACGGCAAAATATGAGGAGCAATTTTTCCGTTTATTGAGCTAATACTCAGGACAGGACGCTGATTTCACAACCTCTAGATAAACGGTGTTCAAAAGCCAGTTTCTCGGTATTAAGCCAAATTTATGAAAAAATGTGGAAAGCCATTTTCACAAAATTTTTCTTACTACTCGAAACTAAGCGGCTTTTTCACAACCTCTTATTCTGAAAAATAATTTCCTGGCACAACCGTAATATTTTTCGTTTGAGTATCTACATCTTTGACATAAAGCAGTGACGTATAATCATCGATGGCGCGATGACCGTTGAATTTTGATTCGGCAAATACAGTGATGCCAACAAGTTCTGATTCGAATTCTTCAATCAAGCTCTTCATTCCGTTGACTGTTCCGCCGCCTTTCATGAAATCATCCACTACAAGGACACGTGAACCACGTTTCAAACTTCTCTTAGACAGTTCCATCTTTTCAATTCTTTCAGAAGATCCAGACACATAGTTGACACTTACTGTTGATCCTTCTGTTATTTTTGAGTCCCGGCGTACAATAACGAATGGCGCATTCAGATAATAGGACACAGCTTGGGCAATAGGTACGCCTTTTGTGGCTACAGTCATTACAGCATCGATTTTTTCACCAAGGTATTTAGAAGCAATGATTCTTCCAACTTGACGCAGCAGTTCAGGTTCTCCTAACAAATCAGAGAGATAAACATATCCTCCTGGAAGCAGACGGTCTTGTTCTGATAGACGTTCTGCTAGAGATTCAATATATTTTTTCGCCTCTTCATATGAAATTTCAGGGATGAACAATACACCACCTGCAGCACCCGGGATTGTTTCCAAGGTTCCATACCCTCGTTCTTTAAATGTTTTCTTGATGATTCCCAAATCTTCACTGATAGAAGATTTAGCAGATTCATAACGTTCGGCAAAGCTTGTTAAGGAAATCAATTCATGCGGGTGATTCAATAAATACTGTGTCATGTCAACTAGACGTTCACTGCGACGTACTTTCACCTATTCCAACTCCTTTTAAGAAATTTTATCGTTTTACATTATATAAGTTTTTCTTCAAAAATTCGAGCATTTTATGAAAAAATAAGAAAATAGTTCGGTATTTATTAAAATAAAAAGAAGCCTATAAAAAATTTTTCGTTTTTATAAGGCTTCTTTTCTTTATAATTTAGTTATTTTTTCTTCTGAAGGCAACCAATATTCGTTTGATGATATTTACAATCAGGAACAAAGCAATAAAGACTAATGTGATTGTTGCTCCTGGAGGTGTATCTAGATAAAACGAGCTAGTTAGTCCTGACAGCATCCCTAGAAATCCTACACAAACACTGATAGCAATCACGACATTGAAGCTTTTGCCTAATCGCATACCGATTGCTGCGGGAAGAACCATGATTGCGGATATCAAAAGTGCACCGGCAATCGGGATCATCACAGCAATAGCCACACCAGTAATCACATTGAACATCATCGACATCAAATGAACGGGTAGCCCATCCACGTGGGCGGTATCTTCATCAAAAGTCAGAACATACATCGGCCGTTTGAATAAAAAGAACAATATACCGATGGCAACGAATAAGATTCCTAAAAAGATGACTTGCTCCCATGTAATGGTCACGATCGAACCAAACAGATAGGATTGGATACTTGTTGCTGAATTCCCTCCGCTCAAATTCATCAATACTAACGCTAGCGCCAAACCACCAGCCATTAAAATGGCAATGGAGATTTCTGAATAGGTTCGGTAGATCGTTCGCAGATACTCCAATATCACAGCTGCTAATACAACGACTAGCATGGTCGTAAGTGTAGGATTAAGGTTCAAAAAGAATCCTAACGCTACCCCTGCTAAAGAGACATGAGAAAGCGTATCAGCCATCAGCGATTGTCTTCTGATCACTAAAAACACACCTAGCATCGGGGCGATTCCGGCAATGAAGATAGCGGCAAGAAACGCTCTTCTCATGAATTCATATGAAAGCAACGCCATTGAGAATCCTCCTTTCTCACCAGTCGGATCTGTCTGTCCGCATACTGTTTGATATCTTCATGATCATGGGTGATCATTAGAACTGATTTCCCATGGACATGCGCACTATGTCGGAGAAGACGATAAAATTCATTTCTGGATTCTTCATCCATACCTGTTGTTGGTTCATCAAGAACAAATAAGTCAGGGTCAGTAGCAAAAATACGCGCTAAACTGATTCGCTGCTTTTGTCCGCCAGACAATTCACCTATTCGCCGATTTCGCATATCCCACATCCCTACAGCTTCTAAAGCACGCTGTACATGTTGATGATCTTTTTCAGAGAGACGCTTGAACCAGCGGCCTCTTGGATATCTTCCTGAACGGACTAATTCGATCACCGTACTAGGAAAACCTGCATTGAAAGATGCAACTTGTTGAGGAATATAACCGATACTTAATTTTTTTCCTTCTTGATTTTTCTCAGCAATCTTTATCATTCCTTTTGAAGGTTTCAGTAATCCTAACGATGCTTTCACCAAGGTTGACTTGGCTGCTCCATTTTCTCCAGTTAAAATGACAAATTCACCCGCATCTACATGATAAGAGACATCTTCTAGTACAGGTTCATCATCATAGTAAAAGGTCAAATCAGATATTTCGATATAACGCACCTTACAACCTCCATTCTAAAACTTAATTGATACTTTCTTTTAAAGCTTTCAGATTTTTTTCCATGACAGAAATATAATTTTCGCCTGCTTTGATTTGTTCATTAGTCAAGCTTTCTAAAGGATTCAACACTTCTAGCTTCACTCCTGTTTCATTCGACAATGTCTCAGCTACCTTCGAAGAGGCATTTTCTTCAAAATAAATCACTTTGATGTTGTTTTTCTTCACAAATTCTTTTAGCTCAGCTAAGCGACTTGGTGTGGGTTCCTGATCTGGTGAAACGCCCGAAATCGCTACTTGTTTTAAGTCGTATTGATTCGCTAAATAAGCAAAAGCAGCATGCTGAGTGACAAATGTGCGGTTTGTTGCATCTTTTAGCTCATCGGAGTATTTTTGATCCAGTGCTTCAAGCTTTTTGATATAAGCATCGGCATTCTTCGTAAAAGTTTCCTTTTTATCTGGATATTTTTCGCCTAATTCTTCAGCAATCGTTCTGACTTCTTTTATAGCTAATACCGGATCGAGCCAAACATGTGGATCGTATTCATGTGAATGACCATGCCCTTCTTCTGATTCTTCATGTTCGTCTGCTTCTTGCGATTCTAAACGGTCGATTCCTTTAGCTGCTTCGATCATCAAGGTCTGTTTGCTATCCACTGAATCCTTTAACGAATCCACAAAAAATTCCATGTCTGAACTATTATACACGAAAACATCTGCATCGGAAATTTCTGCTCTTTCTTTTGCACTTGGTTCGAAATCATGCGGCTCCGTTCCAGCAGGGATCAAAAGTTTCACGTTTCCTTCATCCCCTACGATCTCTTTTGTAAAATCATACATCGGATAAAAAGTCGTAACGATCGTCAAATCCTCTTTTTTGTCTGCTTCCTTGTTCGTATTTCCACATGCTGCAAACAGTAAAGCACCTATCATTACCGTAGCTGTCAAAAGATATTTTTTCATTTATATGCTCCTTTCAATGAACAAATCGTAATTTTACGATTTATTAACGTGAACTAATGTATCAAAATAAAAAAACACAGTCAATAGAAATCCATCAATTTCTGATTTAAGCATGTATATTCTTGATTAAATCGTAAAATGGATGAGTTGCTGCTCATATCTAGCCATTTCACTACAATAAAAAACTGAAGAATACCATTTTAGGATTCCTCAGTTTTTCATCACCTATTTTACTTCTTATATTTTATTGCAGGGTTCGTACTAAATAAACTTCCTCACAAAAACCTTTTAACCCATTATATACTCTCTGCGCTCTTGAATAATGTTGACACAAGGCAAAAACGGTTGGTCCGCTTCCACTCATCAATGCAGCATCTGCTCCGTACTTGATCATACGCTCTTTGATTTGATGGATGACTGGATGCCGCTTTCCCGTTATATCTTCTAAACTGTTTCCCATTTTTTTGATCATCTGCTGATAATCTTGCTCTCGGATGGCTTCAGCAAGTCCGTGGATGTCTTGATGTTGGATGGCTTGCGTATCTACTTCTCTAAACACTGTACGTGTAGAGACACTCATTCTTGGTTTGACCAACACAACCCAGCACTGTGGCATAGAAGGTAATACTTGGATTTCTTCCCCTTTGCCACCGACAAATGCCGTACTTCCGTAGACACAGTAAGGAACATCTGTACCGACTTCCAAACCGATTTCTGCCAGTTCTTCTAACGAACAGCCCAGATTCCATAATTGGTTGATCCCTCTTAGAGCAGCTGCACAGTCTGTACTTCCTCCGCCTAATCCAGCTGCTACTGGAATATTCTTCTTAACAAAGATCTTGACACCGGTTTTGATATTGTATTTATTTTTTAGCAATAAAGCAGCTTGATAAACATTGTTCCGTTCATCTACCGGTAAAAATGCTTTATTTGTTTCTACAATGATTTTGTCTTCTGTTATTTCTTCAAAAAATAGATGATCTGCCAAGTCTACGCTCGACATCACCATTTCCAACTCATGATACCCATCTTGCCGTCTATATAATACATCCAGTCCTAAATTTATCTTGGCTGGCGCTTTTTCAATCAATTCCATCCTCTCACCCATTCGAAAAGTCTAAGTCGCAAGTATTCTATCATAGGGAAAAATAAAAGTATAGCTTATGTCTGCCTAGTGGTTGATTTTGTCATCGTTTCAACAGCTTTCACAGAATTTTCTCTTCATAATCCAAACAAGTTCTAGTGATTCTTATAATTCTGTGAGCACTTCTTCTGCCAAACTCGGAACATTTCCTTTTTCTTTTCCTATCAGACTGAGTAGCTGCATGGTAGCAAATCCGAAATTACTTCCTTTCCTATAAGCAAAATAACGTCCTTCCCAATGATCGACATATTTTAATTTCTTTTCATAAGCAGACTGGAAGGAATAGAAAAAATTACCATAATTATATACGATATGCATGACTTTTTCTTGAAAGAAAGAAAAATCTGTTTCTCCAACATTAGCTAATGGAGCTAAGCCTAGATTGGCTTCCGAGTAGCCCATTTTCTCGTATACAATAAACAGATTGGCTAACAGATAGTCAGCTAATTCCTCAGATTCTTTAGGTAAGACCCGCAACAAATCATATCCCGCCTGCTTCTTCGTCATCGGCTGAGCGGTGATGAAGCCAACGACTTTTTGATCTTTACGGACAATACCGACACCGCTAGATAATACATATGATTTATCAAATCGTCCCACAGAGAAGTATTTTTCTCGTGCACCTTGAAGCCATTTTTGTGAAACTTCATTTACAGCTTGATGTAATTCTTCCGGCAGTTGATCGTACCAAGTAAAATGGTATCCTTCTTTCATCAAACGTTGATATTCAAGTTGCTGACTCAGCCGAGACAAGTCTTCTGTTGCTAGATCAACAATCCCTGCTTCACCTACTTTCGTGAAGTGAAAACCCAATTCATGAAGCATCACTACGTAGCTTTCTGATATCTTATAAAACGCAAGCTGATAGCCTAAACAATCTGCTTGTTTCATAAACTGATTCGTTGCTGCCCGCATCATTTTAGGATTGCCAACTGGATCTCCTAAAACAAAGCATTTGTTTCCTTTGATCTGATAACCAAAAACGACTTGATCTTGGTCGTCTTCTTGGTAATAAAAATAACTGTAACCTGACAAGCGAAGCTGATGGCTTGTAGCTGTGCCTCCGTATGTTTCCAATAAACGGTCAAAACGGTCTTTTTCGTACTCACTGCCAAGCTTCGTAGTATCTTCAGCTAAATATTGATAAAGCGCCACTAAAGCTAGCAATGAGATGCCCAAACCAATAAGCCCTGAGAACCACACATCATCTGAAGGAAACAAAATAAAATGATTTCCTGTTATTCGACCGACTAAAAAGCGTCCGCTGTGATAGCCTGCAATTGCGTAAACGATAAACAAAAAGCCGAACAAGCTAGCATCAAAGATTATAGCTCCCCAAGAATAAACGAATTTTGTTCGATAAAATTCTTTTCTGGATAACCACACAGCTAACAGAATCAAGACATATACCAATATCAACTGCCAAGATAACGTACGTGTGATTGTATTTAAAATACCAAAAGATAGTAAAGCAATCGTAGGCAGAAATGCCTTTTTGACTTTTACTGAAAGTGCTCTAGCAAGGCCGAGTAATAAAAAGCCAACCAATAGATTCACTGTCTGATCTAAAAAATTGAATGAGAACGGCAATAATACTTGAAATAGCCGACTGATTGCAGACAGATTAGTGATTGTTGATAGAAGTACCATCATGATCCCCGCAAAATAGACAGCACTTACGAGCACGATATGCGCAACCTTTTGGAAAAACAGTCGCGGAATGTTATCTAAAAATCGATTGATTTTGACTCCTGTATGTGTGATGAACAATAGAAGTCCCGTCATAAAAGGTAGAACATAATAAAACAACCGATAATATAATAGCCAAACTACTGCTACATCTTGCCGAACAGACAATTGACTCATTCCTAAGATCATCAAAACGTCAAAAGTCCCCATTCCACCTGGGACCATCGTCAGCATTCCTATCAATGTAGCAATCATGAACATAGGATAGATCGAAAGCATCGAAATATCTATTCTCATCAACTTGCCGATGATCAAAAATACCGCAAGGGCTCCCGTCCATTGTCCAAAGGATGCCAGTAGCAGACCAAGCAAGCCTTTTGGATAAAACTCGAAGAACAATGTCTTTCTCTTTAGATAAGCAAAAAAGAAAATGACTGGTGCTAAAAAACTACCGCCGAAAAGCCAGATCCAATAGCTTCGAAAAATACTTTCTGACTGAATAAAAAAGACATCAATAAATGTAAGAAACGACCATACAGACAAACCAGTCAGCATAAATAGTGCGACTTTTGATACAGTGGCTAAAACCATTTTTCTATTTGTCTGCTTTCCATAAAAACTAGCCCGCAGACTTGCTCCTACCACACCACCAAAACCGGCGAGATTGTTGATCGTGTTTGTTACCCACGCAGCAAGAAGAAACTCTTTTCTTTCCATTTTTGGTTTTCCTTGTTTTTCTAAGACTCTGATCGTCACCCAATCATACAACAACATCGGAGTGACACCCAGCAGTCCAGCCAGAATCATGAGCAGGATCGTCATGCGGCTTTGTTGTCCCATCCTTTGCCAAATATCTTGCCAACTCATGCCATTAGCAATATTTGCGACTTGATTTGCCACAAAGACTAACACGGAGCCGAAAAAAATCAGTTTTAAAATCAGACTATGTTCCTTTATCCATTGCAGCATCAAGTATCGTTTATTTTTCACATTTTCCCATTCCTAACTTGTATACTTTTGTGTCATACCCCAATGTTATCTTATTTATTTTAATTTTTCCACTTTAGACCTGTTCTTTGCTTGCGATGATAGAAAAAGAAAGATATCCTAATGCTAAAGGAGAGGATAACATGAAAGTAGGATTTATCGGCACAGGGAATATGGCACAAGCTATTATTGATGGTTTATTAAAAAAAGGAACAGTCTCGAAAGAAGAGGTGTTCGTTTCCAGTGGACATTTTGAAAATGCACAAAAATTTGCTGCTGAAACTGGCGTCCATGCATGCAAAAGTAATCAGGAAGTTGCATCACAATCAGATATCGTTCTTTTAGCCGTGAAACCAAAAATCATTGAAAAAGTATTGGAAGAACTAAGAGAATATAGCCAGAAAGTCTTATTCATTTCTATTGCTTCAGGAAAATCATTAATAGATTTAGAAACAGCGCTTGAAGATCCTCAGGCCTCCATCGTACGTGTGATGCCGAATGTCAATGTCAGCGTAGGAGCAGGCGTTTCTGCGATTTGCAAAAATGAAGCTGCCACGGAGGAACAGCTTCAGCAAGCTACGATGATTTTTGAAGCAATCGGCAGCGTCTATCCTTTAGCAGAATCAGATTTCAGTACATTCATTGGCCTTGCTGGCAGCTCACCCGCATTCGTTTACATGCTGATCGATGCGATGGGACGGACTGGTGTACTGAATGGTTTGTCCAAACAGACAGCCACTGAGATTGCTGCAAAAGCAATTATGGGTTCTTGTCAAAAATTCCTTTCAAGTGATAAAAATCCATGGGAACTTGTAGACCAAGTTTCTTCTCCTGGCGGTACAACTGTTGCAGGTGTAGTTGCCTTAGAAGAAGCAGGATTCATCCCAGCAATCATCAAAGGAATCAATACGACGATCGAGAAAGATCTTGAGATGTTGAATAAAAAATAATGATAGCAATGTTTTTTCGTGCCTTACAAAAAAAGAAGAGCTGTGGCTTTTGCCGCGGCTCTTCTTTTGTATTTTTTATTATTTAGCATAATCAGTTGCACGAGTTTCCCGAATAACGATTACTTTGATGTGTCCAGGATAATCCAGTTCTTCTTCGATTCGTTTACGAATATCACGTACTAAACGAACAGCGTCTAAATCCGAGATTTCTTCTGGCTTGACCATTACCCGAACTTCGCGTCCAGCTTGAACTGCGTAACTTGATTCTACACCGGCGAAGCTGTTCGAAATATTTTCCAGACTTCTTAAACGACGGATGTAGTTTTCTAATGATTCACTTCGCGCACCAGGTCTTGCTGCTGAGAGCGCATCTGCTGCAGCTACAAGGACAGAGATAACAGAAGTAGCTTCCACATCTCCATGATGAGAAGCGATCGCGTTGATTACTACTGGGTTTTCTTTGTACTTGGCAGCTAATTCCGCACCGATCTCAACGTGAGATCCTTCAATCTCATGGTCAAGTGCTTTCCCAATATCATGGAGCAACCCGGCACGTTTTGCTAATTGGATATCTTCGCCAAGCTCTGCTGCTAAGATACCAGCTAATTTTGCAACCTCGACCGAATGCTTCAAGACGTTTTGTCCATAACTAGTTCTGAATCGCAGACGTCCGATGATCTTGATTAGATCTGGATGAAGTGTATGAGCACCGACTTCAAACGCTGCCTCTTCCCCGTATTCGCGAATACGTTCATCCATTTCTTTACGAGATTTCTCGACCATTTCTTCGATACGCGCTGGATGGATTCGTCCATCTTGTATCAGTTTTTCCAAGGTCATCCGTGCGATTTCTCTTCGGATTGGATCGAATCCGGAAAGAACAACTGCTTCCGGTGTATCATCGATGATTAAATCGATACCAGTCAGCGTCTCAAGCGTTCGAATATTACGACCTTCTCGTCCAATGATACGACCTTTCATTTCATCATTCGGAAGGGTAACGACTGAAACAGTCGTTTCTGAAACTTGATCTGCTGCGCAGCGTTGAATCGCTAATGATAATAAGTTTTTCGCTTTGCGATCTGCTTCTTCTTTGGCACGCTGTTCAGATTCTTTTACCATTAGAGTTAACTCATGATTCAGCTCTTCTTCAGTCGATTTCATGATGACATCTCGTGCGTCCTCTTTTGATAAACCAGCAATTTTTTCTAGTTCTTTTTGTTGATCTTCAATCATTTTTTCAACGTCTTTTTCTCGCTCTTCAATTAATTGCTGTTTTGAACTAAGTGCTTCTTCTTTACTTTCAAGTGAGTTCTCGCGTTTTTCTAACGAGTCATCTTTACGATTCAGCGTTTGTTCGCGTTGAATCAAACGATTCTCTTGAGATTTTAATTCTAACTTACTTTCTCTCAGCTCACTTTCAACTTCAGAACGGTATTTCTGATTTTCTTCCTTAGCTTCTAACAATGCTTCTTTTTTTAGAGTTTCTGCTTCTTTTTTTGCACTATCGATGATTCCAGCAGCTGATGATTGTGCACCAGCTATTTCTTTCTCGTGACGTGACTTTGCGACCATAAACCCTAAACCAAGACCGACAATTAAACCGATGATAGCGAGGAGAATGTTGAATACCATAAAATCCACCTCCATACTATCTTTTTCATTTTTATCATCTATACAGCTTCTATGATAAATTATTCTAAACTCGTCAATATGCATCTTCGCATATATGTGTACAAAAAACATGCACAACTTTATTCTAATGTTTGTACCCCGTAGTGTCAACTTTAAATAAACAAAGAAACGGCTTTCTACTTATTCATTAAACGATGGTTTTTAAAATAAATGACACTAGTTTCATATAGGTAAACCTTTAAATTGAGAAACTTTTCTATTAAATTATTCTTTGTAGATGAACAGATATTTTTATTTTATGTACCCACTCGTATAATTAAATAACTCACGATTTCTTTATTCAATAAAAAAACGGCAGGTCAAGGAGAGTACCTACTCTTCAGACCAGCCGTTTTTGTTTATCATAATTTTTATTCTTCTACTAAAGGCAATTCTTCTTGTCCTTTTTCATCTTCTGGGACAGCGACTTCTTCACCAATACCATAAGCTGCTCTAACTAGAGCAGAAACTTCTGCCATCATTTCAGGATGATTAGCCATATAGATTTTAGCGTTTTCCCGTCCTTGACCAATCCGATCTTCTTTATAAGAATACCAAGCACCGCTTTTATCAACAATGTCTTTTTCTACTGCCATGTCTAGAAGTTCTCCTTCTTGTGAGATCCCTAAACCATACATGACATCTACTTCAGCGATTTTGAAAGGAGGTGCTACTTTGTTTTTTACGACTTTGATCTTTGTACGGTTACCAACAATATCTGTACCTTGTTTCAATTGTTCTGCACGACGTACTTCCAAACGGATCGTTGCGTAGAATTTCAATGCGCGTCCTCCAGGAGTGATTTCTGGATTCCCAAACATCACGCCTACTTTTTCACGGATTTGGTTGATGAAAATAGCGATTGTTTTTGTTTTGTTGATCGAACCAGAGAGTTTACGCAATGCTTGAGACATCAAACGTGCTTGTAACCCGACATGTGAGTCACCCATTTCGCCGTCGATTTCTGCTCGTGGAACTAAAGCAGCAACTGAATCGACTACTACGATATCTACAGCCCCACTTGATACTAAAGCATCAGCGATCTCTAGACCTTGTTCTCCTGTGTCAGGCTGTGAAAGAAGTAGTTCATCGATATTCACACCTAATTTTTGTGCATATTGCGGATCTAACGCATGCTCAGCATCAATGAAAGCGGCCGTTCCGCCATTTTTTTGTACTTCTGCAATAGCGTGTAGTGCAACTGTTGTTTTACCTGAACTTTCAGGTCCATATACTTCGATGATACGTCCACGGGGGTAACCGCCGACACCTAAAGCGACATCTAACGCAAGAGAGCCACTTGGAATTGTAGAGATTTGTTGGTCGATTTTTTCGCCCAATTTCATAATAGAGCCTTTACCATAGCTCTTTTCAATTTTTTTCAGTGCAGCATCTAAGGCTGCTTTACGATCATCTGCCAATACGATAATCCTCCTTATATTTACAAATCAGAGCAACATTTCATTATCCTTATCATATCTTTTTTAGTGAAAAAAAGCAAGAAAAAACCGAACAAATATTCGCATTTATCATTTTCTTAAAAGCTGTTTTCTCAAAAGATCAAATCCTTGCATAACCGCATTATATCTGATAGCAGCACGATCTCTGGCAAAGTGATATTTTTCCGAAACCACGCCGTCTTTAGATGAAATAGCGATCCATACTGTTCCTGCAGATTGACCTTCTAACGTGTCCGGTCCAGCCACTCCGGTGAAAGCTACACTGTAATCTGTTCTTGCTATCTCACGTGCTTGAATGGCCATCTGCTCCACACATTCTTTGCTGACTGTTCCATATTCTGCTAATAGCTCCGGATCAATCTCCAGAAAACCAGCTTTTGTTTGGAGCGAGTAGGTAACGAATCCGCCTGGAAATACTTCAGATACACCAGCAATGTCGCCTAATGCGGCTTGGAAGGCGCCGGCTGTCAAACTTTCCGCTGCTGTTACAGTCTGCTTGTTTTCTTTCAGTAGTTCCACTACGACTTTTGCTAGCGAATTATCATCGCCGTATCCATAAAAATATTCCCCTACTCGTTCTTGGATTTTTTCTTCTAATGCTAAAAGAGCTTGATTCCCTGCCTGAACATCATTTGTTTTCACTGTCAGTCGTAATGTCACTTCATTTGGTTTGGCATATGGTGCGATCGTTGGATTGATCTGTGTCTCAATCAGATCTTTTAGCTCAGTGACCAGTCGCGATTCACCAATCCCATAAAAGCGCAAAACTTTAGAAATTAGTTTTTCTTCAGAAGGAAAACGTTCCTCTAGTAAAGGACGTACTTGTTCCACAAACATTGGTTTCAACTCATTAGGCGGACCGGGAAGAAGGATATACGCATGTGTATCTGTTTGATAAAAAGTCCCTAAAGCAAGCCCTGTACGATTTGGTAGAGGAACCCCGCCTTCGATAATCTGGGACTGTTGCAGATTGTTTTTGGTCATTTTTCGATGGGTTGTTTCAAAATATGCCAATAATTTTTTGTATCCTTCCGTATTTTGTATGAGAGACTTACCGAGGTGAGCCGCAGTTGCTTCTTTTGTCAGGTCATCTTCTGTCGGTCCCAATCCGCCACATAAGAGTATGAGTTCACTTCTTGTTTCAGCTAGAGCAATCAACTCTTCTAAACGCTGCTGATTATCTCCTACAACTGTTTGATAATAAACTTCGATACCTAGATCAGCTAGCTGTTCTGACAAGAAAGTGGCATTCGTATTCACGACTTGTCCTAGTAAAAGTTCTGTTCCGACAGCTATTATTTCTGCTTTCATTACTTCCCGCTCCCTTATATAGTATACGCTGTATTTTTATATTTTTTTATTTAAAAAGAGGGCAAGGAGCTGTGACAAAAATCTTGTCACAGCTCCTTGTTCCAAATAAACAGTGTTCTCCTGCCAAAACCTCGGTCATAAGTCACAATATACATAAAACATGAAAAGCTGTTTTTTGAAATTATCCCTTGTGACTCAGAGTTAGACGGCAGGCTCACAACCTCTCCACTAAACGATACTTACATTGATCCTTTGAACACACCGCTGTTTTTGATGAAGTAATCCACACCTGAATAGATAGTAAAGATCAGACAAGCATAAAGCATGATTTGATCTACTGGAATACCGATCAGGCTGAATGGGATATTATTGATAAACAGCAAGATAATAGCAACCATTTGTGTAGCCGTCTTGACTTTTCCCGGCCAAGCTGCAGCCATGACTTCTCCATGTTCGACAAGTAGTAAACGCAAGCCTGTGACGGCTAATTCACGACAGACAATGATCGCTACTACCCAACCAGGGGCCTTTCCTTGGTCAACCAACATGATAAAAGCAGTCATAACTAGCATTTTATCTGCCAACGGGTCCGCAAACTTGCCAAAATTAGTGACAAGGCCTCGCGCACGGGCAATTTTTCCATCTAACCAGTCTGTGATACTAGCTAAAGCAAAAATAACTGCACCTACTAGCTGTGTGACAGCCAGTGTGGTGTCTCCTACGTTAAATTGTCCCCAATCTAAAGGTAAACCTACAACCAAAATGAAAATCGGGATCATACAAATTCTAAGTACAGTTAATTTATTTGGTAAATTCACACTATCGACTCCTTTCTTCCCTATTCTACGTGACTATCAGCGAAGTTTCCACCGATATTATTTACTTTTCCAAATGAATTTATTCAAAGGAGTATTTTTATTGAAATTGATCTTTTTGAATTAACGAAGAAGGACCGCGACACAGATTTGTCACGATCCTTCTTTTTTATACCTACAAGTAAACAGATGCGTAAACTAATTTATACGATCATTCTGCGTATTGAAGAGTAAGGTTCACATTTTTTGGACTCTGATTGTTTTCCCCTGGATTAACTGGTACGGATTCTCCATTCGCTTTGATCGTTGCATTGCTTGCTGCACCAATCGTGATGGTCGCATTTGTTGCTGTTTCCGGTAACACGGTACTCTGTGTTTCATTTGCTGCCAGTGTCCCTTGATAAACATAGGCATTGTCTACTAGCACACCTAACCATACACGATTGACAGCAGTAAATTCAAGGGTTACAGGCTTGGTAGCGTCTGTGATATTTACTGCGATGGCACTGCCAGAATCTTCTCCTGTAGCTATTGCCATTTTCTTTTCTTCACTTGATTTTGTTGTTGATTCTACTGTAGAAGACTCTTTGGTCTGCGTGCTTTGCTCTGAGGAAGAGGACTCCTCGACTGATCCTTCTACTTTAAGCGAAGAAGCTGTGTCTCCGATTATTGGATCAGCTTGACGATCTTGCCAAGTCATATAGCCCACGACAACGACAATCGCCAAAGCAACCAATCCTAATAAAATGACAGGAAGACTTGTCCAAAAGCGACTTGGATGCGATTCTTCCTGATGCATTGCTTTTCTAGAAGTACTTACTGTTTCAGGCTGCGGACGTTCAGGGACCGATCCTGTCAATTTGCTTTTCCCATCAAAAACATCGACTAAATGGTCTCCATCTTCTCCTACAGCTTCAGCGTATTGCCGAATAAATGCCCGCACGTAAAATTTACCAGGCAATTGGTCAAAATCATCATTGTCGATTGCTTCCAAATAACGTTTTTGAATTTTTGTAATCTGCTGTAATTCATCTAAAGATATTTTTTTATTCAGGCGTGCTTGCCGTAATTTTTCTCCGATGGTTTCAAAAGCCACTCGTTCATCTTCTCCAGTCTGTTTGATTCTCCGAAGCATCTGCTGTTGCAACGAAAGACGTTATGTTTGGGTGCTGTGACAAAAGTCATGTCACAGCTCCTTTTTTCCGAATAAACATTGTTCTCCTGCCAACTCCTCGGTCACAAGTCACAATATCCAATAAATATAAGAAGCTGTTTTTTGAACTTGTTCCTTGTGACTCGGAGTTAAACGGCAGGCTCACGACCTCTTTCTTAAACGGTGTTCAATCAGCTGTTCCTCGGTATTAGCTCAAAAACCGGCAAAATATAAGGAGATATTTTTCCGTATGTTTCTCTAATACTCAGGTCAAAACGCTGATTTCACAACCTCTTCCTTAAACGGTGTTCAAAAGCTTGCATCTGCGGTAATAAGTCCAACCAAGTTAAAAACATTAAGAAGCTGTTTTTACTTGGCTGTTCTTATTACTTGATGCAGGGCAGCTTTTTCACAACCTCTTGGTACACGGTGTTCCAGAAGTAGCTTCTTCGGCAATAAGCCGAAATATCACAAAAATTTGAGAAGCAATTTTCGTAAATTCCTTCTTATTTCTTGAAGCTGACCACTTCTGTCACAACCTCTTTGATTACTTCGTTTGATTTTATTTTAATATAAGTTGATTAAAAGAGAGCATGATTTGTTTTATTTTCTCACTAATTTTTCCAACACAACTAAGAATACCATAAAAGCTGATTTTGGAGGAGGTTCCTACTACAAGTCTAAAACGAAATTTAAGACTTTTCCTCATAAAATACTGGTTTATTTTGGTCTCATGTAAAACTCGCTGAAGGCCTCTTCACTTATAAATGCTTCCCCAGCTGCCAGTACGTCTTTCATTTGGATCGAATCGATGATTTCAGGAAGATCAAATAAAGTTCGATCGCCAAATAAACTTTGCGTAAATTGATTGGCAATATATTCGATCGAATTTAATGATTGGAAATATTGTCCAAGCATTTTCTTCTTCAGCAAATCGAGATTTGTTTCTGACACTTCCGGATCATCAGCGAATCCAAGAATGATTTCTTTGACTTTTTCTGCTGCTTTCTCTGGTTCGTCCGTATCTCCGCTGAAGTCCGCAAAGTGAAATTCACGATCCAAGCTGAATTCAAAACCAAAGCTGTCATCGATAATTCCTTGATTGTACATCGCTAGATAGTTTCGAGAAGTATTGCCTAAAATCATTTGGAACAACAGATTGATTGCTGTTTTATAGCGTAACAGTTCTGTTCCTTCTTGCGGCAATGTGTCTAATCCTTTAATACCAAGTACAAATTTATCTCGTGTAATGGCTGCTTCCAATGCACTTTGTTTGATGATTTCTTTTGTGTTTTCAGGGAAATAACGTACAATTTCTTGCTTTGGAGGGAAATTTTTTGCTTCTTGGTTTTCCCGAATAAGTTTCATCAATTTCTCAGGCTCCATCTTACCAACTACAAATAAAACCATATTGCTTGGCTGATAAAACGTCCGATAGCACGTATACAAGTCTTGAGCTGTGATTTTGTCGATACTTTCAACCGTGCCCGCAATATCGATATGCAATGGGTGTGTAGGATACAAGTTATTTAGTATGCCAAAAAACATCCGCCAGTTAGGGTCGTCTTCATACATTTGGATTTCCTGACCGATGATTCCTTTTTCCTTGTTTACAGTTTCTTCTGTGAAGTAAGGTGCTTGTACAAAATCGATCAGAGTCGTCAGATTCTTTTCTACCTGATCCGTCGTAGAAAACAGATAGCTGGTTTTCGTAAAACTTGTGAAAGCATTGGCGGAAGCTCCTTGTTTCCCAAATAATTGAAAGACATCACCATCTTCTTTTTCAAACAACTTATGTTCTAAAAAATGGGCAATTCCATCTGGAACTTTCACCTTTTCTTTTTCACCATAGGGAATAAATTCGTTATCGATCGAACCATAATTCGTACTGAACAAACCATATGTCTTGTGATAGTCATTTTTAGGCAACAAATACACGGTCAAACCGTTTGGCAGTACTTCATGATAAAGTGTTTCATTGATTTGCTCATATTCTGTTTTATTCATTTGCATTTCCTCCTGCTAAAAAGAAGATTGCCTGCAATTCGATTTGCTCAGCTACTTGTTGTATCTCTTTGATCGTTACGCTCTCCATACGTTTCAACCATTCTTCATCAGATAATTTTGTTTCCGGCAGCCAGCTGTCCAAAAAAGAAGCTTCGATTGCCGCTTGCGGAGAGTCTAGAGAAAGCAGATATTGGTTTCTCAGCATTGCTTTTGTCTGAGACAGTTCCAACTCTGTTATTTCACCATTTCGCAAACTTTCTAATTGCTCGTGAATCAGATGAAGTACTTGATTTCGGTTCTTTTCATCGATACCGGTTTGGACACTCATGAATCCTCGGAACGTATCCACGCTACTAGAGGCATAATAAGCTAGACTTTCTTTCTCTCTGACATTCATGAAAAGTTTAGAGTGAGGAAAACCGCCAAATAAACCGTTAAAGACCATTAGCGCAAAACGTTCTGGTTCATCGTAATACACATTTGTCTGATAAGCTAGGTTCAGCTTTGCTTGAACGATTGGCTCACGTACTTGTCGTTCCTTCACGATATTCACTTGAGGTTGGGTATAAAACAGATCTGGATAAACTGTTTCCCGCGACTCAAATGGTAATTGCCCAACTGCTTCAGCTGCTTTGTCCGGATCAACATCGCCGACAACAAAAATGTCGATTTGATCATTTGCCATCATTTCTTGATAGTAGGACGCTAGCGAACTAGCAGTGATCTTGTCCAAATCTTCGACTACGCCCAACCCTGGGATCTTTTGTTCCGGGCTGTTTTCAAAATAAAGTTCTTGCAAGGCATAGGAAGCAAAAGTTTGTTTATCTTCCTTCAAACTTTCCAAATATAGACGCAGATTGTTCTTTTCCAAGTCAAACGTCAACTGATCAAACTGATGATTTTTAATATTTGGATAAAATAAAACCTCTTTTAAAAAATCTACCGCTTGAGAAAAAAGGTTTGGATCATTGACATATTCACCATTCACAAAACTGATCCCTGCGTTTAGCCAATGTAAATTTCCTTTTTTTCTAACTGATAATCCAAAGCTTGCGCCATAAAGCTCTGCAAGTTGCGCACTTAACTTTGTCTGATCCGAATAATTCAAACTATTTGTTTCCAACATGCTGCTGAGAAGTGAACGTTTCGTGATGACTTCTTGTTGCAGACGCGCAGTAAAACGGATAAAAATCCGGATCGTTTTGTATTGTTTTGTTGGTAAGACATGAAGATTCACGCCTTCTGCCAATTGATACACCATATTTATATGCTCCTTTTCACAGTTGATTGCCCGCTTACTCTTTTAATGGGTCAACCTGCCTTTTTTACTTATTCCTCTGCTTGAAATTTATAAGTTCAGGCAATTCGCCGTTTTTTCTAAATGATGTTACACTTTATAGTATAGCATAGATGTTTTTTATCAAAAGAAACAGACGGCTAAAAGCGTATATTGTTTTTTTATTTTTTATTTTTCGATATACTAAAGACAAATAAAAGAAGGGAGGGTCATTCATGATCAAAGAATTCAAAGAGTTCATCATGCGTGGAGATGTCTTGGATCTTGCTGTCGGCGTTGTTATTGGTAGTGCGTTTACAAGCATCGTAAACCAAGTGGTGCAAGGCTTGATCACACCACTAATAGGTTGGTTTGTCGCAATGATCACAGGTACTTCTGATTTAGAAGGAGCACTTTCAATTCTTGACTGGTCGCCGACAAAAGGCGTCACATTTGCGTTTGGTAACGTTATTAGTGCTATCATTACATTTCTGATCACTGGTTTTGTCTTATTCTTAGTTGTCAAAGCGGCAAACCGTGCGAAGAATTTACGCTCCAAAGAAGAGCAAGTGGAAGTGGAAGAAACTCCTACTGCAGAAGATTATCTTAGTGACATACGCGATCTTCTTGCCAAACAAGTGGCAGAAGACAATACACATCCAGTAGAGCAAACAAATCTTTCCGATACTTCTAAATAATAAAGAATCTAAAAAAAAGAAAGCCGATTTTCAGTGTCGGCTTTCTTTTTTTAGATTCTTAACTTGCTACTTGTTCCTTTTTCATGTCGATATGTGGAATATCATCTTCCAAATACACATCTGAGATTGCCTTGAATCCAAACGACTCATAAAAAGCTTGTAGGTATTCTTGTGCGCCGATCACGATTGGTTTTTCTGGAAAATTTTTCTGGATCATGTTAATCGTTTCTTGAACAATCTTTCTTCCTAAACCATCTTTACGGTTGTCCTGATGAACAAGGACACGTCCAAAATGGATACTCTCCGCTTCTTCATATACTCGCGTGTAGGCAAGGATCTTCCCATCAGTATCTTGAAAAAACGTATGCCAAGCTTCTCCATCAATGTCATCAACTTCTTGATAAGGACACTGTTGTTCCACAACAAAAACTGCGATTCGTTCTTTGACGATCGCGTAAAACTCTGCTGTTGACAATTCTTCAAATTTCTTTACCTGATATTCCACTAAGCAAACGCCCCCTGCTTTTTTATTCTTAGCATACCGATTCGCACACAAAAAAGCAAACGAACCTTACGAATCTCAGGCTCGTTTGCTTTTTAAACTGCTTCAGTTAAAAATTCGATCTCAACTGTCCGAGTAAGTACATCTGAATAGCTGTAAGATACTCGTTCAAAAGAATTTTCTTCAGGATCCAAATCAACAACGAATACTGAAGGATAGGTTTCTGTTAAAACGCCGCGGCGTTCTGTTTGACGCTTTCTTCCTGTCTGAGCAACCAACATGATTGGGCTGCCGATACGACCTTCTAAATCTTTCTTGATTGAAGCTAAAGTTGTTGGCATACAGTTCACCTCTACTATCAACTATACCACATATTTTTAAAATTTTCAAGTTTACCATAAAAAAAAAAGAAATGCAATAAAAATAAATAAGAAGCTCATTAAGATTTTTCTAAATTATTCCTCATTATAAAATTTCAAGTGTTTTTTTATTTTGAGTTTTACTCTCCCGTAAGCGCTCATTACTTGCTTGTGATCCATTGCTAAACATTCAGCCATGTCTACAAAATCAACGCCTTGCATATAATAATGAAAAATTTTAGCTTCTATTTTTGAAAACTGGATTTCGCAATTTTCGATTGCTTCTTTTAATAAAAGATGCTGAATTGCTAAAGGTTCTTGCAATGTGATCTCTGCTAAAAAGTCTGGTCCTTCTGTCTCTATTTTTTGGTCGATTGAGACTTCATCTTTTTGATCACGACGCTTCAGCGCGTTCTGCTTCCTCAACAGAGAATAGATTTGATTGCTTATAACGCTTTTATAATAACTTCCAAAGCTAACACCTTTGCTTTTTTCGTAAGTTCTCAATGCCTGATATAAAGCGATCCTTGCTTCTTGTTCCCAATCCTCAGAAACATAATTTCTTAAATAATAGGTGTTTTTCAAACGTAGTAAAAGTGGAAAATATTTTTGATACAGGGCAGCAAATGCTTCTTCGTCACCATTACGTGCAGCGCGCAATAACTCCTCAGACATAAAATAATTCCTCCATAAATTCGTTTATGGAGGAATCTTATCATCAATGATTCATCGAACTGATTAGAACGATATGTTATTTATTTTTTCTCATTAAATCGTCCAATTTTTGGGACAATTTTTTTAACTGCTCTTCATTCCATGGAGAATTACGTCGGAAATCAATAAAATGCATATCTTTATTTTCTTGGGCTATTGTTTTTTCCGTTTTTTTTATCGTCTTATATAATTCATAAGCAGAAGTTCGTAATGCTCCTTGGGAAAAGATCATCCACTGTTCTGCTAAATCGCTTGTCGCCACTGTCACTTGTGTCAAACGGTCATTCAGCTGACCAGCGATTCTCTCGATATAACTGTCAGCCGTTTCGTCTTCTTTCGTAAAAACAACATCCAACTGGTATTTCTTATAATTTTGTTGGATGCCCGGAACTAGTTGGGCATCGAAGACAACGATGACTTCCATTCCTTCATATTTCGCATAATTTGATAAACGATGTAAAAGAGCTTCTCTTGCATCCGCCATTTTGTCCTGCTTTTTAAGCTGGACAAGTTCCGGCCACGAACCAATCATGTTGTAGCCGTCTACAATCAACAGCTGTTTTTTCATGGTCTACTCCCCCTGACGTTGGGAAAAAGCCTGATACATAAGCAAACCAGCAGCAACACTGGCATTTAAGCTCTGGACGTGCCCGGTCATCGGGATCGTCAGCAATTCATCCATTTCTTTTTTCAATCCTGGACTCATTCCTTTGCCTTCATTACCAATGACTAAAGCAATTGATCCTTTGGCATTCCATTTTTGGAAGTTTGTGCCGGTCATATCTGTGCCAAATACCCAAAATCCTGTTTCTTTGAGCTGTTGCACAGCTTGTACCAAATTCGTCACGCGTGCAACAGGGACATGTTCGACTGCCCCAGTGGAAGTCTTTGTTACGATAGGTGTGATTCCAACTGCTCGGTGTTTTGGTATGATCACACCATCGACGCCACTTGCGTCTGCTGTCCGTAAAATCGACCCAAAATTGTGTGGATCTTCGATGCTATCCAAAATCAAAAAGAAGGGGTCTTCTTTTTTCTCTTTTGTTCGTTCAATCAGTTGGTCAAGGGATAAATATTCATAAGGTGTAATCGCAAGAACGACTCCTTGATGCACGCCGTGATCGCTCAAAGTTTCTAATTTTTGTTTAGGAACCCATTTGACTGGCACAGCTTGTTCACGTGCGATTTCTTTCAGTTCTTCTACTTTTTCTCCTCGTGAATCTTCTTGAAGAAAGAGTTTATTCCCTCGCCCTTGTTGTAGCGCTTCTACTGCGGCATGGTGCCCAAAGACGAAATTATCTTCTAATGCTTCTTCATTTTGATCAGAAACTGACTGATTTCGTCCAGTTTGCTTTTTATTTGAATATCTATTTTGTTTTTTGTCTTCAAATCCACGTTTCGATTGATGTTTGTTTGTTCTTTCTTTACCCATTTTTTTCACCAACTTTCTGAATACACCAGCGGATCAATTCTTCCATCCGCTCGGTTTGTTTTGTCAAATGCAGATAGCCCATGAGCGCTTCGAACCCTGTTGCGACCCGATACGTCGTAACATCAGCATTTTTTGCGCTCGTATGGCTTTTAGCATTTCTTCCTCTGCGATAATAAAGTTCTTCTTCTTCTGTCAAAAGATGTTCTTCCAGCATTTGCTGAATCAAAAAGGCTTGTGCATTCGCAGAAACATAATTCGTTGCCGCACGATGCAGCTTATTGGGTTTTGTTTCTCCTTGATCAATCAGGTGGTCACGAACATAGATTTCGTAAATCGCATCTCCAACATAAGCCAAGGCTAAACCGTTCAATTGTGTGTAATCTCTCATGCTTCTCTTCTCCATCGGGTTCCTTGCGGTGTATCTTCTAATAAGATCCCTTTTTCTTTCAACAAATCACGAATTTCGTCGCTTCGGACAAAATCACGATTGCTTCTTGCTTGATTTCGTTCTTCGATCAATTGTTCAATCTCTTCATCTAATAACTCTTCTGCTGTAAATAAAATACCGAAGATCGAAAGCCATTGCGAGAATAAAGCTTCTCCTTGTGCCAAGACAGCGGCAGAAACTTTCGGCTGGTCTAGATAAGTGTTCAGCCACTTAGCAAGCTCATAGACCACTGTGATCCCATTTGCTGCATTAAAATCATCGTCCATTTCTTCGATGAATCGCTGTTCTAAATTTTCTAACAAAGCGATTTTATCCGCATCATCTGCCAAATTCTCTGAGGCAGTTTCTTGGCGGAATTTCAAATTGTCAAACGTATTCTTCAGTCGTTGTAAATTGGTGGCTGCTTCTTTCATCGTCGTTTCACTGTAGCGGATCGGACGACGGTATTGTGTGGTCGCCATGAAGAAACGCAAGACTTGTGGATCAACGTTTTTGATCATTTCATGTACAGTGATGAAATTCCCTAGAGATTTACTCATTTTTTCATCGTCTTCGCCAATCGTTACATAGCCATTGTGCATCCAGTAATTAGCGAATTTTTTCCCTGTTTTCGCTTCACTTTGTGCGATTTCATTTTCATGATGAGGAAATTCTAAATCTTGCCCGCCACCATGGATATCGATCGTTTCTCCTAAATGTTTTGTTGCCATAACGGAACATTCAATATGCCAACCGGGACGTCCTTTGCCCCATGGTGAATCCCAAGAAATCTCGCCAGGTTTTGCTTGTTTCCATAAAGCGAAATCTAATGGGTCTTCTTTTTGCTGCTGTTCTTCCCCTGTACGCTGACTTGCTCCGACTTCCAGTTCATCGATGGATTGGTCACTTAATTTCCCATAATTTTCAAATTTACGGGTACGGTAATACACATCACCTGAAGATTCATAAGCATAGCCTTTTTCAACCAACACTTGAATAAATGCTAAAATATCTGGCATATGATCCATGACTCTTGGATGCAGTGTAGCAGGTTCGACATTCAACGCTTTCGTATCTTCTTCAAATGCTCGGATGAAACGATCAGCAACTTCTGGTGCTGTAATACCTAATTCGTTTGCTGTACGGATGATTTTATCGTCTACATCCGTGAAATTCGATACGAAATCGACTTTATAGCCTCGATATTCAAAATAGCGTCGAATTGTATCGAAAGCAATGGTGCTACGAGCATTTCCGATATGGATATAATTATACACAGTCGGTCCGCAGACATACATACCGACATGTCCCTTTTGTATAGGGATGAATTCTTCTTTTTTTCTGGTCAATGTATTGTAGATTTTTATCATTCTGATCTCCTCACTTTTTCTCCTTTGATTCGAACGACTTTTGCTGGTACTCCTACCGCTGTAGCGTCGTCTGGAACATCTTTCAACACAACGGCACCTGCACCGATTTTGGCGTTTTTTCCGATCGTTACCGGTCCTAATATCTGCGCATTCGCAGAGAGCATGGCTCCTTGTTTAACAGTTGGGTGTCTTTTACCCGTTTCTTTTCCTGTGCCGCCTAATGTTACGCCATGGAATAAAATCACATCGTCCTCGATTTCTGCGGTTTCGCCAATGACGATTCCCATTCCATGGTCGATGAACACGCCAGTTCCAATCGTTGCTCCTGGATGGATCTCAACACCAGTTAGGAAACGCCAGAATTGAGCATTGATCTTCGCCAATAAAAAGAGCCGGTGCTGATATAAAAAATGAGAGAAACGATGCCAAAACAAGGCATGAAAACCAGGGTATGTCAAAACGATCTCAGCTGTCGAACGTGCAGCCGGATCGTTTCTCTTTGCTGCATCAATCGCTCGGGTAAACCAACTCATGACTTTCCACTCCTTTCGTAAGAATTTTATGTAGGAAATCATCTTCTTATAAAGAAAAGAAGCGCCTTTTAAATAAGTTTCCTTATCAAAAGACGCTTTCCGCGTGGTTCCACTTTTCTTCATAATCAATGATTATCTCTGACAGCTAACGCCTGTTATACGTTCTTGGCTACTTTGTTTCCTATAAAACAGTTTTTCCTGTTTTCTGTGTTTCGCCAAGACCACTCCCAGAGGCATTTCGGCAACCATTCATTGATACCTTGCACCACCCGGTATCTCTCTTGTAATGATCAGCTGCTTACTTTTTTCTGTTCATCGTGTTTAGTTCAGTACTTGATTTAAATGTGCTAATGATTTTTCACGACCAAGCAATTCGATCGTTTCAGGCAATTCTGGACCATGCATTTGTCCTGATACAGCTACACGGATTGGCATGAAAAGATTTTTTCCTTTTACGCCAGTTTCTTTTTGAACAGCTTTGATGGCAGCTTTGACAGTTGGAGCATCTACTACTTCCATTTGTTCTAGCTGTGCTTTGAATGCGTGGAGAACAGTAGGAACTGTTTCACCAGCAAGTACTTCTTTTGCTGCTTCATTCAATACAGGATGTTCATTGAAAAATAGCGTAGACAGATCAACGATTTCTGCAGCATAGCTCATTTGAGGTTGATACAGGCTAACGATCTTCTTCACCCATTCGATTGTCTTTTCATCTGGGTTTTCTGCTACACGTCCATCAGCGATTAGATAAGGCAGACACATGTCAGTAAATGCATCTAGATCCATTGCTTTGATGTAATGGTTGTTTACCCATTGCAGTTTTTTCGCATCGAAAGCTGCGGGTGATTTACTTAGGCGTTTTGGATCGAACATTTTGATCAATTCTTGGTGTTCGAAGATTTCGTCTTCGCCCACAGGTGACCAGCCCAATAATGCAATAAAGTTGAACATTGCATCTGGTAGATAGCCTAATTCGCGATATTGTTCGATAAATTGCAAGATTGATTCGTCACGTTTGCTTAGTTTTTTACCTGTTTCACTGTTGATGATCAATGTCATATGTCCGAAGGTTGGTGGTGTCCAGCCAAATGCTTCATAGATCATCAGTTGTTTTGGTGTATTGGCAATATGGTCATCTCCACGTAAAACGTGAGTGATTTTCATCAAATGATCATCGACCGCAACAGCAAAATTATAAGTTGGCATACCATCGCGTTTTTGGATGACAAAGTCGCCACCGATATTATCGGATTCGAACGAAATAGCGCCTTTCACCATATCTGTAAATGCGTATTCTGTATTGCGAGGCACACGGAAACGTACAACAGATTCTAGACCTTGTGCTTCTTTTTCTGCTTGTTCTTCAGGTGTCAAGTTCGCACATGTTCCTGCGTAATGAGGCATTTCTCCTCTTGCGCGTTGTGCTTCCCGTTCTGCTTCTAATTCTTCTTCTGTGCAATAGCATTTGTATGCTCGATTGCTAGCAAGCAGCTGATCAATCAGCGGTTGATAGATTTCTTTACGTTCAGATTGACGGTAAGGGCCGTATTCTCCAGGATTTTCAGGAGATTCATCCCAATTCATTCCCAACCAAGCAAGGTTTTCCAACTGGCTTTTTTCGCCATCTTCGATATTACGTTTTTGGTCAGTATCCTCAATACGAATAATAAAGTCTCCATCATTGTGGCGGGCAAACAAATAATTGAATAATGCAGTTCTTGCATTTCCAATATGCAGGTGCCCAGTTGGACTTGGTGCATAGCGTACGCGTACTTTCGTCATTTTCTTCCTCTTCTTTCAAACTAGACTTTGACTAACAGCAAAAATTCCGTCAGTTACGGCTTCTCAAATATCATTTATTTAAAGCCACTCAGCACAAATTTTACCTTTTCTAAGGTAAATAGTAAAGCCAACTGGTTGAATTTCCTTACCAGTTGGCTGAATTTCTTTTTTATTTTGATTGTTTAGTCTTTTTCTCTGTCTCTTTTTTATTGTCGATTCCTCGTCCTGCATGTGCAGGTTTAGCAAAGATCATGCGTCCAGCAGCTGTTTGAAGGGCACTTGTTACAACGACTTCGATACGTTCATTCATGTAATGCTGTCCATCTTCTACGACAACCATCGTGCCGTCATCAAGGTAGGCTACTCCTTGTTGGCGTTCTGTCCCGGCTTTTACTACTAGAACATTCATCGTTTCACCAGGGATGACGACTGGTTTTACGGCATTTGCCAACGCATTGATATTAAGAACAGGTACATTTTGGAATTCAGAGACTTTATTCAAGTTATAGTCATTGGTTACAATGACACCATCTAAAAGCTTAGCCAATTTGATCAATTTGCTGTCTACTTCACTGATATCTTCAAAGTCTCCATCGTACATTTCGACAGATATACCCTCTTCTTTTTGCAAGGCATTTAGGATATCTAATCCGCGACGACCACGCACACGTTTCAAACTATCCCCTGAGTCCGCGATGTATTGTAGTTCGTAAAGAACAAAATTAGGGATCATCAAGGTTCCTTCTAAGAATCCAGTCTTTGTAATATCATAAATCCGACCGTCAATGATCACGCTTGTATCCAAGATTTTATATTTATGGAAATTTTCTCCTGATTTTCGTTCTAACAGTTGACTCTCAACTTGACTAGCTGTTTCTTGCTCGATTTTTTTGCTTCGTGAACCAAAAACTTTCTTCCATTCTTCGATTCGTGTCGTTCCCATTCTCAATCCCAGATAGCCTAAGATGATCATCAGTAAAATCGGCAATACACTATTGACGAATGGAATTTCCATATTGTAAAGAGGGGTCGAGATCACAACACCTAAAGTCAATCCGATGATCGCACCGATCGCACCGAAGAGAAGATAAGTCAAGCTGACCTCACTTAGTTTTTGTTCTACTTGTTTGATAATAGCTGAGATATGTTTGGCCAACAGCAAAGATAATAAAAAGAAAATAAGTGCGCCTAACAGGCTGTTGGTAAATGTATTATTCAGCCATCCGTTTGACTGTTGACCGATTGCCTGCCAAGCTGAGGGTAAAAATGAAATACCCAAGCTTGCGCCGACAATGATCATCAGCAAAGTAATGACACGTTTTTGCATCGTTTTTCCTCCGTTTCGACAATCATTTATTAGTTAGCGGAACACACGCTTCAACGTTTCAGCCAAAGTTGCTACTCCAACTATCTCGATTCCTTTTGGCGCTTCCCAGTTACCTAAGTTGTTTTTAGGTAGGTATACTTTTGTGAAGCCGAGTTTTTGGACTTCTTTGACTCGTTGTTCAATATGACTGACACGTCTGATTTCTCCAGTCAGTCCAATTTCACCGATGAAACATTCCGTTGGCTGTGTTCCTTTTTCTTTATAGCTTGAAGCAATACTGACAGCGATAGCTAAATCAATCGCTGGTTCATTTAATTTTACCCCACCTGCAGCTTTTAAGTAAGCATCTTGATTCTGAAGAAGCAACCCAGCTCTTTTTTCCAGCACTGCCATGATCAGAGATACCCGATTGAAATCAAGACCTGTTGTTGTTCGTTTGGCATTTCCGAACATAGTAGGTGTGACTAATGCTTGGATCTCTACCAAAATTGGACGTGTCCCTTCCATTGCCACAACGATAGCAGAGCCAGTTGCACCGTCTAGGCGTTCTTCTAAGAAAATCTGTGAAGGATTAGCGACTTCTTCCAATCCATGCTCATGCATTTCAAAAATCCCAATCTCATTCGTTGAGCCAAATCGGTTTTTTACTGCTCGCAAAATCCGAAAACTATGATGTTGTTCACCTTCAAAATATAACACCGTATCCACCATATGTTCTAACATTCTTGGGCCGGCGATCGAGCCTTCTTTGGTAACATGACCGACGATAAAAATGGCTATCCCATTTGTTTTAGCGGTTTTGAGTAGTTCTGCAGTGGTTTCTCTTACTTGGCTGACACTTCCTGCCACACTTGTGATGTCTGGCTGCGTCATCGTTTGGATGGAATCAATGATAACATAATCAGGGGAGATATGTTCGATGGCACGACTGATTTCGTTCATATCTGTTTCAGCGTATAGATAAAATTCTGTGTTGATACTTCCGAGGCGTTCCGCGCGTAATTTTATCTGCTCTGCGCTTTCTTCGCCGGATACATATAAGACTTTTCCGCCTATGGCTGCTAATTGCTGAGAAACTTGTAACAGCAAAGTGGATTTCCCGATACCTGGATCGCCACCAATCAAGACCATAGACCCTGGCACCACACCTCCGCCTAACACACGGTTCAGTTCTTCTAATTTTGTTTTGATCCGAGGTTCTTTTTTAGGGACGACGTCTGCGATTTTTGTTGGTTTTGCTTTTTCTCCTGTCAAACTTGTCCGAGTTCTGCGGTCCGTTGTATCTTGTTCGATTTCTTCGACCATCGTATTCCATTTTCCGCAATTTGGGCAGCGTCCCAAGAACTTAGGCGACACATACCCGCAATTTTGGCAAACAAATTGTACTTTTGATTTTTTTGCCATTGTACCGCCTCCTTTTATCCTAATCATGAGACATTAAATCAAGCTTAAGTATCTTTAACGTTTTATTTACTGGAAGAACCAAATCCGCCTTGACGTTGAGCAGTCGTTTGATCTTGATCTGCTTTTAAAAACGGCAAAAAGATCCCTTGGCCGATACGCTCGCCTTTTTTGATCACTACATCCTTGAAACCAAAGTTGGTGAATTGGAACATGATATGGCCTTCATTTGCCTCATTATTGTAATAATCACTGTCAATCACACCTACTCCGTTTGTCAACACTAAAAACCGCTTCAACGGATTGCTTGAACGGTTAGCAAGCTGCAAAAATTCATCTTCTCCCATGTAAGCTTTGATTCCAGTAGGCACGAGGGTTGGTTTCAATTGTTTTTCATTTTCTGATACATCTTTTTTCAATCCATCTGCGACTGTTTCCAACCCCTTTTTCCAGCCTGCTTTCCAGATACTTGGAATCACGACCTCTTCTGCTGCTTCAAAATCATAGCCAGCAGCATGATGTGTAGCGCGCTGCGGTAGATTGATATTTTGATCTTTATATTTAGAAATAACTTCAAATCCTCTTTTTCTCACCGGTTTTCCTCCCTAAATAAACTACTCCTATTCTAACATATCCGAGGCTGTAAAAGACTTTCTTTACAAATTCTTCAAGAAATTCTGCTATCTTAAAGTAAACCATTAATTCGTTCTTTTTCCAAACGACTGCAAGTTGTACAAAAAAACTATTTTTTACATGACTTTACTCGTCAAAACAAGTAGAATAGAACGAAATTAATGAGTGGATATTTGATTGAGGTGTCACATGCGTAAAGAAATTAAAAATGCAAAACGAATTATTGTCAAAGTAGGAACAAGTACATTGATTTATCCCAATGGAAATATCAATCTTGCGGCAATCGATCAGTTAGCTTTTGTCCTTTCTGATCTTAGAAATCGGGGAAAGGAAGTGATCTTAGTCTCATCAGGAGCTGTAGGCGTTGGTATGCATAAATTACATTTGTCAGAACGTCCGACTTTGATTCCTGAACAGCAAGCTGCGGCGGCTGTTGGTCAAGCCGAACTGATGAATATCTATAATCAAAGATTCAGTGTATATAATCAACAGACGGCACAGATCCTCGTGACAAGAGACGTGGTAGATTATCCTGAAAGTCGTAAAAATGTGAGGAATACATTGGAACAGCTTTTGATTATGGACACGATCCCTATCGTGAACGAAAACGATACTGTAGCAGTGGATGAATTAGATCATCTGACAAAATTTGGCGATAATGATCAGCTGTCAGCCATCATGGCAAAACTTGTCGCGGCAGACCTTTTGATCGTCCTTTCTGATATCGACGGGTTTTATTCAGATAATCCGACTACAAATCCCGAGGCTCAGATGTATCGCTATATCGATAAAATCGATGAAAAGATTCTGGCACAAGCAGGTGGTGCTGGTAGCACATTTGGAACAGGCGGTATGCAGAGTAAATTAAAAGCCGCTTCTAGGATATTTGAAGCAAACAGCGCAATGATTTTAGCAAATGGAAAAAATCCGGCAATTATTTTTGATATTCTTGCAGGAAAAGAAGTAGGTACTTTATTTAAGGAGGACTTGAAATGACTGACTTGATGCAATTAGGACAACAGGCAAAAGATAGCGCGCAACAACTAGCACTTATGCCTACAAACCGCAAAAATGAGCTACTTGTTCAAATGGCACAAACCATCAAAAAGAATCAACAAGCGATCATTGAAGCAAATCATAAAGACTTAGAAAAAGCAGTCGAAAACAATATCAGTGAAACGATGCAAGACCGCTTGCAGCTGACACCTGAGCGAATCAATGCCATGGCTACAGAGATCGAAAAAATTGCTTCGTTAGACGATCCTATTGGAAAAGTAGATGAGATGTGGACGAACACCGACGGATTGAGAATCGGCAAAAAGCGCGTGCCACTAGGCGTGATCGGCATCATTTACGAATCTCGTCCAAATGTCACGACAGATGCAGCTAGTCTAGCATTCAAATCAGGGAATGCCGTTATCCTTCGCGGTGGCAAAGAAGCATTCTTCTCGAATCAATTATTAGTCCAATTATTGCAGCAAGTACTGGTCAGTGCTGGCGAATCTCCTTATGCCATCCAGTTTGTCGATGATACTTCTCATGAAACTGCAGGACAGTTGATGCGATTGACAGAATACTTAGATGTGCTGATTCCTCGAGGCGGAGCAAAATTAATCCAACGAGTCAAAGAACAGGCAACGGTACCTATCATTGAAACAGGTACAGGAAATAATCACGTATATATCGATAAAGAAGCACAGTTATCTATGGCAGTGAACATCATCGTCAATGCAAAAGCTTCCCGTCCATCTGTCTGTAACGCGGCAGAAACATTGCTGATCCATTCTGAGATCGCACCTTTTTTCTTGCCAGCTATTGAAAAAGAACTGGTAGAACACGGGGTCTCTTTACGTGCGGATGCTCGTGCGTTAGAATATCTAGAGACGGCTGCTTTAGCAGAAGACACAGATTGGGATACTGAATATCTAGATTATATCCTTGCTGTCAAAGTGGTCGATTCTTTGGATGAAGCAATTGCACATATCAATCGGCATAATACTAAACATTCAGAAACGATCGTGACAGATAGTTATGCGGCTAGTCAACGTTTCTTAAATGAAGTGGACGCGGCGGCTGTCTATGTCAATGCCTCCACTCGTTTTACAGACGGATCGGTATTTGGTTTTGGTGCAGAGATTGGTATCTCTACTCAAAAGTTGCATGCCCGTGGTCCAATGGGGTTAAATGAATTAACTTCCACAAAATATATCATTTATGGCGATGGACAAATCCGCGAATAATGTTTCGTGTGAAACATTATTCCCGCCTTTTGCCTTTTTTCTGTAAAGGTTCTATCCAACTAGAAAGGTGTCAATATGTTTGAAATTTTAATGATTTTTTTTATTTACCTTATTTCTCTGAATATCGCTGCTTTTCTGGGAGTCGGTATTTTATCCCTTTTCTTTCAATTCAAAAAACGAAGCATAGGGAGTCAACGGGAAAAATGGTCGCAGTATTTTGACAAAATCGGGCAAAAAGGGCTGGTTACACGCTTGCACATTAGTTACATGGTTGCATTATGCTTATTAGCGACAATCAATTACTATTCTTTTTTCGATCATTCAATCGCTTATACGATTACGCTACTGATTGCTGGGATTTTTCACTTATCTTATAAATATCAGCTGAATAAAAACCACTTGAATCGGACTTTCCGCTAAAAAATATCCGTACGATAAGTAGAGTGCCTTGAAGATCGGCAAAAAACTGCCGGACTTTTTAGAGGCTGTGACAAAGATTTTGTCACAGCCTCTTTTTCCATATAAACGGCGTTCGCCTACCAGCTGCCTGGTAAATCTGTTTCCTCTTCGTTAAGAAGCGAAAATCCGTCAAATGTTTCGCCATCATAATAACGAAGCAGCTCATCCATGGACAAGTTCATCGTTTTTTCTTTTTCTTCTTCCGCTGATTCAGCCAGTAGCTGTTCCCGATACACCTGATACATACCAGCTATTTTTTGCTGCATCGCTTTTCTAGTTTCACCTTCCGCATTGATTATTGGCAATTCTTTGATATAGCCACGATAAATCAACCGATCATCTGAAAATTCAATGGGTAATTCAACGAGTGTCAACCCGACTTCCTGAAAATATTCTTCCAGCATCTATTATCCCCCCATTCTTTTTCTTAAATGAATTTTAGCTTACCTACTGAAAATTTTCCAGTTTCATTATTTTGAGAAAAAAAGGGAATGTGACAAAAATCGTGTCACATCCCCTTTTTCCGAATAAATGGTGTTCTTCTGCCAACTCCTCAATCATAAGTCACAATATTCAACAAACATGAGAAACTGTTTTTTGAAATTGTTCCTTGTGATTCAGAGTTAAACGACAGTCTCACAACCTCTTGGTAAACGGCGTTCAATCAGCTGACCCTCGGTATTAGCTCAAAAAACGGTAAAATATGAGAAGCTATTTTTCCGTTTTGTTTCTCTAATACTTAGGATAAAACGCTGATTTTACAACCTCTGTTAAACGGTGTTCAATCAGCTGTCCTTCGGTATTAGCTCAAAAAACGGCAAAATATGAGGAACTATTTTTCCGTTTGTTTCTCTAATACTCAGGACAAAACGCTGATTTTACAACCTCCTGATAAACGGTGTTCAAAAGCTTGCATCTGCGGTAATAAGCCCAACCAAACGAAAAATATGAGAAGCTATTTTTGTTTGGCTGTTCTTATGACTTGATGCAGGACAGCTTTTTCACAACCTCTGATTTCTTATTCTTCTTCATTTGTAGCAAAATAATTACGGTGATAAATGATACAACATACACTGATAAGAACAATGGCACCTGCAAAATAAAACGCATAGCTTTCACCAATATGTTCACCAATCACACCTGCAATAAATGGTGCTAAAGCTCCACCGAAAAAGCGGACAAAACTATAGCTGGACGAAGCAACGTTTCGTTGCAGACCTGGTATTTCCATAGCAATCGTCGTCAACAGTGTATTGATAATTCCTTGGAAAAATCCTGCTAACACAATGCTGATCGGTACAAGGACTGGCATAGAAGTTCCAGCTCCTAATAACAGCAAACAAATAATGAATAAGACAAATGCTGCTAAAATTGTCCGATAAGTCGTAAACTTCCGCTCAAGAGCCGGTGCAACGAAAATCGAAGCAATAGCCAGAAGCACACCCCAGCCAAAAAATACAAAACCGACTTCTAATTCAGAATAGCCAATCAATAAAAATGGCGCATACGCAAGTAAAGTAAAGAATCCGAAATTATATAACAATGCGATTAGTCCAACTGAACGAAGTTTATGATTGCTTAACGCTTTGACACCTTCCCAAAGGCCTACTTTTCTCTTTGGTTTCTCAGTTTCAGGTAAAAGTACCGCTAGGGCTATAAAACCGCAAAACATCAAAAATGCTACCCCAAAAAATGGATAACGCCATGAACCACTGCCCAAGACCCCACCGACTAGAGGGCCAACAGCCATTCCGCAGCCAAGTGCTGCTTCATACATCATGATTGCTTTTTCTGTGTTACCAACTAAAATACTGACGATCGTTGCTAAAGCAGTAGAGACAAATAAAGCATTCCCGACACCCCAGCCGGCACGTAACCCAATCAGCATTCCGATATTCCCAGATAATCCGCCAAGACCAGCGAATACAACGATGATAAACAATCCTGTCATCAATGTTTTTTTCAAACCGATCCGACTAGATAAGAAACCTGTAAATAGCATCACCACACCAGTGACTAACATGTAACTAGTAAATAACAGGGTCGTTTCAGCTGGCGTAGCGTTTAACTGTGCAGCAATCGTTTTTAAGATTGGGTCTACTAGACCCACTCCCATAAAAGCGATCATACAGGTAGCTGCTACAACTAGCGCTGAACTTTTCCCCTTTGTTTCTTCATTTGTTTGTTCTTGTATATCTATTTGATTCTCCAATATTTCCATCCCTTTCTCTCTATTAGCATCATACATGATTTATTTTACATGTCAATATGCACATGTAAAACGTGGAAACTTTACTGTGATATAATAAAGAAAATAAGACGAGAGGTAGGATTTTTATGAATACTTTAGCCTATATATTATTATGCGTGCTTTTATCCAAACCACGTTCTGGGTATGAATTGAAGCAGCTGATCACAATTTTTTGGGAAGCCCATCACAGTCAGATCTATACAACGCTTGCCAAGTTAGACCAGCAGGGTTATGTGACCGTTTTGGACAAAGACGAGCACTCTCAAAAAAAGATCTACCACTTGACTGATGAAGGACGTGCTCTTGTAGAGGAATGGATCAAAGAGGAAACTCCCGCTCCTACGCAAAAAGATGAATTTCTAGCAAAAATCTATGCTTTTTCGACGCTCGATAAAACAACAGCTACTGGACTGCTATTCACTAGAGAACAACAGCTGAACAAAATCATGCAAAAAAATCAAAAAAAATTGAATGACCTCTCGCTAGACAAGAAACAAGAATTTGGACGTTATGTTGTGATCCAGCGCAGAATTATGCTTTGTCAGCAGGAACTCCAATGGTGTCAGCAAGTAAGAGAACAAATGCAGCAGTTTTTTGAGTAAGGGATAAACAGAACCTTTCTAGAAATATCTATTGAAGAGCAAATTATCTTCAATAAAAGAGCAATACAGTTGGAAAAGAAAAAGCGATCCGAACGACAGGCCAAAACCTATCGTTCGGATCACTATTTTTCTAGAACTGCATTCAAGAGACTATGACAAAAAGCATGCCAAGGCCTTTTTTCAAATAACAGTGTTCCATCATTCATTACTTTGAATTGCTTTTAGCACACTTCTTGAAAGCGGGCCAACGATGATCAACTGCAACGGTAAAGCGGCAATCACATTCATTTTCCAAGCATTCATATAAGCAGAGAATAATTGATCAGGTATTCCTTGTTCCATGATCACACCGAATAAAGACATACATGTCACCATTCCTAAAACCATCAAGCATGAAATAGTTAAGATCATTTGGACCTTGCTTTCTGGATTTACTGGTAGTTTAAAGGCAATTTTTTTCGCCAGCACACCGATGATGAAGACATCCAAAATGAAAGCCACCACGAATCCAGGCACTAGACCAATCAACAAACTTGATAAATGAAGATCTTGATGCAGCCATAAATTATACGCGCTCATCCCCAAGACCATCAAAAAACACATCATTGTTGTAAAAATTATTCCTTCTTTTTTATTTGTAGGCAATCTGTACCACTCCTTTAAATTTGTCACGAAAATCATCGTAGCACATTTAAAAATTTCTCGTAAGTACTTTTTTTATTTTCTGCCCTTTTATTTCATAAACTTCATCAGCCGTACGCTCGACAAAGTAAGAATCATGAGAAGTAAACAAAATCGTTCCCGGATATATTTGCATTAGCTTCTCTAAAGCTTCGATCGTTGCCATATCAATAAAATTAGTCGGTTCATCTAACAGCAACACATTACTTGGCTTAGTAAAAAGCAAAGCAATCGTCAGACGGGTCGCTTCTCCCCCACTTAATGTACATAACGGTTTCGTCAAAGTTTCCTGAGCAAACCCTAAGTGATTCAGCAAACTACGGACAAGCGATTCTGAAAACTCTGTTTGTCTCATGACAAAACGAATGATGGATTCTTCAGATGTCATTTGATAACCCTTTTGCTGATATACTTGAAAGCTTACTTTCGGAGAGAGAAGGATTCCTTCTCCTTGTTTGCGGATATGTTCTAATAAGGTTGTCTTACCTGAACCATTTTCACCGACAATCGCGATTTTTTTACCTAAAGAAAACTGAAAATCACCATTTACCAGTAATGTTCTCCCACTTCTTTCCAATTGGACATTTTGTCCCATGATGGGATAGCGGCTGTGGAGTTCAAGAGATTTTGGTACTGGAAAACGGATTTGTTTCATCTGCTGCGGCTTGGTTGTTTCTCCTATTTTTTGGAGTCTTCTCTCTAATGTTTTCGCATTCTTTTGGATGGCTTTTTGTACACTGTCTTTTTGTTTAGAGGAAGACAACCGATCCAGTCTGATTTGTTGCTTTTTCTTTTTACTGGACACTTTTTCCAACTTTTCCGCTTGTTTTTTCTTTTCTTGGATCGATTTTTCCAATCGTTTTTTCTCTTTCATGATCGACTCTGCTTCTCGTAGCTGAGTCTTTTTCTCCAATTCCTTTTGAGTGAGATAGGCACTATAATTCCCCGAAAACTCTCGGATTTCTCCGTCTTTTACTTCCCAGATTTTCGATGCTAGCTCATCTAGAAAATAGCGATCATGACTAACAAAAACCAGCGTACCATAATAATAACGAAGCTCTTCAATCAGTCGATCAATACTTTTTCTATCTAGATGGGTTGTTGGCTCGTCTAGAAGCATCCCTTGTTCATAAGAAGAAAGAAGACGTATCAACTCGATCTTTCGTTCTTCCCCTCCGCTCCATTTCCGCTCTGAAGTTTCTTCCAGTCTTAACTGGAAATGACTGGCTAATTCCAAATTTAGGTCCTTTGCTTCAGCGAGATAGGTTAATTGAGGCAGGTAGTTGAAGGTGATCTCTGTTTGGATTTTCCCATGATCGGGAAAAAGTTCACCGGCTATTAGTTTGAGCAAAGTCGATTTACCGACACCATTTTCTCCTATGATCCCTATACGATCTTGCTGATAGACACGAAGAGAATCAATAGATAGTTCTAGCTGGTTGCCAAAGCTGACTTGTAGATTTGTTATATTTACTGCTAAATTTTCCATATGTTTTACACTCCTATTTCATGTAAAACAACAATTATCGATACTAAAAAAGAGCAGAAAAATCTGTTTGCAAAAAAACTGCATCACATCTTTTCCTACTCTGAACGAAATAACTATGACTAAATCACCAAATCTGTCATAGCTTTCACCTATTCTACTGTCGTTCGAAAAAATGGACATACTCCATCCATGAAATTGTTGTTTATACATGTCTTTTGAATTTATTTAGTTGTTATTCAAAAGTTCGAAACGTAATTTCATCGATGCAGTCATTTTTCCGACCTCCTTTTTTATTAGGTTACCACACACGATTCAAAAAAAGCAATAGCTACTGAATAGTAACTGAAAACCTTTTATTCGAACATAGTGATCTTTTCTGGTGCTAAACGAACAGACTCGTAACCTTCTTCTACCGCTTTTCCTATTGATAAAATAATAACTGGAACATAACGGTCTTTATCCAAACCAAATGCCTCTGCCAACTGATCTGCTTCGAATCCACCAATTGGATTTGTTTCATAGCCATGATCACGCGCAACTAACATGAATTGCATAGCCGCTAAGCTAGAATCGACTTTGACTACATCGTTCATTTCTTCTCTTGAAAAACTCTTGTAATAAGGAATGATCGCAGCTAATTGTTGATCTCTGACTTCTTTTGGCATCTTCCCTGATTCGTAAGCTTGGTTGTAGATTTCTTCGCCATATTCGTAACATTGCATATCGCCAAAAATCATGACCATTGCAGAAGAAGTATCATTTTGTCTCGTATTGAAACGGATCAAAGGACGCAAGATTTCTTTTGCTTCCTCGCTTTCAGCGACCACAAAGCGCCATGGTTTCATATTGACAGAAGAAGGTGCAGTCGTCGCTTCTTTGATCATTTCCAGCATTTCTTCGTGTGGGATTTTGTATGTTTCATCATATACGCGAACGGATCTTCTACCAGTCATAATTGTTGAAAAATCATTTTTTTGTTCCATTATTATTAACCTCTTTCGTTTCTGTTGTTATATTGCAAAGTTGGGTATTCAATTTATCTAAAAGTGTTAGAAATTGTTTCATTTCTACATCGCTGAAAGCCGGGGATAGCACGGAACCTGTATCTTTATGGTCCATTTCACAATGCTTGATTTTCTTCTGGGCTTTTTCTGTTAGCGCTACATACACTTCCCGGTTGTTCTGAGGATTTCTCTGACGCGAAACATAGCCATTTGCTTCCAATACCTTCAGATGACGAGTAACTGCTCCTTGATCAATCTGCAACTTTTCTTGCAAACTGCTTTGTAGCAATGGATTTTCTTCTTTCAGTCTCATCATGATCTCGTATCTAGTAAGACTTATACCGATATTTTCTTCAAAGATCTGGACGATTTTTTGATCGGCTAATTTGATTTGATATAAAAGGTGACTAATCTCTTCTAAAGACATAATTTCCTCCTTTCTAATAATTGACTCGTCAACGATTGACTTGTCAATAATAGAATAAAAAAAGAAAAAAGTCAAAGAATCAGCTGTGTAATAAAAAAAACGCTCTCAATAGAAAAGTATAGAGAAAAGAAATTTTTTGTAGAATGAACGGAAAAAATGATAAAGAAAGCACAACGCTAAAACCAAGATTATTGATTCTTATCAAACTATAGAAGATAGCTCTTCTGCAGTAGATAATTTTACACCGCCAAAAATTTCCGAAATCGCCTTTTGCAAGAATCCCGTCGAATATTAGAAATTGGATCAGTATGCTTAAACAGTAATAAAAAAGTTATGACAAGATGTTGTCACAACCTTTTTTGAGTAAACGGTGTTCAAAAACTTGCATCTGCGGTAATAAGTTCAACCAAACAAAAAACATGAAAATCTGTTTTTGTTTGGCTGTTCTTACTACTTGATGCAGGGCAGCTTTTTCACTACCTCTTTTTAATAACCATAAAATCCTATTCCTTCATATCTCCAGCCCATCGGTGTTAGCCAATCTCTTTCCTTAGCACTCAAGGTATAGTGATGGGTACCAGTTTTTTCATTTGGATTAAATAGTCGATAAATTGGCTTGGAACCACCAGAATAAAAACTTAGACCTTCATAACGCCAACCGATTTTTGTTAAAGAGTTGATCTCAGATTGTGCCATTGTGTAATGATGGTCTCCACTGTAAGGATTGTATAAACGGTAGACAGGTTGTCCGCTGTTTGGTGCTTGCCAAGCAATCCCTTCATATTCCCAGCCTACAGTTGGCAGATAATTTTTTTCTCCGGCATTCAATGTATATAAATGTTCTCCTGTATGACGGTTATACAGACGATACATCGGAGAAGTTGAAGTTGGTGCTGTATCATACTGTGTCAGATTATAGGTTTCGATTACATTGTTCAATGTAGAACCATAATTAGGCGCAGTGGCATAACGACCTGTTAGCCAAGCCGTAGCATCTTTGTAAGAGTTCGTATTGCTTTTCCATGCACCGGAATAGTAGTAAACGCCTGGCTGAAAAGAAGTCGTCTTCAATACCGTTACGTTATCTTGCAATGATTCTTTGTACGAAGGATATTTTCTAAAAGCGGCATTCACCGTAATCCATTGCCCATTCACATATTCCGAAGTAGGCATCGTAACAGATTGGCCATTATAGCTTCCTTTAATCCCAAATAGATTGTAATTAGGGGCAGAAGCCAAAGTACTGTTCCCCCAGCCACTTTCAACGATGGCTTGAGCAATCATGACTGATGCATATAAGTCATTGGCACTTGCCAAACTTTGTGCAGTTGAGGCAATACTATCAATGAACGCTTGTTGAGAATTAGCAGATGAGCGAGCATAAAAAGCATAGCCAGTATAGTTTTCGAATTCAGACAAATCTGCTTGATGGGTATGTGTCAATGTTTGCCCATCTGTCAATTGGTTCGTGATTTCTTCTGCATTCTCTGGATTGTTCTGAGCTTCTGCTGATGTACTGTCTTCGGTTTGTGTTTGTTCTGTTGTTTCAGTTGTTGGTTCTTCGGTTGAAATTGTATTTTCTGAGACAGTAGCTGACTGCAAAGTACTTTCTGTATCGTTTTCAATTCCTGTTTCTGAAGAACTCGATGTCTGAGTTGCGACAGTTTCTGTCGATTCTTCAGCTAGCACTGTTGTGTTGGCAACTGCTAGATTTCCTAAAAGAATAACGCTAAATAATAAATTCTTTGCTTTCATCTTTTTTCTCCTTTGAATTATGAAACTTTTCCTAAATAACAGTGTAACTAAAAAAGTAAAAGCAAGTCAATGTCCATATTTAAATAACATTTGTTTCTTTTTAATAAATTTGCTTTTTCTGCATAAAAAGACGTAAATGAAGAATATTCTTCTCCATTCACGCCTTAAATTGATGGTCGTTTGAATAACTATTTAACAAGTAATTCTCTCTGGATATTATCCGTTATGGATTATACTTCCTGTGTCGTCGGACGGATAATCATGTTGCTGACAGACATCCGGTCTGGCGTTTCTATCGCAAATGCTACAGCAGAAGCTATATCTTCAGATGTTAATCCCCATTCTTTTTGCGCTTCATGAAGTTCAAGAGCAGCCTTTTTGTCGCTGATGGTTTGATATAATTCAGTTTGAACAGCTCCTGGAGAGATGATCGTAGATTTGATGTTATTTTGCCGTTGCTCTTGACGTAATCCTTCCATGATTGCACGGACAGCAAATTTTGTTCCGCAATAAACGGCGGAATCAGGATAAACAACATGTCCCGCCACAGAATCAGTTGAAATGATATGCCCAGATTTTTGTTTTTCCATGATTGGAAGTACGGCGGAAATTCCATTTAACACACCCATGATGTTGATATCAAGCATATTTTGCCATTCATCACGGTGACCTTCAACTAATGGAGCGGTTGGCATGATTCCTGCATTATTGTACAATACATCGATTCGACCGAACTTTTCCATCGCTAAATCGATAACTGCTTGGACTTGTGCAAAATCTCTTACATCTGCTGTTTGAATATATAGCTCAGCTTCTGGTAAAGATTCTTTTATTGCTTTTAGGCGATCTTCTCGGCGTGCAGCTATAACTAGTTTAGCCCCTTTTTCTGCTAATAGCTTCGTTGTTGCTTCACCGATTCCGCTTGAAGCGCCCATGATGACAATCACTTTTTCTGATAAATCATTCATTCTATTCTCCTCCTGTTTTGAAAAATCTCTTGCTTATACTCACTATCTCTTATTTCATCTTACTGTTCAAATAATCCGTTCGACAGGTTTGACGATTTTGGCAGGGATTCCTGCAACGATGGTATTGTCTGGGACATCTTTCGTAACAGTTGCATTCGCTGCAACAATGGCATTCTCGCCAATCGTTACGCCTGGCAGAATAGTTGCTCCTGCTCCGATCCAAGCATTTTTCTTGATGTGGATTGGCTTTACTGACAAGCCTCTTCGTTCTTTTGGATCGGTTAGATGGTTCACCGTGATGAGGTTGACACGAGGACCAATCAATACTGAATCTTCTAAACAGATGCCACCTAAGTCAACGAACATCACTTGACGATTGATAAAGACATTTTTCCCTATACTAATATGTTTGCCGAAATCTGTATAAAAAGGCAGCAGAACAGTCACCGTATCATCTACTTTGTCACTAATGATATTTTCTAGCCGTTTGCGGATATCTGCTGGTTCATGGTACCCAGTATTCAGCGCTGCTAAAGGCTCTTCGTTTTCCGCTTGGATCTGATGGATCACTTCAAAGAGCGGATCCGTTACTCGAATCTCTTTATTGACGATTTGTTTTTCGATGAGGCTTGTCATTTTGCTCCCTCCTTTTATCCTTACTTTATAACGGACGGCTTATGATGTCTAATACTTATAAAACATACTTAACTATTCCTTTTAACTATACTTAGTGGTATGCTTTTTTAAAAACAGGAGGGAAAAAATGGATATTCGTATACTGACGTATTTTTTAGCAGTAGCTAGAGAAAAAAATATCAGCCGAGCAGCAAAATCTCTGCATATCACGCAACCTACTCTCTCAAAACAACTGAAAGATTTAGAAGAAGAACTTGGTGTGACACTTTTCACTCGAGGCTCCCGAGAGATACAGTTGACGGATTCTGGTCGATATCTTTATTCAAAAGGAAAAGAAATCTTGTCGTTGGTAGAAAAAACGGCGAACAATTTAACAAATGACGCAATCATCTCTGGAGAAATCTACATTGGCGGAGGCGAAACTAAAGCAATCTCTTTCATTTCTGATAGCCTTCATTCGTTGATCAAGGCGCATCCTGATATCCAGTTTCATTTATATAGCGGGAATGCAGATGATATCATAGACAAACTGGATAGCGGATTACTTGATTTTGGACTCGTAATCGAACCGACAAACAAACAAAAATACCAGTCATTTCGACTGCCAGCCCAAGATCGTTGGGGACTTTTGATACATCGGAATCATCCTTTAGCAAAGCAAACAGTCATCCATCCGCAGGAACTGAAAACTGTTCCTTTGATCATTTCCCGGCAAACGTCAGTGGACAGTCAACTAGCTGAATGGCTAGGTTTCAGCATAGATCAGTTATCGATCGTCGGAACATATAACTTATTGTACAATGCTTCTTTGATGGTCGATAACGGGACTTTTGGTGCATTAGCTCTAGATGGGATCATCAATACTTATGGGACGGAAAAAGTATTCATCCCACTCGATCCGCCATTACAAGCTTCACTGAATCTCATTTGGAAAAAAGACCAGCCTCTTTCTCCTGCTGCTCGTAAATTTTTAGATGTCCTAACGGAGAAATACAGTTAAGTAGAGTTTTTTTCCTTCGCTTTCAGCTTTTTAACAACGAATAAGTTAAGCAAAAGATCCAATGATTAAATAACATAAGTTTCTTAATTTGTTCCTTCCTTTTATTTCTGATAATTCCAGTAAATTACTATAATTATAAAAAAAGAATTGACAAAACATAACTGTCTATATAAAATTGATTACGTTAACAATAATTCGTTTCATGTGACTAGATCATACTAGGCATGAAAAATCTCTGAGGAACATGGTTTCCCTAGGAGGTTTTTCGTGTCTATTTTTGTTTGGCCGCAATCAACTGGTCTAGCAAACGTGAAAACCAAATCTTCAAAAAGGGTGCGCGCATGAAAATCAAAAAGATCTTTAATCAAAATGCAGTATTGGTAGATGACGGTGGACAGGAAAAAGTAGCTATTGGAAAAGGGATTGGATTTGACAGAAAAAGAAATGATTTGATTTTTGATCGTGATGTCGAACGGATATTTGTCATGGAACCAGAAGGTCAAATCAAGTTGCAAAATTTACTTAATCAGATTGATGAACGCTTTTTATTTGCAGCAGAAACGATCATTGATCATGCGGAAACTGTTTTGATGGAAAAGTTGAATGAACATGTATTGATCGCTTTGACCGACCACATTGCTTTTTCTGCGGAGAACATTAATAACGGTATCGTCATCCGCAACAAACTTTTAAGAGAAATCGAAGTGCTTTACAGTGATGAATTCAGTATTGCTCAATGGGCAGTAGAGTATCTGACAAAAGAGCTTGGGATTCCATATACTTATGACGAAGCAGGATATATCGCAATCCATATTCACAGCGGACGAAGCGGTCGGAACAATAACCATCGCAGTATCCGTGAAGTGACGATTGTATCTGACATCATCCATTTAGTGGAATCAGAATTGGAAACAGATATCCATTCAGAACCATTTTCACTGAATTATTCAAGACTGGTGAATCATTTACGACTGCTTCTACAACGAACCCATGCGCAACAATATGCTGTTTTAGACACGGAAATCGTAGAAATGGTCAAACGAAAATACCCAGAAAGCTATAAGATTTCTAAAAAAATCCGTGTGTTGCTGACCAAAGAATACCAGCTCGCGATCACGAAAGAAGAACTGGGTTACTTGGCCATCCATATCGAGCGTTTAAGAAGCGCAATCGTACAAACAAATGTTAACAATCATGAGGAGGAAAAAAATTGAAAGCATATCTACAACGAATGGGACGTTCCCTTCAACTTCCAGTTGCGGTCTTACCTGCTGCTGCTTTACTAGTAGGGATCGGAAACTGGTGGGCATCTTATAGTAACGACATTGTCGCTCATTTTTTACAAGCTGGCGGTAACGCAGTTTTAGGTCAATTACCTTTGCTGTTTGCCGTTGGGTTAGCACTAGGGATGTCAGTGGACAAATCAGGTGCTGCTGCCTTGGCAGGTTTGGTCGCATTTGAAGTTCCAGTAAATGTTTTAAAAACTGATTCAGTAGCTACTTTATTGAATATCAAACCAGAATCAGTTGATCCATCTTTTGCTCAGATCAGTAACGTATTTATTGGTATTATTGCCGGATTGATTGCGGCAGCTCTTTATAATCGTTTCCACGAAGCAAAATTACCGATGGCTTTATCTTTCTTTAGCGGCAAGCGTCTAGTGCCAATCTTGGCTGCCTTTGTCATGTTGCTGATCAGTGCAGTGCTACTGCTCGTATGGCCTCCGGTTTACTCTGCTTTAGTTTCTTTTGCTAAATTCATTTTGAGTTTAGGCTGGGGTGGTGCAGGTCTTTATGGCTTCTTCAACCGTTTACTGATCCCTACAGGATTGCATCAAGCAATGAACTCCGTGTTCTGGTTTGACGTAGCAGGAATCAATGATATTGGTAAATTTTTGGCTTCTGAAGGAACAAAAGGCGTAACAGGAATGTATCAAGCTGGATTTTTCCCAATCATGATGTTCGGGCTTCCAGCAGGAGCATATGCTATTTACAGAAATGCACGTCCAGAAAACAAAGCAAAAACAGCTTCCTTGATGTTAGCAGCAGCTTTTGCTTCATTCTTTACTGGTGTAACAGAACCACTTGAATTCTCATTTATGTTCGTTGCTTGGCCATTATATGTCTTGCATGCAATTTTCACTGGGATTTCTTTAGCAGTGAGTGCATTCTTCCATTGGACAGCAGGATTTGCCTTTAGTGCCGGATTTGTCGATTACTTCCTATCTTTGAAAAATCCGATTGCGAATCAGCCATTGATGTTGATCGTCCAAGGATTAGTAACAGCAGTGATTTACTACTTTGGCTTTAACTTTGCTATCAAAAAATTCCATCTGATGACTCCTGGCCGCGAGGAAGCAGATCTTTCAGATGACGATACTGCAACGACTAATTCAGACAATAAATATGCGGCACAAGCAAGCAAAATCTACGCTGCATTAGGCGGAGCCGACAATGTAACTTCTATCGATAACTGTACTACACGCCTTCGTTTGCAAGTCAAAGATACAGGCCTGATCGATCAAAATAAAATCAAAGCCACTGGCGTACCTGGTATGAAGATCATCGACGGAAAAAATGCGCAAGTCATCGTAGGTACAGAAGTACAATTCGTTGCAGATGAGATGGCAAAACTACATGGTGGTGCTGCAACACGACCTGCACAAACAAACACCGTGGTTAAAACAGAAACATTTGCCGGTGGAACGATCGAACAAGATATTTACGCTATCGCAAATGGGAAACTGATTCCAATCACTGAAGTTTCAGATGATGTATTCGCGGAAAAAATGATGGGTGACGGCTATGCTGTATTACCAGAAAATGGAGAAATCTTCTCTCCAATCGCTGGTACGATCACAAACATTTTCCCAACGAAACATGCTGTCGGAATCCAAACAGATGCTGGTATCGAAGTCTTGCTTCATATGGGCATCAACACTGTTGACTTAAAAGGCGAACCATTCACTTTATATGTAAAAGAAGGTCAAAAAGTCGCAAGAGGTCAATTGATTGCTTTAGTTGATCTTGCCGCTATTCAATCTGCAGGCAAAAACACGGATATGGTCGTTGTATTCACAAATGGCGACAAAGTCCAAAGCTTAGAAATCGAACCCGCACGTGATGTAAAAGCAAATGATAAAATCGGCTCTGTTTCCAACAAAGCCTGAGCCATCGTCTTCCCCAGACTTTTTTATCGATAAACAAACAGGAGCTGAGACAAAAATCTTGTCTCAGCTCCTTTTTCCGAATAAAAACGGCGTTCTCCTGCCAACTCCGCGGTAATAAGTCCAGCCAAACGTAACATATGAAGAGCTATTTTTTATTTGACTCTTCTTATTACTTGATGCAGAACAGCTTTTTTACAACCTCTGATAAACGGTGTTCAAAAACCAGTTTATCGGTATGAAGTCAAATTTATGCAAAAATGTGGAAAGCCATTTTCACAAAATTTTTCTTCATACTCAAAACTAATCGGCTTTTTCACAACCTCTTTATACATTATTCCTGATCCAATATTTCTTTTAATGCTGCTTCAAGAGAAGTTAATGGTTTTCCCAATACTTTTTCTAAATCATCAGAGGAAATAGCTAACTGATCCTTTTTAATATCATGTTGGATCGCTAAAAACATGTCAGCTGCTTCTTGAGGGAATCCGGCTTCTTTTAGATTTTCGACAAACGCTGCATCACTTGCTTCAATAATTTCTAACTTTTTACCTGTCGCACGCTCTAATGCCTTGGCTAATTCTTCATAGTCAGTTAGATTGCCGGATAATTCTAAGATTTCTGGAGAGTCACTTTCTACTAGTACTTTTGCTGCAGCTTCTGCATATTCACGTTTCAATGCCCAACCTGTTTTTCCATTTCCTGCAGCATAAACGAATTGACCAGTTTTTAAAGCCTGCCCAATGATAGGTAATTCATTCTCTACATACCAATTATTCCGTAAAAATGTATGGGAAATACCTGAATCCTTAATCATTTTTTCAGTGAATTGGTGATCTGGCGCTAATACACTGATCGAGTGATCGGCATCTGCAAAACTTGTATAAGCGATATAAGATACCCCAGCTGCTTGTGCTGCCTTCACTACATTCTTATGTTCGGCTTGACGATTTCCTGGAACGCCAGAGACAAAAAGCAATCGATCTATTCCTTTCAACGCTTCTTTCATTGAGTCTAAATCATCATAATCACCAATACGTATATTAAATCCAGCTTCTTTCAGTGCTTCTCCTTTTTCTTCACTACGTACTAGTACATAGATTTCATTTTGTGGAACCATCTTTTTTAAGAATTCCAGCGCATAACCACCAAAACCTCCAGTTGCTCCTGTTACTAAATAATGCATATTTGCCACTCCCTATTCTTTTTATTTGTTAAGATTTACAGCTGTACATTTATAAATTACACCTTTATCATAAAGAGTGTGGTAAGATAAGTCAAGCAAAAAAAATGAAAGGATGACAACTGATGAAGTATTCTCTGCAATTTAGTGATGCAATCCATGTACTTGCCTATATTGAAATGTTTCAAGATACCCGATCACTTTCTAGTGAGATGATTGCCAGTAGTATCGAAACAAATGCAGCAAATGTACGTAAAATCATGAGTCAGCTCAAAAAATCCGGTTTGATCTTTACAAAAACCGGAAAACCGCAGCCTTCCCTTGCCAAAAGTCCAGATCAGATTTCTTTACTAGATGTCTATCGCAGCATCGAAGGTAATACACAGCTTATCCAAGTCGATCCAAAAACAAATCCAAATTGCGTCGTTGGTGCGAATATCCAAGAAGCTTTAGAAGAAAGCTACGCTCGGCTGCAGAAAAAGGCAGAAGAAGAAATGGCTAAGATCACACTTGATAGTCTGATACATAAAATAGCCGTTTTGGAAAAAGAAAAAAGACCAGAAAACACAGGCCTCGTAGAGAGATTTTTATAATTCTCTCTACTGTGCCTGCATTTTTCTGATCGGAATCGTCTACATAAATTCTTTTATTCTCCGGGGGACAAAAGCCTTGTCATGCCCCTTTTTCCTCTCTAATGCTCAGGTCAAAGCGCTGAAGTCATGACGTCTTGATAAACGGTGTTCAAGTAGCTGACCCTCGGCATTAGTTCTGAAAAATGCAAAATATGGAAAGCTATTTCCCATTTTTCCTCTCTAATGCTCAGGTCAAAGCGCTACTTTCACGACCTCTATATTATCATGGTTTATTGACTACCGGTATCCAGATTTCTCCCATATATTTCCCGTTGGTAACTCCCATTTCGACTACAGCATTTGGACCCCCAACATAGGCGTAATCTTCTACTTCTCTTAAAACATGCCCAAAGGCCGTATTCGTCAAATCATTTCTTAATTCTTCAGGCGATTCTGCTAAAGCGATTACAACAAGATACGTTCCTTTTGGGAATGGGATGATTCGGGTAGTGTTTGGAACATCCTGACTCGTTTGAACACCGACATAGTACATCATTTTCCCGTTATAGGGTTCGTTGACTGTAAAGAAATAATGATTTTCAGCAGCTTGTTTCAATGCATCTATTGTTCCATTACCGATAACTTTTTGCTCAAATGCTTGTTTCTCTGCAGCCAAACCGACAAAATCCGTATTGCTACTCTTCAATTCCACACCAATACCCGTCACCGTAAAATCTGGTTTTTCTTCGATCCTATACTTTGCCATTTCTCCCACCCTTTCTATTATATTAAGTTCATCTTACATAAAATTAAAGGGAAATGACACGATTACGCTCTTTTTTCTAGGGATATTTTTATTTTTTAACTATTTTTTTGCTTTCACTGCAATCCAAATCTCACTGTAAACATTACTGAAATCCTCTCCCCATTTTGTAAAAGAGATCTCGGGAGCTTCGACTAACTCATAATCTGAAGAAGGAAGCCATTCTGCATAGATTTTCCCCCAAGTATCTTGTAAAGTTTGGGGAAATGGCCCTTTATTAGGAAAAATGGCCCAAGTGTGTTCTTCTATAGCAAGCATTTCTAAATCAGCGTACGGATTTTCTTTTGTCGTAGCAAAGCCAATCATGTGCATCAAACTGCCCTTTTCTTCCAAGCGGGCTCCATCAAATCCATAAGAAACGTTGATTACTTGATTTGGATATAAATCTCCTAACTTATGCATCTCTTCCCTTTGAGTCTCCGTGATCGTCTGCGCTAACTTTTGTATTTCTTGATTGACTCCTTCAAATTTGACAGGAACTTTTTTCGCCACACCTGCCACATAAAACTGTTCTTTCTTTTCGATACGAAATTCCATCGATTTTCCTCCTCTGACATCAATAAAAAATGTCAAGCGTGGAAAAGATTTTTGTATGCCGTATCTGCTGATTTCTGAAGGCAGATATCCTGACCAATCACGAAAAGCTCTTGAAAAACCTTCGACTGTTTCATATCCATATCTAAACGCCGTTTCTGTCACTCTTGATCCATCTAGGAGATCGCGATTAGCCAAAGCCAATCTACGGTTTTTGATATAGTCCATTAGCGACATCCCTGCAATAAACGTAAAGATGCGTTTTAATTGATATTCAGAGATTCCTGTATTTTCGGCTATTATTTTATAGGAAAGTCCTTCTGTCAAATGTTCTTCGATGTAATCGATCAATTGGTTCAGATCTTTAAGCATATTTATCTTCCTCCTTGCTTGCCTTTTTATCATATTATCAAAGAAAGTCAATTACTTGATGAATCAGGAACCAATTTAGTCAGATGTAGAAAATGTTGTATGGATCTAAAGAAAATTCTCAAGCAGCGTTTCGTAACGGATAATTGGTATTATCTGCCTATCTATGTTTTACCTTTAGAAAAATAAATTTTGGGGAAGACACATTCTAAGTAAACAAAGCGGTAAAAATATCTTTTATTCCCTTAGTTAATCCGCTTACTACCTACTGTACAAAGCAAATTGTTGTTCAAACTGCTGATCAGAACGCTGCTTGGATTTTTCTTTGCGATACATCATACCTCTTTTATCAATTGGAACAATTATTTATTTCTAACAAAATCACTTCATTTTTGTCAGATAAATAAAAAACAAAAAAAGTTCCATCTTTAAAACACGCTATTCTTTTACTTTTTCTCACATTCTCTAAGAAAAGAAAAGGAGAATGAATTTTTGACAATTCGAGCAAAAGTGATTATCAAATATGTAAAATCAGCTACTTTTTTCTTAAACGTTTCTTTATACTAAATATAAATAAGTGTTTCATGAAAGGAGAACTAGATGAATAATTGGCTTGAGTATTTTCCTGAAAACGTTTTGGAACGCGGTTACAGCTATCATCTGCACGGTTTTGTCCGTCATTTGAACTATACAAGCAAGTACTTGTCCGCAACAGTTTCTGGCACGGAAGATTATAAGGTAGTGATCACTTGGGATGAAAAGACCAACATGACTTGTGATTGTCTATATGCCATAGAAGGAAAAAAATGCAAACACATGGCTGCTGTCTTATTCGCTTACGAAGAACGTCCAATAAAAAAATCCAACTACTCACTTTCCGAACTCTCGTCCCTTGTTTCCTCCGCTAGTTCCTCTCTTGTACGGGAGCTTTTAACAGAGATTCTTATAGAACATCCGCAATTTATCGAACGCTTCAAAGTTAAGATGCCATTTCATGCAATAAATTATTCAGATAAATTAACAACTATCATCCATAAATACGATCATATTATCAAGAAAAACAAAAACAGGAAAACAGCGAAGTTCATCATGGAGATGCGAAAGTTCATCCAAGAAGCAGTTGAATCGCTCATTCAGCAAAATGCCTATCTTCCCGCATTCGAATTGATCAATGAAGTGATTGCTACTCTCGAAACATTCTATTGGGAGCCTGAGGATGAACGAACCCTTCTTCTGATAGAGGACTGTTATTATTTATGGAAAGAATTATTAGCAGAAGCACCTCATGCAGAAAAAAGGCAAATGTTCTCTTGGTTCGTCTGCCAAGTCGATCATACTGACGCCTCTTATTCAAAACGCTACTCCATAAAAATCCTGAAAGAAGACTTTCGGGAAAAAGAATTTTCTAACCAAAAGAAAAAAATAGATAAAAAAACTAAAGAAACGGTAAAGAAAGACGATTTCAATGAAAAATAGCAAGTAAACGATAACAACCATCCTAAATCCACAAGAAATACAGCAGACCTTGCTTTAAAAACACGAATCATGCAAAGGATGAAGTAAAGAAGACTTAACGCGTACCCAATATTAGTCATTTGACTATTAGGTACGCGTTTTGTTTTATAAGTCATGACAAATTTCCTTCGTTGCTGGGTAGATTTTCCGGCATTGTTGATAGATTTTATGATACTTTTCTACATTTTGTAAGAGAGGTTCCACTGCATCTGTATATTGGATAAAATTCTGACAACAACTTTCAGGTGTGTCGAACCACTCTAATCTTTAAAGATAAATATTAAAATAACGATTAATAATATTAACAGTCTTTATTTTTCACCACCAAAAACCTATCTTTGCATATACTAAATAGACGTATATACACAGATAGGTTTGTCTTGTGAAAAATAATGATTATCCTTACCAAAAAATGTTTGTTTTTCTACATGTTCGTACTTATCAAAAAATATGATCCTTATTGAAATTACTGGCTATTTATATTCCAACGACTTCTTGTGTTAATTTTTGTTATCTCATAGTAAATTATGTTTCATTTTCACTTAATTTAGTTGTCACGTGTTCGTCAATTCGTAAAAACGGTAAATATATAAACACACTTGCGGCTATAATTAATATTTGTAAAACAGCTGCTCGCCAGTCTCCGGCTGTTGCTAAAAATCCCGATATAACTGGTGGCGTAGTCCAAGGAATTTGCACTACTACATGATTAATTAATCCCACAGCAGTTGCAAAATATGCTACTGTCAAAGAAAAAATCGGTGCAAGCACAAAGGGAATAATCAGACTGATATTAAATACAATAGGCAATCCAAAAATAATAGGTTCGCTTATATTGAATATAGCGGGAGTTACCGATAATTTAGCAAAGTCCTTATAATCTTTTCTACGACTGAAGATAAATATTGCAATCAATAAAGCAATCGTATTTCCCGATCCACCCATTACCGCAAAGGTATCTTTAAAGGCCATATTGATAATATGTGGAATTTGCTCTTTGTTTGCATAAGCTGCCATATTTTCTTGCATATTCTGAATCAAAAACGGATCTAACAATGAACCTGATATTACTGCTTGATGGATACCAAATCCAAAAAATAGATTAGCAATAGATGTAATTAACAAAAATCCTGGTAAACCAGTTGTAATTTTACTTAATGGCTCTGTAACTATCGTGGTAATTAGCTTATTTATATCCATATTAAACAATTGAATGATTATAAATGACAATAAAGCAAACGAGGTAATCGTAATAATGATTGGGATTAATACATTAAAAGACTTTAAAACAGCGGGAGGAATATTTCCGGATAGCTGAATCTGTAGTTTCTTATTATTAGAAAGTTTAATAAATAATTCTGTAGCCGCTAATCCAACAAATATACCTACAAACATTCCTGAAGCTCCTGTATAGGATATAGGTATCACACCCGTCACTTCAACAGCTTTATCCGCATTTTCAGGAGTAAACATCATCTGCATAGGTGTTAATACAACAAATGTCGAAATAGCAACTAATACCGCTGCAATATGATTTGTATAATTTCTGCTTGCACACATATGATAAGATACTGCTGCTACAACTAATAATGTAGTTATGCTTAATGTACCATTGGCAATTGAAGTACCAATTTGTTGTAACGTGGTCAATGTACTAGTATCGACAATTTCCCCCATGAATCCTGTTGGTTCTAAGATCACTGAATTAATAAGTGTCACAAATCCTGCTAACATCATAAATGGCATAAATGTAGCAAACGCATCTCGCAAAGTTCTTAAATGGATCTGATTCCCCAACTTAGTCGCAACTATACCAAATTTTTCAAATACAATGTCCTTCCTGCTACTTTTGCCCATATTTTTTCTCCTTTATGCTTATTGTAATCGATTACTTTTTCCACCCAAATAATACATCACTTATCAAAAAAAGTAAATACTTTTAATTAAATATATATATCTTTTTTAGTATAAAAAAATAAGCTCTGAAAAAATAATTTTCCCGAGCTTATTTTTCAACAAAAACAGCTTCAAAAACAAAGTCTTGATATAAATGTCTCGATACCGAATACTCGAAAGGTTTACCAGACGATAGAGCAACAACTTTGTCTATCTCAATCATAAATTCACCTGGATCTATTTTTAATATTTTTGCGTCAAATTCATTCGCAGTATCTCCTTTGATACGTATGTGCGAAGTCTTTATTTCCAGACCCAGTTCATTTGTGATATAAGCATATACAGATTTCTTTAAATGTTTTGGTTCCAAGCCTGGTATGACTGCTAATGGCATGAATGTTTGCTCAATCGAGTATGGTTGACAATCAATAAAACGGCTTCGTACAATATTATATACATAGTCTTTTACACTGATACTTAATTTATCAGCTACTTTTTTCGATGGAAGTTCAATTGAGAAAGTATGGATTTCTGAATCTACGTGTTCTTCACCAACCACGCTAAACAAACCTTCGTTTGGACCAAGAACTCGTGAGTTATCAATTGGTGTTCTGACGACTTCAGTCCCATACCCACTTCTACTTCGCAAAACTCCTTCGGAAACAAGTAAGTCTACGCCTTTCTTTACTGTTAACTTGCTTGTATGATAAATAACTGCCAATTCATCTCCTGTAGGAAGTTTCTCACCAATTTTATACTCTCCATTTACAATTTTTTTCTTTATATCTAAGTAAATTTCCATATACTTCGCAATTTTTTTCAATGGTGACCCTCCAATCAAAAACATATCTTCATCTATACTTTAACATAAATAAACCGATAAAATCCACATCAAAATTATACACACAATAAAAAAGATATATATATTTAAACAAAACTATTTACTTTAAGTTGTAAGCGGTGTTATCATTAAGTGGAAACAGGAGGTAAAAAAATTATGACAACTATGAAAAAGCTAACTTTTCCAGATGATTTTTGGTGGGGTTCCGCTTGGTCAGCTGAGCAAGCAGAAGGAAAAGGAGAAACAGGAAAAGCAGAGACTATCTGGGATCGCTGGTTTAAAGAACAACCTTACCGGTTTTATCAACGAATCGATTCCTCTATTACAACCGATCACATCCATCAATATAAAGAAGATATAGAACTAATGAAAAAAACTGGGCATAACTCCTTTCGCGTTTCTATTTCTTGGGCACGAATGTTTCCAAATGGCGGTACCGGAAAAGTAAATCCCAAAGCCATTTCTTTCTATCGAAAATTATTTTCCGAAATGAATAATAACGGAATCAAAGTATTTGCCAACTTATATCATTTTGACATGCCTGCTACTCTTCAAGATAAAGGAGGATGGGAATCACGTGAAGTAGTTGATGCTTATGTTCATTACGCTGAAACTTGTTTTAAAGAATTTGGTGACTTAGTTTGTCATTGGTTTACCTTCAATGAACCACTTGGGCCTATTTTAGGTACTTATCTTGAAGATTTTCATTATCCAAACCTCATTGACTTTAAACGCGGAGCGCAAGCAGCATTCTTCACTATACTTGCACACGCAAAAGCAATACAAGTATTTAAAGAACTAGCTCTTCCTAGTAAAATAGGCGTTATTCTAAATTTGAGTCCTACTTTTCCTCGTAGTCAAAATCCTGCTGATGTGAAAGCAGCAGAAATCGCTGATTTATTTTATACGCGGAGCTTTTTAGATCCTATGGTTAAAGGGAATTTTTCTAAAAAGCTTATCCTGTTATTACAAGAATATAATCAGCTTCCTGAAGATTATACGAAAGAAGATCTTGTATGTATCTACGAAAATACCGCTCAAATTCTTGGACTAAACTATTACGAGCCACGTCGCGTCAAATCTCGTTCTTCTATGGTGGATACATCTAGTCCATTTTTACCAGAGTGGTTTTTCGAACCACATATCATGCCTGGACGACGAATGAACGAATACCGGGGATGGGAAATTTACGAAAAAGGAATTTATGATTTGTGCATGGATATCAAGAACCATTATGGAAACATCGAAGCATTTATCTCGGAGAACGGAATGGGCGTTGCGGATGAAGAACGTTTCATGGATGATACAGGGCAAATAATTGATGATTATCGGATTGAGTATATCAAAGATCATCTTGCTTACTTATGGAAGGCAATAAATGAAGGATGTAACATTAAGGGGTATCATCTTTGGACATTTATTGATTGCTGGTCATGGATCAACGCCTATAAAAACCGATATGGGCTGGTTTCACTCGACCTTACTACTCAAAAAAGAACAATTAAAAAAAGTGGCGAATTTTACAAGCAATTAAGTGATACAAATGGATTTAGATACGATGTAGACTTGTTAGTTGAATAATATTCTAAAATTCCACTTGAAGTGAACACATTAGAAAACAAGAATAATGAGAAATACCAATAACAAATACTTTTTCTTCATACTTCATTTATACTTGTCAGTATAAGAGACTGTGACAAATGTAGTGATCCTCAGAAGTTAGGTCTGGAAATCTAACTTGAGAAGATTTTTTTAAACTACGTCCAGTCTTTTTTATTTGTTTAAAATTGAAGTTGACAAGTCTTCATTAAAAATTTAGAATATTCACAAGTTTGACGACAATTATGAAAATTTATGTCGTGCTAAAGGAGTTTTGTTATTGGATGAAAAGTTAGATATAAAAACTGCGATCAAAGACACGTTACCTACCGTTTTTGGTTATATCGGTATTGGACTTGCATTTGGTATCGTTGGGAAAGCTGCCGGGTTTCATCCGCTGGTCGTCACGTTGATGTCCCTGCTGATCTATGCTGGTTCTGCCCAATTTATCACGGTCAGCATGCTTGCTAGCCATAGTCCACTGCTCTCCATCGTTCTCTCGACCTTTCTAGTCAATTCCCGAATGATTCTGATGAGTATGACGATTGCTCCTTATTTCAAGAAAAATCGGCTGCTTCAAAATCTGCTGATTGGCACATTGCTGACAGATGAAAGTTTCGCACTGGGAATGAATAAATTGAACTATACTGGACAAAAGTTAAACTTTCGTTGGATGAATACAGCTAATTGGATTTCTTATTTGACGTGGGTGGGTTCTTCTCTTGTTGGCGCACTTTTAGGGAATTTTATTACTGATCCGAAAAAGTTTGGTTTGGATTTCGCCATCGTCGCTATGTTTATCGGGTTACTTTATCTTCAAGTCATTTCTGATAGAAACACCTCTAAACGATTACAGTTGATCCTGATTGGTCTCACTTTGATTCTGGTATATGTCGGACTGATTTTTATCCCAAGTAACTTAGTGATTTTAGTTGTAACACTGATTGGGTGCGGATTGGGGGTGTGGATCAAACATGCCTTCTTTTGAGTTTACATTGCTGACTATTTTAGGTTGTACTTTAGCAACTTGGCTTTCTAGGATCCTACCATTTGTCTTACTGAAAAAATTCGATTTGCCGCAACCGTTGCTTGAGTATTTAAGTTTTGTCCCGATCGTCATTATGTCTGCTTTATGGTTCAGCAGTCTATTTACCCAAAATATCGGACATCTGCCGCAGATCAATCTCGAAAATGCTTTGGCTTCAGTTCCTACACTTTTAGCTGCTATTCTTTCAAAAAGCTTATTGGTGATCGTCTTGGTAGGAATTCTTTCCCTTTCGTTGATTCGCTTATTATAAATAAAAAAACAAGAGCTTATGGCAAATTACTGTCATGCGCTCTTGTTTTTATCAAAGTCAAATAAGAAAAAAATCGGCGTATTCTTGCTTATCCGTTGAACGGACCACTAACAACGACTTTTCCTAATATATGTCCTGTTTCTACGTCTTTGGTTGCTTGTTTCAAGTTCTTCGCATTCATCCCATCTGAATAGACCTTGCTCAATGTACTGCGGATAATCCCTTCATTTGCTAAAGCAGCAATGTGCGCTAAAGCTTCTCCTTGCGTTTCGATTTCATAGTTATAGTCTGTTTTAGCGAACATATACTCCCAGTCGAAGCTGATAGATTGGTTTTTCCAAACACCTATATCTAACGGCTCTTTGATCCCTACGATCGTTCCCACATGTCCAAATGGTCGGACAAGGTGTTTGATTTGATCAAAGTAGCGGGTAATATCGAATAATACAGCGACATACTCTACTTGATCGATTCCTAATTCACGAAAACTTTTACTTAAGTCGTGATGATAATCGATTGGATAGTCTACACCTGTTTTTTTCAGCCATTCAAAATTCTTCGGACTTGCAGTCGCGTAGACTTCTAGGCCAGCCCAATGCGCTAGTTGATTCAAAATCGAACCGACGCCCCCAGCTCCGTTGATCACTAAGATTTTTTTCCCGCGGTTGGCATTTTCTTCTGGAGTCAGACCAAATTTTTCAAATAACAATTCATAAGCGGTCAATGAGGTCAACGGCAAGGCTGCGGCTTCTTCATCTGAAAGATTTTTTGGTGCAAGAGCGACAATACGTTCGTCAACCAGTTGGTATTCTTGATTGCTTCCTGCTCTTGTCGTTGTACCTGCGTAAAAAACGCGATCGCCGACAGAAAATTTTTGCACTTCATCACCTACAGCAACAACTTTCCCGACTCCATCAAACCCTAAGATACGTAAAGCATTTCTTATCCCGTTATCTTGGCGAAGTTTCGTATCGACAGGATTAACAGATACTGCGTTGACTTTTACCAGAAGATCCCGTGAACTGGGTACAGGTATCTGTTCTTTTTCATCAATAAAGCTTTTTGGATCATCGATCGACAACCCTTCATAAAAACCGACTACCTTCATTAATTCCTTTTCTGACATACGAATTCCTCCTTAGCTTCATCAAGTTGGAGCATCCATACAGTTTTCATTTCAATATATATAGTATGCTATTTGTTCCACTTTTATTCATCATAATTATTCTCTTACTTAAAGTAAACTATTTGCACTTTTTTGGTTAAAAAAGAGGTTGCGACAAGACTTTTGTCACAACCTCTTTTAAACGGTGTTCAATCAACTGACCCTCGGTATTCGCTCAAAAAACGACAAAATATGAGGAGCTATTTTTGTTTGGCTGTTCTTATTACTTGATGCAGGACAGCTTTTTCACGACCTCTAATTCACGGTGTTCAAGCAAGAAATCATTGTTCACTGAAAAGCGTTGGATGTTCTTTTTCAAAGGTGTCTAAGATCTCTCGTACTTCATCAGTAGATTTCGTATTCATCAACTGAACTCGCAAGTCATTTGCTCCTGGAAATCCTTTGATATAGATTTTAAAGAAACGATGTAGTCCTGTGATGGAACGCGGGATGATTTCTGAATAATGATCTTGCAGATCTAGTTGCAGACGAAGTAGTCCGATCAGTTCTTTTTCTGTATGTTCCCTCGGTTCTTTTTCAAATGCATAAGGATTCTTGAAAATCCCCCGGCCAATCATGATGCCATCTACGCCATATTTTTCGGCCAATTCTTCTCCTGTCTGGCGATCTGGGATATCTCCGTTGATCGTGATCAGTGTTTGCGGAGCGATTTGGTCACGTAAAGCAATGATTTTAGGGATGACTTCCCAATGTGCATCTACTTTACTCATCTCTTTACGCGTACGCAAATGGACAGAAAGATTGGCTATATCTTGATGAAGTAGGTGACTGATCCATTCTTCCATCTCAGACATTTCCGTATAGCCGATACGCGTCTTGACGCTGACAGGCAAACCGCCAGCTTTAGCCGCTTCAATCAATTGTGCCGCTACTTCTGGGCGAAGGATCAAGCCACTGCCTTTTCCACGTTCTGCTACATTAGGGACTGGGCAGCCCATGTTGATATCGATTCCTTGGAAGCCCATTTCTGCCATAGCAATGCTCATTTCTCTAAAAAATTCTGGCTTGTCTCCCCAAATATGGGCAACCATCGGCTGTTCATCTTCTGTAAAGGTCAATCTTCCTCGTACACTGTCTTTTCCATCTGGATGACAGAAACTGTCTGAGTTTGTAAACTCAGTAAAGAAGACATCCGGTGCTGCTGCATGCTTTACGACATGGCGAAATACAACATCTGTTACATCTTCCATTGGTGCTAAAACAAAAAAAGGCTTTGGCAGCTCTTTCCAAAAATTAGTAGTCATTTATTTGTTACTCTCCATTCTATCAAGCAGTGAAGTCGCAATCTTTCTCAAAAACATTGTCATTATACTAGGAAACAAAAAAAGAAGCAAAGTGAACAGCTTAAAAGATGTTTCTGATTGAGCAAAAAAAGACTGTGACAAAAATCTTATCACAATTCCTTTTCCGGAATAAATGGTGTTCAAAAGCTTGCATCTGCGGTAATAAGTCCAACCAAACGAAAAATAGGAGGAGCTATTTTTGTTTGGCTGTTCTTATTACTTGATGCAGAACAGCTTTTTCACAACCTCTCCACTAAACGGTGTTCAATCAGCTGACCCTCGGTATTAGCTCAACAAACGACAAAATATGAGGAACTATTTTCCCGTTTGTTTCTCTAATACTCAGGTCAAAACGCTGATTTCACAACCTCTTTTCTAACTTCTCAATCCTCTTCCTTTATTGATCAAATACCAAGTAACGGCGTACAAAACAACGATGAATAGCACAAGTACGATCATCGATGTTGCTACTGGCACATCGATTGTTCCAAGGAATCCGTAACGGAAACCGAAGATCATATAAACGATCGGATTGACTTTCGAAACAGCTTGCCAAAATGGCGGCAACATAGAGATGGCATAGAAAACGCCACCTAGATAAGTTAACGGCTGCAAGACAAATGTAGGCACGATCGATACATCGTCATAAGACTGAGCAAAAATCCCGTTGAGCAGTCCTGCTAACGAAAACAAGATTGCCGTCATCAATAATGTAATGATGACCATGAACCATGAATACACATGAAGTGGTACAAAGAACAAGGAAATGATCGTTACGAGAGAGCCGACGAGAATACTGCGACCCACTCCGCCAATCACAAAGCCCCAAATGATCACATGCGTAGGAACAGGCGCTACCAAGATTTCTTCGATGTTTTTCTGGAATTTTTGAGAGAAGAAGGACGAAGAAACGTTGGCATACGAACTAGTGATAGCAGACATCATAATCAAACCAGGCACGATGAATTCCATATATGAAAAACCACCCATGTCACCGATCCGACCACCGATCATTTTTCCGAAAATAACAAAGTACAAGGATGTCGTGATCACAGGCGGAACCAGTGTTTGGACCCAGATACGCAAATAGCGGTTCGTTTCCTTGATAGCTAAACTTTTTAATGCAGTAAAATAAAGATTAAACATTTTTCTCCTCCGTATGATTATTTTCTTCTGTGATTTTCAAAAACAGTTCTTCTAAACGATTCGACTTATTCCTCATAGAAAGAACTTTGATTCCTTGTCTTGTCAGCTGATCGAAGATTCCGTTCACCCCTTGATTTCGTTCAACTTCGACAGCGATTGTCTGTTCATCTTCAAATGTACAAGCGTATCCTTCAATCACAGGTTTGGTCTCATATGGCGCTAAATCAAAGATAAATGTTTCAAATTGCAGTTTGGATAGAAGCTCTTTCATACTAGTATTCTCGATCAGTTCACCTGATTGGATGATCCCGATGTTGCGACAAAGCATTTCAGCTTCTTCTAAATAATGCGTCGTCAAAATGATCGTTGTACCATTTTCGTTCAATTCTCGGAGAAACTCCCACATCTCGCGTCTCAATTCAATATCGACTCCTGCTGTTGGTTCATCCAAGATCAGCAAACGTGGTTCATGCATCAATGCCCTAGCAATCATCAGTCTTCGCTTCATTCCCCCGGAAAGCATACGTGCACGGACATTTCTCTTTTCCCAAAGATTGGACTGCTTCAAATATTTTTCGCTGCGTTTCATCGCTTCTTTGCGAGAGACACCGTAGTAGCCTGCTTGATTCACGACGATTTGCTGGACCGTTTCAAAGGGATTGAAATTGAACTCTTGCGGGACTAATCCAATCTGTTGCTTTGCTCGGACTAGATCCGTATCCAGATCATAACCGAAGACATTCACTTTTCCAGATGTTTTATTGACTAAAGAAGTAATGATTCCGATCGTTGTAGACTTCCCAGCTCCATTTGGTCCTAATAGCGCATAGAAATCTCCTTCTTTCACGGAAAGATCGATTCCTCGCAATGCTTCGACCCCACTTCCATAAACCTTTTTCAAATTATTTATTTCAAGCGCATTTGCCATTTATTTCCTATCTCCTTATAGACATGATTCTTTATTGTATCATGGAATACAGCAGATGAAAAAACAACTTGGTTCCAGCGAAAAATCAGGTTGCTGGGCTCAGGAAAATCTCCTAATGAAAGACATCAATCGGACGAAGTCAGACAACCTTTTCAGAAAAAACAAATCGAAGATAAAGGATTACTATTCATATGTGCAACAAAAGGAGCGTGAGACAAAAGTAAAGAACACTTTTGTCTCACGCTCTAAACACGTATAAACGGCGGAAGCAAAAGCCAAGATTTTTGATCCAATAAATACTTTCGATCACTTCGCCTATCCCAATACATGCCACTGCCGCTTTTCATCAAATAACGCGGCTTCCGTTTTTGCGGTTTCTACTAAAGTCTCTGGGTAATCCAAAACTTTCAGCAAGGCAATCGCATTTCGGGTCCTTGAAGGTCCTTCTTTTAATTTGAAATCAAAACTGATTCCTTTTCCTTCTGTTACTTGTTCTTCAAAGTGGACATTCTCACAATAATTCTTTAAAATCTCTGTCAATTCGATATCATGTGTGGCGACAAATGCTAAAGATGGATACTCCGCAAGCCACCGAACGACTGAAGCGGAAGAAGCAATCCGTTCGATCGTATTTGTCCCTTTTAAAATCTCATCTACGAAGCAGTAGCAGCGTTCTTTGGAAGCCACTTGGTCCAACAAACGTTTGATCGATTTGATTTCTGAAACAAAATAACTGTCGCCTTCAAATAAATCATCTTCGATTGCCATGGAAGTCAACACATGTCCAGGTTGCAGGGTAAACTGTTCTGCAATCGCTGTTTGGATCGTCTGTGCTAGAATACAGCTGATGGCTATACTTTTGACATACGTAGATTTTCCTGATGCATTGGAACCCGTGACTAATGTATTCTTCTGCCAGTTGACCGGATTCACTACCGCTTCTTTTAACAATGGATGATAGATATCTTTCGCTGTCACACCGCCCTCAGTAAACTCTGGTCGGCAAGTGATGGGCATATAAGTACGGTAATTCAATATTGCAGCGGCTACTTCTAATTCTCCCAGCAATTCCCACAGCTTGATGGCTTCAGTTGAATGCTTTTCTAATTTAGTGAGAACGAAATGATAGGAGATAAATGGCAGCATGAACATGATGTTGACATATTCAAAAATCAACTCTGCTTCACTCCCACTCTTCATACGAAATGAAAAACCTAATTTAGGGATGTCTCTTAATGGTTTAGTTTGCTGTTTCAGCTCTTCTTGAAGTGGTGTCGGCAGTTTTGCTAGCTGATTGGCGGCTGAAATCGTTGAAACCAAATAACTCATGCTATTCAGCTCTGTTTCTAGTGTTTGTTTCTTCACTAGATAATAGACCGTATTGAATACTAACCCACCGATTGCCAAATAGATTCCTAGTACTTGTCCTAAAAGAAGCAAACCCAAACCCACCAGCGGAAGCAAGCCAAGAAAAATAAATAAACCTACGCGTCCAATCTTTTTACTTTTTCCATCCGCTAGATATTGTTTTGCAAAATTATGATCTTTTTTTCCTAAACGAGCGAATTGATATTGGATTTTTTCTCTCAGTTGAGGATTTTCCTGATAAAAAGCAATCAGTTTTTCTAACTGCTGATCTTCACCAAAATCAAAGCTGCGTAAACGTTGATACAACGCTTCTGAACCTACACTAGAATAGGTACTGTTGATTCCTTCGAATACTTCGAACATATCCAGGTCATACCAAGTAAGATCATCGATTTCGCTATCCCATGAACGGAACTTCTTCTCCGTGAGCCATGCTTCCTTCAAGCTTTCTTCTTTATCAAATCTCGGTTGATAAGGAATTTTTTCCCATTTGCTACGAACTGTTTCCTTTAATTTCAAACGTGAAAAAATGTCTAAAGCAACTAATAAAATAACAGCTGCAATAATAATTAAAACGATAAATTCTCTTTGACCCATATCCCTCTCCGTTCCTTTATTTGTTAGCTTTAGTATAGCACTGTTGCGCTATTTGAAAAGAGGGTAAAAAAACACCTTTCAAAATAAAAGGTGTTTTTTTCTTGTATATTACATATTTATCTCTCATTTATCAAAATTGACAAATAATCATAGGGAGGAATTGTTGTTAATTCTTGTTTATTCTCCAGTGCATTGACAACTGTCCCAAGGGAAAGGATAGCCTCAGGTACTATTTTTTCTTGTTCTGTTGGATTAGCTAAGCGAAGAACAAATCCTTGTTCATGAAAATAAGAAGGATAAATCGATGATACAATTAAGTCTTCAGGTAATTCAATCAATGAAAATTTACGAGGAACATCAAGTTCATTTTGTAATGGCCAAATCTTGTTATCTAACCTGTGAATAAATACATTCAGTTTCTGCTTTTGATAAGAAATAGATTGTTCTAACCGTTTTTCTGCCTGTTTTGCCACTTTGAACTCATTAAATCTTCCTTCTTCTACATTAAATCCAAAAGTGACTTTATACTCACCTATCTCTTGAGCTAGCGGTGTTTCCATCATGACATGCCCTTCATTTGTCGTATCTCCTGAAGCTCGCCCAGGTCGCCAAGCAAGATTAGGTTTTCCAAGTTCCCCTGTTGTTGAAAATAAGGTTATGATTAATTGATTTTCTATACGTTCATACTCTTTTAAACCATCTGCATAAAACGTAAAATAATGATCATTTTCTGCCACAGAGACACTCTTATCGAATATTTCTAAATTAACAGGTTTCTCTACCATAGTTTCTGACCAATTCGGAGGAATGACATCAGGGGTATTTTCAATAAATCCGTTTTGAATTTGTGCAATTGATTTTTCAGATTTATCTAAAACATTAATTGCTAAGCGCATACGATGCGAGTAAACAGTATTATGAATTTTGAGTGTGCCTTCAACGATTTGACTTTCTCCCAGACTGAACGATATTTCATAAGATATTTCTTCCATTTCGGGTTTTTCAGATAAACGATCTTTTAAATCTTTAGGAAGTTGAGCTTTTCCGTAAACAACTAATGTTTCTTGTAAAGAATCTTTATATACTTTAGCTGTTTCTAATTTTAGAGATAGTTCTGTATCTCCTTCTAATGGTGAATAATCATACGTATCGCCATCATTTGCTGAATCGATCAAATGAACGAAATCAAGATATTGTCTATCTCCAACTATCAAATTCAATTGCCCATCTTTAAAAGAAAGTTTATATTTATTGTTACTTATCTCAGTTTTGTCTATCTCGATTGCTGTTTCTAATTTTTCATTATTTTTCTCAAATTCAACAACAGTGTATCCTAGTGCTGGCACATTTACATTTATTTTTATGTCAAGTTCATAATAAGCTGGTTCATCAAAATATTCGAAACCTGTAGCAATCATCCGATAAGCATTTTTCCGTTCTGGAAAATAAACTTCTTTTTCAATGATATTATAGGGACTACCTTTGAAGTGTATTTTCTTTGAATCAGCTACTACATGCACGATTTTCGATCCACTATAATTCTCAGTCGTTGTGTTGAAAACAAGGACTTCATTCGATTTTAGCTTTAATGCATCAGCCATCCGTTTTACAATAAGGTTTTCGATTCCGTCAGCTATCTCATTAGCTTCTTTGATTCGATGGAAAATATCTTCCGCAACATTATCTGAAACACAGCCACCAATACTATCATGAGCCTGGTTTTGCAAAATCTTTTTCCATAACCGACGAAGTAGGCCTTTACTGATATGGATACCATTTCTTTCTGCAATCAGCATGAGCGGCTCAACTCGTTTTAGAATTTTTTGTTCCAATTTAAAATTTTCTATTTTCATTTTTGTTCTTACTGAGCCAATAGAACGATGAACACGAGAGTAAACCGGCTGACGAAGTTCACCTTTATATTCAGGTAATTCTTTTTTGTTTCTGATAACTTCTACATAAGAAGGATAATCTGAAATAATATTGTGGAATTTACTGTATTTATTCAACTTCTCTACGACTTGATCAAAATTTAAAATCATTGACTTTTGATCTACACCCGAAGGTACTAAAATATCTTTGTTTTTTCCTTGCATATGAAGCATTTCAACTGCTTCATCCAACTTTTCTTTTGCAAATTCAGGAATATCTTTAATTGCGTCTAAGGTCATCATTCCAGTCATATAACCAAATGGAAAATTCATGGCATAAACAAATTTATCTCCCAATCCTTTCCAGATAAAATAAGGAGATGGAACCATCGTTTCAAAGTTTAATCCTCGCCAACACATGAAATTATCGATTTCTACTTGATGCAAAAGTGTAGGCAAATTCGCATTGAACCCAAACGTGTCAGGCAAATACCCTACCATCATTGGATCTCCATATTTAAGGATCGTATCACTGATTCCAATCATTAAGTTTCTTAAAATTGATTCAGCATCCACTAATAAGGCATCTGTTTGTGCATACCACGGTCCCACGAATAGTTGTCCTGTTTTCATCAGTCGTTGGATAACCTTAAGCTTTTGCGGATTGATCTCCAAATACTCATCGACGATTGAAGTTTGTCCATCTAAACAAAAGTTTACTTTAGGGTTCCTTTCCAATTCATCTAGAACTTCAGTAAAGACCTGATCAGACAATACGATGGCATCTTCATTTGTAAAATACCATTCTCTGTCCCAGTGCGTGTGTTGAATTATATGTGCATTTACCATATCAGATTCTCCTACTTTCCTTCTTCTACTGAATTTACTTGTTGTTCTTTTTTATACTTGATGGATTTTAGTGCATTGACCATTAACGCTGTAACCACTCCCCCAATAACAATTGATACTAAATATAAAGGTATATTCGTAACAAAAGGAATTGCCATAAAGGTTGAAAGCATTGTTTCTTGAGTAACACCAAAAAATCCATTTAGACCACATGCTACTGCAGTGCCCACCACGATGCTTGGTATTACTCGTAAAGGATCTTTCACGGCAAACGGGATCGTCCCTTCAGTAATCCCCACAAGGCCCATAATCATAGCTGTCTTTGCATTATCTCGTTCCGATTCATCATAAAGTTTTTTGTTTAAAATTGTTGCTAAAAACATTCCAAATGGCGGAATAGCAATTCCTAATAACATGGCTGTACTAGGTCCAAAGCTTCCGCTTGAAAAAGAAGCAACCCCAAAAGCATATGCGATTTTATTGATAGGTCCTCCCATATCAAACGCCATCATTCCTCCTAAAATAGCCGACATCAAAGCAGCATTTGCTCCTGACATGCCTTCTAGCCAATTAGTCAGTCCTGTTGTCATTGCTTGAATAGGCGTAGCTAGTACATACCATAATATGATTCCAACAACTAATGTAGTAACAAAAGGAATCAGCATAATTGATTTTAGACTAATAACTTGCATCGGTACTTTTACTTTTTTCAATGCATTAGCTAAATAGCCACAAGCTAATCCAGCAACCATTCCTCCAATAAATCCCATACCAAGATTTTGACACATCATCCCAGTGATAAAAGCTGGTGCTAGACCGGGACGGTCAGCAATTGAATATGCGATATAGGCTGAAATCATCGGTACGATAAACTGTAATCCCGTCTGACCAATCATTCGCAGGACTCCCCAGAATGTATCCGTCTGGTCCCAAACACCTGTGCCACCAAAAATGACTGCAATAGAAGTTAGTAACCCTGCTGCTACGACAAGCGGGATCATATAGGAAACCCCACTTTGGAAATGATTTAGAATTTCTCTTCCTTGTTTCTTGAATTCCATTAGTAACTCCCCCACGATATATTTTTTATTTGTTAATTAATGCAATTGCTTCATCAATCGTCTCTTCACCATCTTTTACTACCTCTGAGGTCCCTACTGTTAAAATCGGTTTACCGTCAAAGCGACCTCGTTCTGAAACATTTGTATCTACTGCAAATATGACAACATCTGCCTCGGAAACATCCGAAATTGAAAGTTTGTTTTCTATCCCCATAGCCCCCTGTGTTTCTACTTTAATATCTAACCCTTTCTTCTTCGCAAACTTTTCTAAATTAGCTTTTGCCATATAAGTATGGGCAATCCCTGCGATACATGCTGTTACTGCTACTATTTTTGTCATATGAAATTCCTCCTTTTAAAATGATAGAGCTTTTACCAATTCTTTTTTATTTCTCGAATCTTTTATTCTTTTAACAAACTCGTCATCCATCAATCTTCCAGATAATTCTGCTAAAATACGTAAATGATTAGTACCTTTATCAGTGTCTTTTATTGCTAACAAAAAGACGAGATCAACTGGTTGATCATCTAATGCGCCCCATTCAACAGACCGCTTTAACTTGGCTACAGCCACTGTTGATTCAATTACTGCTAGGCTTTTGCCATGAGGAATGGCGATATTTTTCCCAATTCCTGTGGTCATATGGTTTTCTCTGTCAAATACGTCTTTTTGAAATTGTTTGTGGTCAGACACAAACCCATTAGTCTCTAACAATTTCGATAATTTTTCGACTACACTTTTTTTATCAGATGCATTTAAATCTATCACTATATTATTTATATTGATTTTTTCACTGATCATTTATAAGCCTTCTTTCAATATATAAACTAATTTTTCAAACGACGAACTCGTTTTTAAATTTGCTAATAACTCATGATTCGAAGCGATTTCATTGAATGTTTCATAAATTTTATTCAATTCAGGTTTTACTTTTTCATTAAGTGCAAAAAAGAAAACAGAATGAACAAGTGTCCCATCCCAATCAATTCCTTCTGGATTAACGTAGACACAGATTACTGGCTTTTTTATAAAATCTACTTCGATATGCGGCATAGCAAAATCATTCATCGCTGTTGAAGATAGTTTTTCTCTTTTGATTGCTCCCTCTAGTATCCCTTCTTTCGCGTAATTTTCTTTTACCAATTTTTTGGTAATTATATTTAAAACGTTCACTTGATTATCCTTTATTTGGTGGGTAAAAAAGCAAAATCGTTTATCTAATAAATTTAGAAAAGCATCTTCTGTTTGTTCATTTAACTGTAGATACTGTTTTACTTTTCTGACATCTGCCCCTAACATCAAAGGACTAACAACAATAACAGGAAAATTTGTATTTTCAATCGGAATCGTGCTTATAACAAGTTCATCAGTGACTTTTCTATCTTGTAGTTCATTGATGCTTAGTACATCTTCTATCTCAACCATATCTGCAAAACCGTTATTTATTCTTTGCTCTAATAATTTTGATGTTCCATATCCGCTACTACAAACTAATATCACTTTCGTTTTGTCAGGTTTGTAACGATCCAAAAGTGATTGAATATGGAGTGTTACGTAAGCGATTTCATCTTCATTAAAATGTATACAGAATCTCTCTTCGATTTCCTCTAATAAATCTACACTTATCATAAATGACCTTTTAAAAGAATATTTGATTTTGTCCGTATAAGGGTTATAGATATTTACTCCCAATTTGAGTCTTTTAACTGCTGCATTGAGATGTAATACTAGATTATTGATCAATTCTTCATCAGGATAAAATTCATTTAATTTAATTCTTACTAACTCTTGTAGCTCAACACCCATATCTAAATAGGAAAGCTTCGTTTGATCTAAGTCGTGATTCATAGCATTTTTTTCAATCGAAGTAATGTGAATGTCAACATAAGCTTGTTCATCTATTGGCACAATAATTGAAAATGCTTTTTCAATCATTTTGATTAAAATAAGTGTATTCTTTGAGATTTCTTCTTCAGAATTATTACTACGTGATAAGAAATTGCTTGTTTCAATCCTTTCTATCGCAATAGCAAGGTGGATAGCTAAAGTTTGAAATTCATAATCTGTAAATTTCAATTGTGTCTTATTCATGTATCGATTAAGCAATTCGGCTACTTTTTTCAATATGTCCTTATTTAAGAAATTATTCGCTTCACCAATGAAATTGATATTCAAGTCTAAGAGATCTGTTTTACTGTTAGATGCTGTAAAGCCACCCCAATAATAGTTCACAACTTCTGACATCAACCTTCTTTTACTTTTTTCATCAGCTTTGATGCGCACGCCATTTCGATCTGAAACTAAGGACATCCCATGCTTGTTTAGTCTTTTTCTAACATCTTTCATTGTGCTTTCTACCGTCGACCTGCTCACGTATAATTCGTCAGCAAGATTTTGAATCTTTAGAGAATCATTAGTATTCAATAATTTAGCAAACACATAAGTTAGACGGTCCTCCGGAGAGTCTGCGATATTGATTTTATGACTGGATAATAAATTTCGAAGTGTTTCTTTTTTTCCAATAAGCGAAACGCCTTTTTTAGGTTGAACCAACATTTGTACATCTGGCATTTTTTGGATTATTTCTTTCAAAATTAAAATATCTTTGCTAATTGTTTTCGTAGATACATATAATTGTTCTGATAATTCTTTGTAAGTTGTGTGCTCATTTTCAATCAAAAAGTATAGTATTTTCATTTGCCGTTCGCTAAATTCGATGCCCATTATCTTCACCTCCTGAATACAGCTTAAGTGTACAATTATTATCTCTATTTTCATACAGAAGAAAGTTCTTGATTAATGTAGAAGTTTCTAATATTCTTGATTATTTCAAATCAATAAAAAAGCCTGCAATATTTATATCACAGGCTTTTTTCTCTATTAAATATATATAAGATAATACATTTTTCTACTAGTTCTCACTAATCTTGTATAATTAAACCCTCCGCAACTTGACGGAGATGGAGAAGATGCCCCCGTCTAATCTAGCGGTCATCTCTCCTCCCATTCCTTCCACCAATTTTTTTGACAGGTAAAGCCCGATTCCGCTAGATTCCGTATTTGTGCGGCTGGTATTTTCGGTATAAAAACGCTGGAAGACTTTTTCAACAGAGGTTTGCGTTCCTGGTTTGATAGGATTGGCCACTGTTAATCGAATGAATGGATCCTCTTTTGAAAATGTCACCTTTGCTTGTCCATCTGCATAACGCAATAAATTCTGTATGATATTTTGCAGCACTCGCAGCAACATGAGCGGATCTGCTAATACAGTTGTATTTATCGAGTGTTCAGCGAACGCTACCTCGATATTTTTCTCAGAAAATTGTTCATAAAAAGAGAAAAATACTTCTTCCACCTCTTTAGAAAAAGAAAGCGTATGGAGATCCATTTCTTTTTGCTTCGTCTCTATTCGAGCAAGATCATAAAACTGATCCGTCATACTGAGTAATCTTGCAACAGATTGTTTGATGATCGTTAAATACTTCTCCCGTTTCTCCGTATCCTCTACCTGTTCCAGTAATTGTACATAACCGTTAATAGCAGTCAAAGGAGTTCTGAGATCATGAGAAAGGCCGACGATCGATAGTCTGATGTTTTCTTCCATTTCTTGAAATGCTTGTCCTTTTTGTTCATTTTCATCCAACCATGTATTCAGTGCATCTACTAGGTCCATTAGATTCTTTTCTCGAAATTCGACTGAAAGACGACCACCATATTCTTGTCGTTCAGAAAGAGTGGCGATTTTCTTAGTTAATCTCTTGATTTCCCTTTGCAGGAAGAAAATAAAACTTCCCATAAAGATAACAACGAGAAGCAACAGCCATTTAATCAAATCTAAACCCCACTCCCCACACCGTATGAATATACACAGCATGTGCCTTTGCTAGCTTCCCTCGAAGATTGGAAATATGCATATTCACTGTTTTCTCACTATCAAAATATGGTTCTTGCCAAACTGTTTCATAAAGATTTGCTCGCGAAAATACTTTTTTCGGATGTTCTAAAAAAAGCTTCAGCAGATCGAATTCTCTTCCTGTCAAATGGACAGCCACACCATTCACATTTACATCCCTCGACTCTTTGTCCAGTAAGATTTCCTTGTAATAGATGCGTTGCGACAGATCTTTTACTTGGACAGAAGTCTGATGACGAAGTTGGATGCCGATTCGTAACAAAAGTTCTTCGATATCAAATGGTTTCGTCACATAGTCATCCGCTCCTGCTGCCAACAAGGAAACTTTATCTCTTTGATCGCTTTTTGCTGAAAGAACGATGATCGGAACATTCGATGTCTGTCGGATTTCTGCTAACAATGCTTCACCTGAAAGCCCTGGAAGCATGAGATCTAGAAGGATCAAATCGACAGGATATGTGCTTAACAATAATTTTCCTTCCGTACCTGAATAAGCATCAAGAAGTTTGTATCTCTGTTCAAGAACCTCCTCCAGTAAGGAATGAACAGCTTCATCGTCTTCGATAATCAAAATAGTTTCCAGCAGGACCACCTACTTAATGTCAGATTTTTGGAAAATAAACATTCCTAGAGCTGATGATACCACGATTGTTACTAGACTGACCAGAATCATTTTCGGTGCTTGCGAATAAGTTGCTTGTTGCGCAAAGTCCGTATACATGAGCCACGTTTCCGTAAACCACTCCGTTAGAAATTCCAAGCCTTTGATTTTTGCGAAAACACCGGGAATGAAGGCCGTTCCCATGATATAAAGAAAAGAAAGAAGCAAACTGACACTGGTACTTCTAGTGATGAATGTCAAAGCCACTGGAACAGATAATGTCCCTAATGTCAGCAGAAGCAATACAGGAAATACTTTTAGAACATAATTTCCATAGTTTTTGATTCCCTCAACTTCACCAAATCCGAAAGCAAGTGTGTAAGCAAGCATGGCTAGTCCCGTGATCAAAACCACGCCAAGTGTTGTGATCAAAAGCGTAACGAGAAGTTTCGACACATAATAAGTCATTCGATTCCGTCCTAAAGATAACGTATTGCGAATCGTACCGTTTTGAAATTCTTCCCCAATATAAAAGCACGCAAATGCTGCGAAAGCCAGAAGAATCCATGCAGCCATTTTTTCTACCATTAAAATCCCTGTTGCACCGTTGATGACTGTATCCGTTGCTTGGTTTAATTCATTGCCGTATTTTGTATGCATATACCATTCGTTCCAAGAATAAAAAAGCGGAAGTACGACCATCAGTCCTAGTGAGACCCACATTTTACGGCTCTTCCATACTTTTATTTTTTCAGCAGTTAATAGATTAAACATGTGGATTGCCTCCAGTTAATTGTAAGAAATAATCTTCCAGTTTTTGCCCAACTAGGTGAATACCATCCACAGGAACTTTTGCTTCTACCAATGCTTGATTGATGGCTGCTACTTGGTCAATTCCTTCAAAAAGCTGGATAACACGGCTAGATTGTACAAAATAATCCCTATAACCAAGAGAGTCGAGAACCGTTACTGCTTGTTCCGTCGCCGAAGTGTCAATTTTTATAAATTGACGAGATTCTTGTGCCAATTCTTCTTTCGATAATTCTTTGATCAAGTGTCCTTCATGCAAAATACCATAGTGAGTGGCGATCTGTGACAATTCATCTAGCAAGTGGCTAGAAAGCAAGACGGTGATGCCCCGTTCTTTTACCAAACGTTGGATGATTTCTCGCATTTCTGCCATCCCTGCTGGATCCATCCCATTCGTCGGTTCATCCAAAATCAAAAATTCTGGATTCGTGATCAGTGCATTTGCAATAGCTAAACGCTGGCGCATACCTAAAGAGAAATTCTTTGCTTTCTTTTTCCCTGTATTTTCCAATCGCATCATTTTCAGCAGGTCTTCGATTTCTCTATCCGACACACCGCCGTTCGCTGCTTGGATACGTAGGTTATCTCTTGCAGTTAATTCTGGATAAAGAGCAGGGGTTTCAATCGATTGACCCATACGTCGTCTTGCTGCCTGCAAATCCGTCGTTCCAAATAATTCGATCGAACCTTCATCAATCGAGATCAAACCCATAATAGTTCTCATAAAGGTAGACTTACCCGCTCCATTTTCCCCAATCAATCCATAGATCATTCCACGTTTGATTTCGATTGATACTTTATCTAATGCTTTGGCAGCACCGTATTTTTTGGTTATACCAGTTGCTTTCAAGACCGTTTCATTTCCAAAATCCATACTTATCCTTCTTTCTTATTGATGAGTGAAGTATAGTTGACGGGTATAAAGAAAGCAGCCAGAAATGTATAAAGAAAGTGTAAATTTTCCAATTGAATGTCAAAAAAAACAATCGGACAATACGTGTCTTTCCTATTATCAGGCAGTTTGTTATACGCTTGTATCAGTTTCCTGATTCTTTCTTTTCGACCAAAGTCGTTTCTCTGTATTCCTCTTCACTGAAAATTTTTGCTTCTTTCAGATCAAGCTTGAGTAATTTTACCAGACCGGTTATAAGGATAACTATAGCAAGACTCCCTCCCAGAAAAATTAGACTGTCTCGCAGACGTGGTTGCGTTGTCTTCCAATCAAAGAGCGCACCAAACAGTGCTAATCCAAGTGGACTGGCCACCATGGTAATCGTTGTTATCGTTGACATAAGTCGTCCTTGTATATGCGTTGGAACTTCTCGCTGAAGCCAGACCATATAAAAAGCAAAAGAAAACATTAATCCTTAAAAACGGACTTATGAAAAATAATACATGCCGTTTGGGATTTACAATTAGCTACCAAATAAGAGGTTATGACAAAAGACTTTTCACAATCCCTTCTTCCGAATAAACGGTGTTCTCCTGCCAACTCCTCGGTCACAAGTCACAATATTTATCAAACATGAGAAGCAATTTTTGTAAATTCCTTCTTATTTCTTGAAGCTGACCACTTCTGTCACAACCTCAGAAGCGGATAAATAATATTGTTTGATGATACTTTATCTTTTTCCCGTTTGTTTATAGATCGAATGATATTATAGACCAAGAATCCTACCTATTAACATAGCTAAAAACACAAAAAAGGCACTTTCCAAATTGTGGAAAGTGCCAGAAAAGTTAGGATTAAGGTAACTGCGCTCAGCATTGCTTCGCCCAGTACGATTCTCGTAACTCGTGAACTCGAACGATAATCGCAATTAACGTTTTGAGAACTGTGAAGCTTTACGGGCTTTCTTAAGACCTGGTTTTTTCTTCGTATCATTGAATAAGTTTGAAAAACCTTGATTTATAAAGGTTTTCCCGTAAATATATTTTATTATATTTGATTAAATTTGAAATGTTTGTGTTCTAAAATGTGTTCTAATTTAAAGGCAGTATATTTCGTATTTTAGATTAAATTTTTAGGCTCATTCATTCTCAAATCCATTCTATTCAGTCAATAAAAATTTTAAAAAGACTTTATAAACAAAGATGTTCAAGCGAGCATCTTATTTTTTTGTGCTTAATTTGAAAGGAGAACATTTCATGTATAAAAAACAAAAAAAGAAATTATGTGTATTAACTATTTTGAGTTTGGCTGTTCAAGCAATTGTTGGAGCAATTGCTCCTACGATTACTTTTGCTGATGAAATTACCCATCCACAAACGGTAACCGTAGAACTAGATTTAGCACATCAATATGCTGTTGAAGGAACTTTTAGTGATGGTCGTCCAATGTCAGAAGTCACTGTTCCGCATTATGCAGTGTACAACGGCTTTAAACAAGATATTTTCTGTATTGAACCAGGAGTCCCGATTTACAATGAGTTCACTCCTGGCTATGAGAAAAACCCGTTACCAGATATGTCCGATAAAGCCAAATTAGTTTCCGTTTTATGGAAAAAAGTAGGTACAGATGCAGATACTCATATTGTGGCACAGAAGATGATCTGGCAAGAAGTTAATGGGTATACCCTTCACTCAATAAAACGATCAGATGGTAGTGCCGTAAATATCGCAGCCATTGAGGCAAAAATAAATCAAGCCATTGACGATTATCAGAAGAAACCAACCTTCCATAATAGTACGGCTAAAACAGTATTAGGGCAATCGACTACTGTGACGGATACGAATAATCTGAATTTGTCAGAGTTCGATGAGGTTGTGGAAAATGCCGCAAACATTGATTATCGTGTGAATGGTAATCAGTTGATAATCACCCCAAATGCCAATTCAAAAGAAAGTGGTGTGCTGACGCTTAAGAAATCTGCTGGTACCGGAACACCTGTCGCCTATAAAAAGGCTGGCCAACAGACTTTAATGGCCGGGGCGATTGATAAACCTAATACCTACACAATCAAAATTGATGTGGAAACGGAGGGTTCTTTAAAGATCAAAAAAGTCGATAAAGAATCGGGTGATGTTGTACCAGGAACGGTTTTCCATTTAGACTTTGGAAAAACTTTACCTGCAAAAGACGTGACTACTGACAAAGAAGGCATTGCTACATTGGATGAGATTCCTCATGGTACAAAAGTAACCATTACCGAAAAATCAGTACCGGCGCCTTATACGATTGATACCACCCCCATGACTACCACCATTAAAGCAGGCGAAACCATTTACGTGACTTCAAAAAACGCACGGGAAAAAGGGCAAATCATTCTGGATAAAAGCGGAGTTGAAACAGGGAGTGATCTTTGGAATGACAATTATTCCTTAGCTGGTAATACGTTTGCCATTCGCAAAGACAGTCCAACCGGTGAAATCGTTCAAGAAATGACCACGGATGAAAACGGTCATGCGGAAACACCAAAAGAGATTGCTAATGCGTTGGAATTGGGAACCTATTATGTGACCGAAACTAAAGCTAGTCATGGGTTCGTGAATACGTTCAAACCTGTAAAAGTCGAATTGAAGTATGCCAATCAAACCGTAGCCCCTGTTACCAGTAACGTAAAAGGGCAAAATCAAGAAGTCACTGGCGAAACCACTTTGACGAAAGAAGACAAAGATACTGGGGATAAAGCACAAGGTAAGGCAGTCTTTGAGGGTGCTGAATACACCTTGTTTACTGCTAAGGATGGAAAAGCTGTTAAATGGAGTGAGGCTTTTAAACCAGAGTTAGCGAAGGGAACGAAAGGTTCTGATGAAACGGTCACTTTGACTTTAGACGAAAAGAACCAAGTTGCCGTTAAACATTTAGCTATCAACGAGTATTATTGCCAAGAAACAAAAGCGCCCGAAGGATATAGCCTTGATGAAACAAAGTATCCTGTATCCATCAAAAAGGTGGATGATAGCGAAAAAAATGCCGTGATTACCCGAAATGTTACGGCAAAAGAACAAGTGATTCGCTTTGGCTTTGATTTCTTTAAATTTGCTGGATCAGCTGCGGGCACTACCGAAACTGGCTTCAATGATCTGACCTTTAAAGTGTCGCCATTGGAAGGGACCAATGAAATCACAGGTGCCGAAGATGAAGCGACCACAGCTTATAACGAGCAATTAGGGTTTGATGGTTATGGCAAGTTTGAAAATCTTCCTTATGGGGATTATTTACTTGAAGAAGTAGAAGCCCCAGAAGGTTTTCAAAAGATTACGCCATTAGAAATCCGTTCTACTTTTAAGGAAAACAAAGAAGACTTTGTGAAGAGTGAGTATGTCTTTACCATTACCGAACAAGACCAAAAACAACCAATTAAAACGGTGACCGTTCCTTACGAGAAGCTGACGAACAAAGCATTTTCTGTTAGTTTGAACCGTTTAATGCTCTATGATTTGCCTGAGGAAGAAGATAGTTTAACTTCTCTTGCGACTTGGAAAGACGGAAACAAAGAATTAACTTCTCTGGATTCTACCGAGCTAGTTGATAAATTGAGTTACAATCTACATGAAATCAAAGAAGACTGGTATGTGGTAGCGCAAGCCATTGATGTGGATGCGACAAAAGCTGCCCAAGAAAAAGATGAAAAAGCCAAACCAGTGGTGATTGCAGAAACAAGCGCAACGTTGGCGAACAAAGAGAAAACAGGAACTTGGAAAATTCAGCATAAATTAACCGCCGAACAAGTTTTAAATAAAACTATTGTCTTATTCAACTATGTGTATGAAAATAAGGAAGCTTTTGAAGCAGGCGATAAGCCAGTAGCGAAGGATGTTAGCTTGAATAACCAAGCCCAAACTGTCAGTTGTACAGTGGAACACCATGTTTCTATCCAAACAAAGGCCCACCTAGAAAACGGTTCTCAGACCTTTACTCATGGTGATGTGGTGGATATGTTTGATGATGTGTCGATTACTCATGATGTACTGGATGGCTCAAAAGAAGCTTTCGAAACAATTCTGTATGCTTTATTACCGGATGGTACAAACAAAGAAATTTGGAAATCTGGCAAGATTGATTATGAAGTAAATGATAAAGAATTCACCAAAACTGTGCTTGCGAAAAAAGTAGATACCGGAAAATATCCAGAAGGAACCAAGTTTACTTTTGCGGAAATCAATTACGATAAAGATGGGAATATCAATGGAAAACACAATGAAGATTTGAAAGAAAAATCTCAAACCTTAACACCAAAAGAAGTTCCAACCATACTAAGTACGCCGAAACAACCGGAAACACCAACTGTTCCAAGTGGCTCTCAAGAATCTAGTCCCACAGTGAAGACCTTCCCTCAAACCGGGGAGAAAAATTCCAATGTTTTACTGTTCATTGGTTTTACTTTGATTTTTGCGACGGCGGGCTATTATTTCTGGAATCGCCGGAACTAAGGTGATGAGATGATACAAGTAAATCCTAAGAACCAACGTGCGCGACCGCCTCCTAAAAAAGTAGTCGCGCTATTTTTGTATCCAAAACTAACAATGAAAAGAGGAAAAGAAGATGGAATTGAAATTTGTCGTGCCAGATATGGCTGAAACCTTTGGAAAGTTAAGTTATGCCGGTGAAGGAGAAATTATAACAGAAGGATATGGACGGAATACTACGGTGATTGGTCGCAGTTATCATTTGTATTCCAGTAAGCAACGGGCCGATGATATTGAGGTGGTAGTAGCTGCGGAAGCCGGTGAAAAGGATTTTGATCAAGACCAACCGCTAAAAGCCGTGAATCCCCATTTGGTTGCCAAAGGCTATGAGATTGAGAATCGTGGGTTTACTGATTACGTGTTGTATGTTGATGATTTAGTGAAAGCATAGGAGGAAAAGAAGATGAGATTAACAGAAGGTATTGTCGTAGATTCAGGTTTAACATTTGGGAAGTTGCGTTTTTCCGCATTACGCCGAGAAGTACGGAAGCAAAATGAGGATGGAACAATTGGTAATGAGGTAAAAGAACGAACCTATAATTTAAAATCCTCTGCACAAGGGCGAATGATTCAAGTTAGTATCCCAGCTAATGTACCCTTACGCGAGTTTGCTTATGATGCAGAGGTAGAGTTGGTCAATCCAATCGTGGATACCGTTGCCAATTATGTTTTTCGAGAAGGAACTACCGTTAATTGGTTCATTAAGGCGGATGATTTAGTCTTGAAGCGGCAGCCGAATCAAGGAAATCCTACGAACCAAAATGAAAGAAAGAAATAGGTGAAGATTATGGAAATTAATGTTGAACATATTTTAGATTGTCTCGATCAATATGGAAAAGGCGAGCTGACTGAGGAACAACTCGTTAAAGCATTAACCTCTGATGAAAAAATGTTTCTGATTATACATCAAGGTTTACTTGGAGAAAATAGCGACAGTGAAGAAGACTCTGATGTACTAGACTGGTTAGGAGAAGAAGAGTCTTTCTTTATAGTTGTCGAAGTAAATGAAAACTTATGTCGGCAGGCAGAATCCATTTTGGAAGAAATTGGTGTGGAGATGCCGGATGCTATTGAAGGCTTTTTAAATCAATTGGTTGAAACGAAACAACTCCCCTCCTCGTAGCAGTAAATGACTAGCATAACTTTTTGAAATTGCCTAATGAAATCCTATTGGGCTTTTTCGATTGGAGGTGGAAACCATCAAAATGTACAAAGGACATCGCATACGCGCAGGAGATCAGCACTTGGTTTATCACTTTGTTCTTGGCTGGCTACTCGCTCTGTTCATCGGTTGGATGAGCGTCTTTTATTTTCAAGAGTTTAGACAATTTGATATTTCTAAGCTATCACTTTCTACTATTGAAATCGTTTGGTCTATAAAAGATTTAGTATGTCTGCTTGGAAGTCTCGCTTTTTCAGGAGCTATGATATTGCTTTATATTCACTTTTTTCTTGATCATTGGCGAAGCTTGTGGCATCGACAAAAGCTAGCTCGGATGATTCTAGAGAACCATTGGTATGAAGTGAAACAAACTCAAAGTGAAGGCTTTTTCAAAGATTTGAATAGTAGCCGAACCAGAGAGACTATCAGTTACTTCCCCAAAATCTGTTATCGAATGAAAGATGGATTACTGTCTATTCGCGTTCAAATTTCACTTGGGAAATACCAAGATCAGCTTTTAAAATTGGAAAAGAAGTTAGAAAGCGGACTGTATTGTGAGTTAGTAGAAAAGGAACTCAAAGACTCCTATGTGGAGTATACTTTACTGTATGATATGATCGCCAATCGAATTGGGATAGACGAAGTAGTGGCAGAAAATGGGACTCTGCGATTGATGAAAAATCAAGTATGGGCTTATGATTCTTTACCCCATATGTTAATCGCTGGTGGCACGGGTGGAGGGAAGACCTATTTCCTCCTCACCATTATCGAAGCACTATTGAAGTCAGATGCAGAATTGTTTATCCTCGATCCCAAAAATGCAGATTTAGCTGATTTAGGTACGGTGATGCCTCATGTTTATTCACAAAAGGAAGAAATTTCTGCTTGTGTGGAAGATTTCTATGAACGTATGATGGCTCGTAGCAAGGCAATGAAAGAAATGTCTAACTACAAAACAGGAGAGAATTATGCCTATCTTGGACTTCCACCCAACTTTTTAATCTTTGATGAATACGTGGCTTATATGGAGATGTTAACGACGAAAGAAAGTGCGGTGATTTTGAATAAGCTCAAACAAATCGTGATGTTGGGTCGTCAATCTGGTTTCTTTCTGATTTTGGCTTGCCAAAGGCCGGATGCGAAATATTTAGGAGACGGAATCCGCGATCAATTCAACTTTCGCGTGGCTTTGGGTCGTATGAGTGAACTCGGATATTCCATGATGTTTGGGGAGGTCGAAAAAAACTTCTTTATGAAGCACATCAAAGGTCGAGGTTATGTGGATACAGGTGGCAGTGTGATTAGTGAGTTTTATACGCCACTTGTACCAAAAGGGTATGATTTCTTAGATTCAATTAGTAAATTAGAAAAGATGAATGATTGAGTGATCTTCAATACTGACTTTATACTTCAAGTAACGTATAATACTTTTATATAGTAGGAAGAAAGGGGATAATTAATATGGAAAGTAATGATTCTTATTTAGAGTATGCAAAAGCAAATAAGGATAAGTTTATTTCTTATATTATCAAAGGGAAATCCCCCGAAGTTGGACGAGACGCAGTTTTTATGGCAGGGAGTCCTGGGGCTGGAAAATCAGAGGTTGCCATTGGATTAGCTGAGAATTATGATAACCATGTGATTATTGATGCGGATTACTTTCGCACCCAGTTTCCTGATTATAATGGAAAAAACTCTAGTCTCTTTCAAAAAGCATCTTCTTGGTTGGTAGAGCAGGCATTTAGATATGTCTTAGATCATGGCTATTCTTTTATTCTGGATGCAACTTTTGCAATATTAAGTGCTGAAAAAAATATCTCGCGGGCGTTGAAAAAACATTTTCGAGTGACGATTTTCTATGTTTATCAAGACCCTAAAATCGCTTGGAAATTTACACAAGAACGTGAAATTGCAGAGGGACGTCATGTGCCGAAAAAGGCATTTATTAACGCTTTTTTCAAATCAAGAGAGAACATTGCAAAAGTAAAGAGTAAACATCCAGATGTATTGCTTCATATCATAATAAAAGATTATACGAATAATATTTCCGAAGTTCATTATGCTACGGATAATCTAGAATTATTTTTACCACTAGGGTATAGTAGGAAAGATTTGGAGGTTCAATTACATGACTGAGAAAGAACAAGTAACGAAAATTGTAAAGAAATACAATAAGAGCATTGCGGATTTATCGGAAAATGCTACTGCAAAAGAGTTCAAAACGGTGATTAAATATGTAGCCGATCAGGCCAATGAAAAACAACGGAAATTAGTTGGATTAAATAAAAAATAGTAGGACAAATTAATAATGTATGAGCCAAGAGCAAAATGTTCTTGGCTTTTTTCTTTGCAATGAATGAGGTAATGTATGAGATTTTTAGATTTATTCGCCGGTATTGGTGGCTTTCGTTTAGGTATGGAACAGGCGAGCCATCATTGTATCGGTTTTTGTGAAATTGATAAATTTGCTAGACGTAGTTATAAAGCAATTCATGATACAAGTAAGGAGGTGGAAATGCATGACATCACAAGTGTATCAGATGAGTTTATTCAATCCCTCGGACCAGTGGACATCCTTTGCGGCGGATTTCCGTGCCAAGCTTTTTCAATTGCGGGAAAGCGGCAAAGATTTTCCGATACTCGAGGTACTTTATTCTTTGAAATCGCTCGGTTCACCACTCTTCTCCGACCTAAGCTTTTATTCCTTGAGAACGTCCGAGGATTGCTCAATCACGAAGGAGGGGCTACGTTCGAGACGATCCTCCGAACGCTGGATGGATTGGGGTATGACGTGGAGTGGTAGGTGCTTAACTCAAAGGCCTACATTCCCCAAAGCCGGGAGCGGATATTCCTTATCGGACATTCTCGAGACGCATGTACCGAACAAGTATTTCCTATCATTGGACCGTCTTCAACATCTGATCAAAACATCAGAAATTTGGTAAATATCAATCCTTCCAATCGAGGAATGGGTGGACAAGTCTATGGTTCAGATGGCGTAGCGCCAACCTTAACAGGTGATGAAGGAATCAAAATCGCACTGCCAGCAAGGGATGGAATCTCTGTAGCAGGACTATTACCGGGAAAGTTTGAACAAGGTAATCGAGTTTATGAAGTTACTGGAACCGCCCCCACCTTGTCAACGAAACAAGGTGGTACAAAAATCATGATTCGAAAAAATGAAACAGAATATCAAGAGGTGAAGCCAGAAGACAGTGTGAATCTGGCTTTTCCTAATTCCACAAGTCGCCGAGGTCGTCTGGGAAAACAGAGTGTTCATACCTTACTAACAGGAGACCAACAAGCGATCGTCACGGATCAGTATCAAATTCGGAAGCTAACACCTAGAGAGTGTTGGCGACTTCAGGGCTTTCCCGATTGGGCTTTTGATCGAGATTCTCAAGTCAATTCAGATAGTCAGTTGTATAAGCAAGCCGGAAACTCTGTAACAGTTCCGGTCATTTTTGATATTGCCAGAAGATTAAAAGAGTTGGATGTACATGGTTTATGATGAGTTGATTGGAGAAATTTATTGGGTGATTGGAAAGATTCAGTCAGACCCAGAATTAGAAGAACAATTGCGACGGTTAAAATTTGATATTCGCAAGAATGGTGTCAAAGTCGCTGGCGATCCATATTTAATGAATGAGGAGACGGATGCTCGAATTGAAATAAATCAAGTAATTGCAGAATTTGAGCGGATTGCGGACCAAGCAAAAGAACCAGATATTCGTCAATACTTGTTAGAAATGAAAGCAGAGTTGGAAGTAAATGGTATTACAGATGAGTAACCTAAACCAACACAACTGACTGTTAGGCGCTGACCGCGGAGGATTCGCGAAGCAGAAATCCTCCGTGGTGCTGTGCCTGTTCATGGACGGCGTTAGCCGACCATGATGTCTCACCCCCGTATCTAACAGGGGGGTACAAAAACACAAAAAATAAGTAAGCAACCATTAAGAATGCTTGTTGTATCAAAGATAGTAAGTAATTTGTATAGGTGTTAACTCATTTGAAAAAGTTAACACCTTGAATTTGGAGGTGAGAACTTGGCACAACGGAATTTAGATTATCGGCTATTAAAAGACCGACGCAACGAATACGGCGTTTCACAAAATAAATTGGCTACGGCTTGTGGACTTAGTCGGCCGTACTTAAATCAGATAGAAAATGGTGGCGTAACCGCATCTATAAAAACCATGAGGAAAATTTTTGACCAACTGGAAAGCTTTAATCCCGATTTGCCTTTGACGTTACTGTTTGACTATGTAAGGATTCGCTTTCCCACAACGGATGCACGAAAAATTATTCAAGAAATTCTCCATTTGAAATTTGAGTATATGCTCCATGAAGATTATGCCTTTTACTCCTATCAAGAACAGTATGTCATGGGTGATATTGTGGTGATGTTGTCTCATGAAGAAGATAAAGGTGTGCTTTTAGAATTAAAGGGGCGAGGTTGCCGACAATTTGAAACTTTTTTACTCGCTCAAAAGCGTAGCTGGTACGACTTTTTCGAGGATTGTCTAAAGGCCGGTGGCGTGATGAAACGCTTGGACTTGGCAATCAATGATCGAGTGGGGCTATTGGATATACCTGAGCTAACGAAAAAATGTCAGAAGGAAGAATGTATCTCCTTGTTTCGTACCTTTAAAAGTTATCGTTCCGGGGAACTTTTAAAGGCTGATGAAAAGGACGGCATGGGCAATACCTTATATATCGGCAGTCTCAAGAGTGAGGTTTATTTCTGTTTGTATGAAAAAGACTATGAACAATATATCAAGTTAGGGATTCCATTAGACCAAACTGAGACGAAAAATCGTTTTGAGATTCGACTGAAAAATGACCGTGCTTTTCATGCGATTCAAGATTTGTTAAAAGGTCGTAGCATTGAGAGCACCACGTTTTCCATTATCAATCGTTACTTGCGATTTGCGGATAAAGTAGAAGGTAAAAGGCGAACCAACTGGCCCTTGAATGAACAATGGGGGCGTTTTATTGGACGGAATCGGAAAGAGATTCAATTAACTTCCGAGCCAAAACCGTATACCATTGAACGAACCTTGAATTGGCTAGGCCGACAAGTCGCCCCTACGTGGAAAATGGCTAAGGAGTTGGATCGATTGAATCGGACAACCTATATCCAGGATATGGTACAGAATGCACGCTTATCAGACCGACATAAAAAGATTTTGGAGCAACAAAGTATGGCAATTGAAAATTTGATTATATGAAAAGAGGAATCGTCATGGGAATTGTAAAAGATATTTTTTTGGTATTTGGTGGCAGTATGCTTGGTGTTACTGTGATGTGCTTGATGAATGCAAGTGCAGCAGCGGATCGAGCAATGGAAAAGAAAGGAAAGTGACAAGATGAATTTCGGACAAAATTTATGTGCGACTCGTTCCTTAGTGAAAAGCTAAGGCACTAATAAAAGAACGAAAAAGTTTGGTTATTAGGAGAACTGATAATCTGACAGGTGGAATGATGAAGTAACGCTCTGAAACGCCTGCCCTGAGCCTCCGACAAGCATTGTATGAGGAAACTCAGAATGTTTGAAGCTCGGTAAAGACGGCTGAAAGATACCGTAATAGTTGATGAACATATATCTTCTATCGAAAACTATCCAGAGGTGGGTAGCGTATCCAACAGGTCGGGGGTCTATAAAATATCTATGGTTAGAATGTTCTATAAGGAACTGACGAAACAGCGAATGTACGGGTCTAAATTTGAACTTTGTAGAAATGCAAAGGTACGAGAAATCGTAGCTGGTGTGGCAAAGTAAGAATATAGGTTATGAAATGCCATATAACGTTACAGGCGGTATCAAGCCAGCAGGCTTATAGCTAGTGACCTAAGGATATATATGTATAGATAAGATTATCGGAACGAGGAAAGGTATTGGGTTCTCATCAAGAGAATAAACTGACGAAGAACAATAAGCAGTTGAACTAATGCTGAAAAGCAGAGGGCGAACCTAAGAAATTCTTGTAATGAGAATGGAGGAATGCCCTCAAGTCGTGTATATATTAGAAAAGTATTATGTTGTTTCAATAAGGATTACGAGTAAGATAAAAAAGCTCACTCAATTTCAAGTAAAGGAGTGAAGCCTTATGCCTAAAAATAAAAATGAAACATTGTGTGTAGAAGATTTAAGACACGCTGAATATTACGAAATGCAAAACACCTTTGATGATTTATATGCCAAAAGTAAGAATGGAGATATTTTCACTCATCTTATGGATATTATCCTATCGAGAGAAAATATATTACTGGCATATCGAAATATCAAAGCAAATGCAGGCAGTAAAACAGCAGGAACAGACGGTACAATAATTAAAGATATTGGCAAATTGCCAGCAGAAACAGTTGTCAAAAAAGTAAGATACATTGTTGCAGGCAGTCCACATGGGTATCGACCTAAGCCAGTGAGGCGAAAAGAAATACCAAAACCAAATGGTAAAACCAGACCTCTAGGTATTCCTTGTATGTGGGACAGGCTTATACAACAATGTATAAAACAAGTATTAGAACCAATCTGCGAAGCTAAATTTAGTGAAAACAGCTATGGTTTTAGACCTAATAGGTCAGTTGAAAATGCAATAAAAGCAACCTATAACCGCCTACAAATCAGCCAGCTACATTATGTGATTGAATTTGATATTAAGGGTTTCTTTGACAACGTGAACCATTCCAAGCTGATAAAACAGATATGGGCTATGGGAATACGGGACAAGCACTTGATATTCATTTTAAAAAGGATATTAAAAGCTCCAATCAAAATGACTAACGGTACAATAACATATCCAGAGAAAGGAACTCCGCAAGGGGGAATAATATCCCCACTACTAGCAAACATTGTTCTTAATGAGTTAGACCATTGGGTAGAAAGCCAATGGCAGGAAAATCCTGTTACAAAAAACTATGTGGTTCATATCAATAAAAGCGGTAGCCCATGTAAAAGCAACGCTTACAAAGAAATGAAGAAAACAAAGTTAAAGGAAATGTATATGGTTCGTTATGCAGATGATTTTAGAGTTTTCTGCCGCTACAAGGAAAGTGCTGAAAAAGCCAAAATAGCAATCACTCAATGGATTGAACAACGATTAAAATTGGAAGTATCACAAGAAAAAACAAGAATTGTAAATGTTAGAAAAAGATACTCCGACTTTCTTGGTTTCAAGATTAAAATGATACCGAGAAGAAAGAAGTTAGTTGTTAAATCACATATAAGTGATAAACAATTCAAAAACCAAAAAGACAAGCTGGTATCACAGGCAAAGAAAATTGCTTCTCCCTCAAAAGGGAAAACGGAATTAGAAGAAACAAGACTTTATAATTCAATGGTATTAGGTATGCAAAATTATTATCAGATTGCAACGAATGTAAATCTGGATTGTATGAAACTGAATAGAGCTGTAATGGCTATCTTCACTAACAGATTAGGTACAAACAAAAGGGGCAGATTGAGAAAAACAGGCAGACAACTTACGACAAAGGAGGCAACAAGATATGGTAAATCTAAAATGCTTCGGTATGTTGCTGGCGAGGGCGAACCTATTTTCCCTGTTGGATATATCCAACACAGAAAACCAATGGCAAAGGTGTATTTAGCGAATTGCTACACTCTAGAGGGAAGAAAATTTATCCACACCAATCTAAGTGTTGATAAATTACTGATGTACCAGTTAATGAAATTATCTTTGGAAAATCGCACAATAGAATACGCAGACAATCGAATTTCGCTATTTTCTGCTCAACATGGAAAATGTGCTATAACTCTGGAAGAATTTCAACAAGCTAATGAAATACATTGTCATCATATTGTACCAACTGGAGCTGGTGGAAATGACGATTATAAAAATCTTATTTTGGTAAAAGAGGCGGTACACCGTCTAATACACGCTAAAACAGAAGAAACAATACAAAAATATATAGCTCTATTGAAGCTAAATAAAGTCCAGCTCATAAGACTAAATAAATATAGAGTATTAGCTGGCAATCAAGAATTAAACTTGATATAGGTCTACTACATAAATACTTTTCAATATAAACACGATGGAACGCGGAGTGCGGTGAAAGTCGCACGCTCCGTGTGAATGGGGGGAAAAGTTTGAGATATTTATAATATCAGGAACTTACCTATCCATATATCAATGGTTTTTAACCAATGCCCAATCCTTAGTCTTACTGGCAATTGTGGTCATTGGTTTGTTTTTAGGATTTAAGCGGGAGTTTTCCAAACTGATTGGCTTTTTGGTGATTGCTTTGATTGCGGTCGGATTGGTCTTTAATGCTTCTGGGGTGAAGGATGTCTTACTCAGTTTGTTTAACCGAATTGTCGGTGCGTAAGGGGGAAGCACGATGGAACAGATGCGTGTTTATATTGCGAACCTCGGGAAATATAACGAAGGTGAATTGGTGGGGGCGTGGTTTACCCCACCTGTCGATTTTGATGAAGTGAAAGAACGAATTGGGTTAAATGACGAATACGAGGAATATGCAATTCATGATTATGAACTTCCCTTTGAGATTGATGAGTATACGCCAATTGAGGAAATTAATCGGTTGTGTGGCTTAGCGGAGGAACTTGAAGGAACGCCAGTTGGTGAAGTTGCTTCTGAGATTCAACATGCTTTCTTCAATTCTTTTGAGGAGATGGTAGAGCATGTGGATGATATTATCTATTATCCAGATTGCGATGATATGAGTGATGTAGCATATTTCTTGATTGTAGAAGCTGGTGATTTTGGAGAAGTACCAGAACACTTGAAGACGTATATTGATTTTGATGCGTGTGGTAGAGACTTGGAGATTGGAGGCAATTATTTGGTAACGAGTCGAGGTGTTTTTGAGTATCCATATTAACAAAATTATTGAAGGGTAGTTGATTTCTAAACTATCCTTCTTTTTAAAGGAATGATTTGATGAAGAAAATAAAAAGCTACACCAGTATTTGGGCAGTTGAAAAGGTCATTTATGCAATTAATGACTTTCAACTGCCTTTTCCTGTGACTTTTAACCAGATGGCTTGGTTTGTTTTATCCTTGCTGTTTGTCATCGTATTTGCCCATGTGCCTCCACTATCTATGATAGAGGGGGCCTTTTTAAAATACTTAGGTATACCGGTGGCAGTTACTTGGTTCATGTCGCAAAAAACGTTTGACGGTAAGAAACCATTGGGATTTTTACGATCTTTTATTAGCTATCACTTACGATTTAAGGTCACTTTCGCAGGAAAGAAAGTCAAAGAACAGAAGAAACGATGGGACGAACCCATTACTCTGGTAAGGAGTGTGAACTATGTACCCGATTAAGTATATTGAAAATAATCTTGTCTTTAATCAAGAGGGAGAATGTTTTGCCTACTATGAGTTAATACCTTACAATTACTCCTTTTTGTCACCTGAACAGAAATATCAAGTCCACGATAACTTTCGTCAATTGATTGCGCAAAATCGTGAAGGCAAGATTCATGCCTTACAAATTGCCACAGAAAGTAGTATTCGTGCCACGCAAGAACGATCAAAAAAGGAAATTACCGGGCGATTAACAGAAGTAGCGAAACAACGAATTGATTTACAGACAGAGGCATTAGTATCCATGATTGGCGATAGTCAGATTGATTATCGCTTTTTTATTGGCTTCAAACTGATTGCGACAGATGAAGAGGTCAATCTAAAGAATCTCAAGAAATCTTTCTTCTCCGGCTTTCAAGAATTTGTCTATGGAGTGAATCATCATTTGATGGGCGATTTTGTTTCCTTATCCAATGAAGAAATTCGCCGATATACCAAGCTTGAAAAACTAATGGAAAGTAAATTGGCTCGAAGATTTAAAGTCAGACGAGTCACACCGAGTGATCTGATGTATTTGATTGAACATATCTATGGCGAAAAGGGTACACCATTTGAAGAATATGAATTTCAGCTACCAAAGAAAAAGCTGAAGTCGGAAACTTTGGTGAAACGTTACGACTTATTACGTCCCAGTCGTTGTTTGATTGAAGAAAAGCCCCGGTACTTATGCATGGAACATGAGAATCATGAATCATATGTAGCGTACTTAACAATTAATACAATTGTGGGGGAAATGGAGTTTCCCTCCTCAGAACTTTTCTATTACCAGCAACAACAATTTACATTCCCAATTGACACTAGTATGAATGTGGAGATTGTGACGAACAAAAAGGCACTTGCTACCGTTCGCAATAAGAAAAAGGAATTAAAAGACTTGGACAACCATGCCTATCAATCTGACAATGAAACAAATTCCAATGTCTTAGATGCATTGGATTCCGTAGATGAATTGGAAACTACCTTGGATCAGTCCAAAGAATCCATGTACAAACTGAGCTATGTGGTTCGAGTAAGTGCCGAATCAGTAGATGAACTAAAGCGCCGGTGTGATGAAGTGCTAGATTTTTATGATGATACCAATGTAAAACTAGTCCGGCCTTTTGGCGATATGATGGGGCTACATGAAGAATTCTTACCTTCTAGTAAGCGATACATGAATGATTATATCCAGTATGTTACGTCTGATTTTCTCGCCGGACTTGGTTTTGGCGCCACTCAGATGTTAGGGGAGTTGGAAGGCATTTACTTTGGTTATAACGTAGATACGGGGCGCAATGTTTACCTGAAACCGGCATTGGCCTCACAAGGGGTCAAGGATTCAGTTACCAATGCGCTAGCAGCGGCATTCCTCGGTTCACTCGGTGGCGGAAAGTCCTTTAGTAACAATCTCTTAGTTTATTACGCCGTCCTTTTTGGTGGACAAGCTGTGATTGTCGATCCAAAAGGGGAACGGGGTGGCTGGAAAGAAACCTTGCCAGAAATTGCGGATGAAATCAATATTCTCAACTTAACTAGTAAGCCAAAAAATCAAGGATTACTTGATCCTTATGTGATTATGGAGAAAAAGAAGGATTCTGAAAGTCTAGCAATTGATATTCTGACCTTTTTAACAGGAATTTCTAGTCGAGATGGGGAGAAGTTTCCAGTGTTGCGTAAGGCCATTCGGACGGTTACCCAAAGCAATCAACGGGGATTATTACAAGTAATTAATGAGCTTCGAAAAGAAGGCTCACCAGTTGCGGAAAATATCGCGGATCACATCGAGTCCTTTACCGATTATGATTTTGCCCATTTGCTTTTCTCAGATGGTTCGATTACCCAGTCGATTAGTTTAGATAGGCAGTTAAATATCATTCAAGTAGCGGATTTGGTTTTACCAGATGCAGAAACCACTTTTGAAGAATATACCACCATGGAATTGCTTAGTGTTTCCATGCTAATCGTCATTTCCACTTTTGCCTTGGACTTTATCCATAGTAATCGAGAAATCTTCAAAATTGTAGACTTAGATGAGGCGTGGAGTTTTCTTCAAGTAGCGCAAGGGAAAACATTATCGAATAAGCTCGTTCGTGCTGGGCGGGCTATGAATGCCGGGGTTTACTTTGTCACGCAAAATAGTGATGATTTACTGGATGAACGCTTGAAGAATAATATCGGGTTGAAGTTTGCGTTTCGCAGTACCGATATTCATGAAATCAAGAAAACCTTGGAATTCTTTGGCTTGGATCGAGAAGATGAAAGCAATCAAAAACGCCTACGAGATTTGGAAAATGGCCAATGCTTGATGCAGGATTTGTATGGTCGGGTAGGCGTGGTTCAGGTACATCCAGTCTTTGAAGAACTCTTCCATGCCTTTGATACCCGTCCACCTGTTCAAGAGAGAATGGAGTGAGGGGATGAAAAAGAAACTTTTTCGGATTGTGGGAATCGTTTTTATTAGCATACTCACTCTGATAGTTCTATTGAGTTTAGTTGGTACGGTAGCCGAGGCGACAGGGCTAGTTGATGATACAGTTGAAGCAGGAAATCTATATTCCAAATATTCACTGAACAACTATCAACTAGATTTCTTTGTGGATAGCTCTTGGGATTGGTTGCCTTGGAATTGGGGTGATGGCTTAGGGAAAAGCGTGATGTATGGTCTTTATGCCATTACTAATTTCATTTGGACGGTGAGTTTGTATTTGTCGAACGCCACGGGTTATGTGGTTCAAGAGGCTTACAAATTAGATTTCATTTCGGATACGGCTGAAAGTATTGGAAAGAATATCCAAACATTGGCTGGTATTACTGAAAATGGACTCCAGACCTCCGGATTTTATTTTGGGTTTCTATTATTGATGATTTTAGCTCTGGGGGTGTATGTGGCGTATACCGGATTATTAAAACGAGAAACCACGAAAGCAGTTCGAGCCGTGATTAATTTTGTGATGATTTTTCTACTATCGGGTTCGTTCATTGCTTATGCGCCTACCTATATCACAAAAATCAATGACTTTAGCTCAGATGTTAGTGAAGCGGCCCTTACCCTTGGAACCGAGATCGTTGTACCCAATTCAGAAAGCCAAGGAAAAGATAGTGTGGATTTGATTCGGGATAGTTTGTTTTCGATTCAAGTCCAACAACCTTGGTTACTACTGCAATTTGATGATTCCAACATAGAAGAAATTGGTGAAGACCGGGTCAACAAGATTCTATCTGTGAGTCCAGATGAAAACAAAGGCAAAGATCGGGAAGAAGCGGTCAAGGCAGAGATTGAAGACAATGACAATGCGAATCTCAGTATTACCAAGACCATGAACCGTTTAGGGACCGTGGTCTTTTTGGTATTGTTCAATATTGGCATTTCCTTCTTTGTTTTTCTTCTAACAGGGATTATGTTGTTCTCGCAAATTCTCTTCATTATCTTTGCGATGTTTCTGCCAATTAGTTTCTTATTGTCCATGTTGCCGACTTATGAAAGTTTAGGAAAGAAGGCGATTATTCGTTTATTCAATACGATTATGATGCGAGCGGGTGTTACTTTGGTGATTACGACTGCATTTAGCATCTCCACGATGTTTTTCAATATTTCGGCAACCTATCCATTTTTCATGGTTGCTTTTCTGCAAATTGTGACCTTTGCCGGTATCTATTTCAAATTGGGCGACATTATGAGTATGTTCAACCTCCAGAGTAATGATAGCCAGTCAATGGGAAGACGCGTCATGCGAAAACCGCAAATGTTAATGAATCGAAAATTGCGGCAACTCAATCGAAATGTGGGACGAGCTTTGGCTTTTGGTGGTGGTGCAGCAGTCGGAAATAAGTTGGCAAAGGAACAATCAAAATCCAAATTTAAGCCATCCGGTTCTTCTCTACGAAAGAATTCACGATTACCGAACGATCACGAAATACTATCTGACTTAACTAAGGAGAATCCAGTTTCAAATAATAAGAAACAATCCCGAATGAATTTGGCTGGGAGAAAAATCGGCAAAGTTTTGGATACCCAAGCTTTGGTGAAAGATAAGACTAAACAAGTAAAGGATCAGGTAAGGAATACGCCAACGAATTTGAAATACAATCTCCATAAAGGAATCGAAAAGTCGAAAAAAGCACCAGAAGAATTCAAGCGCGGACTGTTCCAAGAAAAAGCGGATCGAGTGGATTTGCGAGAAAAACAACGACAACGAAGAAATGCGAAAATGGACGAAAAACGCAAGATACTGAGTGAAGCAACAAATCGTCAGGGAAAAAGAAGGGCGAATATTCCAATAGATAAAGCAGCTCAACCTCAGAAAGATATGATGCTGAAAAAAGAAGCACCAAAGCGGATTGTGAGAGCAAATCTGAATCCCGAAATCAAACGAAAACTAACTAGTCAAGAAATCATTTCAAAAGGGAAAAGCCAATCAGCAAGTAAGAAAAATTCTTTCCAACAAGTGAAACAGAGGTCCACTCTGCCAAAGCAGACCAATCAAAAAGTACAAAAAAGAATGAACCATCGTCCAAAATCAAGGTCAGGTGAGAAAAAATGAACTTGAAGAAAGTGGGTGTTATTTCATTAACTTTTCTGACCATCTCTTTTATGGGTATTTTGATGTGTGTGGGTTTGTTGTTTGGTGAAGACAGTGAGGGAAATGGTAGTTCTGGCACTTCTCCTGGCGGAACTAGTGTCTCAGAAGAAGTATTGAAACACCGTGCAATGGTGGAAAAGTATGCCAAAGAATCGGATATAACAGAGTATATTCCAATTCTTTTGGCGATTATTCAAGTGGAATCTGGTGGCACAATGGAAGACGTTATGCAAAGTTCTGAGTCAGCCGGATTACCACCTAATTCATTAAGTACCGAGGCATCCATCAAACAAGGCTGTCTCTATTTTGCGTCTTTGGTTAAGCGTTCCAAAGAACTAGGGTGTGATCAAGATAGTATTATTCAGGCCTATAACTATGGTGGCGGGTATCTAGATCATGTCGGGAAAAACGGGAAGAAGCATAGTTTTGCTTTAGCTGAATCTTTTTCAAAGGAAAAATCAGGTGGTCAAAAAGTCGATTACCCCAACCCAATCGCGATTAAGGAAAATGGTGGGTGGCGGTATAATTATGGCAATATGTTTTACTGTTTATTAGTGAAGCAATACCTAACTACAACTCAGTTTGATGACAAAATAGTCCAAGAAATTTTTGATGAGGCATTTAAGTATGAAGGAACGGCCTATGTGTTTGGTGGCTCAAGTCCAGAAACGGGGTTTGATTGTAGTGGCTTGACCCAATGGTGTTATGCCAAAGTTGACCTGAAACTTCCTCGGGTGGCTCAGGATCAATATGATGCCATGACTCATATTGATCTAAAAGATGCCAAACCAGGTGATTTAGTTTTCTTTCATTCAACCTATGATGCCGGTACTTATGTGACCCATGTGGGCATTTACGCAGGGGAGAATCGCATGTTTCATGCAGGAGATCCAGTGGGGTGGACGAATCTAACGGAAAACTATTGGCGGCAGCATCTTATCGGAGCTGGCCGATACAAATAAGAGAAAAGAGGAAAAAGAATGAAGATAAAAATTGAACGGAATCAAAAGGAAAAGAGCCCAAAAAAGAAAAAAGAACGAGTTGTATCCGTGGGTAAGCATCGAAAAATGGTGCTTGCCCTTTGGCTTTTATTGTCTTGTAGTCTTGCTTTTGGCGTTTATAAAAATTTCACCGCCATTGATCAACATACAACTCATGAAAAAGTGGTTATAAAAGAGAAGGTAGTGAATACTTCTGGCGTTGAAAGTTTTACAGAGGATTTTGCGAAAGAATATTTTTCATGGAAAAATAACAAAGAAGCAATTGAAAAGAGAATGAGTAATCTCGAACAGTACCTTACAGAAAACGGTCTCGCTTTAATCCAAGATATGGTTCGAGCAGATATTCCCACGAGTTCCGAAGTTCAATCTGTAAAAATTCTAGATGTTGAAAAACACTCGGAAGAATTTGTCGTTTCATTTTTAGTGGAGCAACATATTACAGAGGGAAAAAAGACGCAATCAATTTCTTCTGCATATCGAGTGACAATCTTTGAAGATGAAAACAGGAATCATTTAGTAACTAGTTTGCCAACAATGATTGGAAAGCCAGACAAGGCAAAATATGAAGCAAAACAAGTAGAAAACGATTCAGAAATTGATGCCAAAACAACGGAAGAAATCACCGATTTTTTAGAAACATTTTTTAAACTTTATCCATCAGCTTCTGAAAAAGAATTGGAGTATTATGTTGAAAATGGTGCGATGCGACCAATCAATATTGACTTAAAGTTTTCGGAGTTAGAGAATCCAGTTTATCTACAAAACGGAAAAAATTTTCTAGTGAGTACAAAGATAAAATACCTTGATAATGTATCAAAAACCACTAGCTACTTTCAGTACAAATTAGTATTACAAAAAAATGGAAACTGGAAAATCGTTGATGTTAAATAATAATGACTCAATCTAATTTTATTAGAAGTTATAAGTAGTGTAACTTATTTCAGGCAGAAGTCGCCCATCCTCTATAGGTGGGTGATGAATGCCATTCGGTAACTCGAAAACCGACAATTAAGACATAGTGCCTTTTTATTTTAATCCATGTCATAATCAGTCTATATAGGAAATGGTTGATATACCATGGAATTAGATACAAATAATCATTCAGTTTTTCTTCTTGGTTACCCCCTTATTTTAGTAGTGAAACATTGTAAACATGTCATTGATGATGTAATGTCAGCTTATGCAAAAACTGCCTTTGAAAGAATTTCAGAATCACATCACATTACCTTAGATGAATGAAATCGTGATAAAGAATACTTTCATATTATGCTCAAAGCACAACCTAAAACCGAATTAACAAAATTCAGCAATGCCTAAGCTCACGTCTGATAAAATGAGACTTTCTAAGGGTCAAAAATTTCCTTTGAATACGATTATTGCTTAGATAAAAGTAAAAGCCTTAGAACTACGGGGATAGCTTGGTTAATAAGAGATATCGTTGTTAGTAAAGACATAGGCTTGCAAGTATGCTCTATTCCCAAGAATCTCCCCCTTCAAGCACCAAGGATCGTTAAATTCAGCTAAGTGGCAAGTAATTCACTAGACGATAATTATCTCCATATTTCAATCTCAGCTTTTCCATTTTTCATAGCAAATTCCGTTATTTTTATAGCATCTAAAAGATTCAGCTTTTCCACTGATCTTTCACCACTTTTCAGCTTTTTTATTGTGCTTAAATTGATACCAGTACCTTTTGATATTGAATTGGAAGTAAAATCATTAAGGGTTTTTTTTATTAAATTCATATCCGCAATTCCAGCGTTCATAAGAATGAAGATTCTCCTCTCATAGACTACTTTGAAAATGGTACTACAGTGGCTGTTTATATATTTCAGTAGGTTACTGTAGTGGTCATCTTATTATAATTAGAAAAGGAACCTAAATCAAAAATGCTAAAGAAAATTTTCATAGTATTAAGCCTCTCATGACTAAAGCCACGGAATTCTTGATAAAAGAGTATACTTGCAAGCCTAAACAGCGGTATCTCTTATTAACCAAGCTATCCCCGTTGTTCCTAAGGTTCTTGATGTTTTCTAAGGCAATGCTTGTATTCATAGCCCTTGGTCAAAATATTGATACTATCGTTGACGTTTCGATTATGATGTATACGGCAAATAGGACAAGTCCATTCTCGAATTGTGAGTGACTTCTTACCATCTGTGTGTCTACATTCTGAACCAATTTGACTAGACGGAAATCATTTATCTATCTTAATGATTTTTTGACAGAAGTATCGAAAATCTTTACATAATCTGGGTGATGTATTCTTATGCAGATGAGAGCGTTGGCTCCGTATTCATAACCAGTAGCCTCTAAAACGTAGTCCATCGGTGGGATACCTAGCTTGCGGTTGCCAGCGGCTTTCGCAGTCTTCTTGTGATCAAATCAAGCATCTCATTGAGCACTAGTATTTTGAAGATAATACTTGAGTTTTTCGGCTTTTAGAAGTTCACTTCATCTTCCATCATCCATGGAAATCCCACTCACCCATACGCAGGCCTCCAAAAATTCTTCAACAGTGGTTTTTTCAGACATTTTTCTGAATACCTCCTTGTTTTTTGATACGCCAGATAGTCAGGAAAAAGGCAACAAAACACAAAACAAAGCTGCCTAAAAAGGTAATCTTCATTCCATATAAAAAGACATCCGGCCGATTTGCGATATAGTTAGTTACTTGCTGGCCCATCTTAGCAGACATCGCTTGATATAAGACCGTCGTAGAAAGCGAAATCCCGCTGACCATCCCCAAATTTCGGGCAAAGGAATTCATCGAGCCTGCCAGTCCCAAGTTTTCGATAGTGACCGAGCTCATAACCATCGTATTATTGGGGGACTGGAACAAGGCATTGCCGGCACCCATGATGGCAGTAGCGACAATGTATAGCCACAAAGGAGAGTCCACTGACAAAAACATATACATGACCTGGGTTACCGACAATAAGCCCAAGCCTACTAATACCAAAATCTCCGGGCCAACCCGGTCGGTCAGGTAGCCGCTTAAAGGCGCCCCGACGACCATCATCAAAGGAAAGACCATCATCAACAGCCCAGCATAGCTAGGACTCAACCCGCGAGCATTTTGCAGATAAAAAGGAATCACTACATTGACAAAGAAGTTGGAAGAAAAAATCAACAAGGCTGTAATCAAGCTCATGGTAAAAATCTTGTTCTTAAAAATACCGAAAGAAATCAATGGAGAGGCTGCTTTCTTTTCAACTTTTAAAAAGCTGACAAAGGCAATCACTGAAATTACGAACAGTACAAGGGGGACTGGATGGAAAAAGCCACTTTCTTGCCCCAAAAAGATTGCTCCAAAAAAGCTGATAATCGTAGCCGCAATGGCAGCAAAGCCCCCTCCATCGATTGTATGGCCGCTCATGGTGATATCTTTTGGTAAGAATTTTTCAGCAATCAACATCGTTACGATTCCCACCGGTACATTGATCCAAAAAATGTACGCCCAAGAAAATTGGGACAAAATCAAGCCGCCAAGACCTGGTCCAGCAATCGAGCCTAATGAAACAAACGCACCTATTGCTCCCAATGCCCGACCACGTTCATGTATGGGAAAGACTTCCGTGATGATTCCGGCATTTGTAGCCATAGTCATACTAGCACCAATGGCTTGTACCACCCGTGCGAACAATAAAATACCTAGCGAATGATTGAACCCACACAACAGCGATCCCAAGACAAAGATCAGCGTACCAATCCGAAATACTTTGATTTTCCCACGGCTATCGCCAATTTTACCAAACAGCAACAAACAAGAACAGACAATCATCAGATAAACGGACACTACCCATTCCGCTTGATTCATTGGTATGCCCATATCATCTGAGATGGTAGGTAGTGCAATATTGACAATACTGCCATCCAATGTGGACATGAAGGTAAACATAGATATAGCAATCAAAATCCACCAGCGATTTTTTTGGACTTTTGCATCTTCTTGATAACTATACATAATAGGATTTCCTTTCTAATGATCGTGTAGCTAAGAACAATATAACCTATGTCTACTGCCCAACAACTTCTCGCGACTCTAGCCATAGGAAGCTTGAGTAATTTCGATTTGATATCCTCATGTAACCATGTAAGTTGGAGATGCTTTATTTGAACTTACTCTATAGTAACTAGTGATAATTCGCTTTACTTTCTTCTAGCAATTTCTAAAAGTCGACTTCATTGTTCTTCAGATTAATAGTGTGAGCTATCTCGTGAGACGTAAGCAAATTTCCATTCTACTTTTTCCCAATTTTTTCATATTTATGGTGTTGCACCTATTTGTTTTCCAATTTGCTTTTCAAATACATTGCTATGATATTCAATTCCATAGGATTATACTAAATATCAATAGTATGAATAATATATTATAGATGTTTATATATCACTGTTAATTATTATCCACAATAATTAATGATTACCTCGATATTTGTCAATCAAAGGTTGAAACAATTTATTTTCAGCATCTTTTCTAGCTTGAGCTGCACTCTTAATAGAATCATACGATCCTAAATAGTACCTCTTTTTTTTTAAAGTTATATACGCAATCTATTTCTCTTTAGAACGATAAACTCCCTTAACACCACTTGTATTATTTTTCGGTAATTTTGACGTTAGACACTCTATTACTGTCCCTTCAACACATGTCCTTGTTTCTTGCCTTTTTAAACATCCACAACTTTGAGTATGTCCAAAAAATAAGTTACTATAACTTATCTCACACATACTGCCACACTCACAATGACAAACCCATTTTGTTTTCCATGAACAGTTATTGTCCAAAGGATACTTTGCAGTAAGTAATCCGAATTTTTTATTTTCAATGTGATGCTTTTTTGATTTCAAACATCCACAGCTTTTTACATCACCTTTTAGAAGTCGCTTTGCCGATACTAACTTTTTTCTCCCACACAGACATTGACATTCCCAAACAACAGTTCCTTCACTTCGCAGTTTAGTTGGCTTGATTGCAACTAACTTACCAAAAGTTTTATTTGTCAAATTTTTATATTTATGCCTATTTTTATAATTTCCACATCCACAACTTTTGGTTCTACCTGTTAGTAAGTTTGATCGATATACAATCGTTTCATTCCCACAGTCACATAGGCAACGATATTTTTTATATCCATTATGAGTAATCTCCTCAACAACAGTAAGGTGACCATATCTTTCCTTCACTGCACCTACCCTCCCAAGAAAGAAGTACCATATAATTTCAATTAACTTTTAATAAATCAGAAAAAAATATTTCCAATTTTTCTTAGTCTGATTTTATGACTAATTTACAATACAAGACTGAACGATACGTACACGAAATCCTCAAGATAGATAAATTGTTTTCATCTAGTGAAACCTGCTCAAAATATGAGCATAAAGACGGCAATAATACACTCGATATTCGATAATGGACTTGTTTTATTTGTCAAACCCATCGTAATCGAGATATCAATTCCAGTCTCAATATCCTGATCAAAGGTCTAAGAATCCAACCATTTTCTTGTTACTTTGTCAGATTGATTACCTTTTTTAGTCTCCGAATAATAAGGTTTTCGGATCAACTAACATGCTCTGAGAAAGACTACTATCTTTGCAAATTTCCAAATGAAGGTGTGGGCCAGTACTATTCCCAGTACTTCCTACATAGCCAATTATTTGTCCTTGCAAAACATTATCTCCAGTTTTTACTAGGTATTGTTGCTGGTGAGCATATAACGCGGTTGATCCATCTTCGTGTTGTATCACCACGTAATTTCCCCAAGAGTAGTGAAACTCTGCTTTAACAACCTTACCAGCTTTAACTGCATGAATCGGCTCACCCTGTGTAGCTGCCATATCAAGTCCTCGGTGAAATTCATTTCCACGATTTCCAAACAAACTGGTTATTGAATAATTATGAATAGGCACTTGGTATCCAGTCTTACTCATTTGTGGACCTTTAACTTCTTTATCATAGTTGGTTAAATCGTAGGTTTTAATTAATTCATTTAGCTTCAAATAGTATTGTGTATCTGTTGCATACCGTCCTGTAAGGAATTTAGTTGCTTCTCGATATGTTTTACTATTAGCTTTTAATGCTCCTGCATAAAAATCTTTATTTCCACTAATTCCCTTAGTTAATAATTTGGCATAATCTTCAAAGCTTTCCTCATAGTTTTCATACACTCTAAATTTTGATTGGGTCGTATAAAGCGTTCCATTACCCAAATCTTCGTTTGTTACCATAATGACAAAGTTTCCATTATAAGTTCCTTTTATCCCAAATAAATTGTAATTCGGTGCCTGAGCTAACTGGCTTTGACCACTGGCAGATTCTAAGATCGCTTGTGCAATCATAACAGAAGCATATAAATCATATTTCTGACCAATTTTTCTCGCAGACTCACCAATTTTCATAATAAAATTTTCTACAGATTCATTTTTGTCAAAATGAATTTCTTCATTACCAGATAGTATTGGTTGTGATTGGAAAGATTCTGTTGATTCTATTTGCTGTGGTGTCGAAAAAGTTTTTGTTTGTCCTTCCGTTTTTGGCGCTTCCTTTTTTGAAGATTCTATATGGTTTGGTTTTGTCACTTTCGAAGAAGTTATTTCACTTGTACTACTTGAAGTTGTTGAAGATTCGGTACTTGAAATCGTACTACTTTCACTTGACGAAGTTGTTGAAGACTCGGCATTTGAAGTCGTACTACTTTCACTTGATGAAGTTGTTGAAGACTCGGCATTTGAAGTCGTACTACTTTCACTTGATGAAGTTGTTGAAGACTCGGCATTTGAAGTCGTACTACTTTCACTTGATGAAGTTGTCAAAAGTTCACTACTCTCTGCTGTTACATCGGAATTACTCATTTCAGTCGTCTCGGTTCTTTCTTTTGCAATTTTGTATGTTGAATTTTCGCTTGCCAACACATGGAAAGGTGTTGCTATAAGGAGTTGGGACATTAATATAACTGCTGATGCAAGTTTTAAAGATTTTTTCATTTGATTTACCTCTCTTTTTTCTCTTTAATAGTGTTTTCTATTAAAAATTATGATAAATATTTTCAATGAATTGAGTAATACAGTATATTTCTTGATTTCATTTAGTAACGATTATGTTTCAATGTTTAATCCTGTTACTGCCTTTAAAACGCCGATTGTAAAATTAAGCTAGACAACTAAAAAAAGTCATTTGTGCTACACTCAAAATAGTTCCGACGAAAGAATTATAAGGAGTGAGTACAAATGACCTATAACCATCTTACACCAACTGAACTCGTAATGATAGAAGCTTATTTCAATCAATCACAACCTGTTTCAAAAGTAGCCAATCTGTTACAACGTTCTCGACAAACTATTTATAAGGTCTATCGTTTTCTTAAATCTGGTGGAAGCGCAATGAGCTACTATAAACAATATAAGAAAAACAAACGTAACTGCGGAAGACATCCGATTGTTTTACCTGATGAGCAACAGGAATACATTCAAAAAAAGGTTGTTCAAGGGTGGGCTCCTGATGTCCTTATTGGTCGAGCAGAGTTTCCTATTGCTTGTTCGGTACGCACACTGTATCGAATGTTTAAAGATAAAACCTTTGACACTCACGATTTACCAATGAAGGGAAAAAGAAAACCAAACGGTCATAAAGAAAAAAGAGGAAAACAAGGGTTTCGCCGGTCAATCCGAGACAGAAAGACAGACTATACCCAGTTTGATCATGAATTTGGTCACCTGGAAGGTGACACTATCGTGGGTGGAAAACATAAAAGCGCGGTCATCACATTAGTTGAACGGCTATCTAAAGTCATCATTACCTTGAAACCCGAAGGCAGACAGGCTAAAGACATTGAAAATAGGCTGAATCAATGGTTTCGTTGTGTCCCAAAAAACTTATTTAAATCCATCACATTTGATTGTGGAAAAGAATTCTCAAATTGGAAAAAGATTAGTAATACCAACGATATTTCAATTTATTTTGCGGATCCAGGAACACCTTCTCAACGAGGATTGAATGAACATTCAAATGGCTTATTACGTAAAGATGGTTTGTATAAAGCTATGGATTTTAATGGTGTATCTGAAACCTTTATCCAATCGGTGGCATCGAAACGAAATCATATTCCTAGAAAATCATTACACTATCGGACACCAATGGAAGTATTTTTGAGTTACGTCACAAAAGATGATTTGTCTAACTTAATTTGACAAACGAAAAAATAAAATTATAGGGTTGGCTAAAACTAGGATGAAATAAATAATCTAACATTTTCAATTTGTCTAATGTAATTTGTTCTTCTATAGCAAGAGAAAACATTGATAATAGTCCAGATAAATCTTCTTGACTACAAAGTTGTACACCTACTATTCTCTTTGTATTTTTTTCAAAGCTAATTCTTAATTTTACACGACTATTTTTTCTCAAAAAAGCAGGTCTAATGAAATCTTCTATTTCTATATAATCTATAGACTCACTTAATAATCGTGCTGTTTTTAAATTCAAACCTGCTGCGTAAAAATTGTAATTAAATATAGAAAAGCCATTTGTAAATTGGGAACCAGAAGGTGTAAAATCTTGATTGTTAATATGTTGAGTTGCAATATAAGCTGTTCTTAGAGCATTAGAAATAGAAAAATCAACACTACTTCTATTAATGGACGTAAAAAAAGTTGTAGCACAATCCCCAATAGCATATATATCTTTTATATTTGTTTGCTGGTATTCATTAGTTAGATATGCTCCACTAACATCTCTCAAGAGTTCCTTTTCCCCAATTGGACTATTAGATAGAAATCCTATAGCTTGTACGACCATATCCATAGAGTATTGGGTACCACTTGTAGTGACTATTTTTTCAATCTTTTTTCTTCCTAAATATTTTTTAGGACTTTCTGATAGACAAAGATGTATTCCATTTTTTGATAGTATTTCTTCAACTTTATCTGAAAAACTACGGTCGTAATAAGTCGACAACACTCTATCTGCAACATCGAAAAGATATACTTCTTTCCCTCTTTTTCTTATGGCTTCAGCAATTTCAACTCCAATATATCCTGCTCCAATAATTCCTACTTTTTTAATAGTACTATCATCCAAAGCTTTAAAAATCTCTTTTGCATTTGGAAAATTCTTTATCGAAAAAATATTAGCTAAATTATTCCCCGGTATATCTAGCATAATTTGCTTTGAACCTGTAGCTAATATAACTTTGTCATATTCTTGAGAGAATCTTGTACCATCTTTTTTTACACAACTAATCTTTTTATTTTGAATATCAATTTTGTCAACTTCTGTCTCTAGAAATAACTTTTTTATCTCAGAATTTAGTGTCATTCTATTTTGATAAAAAAGATCTTCTAAATTACTTACTTCTCCTTTTATAAATAACGATGTCCCACATTCCAAGTAACTAATTTCTGATTTTTTATCGATTAGAATAACTTCATAATTTGAATCGCTTAAGTTTAGAAATCGAGCTGCGGCTAGCCCTGAATGGTTTGAACCAATAATTACTATTTTTTCCACTTAATTACATTCTTTTCCTTTCTATAAAAAGTATATTCATCTTTAACTAACACTTATGGCTCTATAATTTATGGGACTGATGAATCAGAATTGATTCTTCAGCCCCATTTTCATTTTAGGTATTAAAAAACATATCGTTCTCTAGTATGATTAAATCACCACAAAATAAACAACTGAGAGGACGATACGCTATATGAATGATTCTATCAAAAAAATGCTGAGAATAACAGAGAAAGATTTGATGATTACAGAGGTCTCTTACGAGACCCTTCAGAAGAAAAAGACGTTGGTCGTCGATGCTGTTCTCTCGCCTACTCCTCGTGCTTGTAGAAGTTGTGGTTCTACTGTGGTAGATGGAAACGGGAAAGCAATTATAGTGAAAAATGGAAAAAAGGAAACGATTGTCCGTTTTGAACAATACAATCATATGCCTTTGGTTATGCGCCTAAAAAAGCAACGCTATACCTGTAAAAACTGTCGCACCCATTGGACGGCTCAAAGTTATTTTGTCCAACCCAGACATTCAATCGCAAATCATGTTAGATATAAAATTGCTTCTTTACTGACTGAAAAAGTATCTTTATCTTTTATTGCGAAAAGCTGTCAGGTATCTTTGACCACCGTTATTCGTACATTGAAAGAGTTTAAAAGCTATTTACCAAAGCAATCTAAGAAGATCCTCCCCAGAGTATTGATGGTTGACGAATTTCGTTCGCATGCTTCCATAGAAGATAAGATGAGCTTTATTTGCGCGGATGGCGAAACAGGAAAATTAATAGATGTTTTGCCTACGCGTAAATTACCTCGATTAACAAGCTATTTCTTAGGTTGTACCAATCCAGAAGAAGTAGAATTCTTGGTGACAGACATGAACGCCGCCTACTTCCAGCTCACCAAACGTGTTCTGCCAAATGCGAAAGTCGTGATTGATCGGTTTCATATTGTCAAACACATGAATCAAGCGTTCAATGAGTTGCGTATCCGTGAAATGAATGAACTTCGTAAAGCCGGACAGAAAAGCCAGGCAGAAAAACTGAAAAAGAACTGGCGCTTTTTGCTAAAAAATCGTGCAAACATCAACCATTATGAATACAAAACATGGAAAAGTTTCCGAGCACCAAAATACCCATTTCTTACTGAAGCAATGATGATTGATCGATTGCTTGAGTTTTCTCCGCCCCTAAAGGAGGCGTATCCCTTTTTTCATGAATTAGTTGAAGCCTTTCGAGACAAAGACCCTGACTTATTTTTCTCCTTATTGGCAGAACTTCCCGAAACGTTAGATGACAGCTTTCGGGAAAAGCTTCAAAACCTTCTGACCTATGAAGAAGGCATCACCAACGCAATGATCTATCCTTATTCCAATGGAAAAATAGAAGCGAAGAATACCCACATAAAGACAATGAAACGAGTATCCTACGGATTTAAATCATTTGAGAACATGAGAATTAGAATCTTTTTGATCAATCAATTAATCAATGTAAGATAACAAAAAATCTGAGCCAGAATGTGGTTCATTCTGACTCAGATTTGATTTTGCACAACTCATCAGTCCTTATTGACAAAGAGCCACACTTATTTCCCATCATAAAAAAGCAAAAAGAGGAAGAAAAAGATTCTTCCTCTTCTCAGAGAAGACTTAAGAAATTGATTTTCTATTCATTCTCTTTTTTTCGATTTTTATACCCTAATAATCCTAACGTTCCTAACAGTATTAAACCACCGCTAATAGTAAAGATATTACTGTCACTCTCTCCCGTCTTAGGAAAAACTTTTGAGGACTGGCTTTTGCCTCTATTTTTGTCTTGATTGCTGTTGCTACCTTGATTGTCAGTCTTACTACCTTTACTACCGTTTTTTCCACTGTCTTTTTTGTTGGAAGAAACAACTACATTAGTAGGTTCACTAGTATTACCAGATTCATCAGTTGCAGTTACTATCACTTTTGTCCCTGCCTCTAATTTAGGAACTTTAACTGTAAAATTACCATTTTTATCAGCTGTCCCATGGTGTTGACTTCCGTCTGGTAATGTAACTGTCACCTCTGCATTTGGTTCAGTTTTACCAGTAACAATTTGGTCACCCTCTGTAATAGGATCAACTTGAGGTTTATTCGGTGCTTTTTTATCTACTACAGAAATAGTAACTTCTACTTCTTCTTTAGATCCATCTGGATATGTTACTACTACAGTACCTTTTTTGTTTCCAGCTGTACTAACATCTACTTTTTCTTTCCAAGTATAAGTAGTTCCTTTTGGTAGATCTTCTTTGTTCTTAATTCCCTCAGATGCATCTGGCTCTTTATTTAAGTCTGTAGTCACTTTTTGTCCTTCAGGATTATATTTATCTGCATCGGAACGAGTATCTGTCACTGTAACGTCTACTTCAACTTCATCAGATGATCCATCTGGATATGTCACTACAATAGTACCTTTTTTATTTCCAGCTGTGCTAACATCTACTTTCTCTTTCCAAGCATAAGTAGTTCCTTTTGGTAAATCTTCTTTGTTCTTAATTCCCTCAGATGCATCTGGCTCTTTATTTAAGTCTGTAGTCACTTTTTGTCCTTCAGGATTGTATTTATCTGCATTAGAACGATTGTCTGTCACTTCTACTGGAACTTTCACCGTATCTTTCGTACCGTCTGGATACGTTACTTCAATGACACCTTCATAATTGCCTGGTGTGTTGGTATCAATTGTACCGCCGGGAGTAACATCTGTTACTGTTGTTCCTTCTGGTAACGCTGGCAAGTTAGTAACATTATCTGTTAAATCTACTGTGCCTCCAATTTCTACTTTTTCGCCTTCTACTGTTGGTTCATATTTATCGGCGTCAGAACGATTGTCTGTCACTTCTACTGGAACTTTCACCGTATCTTTCGTACCGTCTGGATACGTTACTTCAATGACACCTTCGTAATTACCTGGTGTGTTGGTATCAATTGTACCGCCGGGAGTAACATCTGTTACTGTTGTTCCTTCTGGTAACGCTGGCAAGTTAGTAACATTATCTGTTAGATCTACTGTGCCCCCAACTTCTACTTTTTCGCCTTCTACTGTTGGTTCATATTTATCGGCATCGGAACGATTGTCTGTCACTTCTACTGGAACTTTCACTGTATCTTTCGTACCATCTGGATACGTTACTTCGATAACCCCTTCGTAATTACCTGGTGTGTTGGTATCAATCGTACCACCAGGAGTGACATCTGTTACTGTTGTTCCTTCTGGTAATGTTGGTAGGTTGGTTACATTATCTGTTAGATCTACTGTGCCTCCAACTTCTACTTTTTCACCTTCTACCATTGGTGTATATTTATCGGCATCGGAACGATTGTCTGTCACTTCTACTGGAACTTTCACTGTATCTTTCGTACCATCTGGATACGTTACTTCGATAACCCCTTCGTAATTACCTGGTGTGTTGGTATCAATCGTACCACCAGGAGTGACATCTGTTACTGTTGTTCCTTCTGGTAATGTTGGTAGGTTGGTTACATTATCTGTTAGATCTACTGTGCCTCCAACTTCTACTTTTTCACCTTCTACCATTGGTGTATATTTATCGGCATCGGAACGATTATCTGTCACTTCTACTGGAACTTTCACTGTATCTTTCGTACCATCTGGATACGTTACTTCGATAACCCCTTCGTAATTACCTGGTGTGTTGGTATCAATCGTACCACCAGGAGTGACATCTGTTACTGTTGTTCCTTCTGGTAATGTTGGTAGGTTGGTTACATTATCTGTTAGATCTACTGTGCCCCCAACTTCTACTTTTTCGCCTTCTACTGTTGGTTCATATTTATCGGCATCGGAACGATTGTCTGTCACTTCTACTGGAACTTTCACTGTATCTTTCGTACCATCTGGATACGTTACTTCGATAACCCCTTCGTAATTACCTGGTGTGTTGGTATCAATCGTACCACCAGGAGTGACATCTGTTACTGTTGTTCCTTCTGGTAATGTTGGTAGGTTGGTTACATTATCTGTTAGATCTACTGTGCCTCCAACTTCTACTTTTTCACCTTCTACCATTGGTGTATATTTATCGGCATCGGAACGATTATCTGTCACTTCTACTGGAACTTTCACTGTATCTTTCGTACCATCTGGATACGTTACTTCGATAACCCCTTCGTAATTACCTGGTGTGTTGGTATCAATCGTACCACCAGGAGTGACATCTGTTACTGTTGTTCCTTCTGGTAATGTTGGTAGGTTGGTTACATTATCTGTTAGATCTACTGTGCCCCCAACTTCTACTTTTTCGCCTTCTACTGTTGGTTCATATTTATCGGCATCGGAACGATTGTCTGTCACTTCTACTGGAACTTTCACTGTATCTTTCGTACCATCTGGATACGTTACTTCGATAACCCCTTCGTAATTACCTGGTGTGTTGGTATCAATCGTACCACCAGGAGTGACATCTGTTACTGTTGTTCCTTCTGGTAATGTTGGTAGGTTGGTTACATTATCTGTTAGATCTACTGTGCCTCCAACTTCTACTTTTTCGCCTTCTACTGTTGGCTCATATTTATCGGCGTCAGAACGATTGTCTGTCACTGTAACATCTACTTCAACTTCATCAGATGATCCATCTGGATATGTCACTACAACAGTCCCTTTTTTATTTCCAGCTGCGCTAACATCTACTTTTTCTTTCCAAGTATACTTAGTATCTTTTGGTAAATCTTCTTTGTTCTTAATTCCCTCAAATGCGTCTGGTTCCTTATTCAATTCTGTAGTCACTTTTTGACCTTCAGGATTATATTTGTCAGCGTCAGATTTATCATCCAGTTTTGTTGCACTTGATACAAATTCTGTATCATCTGCTGTAATTGGTTGAGTTGCTTCCTCTGGCCATTTCGCATCTGTATAACCATCTTTTGCTTTCAACACTGGAAGTTTATCTTCTGGTAAGCTTACGCCGTCTTTCACTGCAAAGACTGTTGTTCCACTTTCAATACTTGTTCCTTCTCCTGCGGTGAAGGTTACTTTGTGGTAGCCTGCAGGAATGTTTTCTCCTGGATTTTCAATGATATCATCCAGTTTTGTTGCACTTGATACAAATTCTGTATCATCTGCTGTAATTGGTTGAGTTGCTTCTTCTGGCCATTTCGCATCTGTATAACCATCTTTTGCTTTCAACACTGGAAGTTTATCTTCTGGTAAGCTTACGCCGTCTTTCACTGCAAAGACTGTTGTTCCACTTTCAATACTTGTTCCTTCTCCTGCAGTAAAGGTTACTTTATGATAGCCAGCCGGAATGTTATCCCCTGGGTTTTCAATGATATCATCCAATTTTGTTGCACTTGATACAAATTCTGTATCATCTGCTGTAATTGGTTGAGTTGCTTCTTCTGGCCATTTCGCATCTGTATAACCATCTTTTGCTTTCAACACTGGAAGTTTATCTTCTGGCAAGCTTACGCCGTCTTTCACTGCAAAGACTGTTGTTCCACTTTCAATACTTGTTCCTTCTCCTGCGGTGAAGGTTACTTTGTGGTAGCCTGCAGGAATGTTTTCTCCTGGATTTTCAATGATATCATCCAGTTTTGTTGCACTTGATACAAATTCTGTATCATCTGCTGTAATTGGTTGAGTTGCTTCTTCTGGCCATTTCGCATCTGTATAACCATCTTTTGCTTTCAACACTGGAAGTTTATCTTCTGGCAAGCTTACGCCGTCTTTCACTGCAAAGACTGTTGTTCCACTTTCAATACTTGTTCCTTCCCCTGCGGTGAAGGTTACTTTGTGGTAGCCTGCAGGAATGTTTTCTCCTGGATTTTCATAAATATCTTTACTTACAGTTACTGCTAAATCGGTCGTGCCTACAGAACCATCTTGGTAAACAATTTTAATAGGAATTGTTCCAGTAATCGGCTCCGATTCTCCTACACCTTTAGCTGGAGTGAATGTAACAATACCAGTGTTTGCATCAACACTTGCATTACCGAAGTACTTATTATAGACATCTGAAATTGAAAAGGCATCTTTAGCTAAAGGAACATCTGGTTTATCAAATGTAGGTTTTCCACTTTGAACTGTCGTTTCTGGAGTTGTTGTTATAGGTACGTATGTTGCATCATTTTCCATAGCTTGAGAAGCTTTTACAGCAAACTCTACATCCACGTCGAAAGTTCGATTTCCGATCTTAACAGTTACAATACCTTTCGTACTATCAGTAACGTTAGAAGTATCAGGCTCTGTTTTCCATGAATACTCTGCATCTTCAGGTAAGTTTTTATTATTCCGAATTGATTCTTTAGCATCTGGTTTAAATCCAACTACCACGGTTTGTTTATCAACCGCTTTTGGTGATTCCTTAATAACGGTTGAACCTTCTTCTGGTTTATCAAAACCTGGAGAAACGATTTGGATTTTTAATTCATCTTTCGCGATTAATTTACTTGAATCTACACCCGTAAATTCAAATTCTACAGTATCTGAAATTGGAGCCCCATCTTTTTCATTTGGAGCGATAGTTTTTTCTGCTAATACAGTACCTTCTTTATCAACAAGTTGGGCTTTGTGACCTGTTCCCGCTAACTCGTGGATGAATACTTTCCCCTTAACTGTTGTGTCAACATCATATACTTCTTCTAATTCAGGTTTCCCGATATATGGATTCGTGTCTCCGCTCTCTTCTTTATCGTCAGGGTTTCCATCACCATCAATATCTTGCAAATAATAATAACCTGTTCCATAAGTGTTCTGGATTAATTTTTTATTCGTATCCGACAACCAAGAATCAAAGATGAAATCTTCACCAAATGGTTTATTTTCTTCAACTTGTGCTGTTGCTTTCATATCTTCTAAGATTTCATCTAATGGCTTAGTCAATTGTAAAACATATCGAATAACGACTGGACGTGGACTTGCATTAGCAAAATCGATAAGTTTAGTTAAATCATTATTAGTTATTGAACCTATGCCATAATTTTCATGACCTTCCCGTCGCTCGATTGCTAAATCAGCTACTTTTGTTCCGGATTCAAACGAAACATCATATGTTACTTTGTCAGCCTGAACCATGTGCATCTGTATACCCGCTACATATGGAACTAATCGTTCATCAATTTTGTAATTAGCATACCAAGGCGTGCCCTTTGCGGAAGATGAATATGAGAAATTATAATTTTTCGTTAACTTATGATCTAAGATTATAGCTCCATTAGCACCTGTGGATCCTGAACCATCTTTTGTTTGAGTATTAGGTTTCTCATATTTTGCACTTACTGATCCATGTTTAAACTGGTCAGGATTATTTTCAGATACATCTAAGCTATTATAGAAATCATCTGAATCTGTTAAAAAGTAGCCCGTACTATCAATACCCGGTACAATTTTATCATCGTCTTGATGACTTACCAAGTAGATTCGATACATTAAACGATCGGTCTTGAGATTGTCTATGCCTATCTCTTTAAAAATTTCATCTAGGCTCTTTTCAAACGTAATTACCCCATTAGGAGCGGTTTGCGTATCGGTTGTTTCTGCCCCAGCAAATAATCCATCACTTGCACGAATATAATTGACCTTCCAAATATTTGTAGGTCTACCCAGCGAATCATTAATTCTTACAAAGGTCCGTCTAGAAGATCCAATTCCTTTCTTTGGATCGACCTGAATTTTTTCTACATATTTAGCTAATCGTTCATCTAATTGAAGACGGATTTCCCAGTTTTTAGTTGATGCTGCAATATTATGTTTTCCGTAAACTTCAAATCCAATTGTATTGCCTTTTAGTGTGTCTCCAGTTAGTTCTTGAGGACTAAATTGTAAATCCGAAAAGTTATAATTTTTCGTATAACCAGGATTCTCCTGAAAAGTATTCCCCGAAGCTACTTTGTCACCTACTTGTACGGAGCTTATCGCTGTTTCAAGTGGGCTGCTTGGAGAAATTTCATCTTGTGCTTTAACTAGTTCAGTTGTTCCCAAGACAAGACCAACACCAATCAAAACAGATGCAACCCCAACACTTAATTTTTTGATACTGTACTTCAATACTCGTTTCTTTGTTTTTTCTAGAAATACTCTCTTATTATTCTTGCTAACCATTATTCAAATCAACTCCCTTAATAATTACTTTCCTAGTAAGAATAAAAGATAAATCTGATACGTATTATTCACAGAATAGGAATCTTACTAACCTTATGTTAACTAATTTACTTAGAGAATTTCATGAACATTACAACAAAAAAAGTACATTTCTTCATGTTTTTTTCGGATATTTGTGCTTTTTAACCATTCAGCAGCTGAAAACATATAAAAAGATATGTATGTATTCTTTCTGAAATTAAGTTCATTTCTATGCGATGAAGCATGTTTTCAAAATATTACCCTTTCTTAGATTAAACTTCAGAGTATTCAAATAACGGAATAAGGAGCCTTATCCCGCATTACTGAATGAGACTGTGACATAAGTAAAAAGGTGACTTCAAATTCCTTCTTCGGAATTTGAAATCACCTTCTTTATAATTATAAAGTATCGGTTTCACAGCATTTCTGAATGATTCCTAGAATCTTAAACGAATGATTGGAGTTATCAACATTTTTTCACTCGTTTTTAGCGAAACAAAAAATGACATTTGTCACAGCCTCATTAAATTATTGATTCTTTTTCTTTATAATTGAATTGTCCATATTTAAAGTGTCTAGTACTCTACATGAATAATTAATTGCTTTCACTCAAATACTTATAATCTATTAACTTGTAGTTGTTTAACTTTTCTGAAAAAGTTAGACCCACGTAATAATCTTCCCAGCTTTCTCTTTCAATTAACTGATCCAATTTTTGATAATCCATAAATTCATCATGTATCAAAAAGAATAAATAACTTGATATTTTAGCATCTAGCTTAATCAGATTAAATAATGTTTGTTTAAAATTGCTACCATTAATATGACTGATAGATTCTCTAGCTTCTTCACATAAACTTTTTACTTTATTAATTACTACTTTGTCATATTCATTTAACACACTATTATTACCATTACTTAGACGCTCAGATTCTACGAAACAACTCAAATCAGAAATTTCCCAAAAAAATTTTTTGTTAAAATCCAATTTCCTCAACTCCTCCAAACTACGTAAATGATATAGTCTCATAATAAAATAAAACCTCTCAGCTAATGTTGTTGAAATTGTCCACTAAACCTAATTGATATTGCTTAGGAGATACACCTGCGTACTTTTTGAATACTCTCGAAAAGTGTGAAGAATCTGAAAATCCTAAACCTAAAGAAACTTCACTGATAGTATGGTTTGATTTCAACATTATTTTAGCCGTAGAAATTTTTCGCTTAGAGATATAATTATAAATCGTAATATGCATTTCATTCTTAAAGCTTTCTCTTAATTTAGTTTCACTTACAGAAAAATAATTAGCTATTTCCTTTACAGTAATTCTTTTATAGATATTTAAGCCGATGAATTGAACGACAGAAGAAATTAAGGGAGAAAGATGCTCTATCTTAGTTTTTCCGATTTCCTTAGTATAATAAACAATCCCAGAATCCCTCACTTTTAAGACCTCAGGTAACGATACAGCTAATTCGTTTTCTTGTATCAAAGCATCTCTACTTTGATACGCTTCTATTATATCCATTCCTAATGTTATAGACGTTTGTGCTAACTTTTCAAAAACAATGATAGAATAATTTTTTTCAGACCGAATCGTATCTCCACTAACACTTGGAATTATTCCATTACTCAGATTAAAAACCATGTTTTCTAAATTTCGAATATCTCCATTTTTAACATATTCCAGTATTTTATTTTCATAAAGAAACAGATATATTTCTGGATCGTAATTTTGTGATAACAGATTATCTATTTTGATTTGCTCGATAGTTTTACTTAGATTTTCTGTATATTCAATTAACGGTTCATGGAATAGATCTTCTATTTTTCCAGTAAAAAAATAATGAACTAAAATCAGAATATCTCGAATGTCTCCTAAAGAATACAAAGTCAAATTTTGCAATGAATTATAGAGTCGTTCTCTATCAGCCATTGCAACATTCAAATTGTTCATTTTTAGTTTAAAAAAAACTTTATCAATATTATTTGCTCTAAATGGACCAAATAAGTAATATCTGGTTTTAAACATGTATAGAAGAAACATCTCATTAAAATCACCAGTAAAGAAATGGAAATCTTTAGTTTTTTTAATATTATCAGTTAGTAACTTTTTATAATCATAAAAAAAATAAGTAGTTCTATCTGAGCGATACTCTTTTATAATACTGAATTCGGAATTAAAAACCACGATAGGTAACTTTAAACAAACATGAAGAGACTTTAATAAGACTTCTTTATCTGAAAACACTTTTGTTTCTCTCTTTCCTTTCTACATCATTAAATAGTATTTTATACGTTATCTAAAATACTATTCCTCTGTCAAAATAAGCTAACTTACTTCATTATAAAATATCCACTTATCGCTTTCATGTATATTCCACCGTAAAAAGTACATTTTATCACCGAGAACTCATCATTTTTCATCATGATGAATACTATTTACATATATCTAGTTCAAAGACAATAATTATTATGATCCGTTATTATCTAAGCACTATACAGATAATAGGAATTTTTCGTTTCTAAATATTCCAATTTGGGAATCCAATAAAAATTTTCGTTCAAATACGTGTCTATTCGAACTCTTTTCTAGTTGTTAATTATGAAGGGGGAAGAAATAAAAAATACAATCTATACACGAATAAGAATATTATCCAAAAGGAGGTTTTAGAAAAGATTTATTATACGTAAAAAGCTCAAGACATTTTCTTAGCCATAAGGACATGTTTGATATTTAAGAAGATATATGAATTTTCTTTTCTAAGTATAAAGATAACTATCCATTATCAACTAAAAAAACATTTTTGAAAATAAACATCAGCAGTCCTATCAATGCATGTGAGCTTATAGAAGTTATTCGCAGCGCAGCATAATTGCATTAGCTTCTTTTCGTGTTTTTTGCCTCTTTTCCCTTTAAATCTTAATGGAGGAGGTGTGCAATATGTCAGATAACGACGAACGCGTAAATGCCCAGTTGATTCGATTCTTTGAAAAGGTCATTTTGAACACCGCTAATACTTATTATAAAAAACAAGAAGAAATTCAAAAACATGAACAACTTGATCAACTCCCACCATATTTGTTTACTAAAGATACTATAAAATTTAAACAACCGATTAATGTTTTAAATGTGACTCTCCTTGTTGAAGATATAAAATTAGCAAAAATCCTTCCTTTGTTGAAAGAACCTGAACAAATTTTTCTTATCGAAAAATTTATCTTTGATAAAACTGATAAAGAAATTGGAAAGGTTCTGGGGATTACAAGACAGGGTGCGACAAATTTAAAACATCGACTTTACAAAAAAATTCAAAAAATGCTGGTTTAATATCTGCATAATAACTAATTTTGTATGCTTCTTTGCTCGTTCTCCTCCTTCCCAAAGAAATAGATTATAAGTCCATGGGAAGAAGGTAGATTTATGAATTCTTTAAAAGAAGATTTCATTTTAGCAAAGGCTGGAAATGAAGAAGCTGTTGAGGCAATTCTCAAAAGATTTAGCTCTTTGATTCATAAGCAATCCTGGAGAACTGGAAAATATGATCAAGATTGTTATCAAGAATGTATGCTTGCAATATATCTAGCTATCTCGAAATTCGAAATTAAAGAATAACTCAACTAAGGGAGTCTGTGACATAAGTAAAAAGATAGTTTCAAATTTCGAACAATAAATTTGAAACTATCTTCTTTATAATTATAAAGTATCGATTTTACAGCGTTCTATAATGATTCATAGAATCTAAAACGAATGATTTTAATTATCAACGTTTTTTAATTCGTTTTTAGCTTAAAAATAACTTTTGTCACAGTCTCACTCCTAAAATTACTTTATTTACGTATGAAGTGGGCAGGAGGTCGAATCCAGAACTGGGCTATGGTACTTCAACGAGGACTTCTCCTCTAGAATTGAAAAGCATGCGATTTACCTTCCGTAACGACGGTAGATTTATTCAACTATGTGTCCAATCAAAATTTGTCTGATTTCAAAAATAGTCAAGAGAATTTTGGTTGTTAAAAACTCTTATCTATCAACTTCCACAGTTTAGTTGACAAACCCTGATACTAAGTTGGGCTATGATACACTTTTCTTGACTATCAGTTACGTTACCGGAAGGAATGAACTCTATTGAGAAAAACATATGATCGTAAATTTAAACTAAAGATTTCACAGGATATCCTTGAGAAAAAAGTAACTACCAAGAAAATTGCTGAAGAATACAATATCTCTCGTCCAACAATTTCCCGATGGGTTTCAGAATATCGTCGATACGGGAAAAATGCTTTTGCTGGACAAGGAAAAAGATTACCTGATAAAGCAGATTTCTACATTCTTGAACAGGAAAATAAACGACTAAAAGAGGAAGACGAGTGTTCTACGAACACAAAGATCGATACGGATCTCCAGGGATCACTCAAAAACTTTACGATGAAGGAATCGAAATCAATAAACGTGTTGTAGCTGTTCTTATGCGTGAAATGAATTTATGCACAAGAGGATTTCATCGACGCAAATCTTCTCATGGTAGAGAAAAAACAATCAAAGAAATGGTAAAAAAATGTTGAATCGATAATTTGAACAGAACCAAATTGATGCTGTTTGGGTGATGGATATTACTTACATTCCATGTAATGACGGTCGCCTCTATTTGTCCACCTATATTGACTTAGCAACTCGTATTCTACGTTACTATATGGTAGATTCACACATGAAAAAAGAGATTGTCGTCCGTCCATTACAAATTTATTAAGGAGAATTGCCTACGGTAATTCATTCCGATAGAGGTAGCCAGCATCGGTCTTTTATTTATCAAGAGCTGTTGAACGACCACCACATCACACATTCAGTGAGCCAAACTGGGACTCCTGTTGACAATGCAGTAATTGAAGCGTTTCATCGATCAATCAAATGAGAATTAATCGACTCCAACAAATATAAAAGTAAAATAGAGATGAAGGTGTTAATCCAAGATTATTTAGAAGACTACTACCCAAACAAAAGAATCCATACAAAATTTATGATGACTCCTTGACAATTTGAAGCGAAGAAAATAAGGGATCTATAATATCTAGTGTTGGTGACGCCTTCTGTTGCCAATACTTTTTCTTTTTTCTAATAAACGCAAACAGACACCTTAAAATCCTTTAGAATAAAGTCGACGAAAACCATTCAAAGGAGTGTTTCAAGATGTCCTATTCAGAGTTTACCAAAGAGTTACTAGATATTCTAGACCTAAATCTTATCTTTCATGAAGATGCCTTTCGCAAAGAGCGAATCAATGACGAAACATGTTTTGTTTTTGATGGCACATTGACCTATCAACCGGAGGAATGCTTTCATCGCCACTATCAAAATGAACAAACGATCATTAAATAGGGCTGGAAAAAAGTATCCATCTTATTGAATGATGTCAGTAACTACAAGACCATTCTGCGGATTAACAAACAGCGCTTCAAATGTAAACACTGTGGAAAGACTTTTTTAGCAGAAGATTCAGTTAGTGATCGTCGCTGCTCCATTGCTCGCAGAGTCAAACAAGCCATTCTTGAGCTATTAAGCGAACCTCTTTCTATGTCTTTGATCGCACGTATGAAGCACATTTCTCCGACCACTGTCATTCGAATACTTCGCAGCCTTCGGCCTAAAACCATTTCTTTGAGCCAGCTGTTACCAGAAGTGGTGTGTTTCGATGAATTCAAATCAGTGAAAAATGTCTCGGGAGCCATGAGCTTTGTCATGATGGACGGCAAGACCCATCAACTGATTGATATTGTGGAAAATCGGCAACTCAATCCTTTACGCGACTATTTCTTGCGCTACCCTATAAAAGTCCGTGAACAAGTGCGTCTAGTGGTTTCAGATTTCTATACACCCTATCGCACATTGGTGAAAGAGTGTTTTCCGAATGCCCGAATCGTCGCCGATCGCTTTCATATTAGCCAACACATTGGTCGGGCTTTTACCAACCACCGAATTCAAGTAATGAAGACCTTTAAAAAAGGGGATCGTCGGTCGAAGCACTTAAAGAAATACTGGAAACTACTTCAAAAGAATGCGTGGGAATTGAAAGGTCAGCATCGCTACTGGCGTCCGTCATTTCGAGATCATCTGACAGAAGCAGAGATAGTCGATCGGCTATTATCTTATGATGATTCCTTAAAGCGAGGCTACGAAGTCTACCAGGATTTTCTTTCCGTTATCAGAAGACAAGATGTTCCTGAATTCGTCGCGCTCCTAAAAGAAGACTACAAGGAGTTGCCAGAGCACTACCAACCAGTGTTCACGACCTTCAAGAAATACCAAACAGAAATCAAACGAGCGTTGCGCGTTCCCTATTCCAACGGCCCTATAGAATGTTTGAATAACCATATCAAAGTACTAAAACGAATTGCCTATGGCTATAGAAACTTTCAAAACTACCGAGAACGAATCTTTTTATATCGAGGAAAATATTTTAAGAAAACTAAGAATACTACCCAACTGACTAAAGCCAGAACAACAACACGGCTAGACAAGATAGCTGTCTAGCCGTGTGAGTATCTCGATTATTCTATTGAATTTCTTCACCAACACTCATTGACGAAGAGCCAAAATAAGTAATCTAACCGACTGTTAACTAAACCATTGCAGGTCCCGTTAAAGATACTTGTGCCTGTTGTCACCGCTTCTTTTTCTTGTCCACAAGCGCTTAACACACTTAATAAAGCCCCTGCTATTATTAATAATAATATCTTTTTCTTATTAAAAACCTCCTCATCTATTTCCAGATTAGTAAATGTAGTAATCTGTGCTTTCTTTTTTCTCAATACTAATAACTAACTTATGGGGTAAACAAATACTCGTTTGACCGGGTTTTGAGATCCATCCAGTTCTAACCGCGATTTGATCAGGACTATTATCTTCTTTAACTCGAATTCTTCCATCTTTAATCTCAACAATATTATATTGTCCCTTCGCAGGATGATAATTCACGAGTTTATGATTGATCTTATCCAAATCGAAGCGATCCATTTCCTTGCCATCAATTCGAACGATGGCATATTTGATAGCATCTTCAGTTGTTTCATTCTCCTTTTCTATAGAGAATACAAATAAGGGAATAAAAGAGGTAATAATCAAAATGCCAATAATTATGACATCGCCTATCTTGACACCAGCTTTTCTTAAAAATTTCATTAACGATATCTGGCTAAACATATTAGACTTTTTCCATGGAAATGGTGAAATTTTTCGGAAATTATCTGCATTAAGAGAATCAGTTAAACAACCCTCAAGTTGTTCCTTAATACATTGTTGATCCATCTTCATACCAATAAAAACTAGTTTATTAATGCGTTCATCAAACAACGGATGCCAGGCTTCCTTCAATTCGGGATTTTTTTGTATAATCATTTGACACTCAATTTTAGGTAAACTAGCTACCCAATAATTTAATGATTCAATACTTTTATAGCTACCCGATGTTTCAAAGATCGTCGAAAAATCACTATGTTGGGCAAACCAAAGAAACCCTTTTGCTCTTGTAATATTGCCAGGAAAATTTTTATCCGTAAGATGGGCAAATTTTTGTGCGTCAAGGAGTAACCGATTTCGATAGATAAAACTTGAGATACCATATTCTTCTGTTTCAGGAATATGATTTTGATAGCCAAGCTCTAACTCTTTGAACCAGCCCACTGAATAGGAAGTCTCATCTATATTAAAAAGATTTGTATTTAGAATTTTCGATAAGTCTACTTCACCTTTAATTGTCCTAATTATTTTGGCATTGGACTGTAACTTAGCAATTAGACCGTTAATTTTGTAAATCGTCTTGGTTGACACTAAGTCACTATTATTTAAAAGTAATATGTTACAACACTCGAATTGATCAATTAACAAGCCACGAATATCCTGTTCTTCTTCAACTACATTACCTTCAGCTTTTCTTTCCTGAATCTTTTCACCCGTTTCGAAATTATCCCAAAAACGTTTTACATCCACTACTATAATAATGGCACCAATCTCTAATCGTTGGGTCAAATCAATGTCTAAAGGGTTTTTAGCTAATATAATTGCTTGAATAATTGGAATTGGTTTGCTGATTCCTGAAGCTTCAATAACAATTTGATTCAAGTCAGAAAATTGCACTAATTGATCTAGTTCAACAATCAAATCTTCGCGTAATGTACAACAAATGCATCCATTCGGCATCGAAACAAGTTTTTCTCCAGTTCTTTTAAAACCTTTCTTGTCGACTAATACCCCATCAACATTTACTTCCCCTATGTCATTTACAATGACAGCAATTTCCTTTCCGTGATCACCGTACAGAATATGATTTAGAAGTATCGTTTTTCCTGAACCAAGATAGCCAGTTAAGATTGTAATAGGTATTTTTTTCATAGGGAACCTCTTTCTATACCTTGAATTTACACTTTAAGTGCAACACATAAAAATGAGTCATAATCGATATCCAACTAGTATAAGTTTGTCGAGAACACTCCTAGAAGGAAAATAATTATGAGCCAGTATCGTCATCTTACTATACTCGAACGAGAAAGAATCTTTCTGCTTCACGAAGAAGGATTTTCTATTAGTATAATTGGCAACGACATTCAGCATAGCCCGTTTACTATTTTACATGAACTGAGAAGAAACAAGAAAAAAACTATTCACCTTCCAAAGCGGAAAAAAATTATGCTTATCGAAGAAAAAAATGCGGACGTTATCACATTCTAAATGATCCGTGAGTTTGGTCAATTGTTCGTCATTTATTTGTCGATTTTCAGTGGTCGCCAGAGGAAATCTCGAATCGTTTGAAGCATGAACATATGGACTTTTCAATTAGTTTTATCACGATCTAACGTGCAATTTGCAATGATCTTTTCGATACAGAACCCCTCTCACACGGCAATAAAGGCCTGATCCGTTCATTGCACCATCGAGGAAAAACAAGACATACAAAAAATCATGTCGAGTCTCGTGGAAAGATTTGCCTTACTCATTCGATCCATGGCCGTCCAAAATCCGCAGATGATAGAAGTGATTTTGGTCATTGGAAAGCCGATATTGTAGCTGGCAAAACTGGTGGTACTTGTTTAGTGACTTTGACAGACAGAAAATCATGCTTCCTTTTAGCAGGAAAGAAGGTCCCCAGAAAGAAAGCCGCTTATGTGAGCGAGAAAATGATTGAACTTTTAAGCAGTATTCCAAATGAGGCGGTCAAAACGATCACTCCAGATAGAGGAAAAGAATTCTCCAATCATTTCGCAGTTACAGAAGCATTGAATAATATGCCCTTTTATTTTCCAGATCCTCATGCCCTTGGCAACAATGAACAAATTAAAATACGAATAGACTCATTCGAGAATACTTGCCAAAATCGAAAGAGATAGCTACGGTAGATAACTCAACGATAAATCAGATGATTGAAAAACTGAATAACAGACCTAGAAAGTGTTTAGATTGGAGAACACCTTATGAAGTCTTCTTTGATAAAGTGTTGCGCTTGATTTGACAATTCAAGACATAATAAAAAGCAGATCAAATCCAAATAAGGGAAAAATGATCTACTCTGGTATTATCAATTAATTGGCCAAGCTATTATGCCGTTTTGCTAAACGTCTACTTCTTCCAGTATTGACCTTGATAAAACAACAATCAGGATCCCGTTTTAATACTCTATGAACTGTGTCAATACTAACATGTAAAGTTGCAGCAATATCAGCTAATGTACTCCCATTTAATCTCATTTGCTTTGCAAATCGATAACGCCGATAAGCATCAATATTCTTGGAATCCATAGACAATAATACTTTTCTTACCATGTATTTCCTCCAAAAATTGAATTTTAATGAGCCATCATTTCTTGAGCAATTTCATGTTTAGACAATGAAGCTGGATAGAAAGTAGGCCAATTATGCAATTCATTATAGAGTTTTTCTTGACTTTCTCCACCAAAGAAAATATGGAAATGCTCTGCCTTACTTGGTGCAATTCCATGATCACTAAATTGAATATATTTAAAACGACCAGCACCTGCATCATCAGTTTCAAAATTAAAACGAACACCACGGTTTCCTTTTTCATAATTCAAAATTTTGTATCCAACATATTTGTATGTGTATTGATGATGTTCACCGTTGACTACAAAATCAATGGTGTTGTCTTTAATGTTGATAGTATCAATATCTGTCTTATAGCCAGTAGTATAATAATCTTTGTACTCGGCAGCTGTCATGTCTTTATTGATTTTTGCTTTGTAATCGAAAACTTCATCCAAAATTCCATCTTTTAACAACGGATAAACAGATTGCCATTCGCCTGTATAATCACTCAATTCGCGATCCTTCACATCGGCATCTTTAAAGTACCCATTAGCAACTGTCTTTTCATCCTTCGCTTCTTTTTCTGGAACTACCTCTTCACCAGCAACCATAGTTGTTTTTTCTAACGCTTTTAGATTGTCTTCCATTACTGAAACATAATCTTCACCATTATCCATTTGTTCTTTTGTAAGACTTTCAAGAGGATTCAGTACTTCCAATTTTATCCCAGCTTCGTTGGCCAAAGTTTTTGCAATTTTATCATTAGCATTCTTTTCAAAGTAAATATAATTGATCTTATTTTTTTTAACATACTCTTTTAATTCAGCTAATCGACCAGAAGATGGCTCTTCTTCAGGACTTAGTCCAGCAATAGGAACTTGTTTCAATCCATAATCCAAAGCTAAATATCCAAAGGCTGCGTGTTGCGTCACAAAACTTTTTTGTTTCGCTTCTTTAAGACTAGTGGTATAGTCAGCATCCAACCGTTTCAGTTTAGTCAAATACTTTTCAGCATTTGTCTCAAATACTTTTGCTTTTTTCGGATACAATTTAACTAACTGATCCTTGATATTTGAAACTTCCTTAATTGCCATTTTGGGTGAAACCCACGTATGAGGATCTAGTTCATGATGGTGATCTTCTTCTCCGTGATCATGATCTTCTTCTTCACTACCTGGCAATAAAATCATGTCTTTTGTTCCTTCTACTACATTAGGCCCAGCTTTCTTCCAACTTTCTTTAGCTTTTGGTACCCATGATTCCATGTTTTCGTTATGATATACAAAAACATCAGCATCATGAGCTTTTGCCATATCCTTAGCTGAGGGCTCATAGTCATGAGGTTCTGATCCCGCTGGAACCATTAAATCCACGTTCGCTTCATCGCCGACGATGTTTTTGGTGAAATCATACATTGGATAGAATGTTGTTACAATTTCTAATTTTCCATCTTTATCATTCGATACTTTTGCATCATTAGTGCTGGAGCAAGCTCCCAATAATCCTAGAGCTGCTATCCCAACAAGTCCTACACTGATTTTCTTCATTCTTTTTCCTTCCTTAATTATGCTAATTTCTTCATTTTATTTCGTTTATGTTCTTTGATAATTTTTAATGCCCTTTTTCTAGTTTTAATATTCGGGCTTTTAAGTCGTCGATATGCACTAGATATATCCGTTTTCTCCATTAGAAATTACCCCCAATCACTACTTATCATTATTTGCTTTCCGCCAGTAATTTATCAAAACTCTGTTTGATCCTTTCTTCATCCAACATTTTTCCGATTAGAATAATAGTGGTTTGGTCTTTTTGTCGAGTGGTGTATTGAAAATTAACCTGTTCGTTTACCTCTTGCATGGCAACTATAAAATCCTGCTCTTGTAAAGCAATCAATCCTTTAAAACGATACAGGCTCCCTTGGTTGGTTAAAATCAGCCAGTCAATCCATTGGAGTAAAAAATCTTTTTTTATGTCTTGATCTGAAGTTAAGAGAATTGATTTAAACTCATGTACTTGATGGTGTTGATGATAGTATTTGCCATTATAGTGATTTTCTGATGAATCACTTTCAAAAACTAAGGGATGATTAAATTTTTTCAAATTATAAAAATCCTTTTTTTGAATCGTTTCACTATGTGTGAACATTCGAATATCGGATAAAGGGTTAATACTTTTGATTTCTCTCTGTAATTTTTTTAGTGCAGATAAATTCAAGTTTTGTTTTCTAGACACAAAAATGCGATCTGCCATGACAAGTTGCTTAAGGGCTTGTGGTTCTCTTTCAATAAGTTCAAAACTGTCACTATCAATAACAGTCAATAAACTATCGATATATACTCTTCCTCTTAGTTGAGGCGCTGTTAAAAGTGTTTGAATGATTGGTTGGGGATCTGCTATACCTGTAGTTTCAATGATGATTTGTGAAATTGGTTGTTGATGTTCTTCTATTGTTTCCAGTAAAGAAATCAATATTGCTAATAAATCACTGCGAAGACTGCAACACATACATCCATTATTTAGTTGTAACACCCGTTCCTCGCTATGAACTAATAATTTGTGATCAATCCCAACTTCACCAAACTCATTTTCAATTATAATAATTTCTTCCCTGGGGTAGGGTGAGACTTGCAAGGCTTGATTGATTAGCGTTGTTTTTCCAGCCCCTAAAAACCCAGAAACGATTGTAACTGGTATGCCCATTTTGTCACCTTTTTACCACTTAGCTATTTCACTTCTTTAAAAATTGCCCGTCTGCGCAATTTTGGCGAATACTTTTTTAATTCTAACCGTTCAGGGTTATTCCGTTTATTTTTGCTGGTGAGATACAGACGTTCTCCAGTTTCGACACATTCCAAAATAATATTTTGACGCATAAATCTTCCTCCTTCAATACTTATCGATCTTCAAGATATGCTTGAATTTGTTGTGCATCTTCAAAAGTTAACTCGCCAGATTCCAATTGTGAAACTAAATTTTCTTTCATATCAACAGGTATCTCCCAATAACCATCGATACATTGAAATAACTCCTCGTCATACTCTTCAAAAATTGGATAGATTCTTAAAAAATCATCAAATGATAAGCCTTGGTCCTCATAGTAATCTTTGACTAATCCATTTTCAATTGCCTGTTGGGTCGGTAAACCCGTTTCAGTAATAATTCCTCTCTCTACCATCGAACGATAAAAAGTGCATTTATCTAGCGATTGCTGGGTCGTTTCAAGATAATACTTTAATCCTTCTTCAACTAAAGGTGGGTAAATAATTTCCATTTTGATTCCCTCCTAAAAGTTATATATTAAACTATTTTGAAGCTCCTTTAATTACTTTCTTTCCATTATAGTACCCTTTTAAAGATACATGATGGCTACGTCTATAATCACCATTCGCTTCGTCAAATGAAATTTCTGGTTTTACTACAGTTTGATGAGTTCTTCTTAACCGTTTCTTCGCCTTAGATGTTTTTCTTGCTGGTACTGCCATGATATTTCCTCCTTTTACCAACTTGCTTTTTTTACTCCAGGAATCAACCCTTGATGGGCAAGTTCTCTAAACTTAATACGGGACATACCGAACTTTCGCATATACCCTCTTGGACGACCATCCGTCTGATCACGAAGCCTCAGACGATTCGGATTTGAATCTCTTGGCAATTTAGCGAGAGCGGTGCGATCTCCTGCGGCTTTTAATTCCTGACGTTTATCTGCATACTTTTCAATCATCGCCATTTGTTTCTTTGCTTTAGCAATTTTCGACTTTTTTGCCATATACCTTTATACTCCTTTTATTTTGATTTAGACACCTCAAATCGTAATCGTTACGTTTTGACACTGATACTTTACCAACAAGAGTTGCTCTTGTCAACAATAAATAACATGAAATAAAACTCATATGAATAGATAACTATTTGAAAACGAATTTATCGGTACATAGAGATAATCAAATCATTTAAAAGAATATGCAGTTTAGGCTCTGAAAAATAAGAATTCACTTTTATTAGTCCAATCAAACACAAATACCGTTTTAAGTAGCTTTTCCTCTACTTAAAACGGCAATATGAAAGAAACTATAACTTTTTATTCAATCTTTTATGTTTAACTGGTTTATCGCCAATTTTTTAAAACTTTGATTATTCCTTATATTATAAGAATAGACATTAAGTGAACTAATTCAATCATACTGATTCTTTCGTGTATTCAAAATTAGATGCTGTTTAATAAAATTATTCTTTTTGAAAAAGAATTATAACTATATCCCAAAAATTGTAGGTTAATTTAAAGCCTATTTCATCATCGTGATTGAGCTTCTTTTTCATAGACGAATTTCTCAGATAGTTTAGTTTTCTTTATGAGATTTTTGTATATTTCTGACCTTCGATACAACTCATTATGAGTACCTTGATCAACTAGTTTTCCTTGATCCATCACTACAATTTTATTTACCTTTTCAATAGACTTCAAGCGATGCGATATAATTAGTACTGTCTTATCTTGTATTAAACGATTTAAACTTTCCTGAATACGTTTTTCATTTTCCGCATCTAAACTGGCAGTAATTTCATCTAAAATTAAAATTGGCGCATTTTTCAAAAAAGCCCGTGCTATGGATAGGCGTTGTCGCTCTCCTCCAGAAAGTGAACTTCCGTTTTCTCCGACCAATGTATGATAACCGTCAGGTAGTTTTTCAATAAAGTCTTCGCAGTTAGCTAAACGAGCTGCTTTTTTCACTTCCTCATCTGACGCTTGACTATTTCCAATACGTATATTTTCCAAAATACTTGTATTAAACAAAGTTACCTCTTGAAAAACAATAGCGATTTTGCTAAACAAAGAAGCTGGAGATACACGTTTAATATCATACCCATCAATTAAAATACAGCCTTCATCATAATCATACAGTCTAGACACTAATTTCAAGATACTAGTTTTCCCGGAACCACTAGCACCTACTAACGCAGTCACTTCTCCTTGTTTAGCCGTAAAAGAGATATGATCTAAAATTGGGGTATTGTTATCATATGAGAAAGAGACATCTCGCAACTCAATGTCAAAAGATTTCAGAGGACTATCTGATCCCTCTTGGATACTGGTTTCCTTCATAGCTCTAATTCGCTGTATTTTAGGAGCTAAATAAAATATTTCAAGCACTGCTTCTTTCATAGAATCGAAGGAATCCTTTATTTTTATTGCGGCTAGTAAGTAACCAACGACGTAGAGTATAGTCACTTCACCCGTTAACAGTAAGTGAACACCTACTAGAATGACTACTGCTAAACTAACATATGAGAAAATAGAGGATAAGGCCATGACTGAAAAAGTACTTAATTCTACCTTTAAATGAATCCTTTCACTCTCTTCCATTTTTTTGAAAAGTCTGTCTTGAACTTTTTTAGATAGATTAAAGCTATTAATCTCTTGCTGCAATTCTATAGTTTCTTGAAATTCTTCCGAGTTTTCTCTCAAAGTATCGTAATATTTAGTATTGGCTTTCGTTTGGGATTTCTTTGATAACAAGATTAAGACAAAACTAAATAACGTTGGCAAAATAACAGCTAATCCCATTTTGACATTACCAACCAAAAGCATCACTGAAATAAAAGGGAAAAACAGAGCCATACCGCCGGCTTTAGGTATTGCATGACTCATCGCATGCTCAATACCTTCAACGTCAGACATGATAGTTTGAGATAAATCTGATAAATTATGTTTTGAAAAATAGGATAATGGTAAATTTGACAAATCGTCTGCAATTTGCACTCTTAAATGCGCACTTTCTTTATAAGTACTATTATATAAGTTTTCATACTCCCTATCTAACAACCAATACATGAAAAGCAAAGTAACAAACGATACGGCAAAATAAAGCCAACGGGGCTTTGTATTTTCTAAAACTAATTCGTCTATCAGCATCATTATAATGAATGCTGGTACCATATTAATGCAGTATACAAAAAAACTAGAAATAGAAGCTTTAGTTAAAGCTTCTGCGCCCTGATCACTTAAAGCAAATTTGTTTTTATAAAAACTTTTCATTGTCAAGCCTCCAATCATTTGCATTCTCATAATTAGTGACCAATTGTTTATACACTTGATGTTTAGCCATTAATTCATTATGATTTCCACGTTCTACTATTTTCCCTTCTGACAAGACAAGAATTTCATCTACAGATTTAATGCTGGATAATCGATGAGCTATCATAATAACTGTTTTTTCTTTTATCAGATGTTGAAAAGCCTTTTGTAGTTCATACTCATTATCTGGATCAATAGATGCACTGGCTTCATCCATAATAACAATCTTTGCATCTTTTAAAATTGCTCTGGCAATAGCTATACGTTGTTTTTCTCCTCCTGACAGATAAACTCCTTTACTACCAATTAAGGTATGCTCTCTTTCGGGAAATTTTTCTAAAATCGATTCGCAACCGGCTAATCTTAGCGCGTCAAATACTTTACTTGCTGGCGCTTGAGGATTTGCTATAGAAACGTTATCGTAAATACTCTGATTGAATAGTTTCGTATCTTGAAAGACAAAAGCAATTGTGTTAATAATTGTGTCTTTTGAATAGTGATTTAAAGGCTTACCACCAATTTTAATCTGTCCCTTATCCACATTGTAGAAACCTGAAATTAGTTTAGCTATCGTACTCTTTCCGCTTCCTGATTTTCCTACTAATGCATAAATTCTTTTTTGTTCTAAAACTAAGTTGAAATTTTCTAAAACACACTCTTCTTTGTATGAAAAGCTGACATTTTCAAATGCAATGTCACAATTTTTAATCTGTGTCTCGTTCCCATATTTTAGTTGGTCTTGCTTCATTTCTAAATAAAGGGAGTCTAGTGTTTCGACTGCATATCTTGCTTCAAACAAGTGCATACTTACATACATTATTCTCATGAAAGAAACAAAAATAATTCCACTTAAAAAAAACAACATCAACAAGTCAACAGCTAATATCTTGGGAGTGGTAAGAGAAGTTATAAAAAAGGTTATAGGAACTATCAAAATGCAAACTATGCCAAAAAATAGCCATTGAAAAAGAACAAAAGGTGTTTTCCCACTCAAAGAATACTTATATGCAAACTTAGCATAATCGTTAATTGCTTTATTCAAGGCTTTAAATGATGTTACTTTAGCACCAAATATCTTTATAACTTGAATTCCGCGGATATATTCTACCGTTTCAGAGCTTAACACATCTAACGATTCTTGATATTTTTGAATAAAATTTGTATTCTCTGTCATTTTCTTTAACAAGAATACACCAATTACTAACATGGCGATTAGAACCAATCCAATTTTAAAGTTAATGAAAAAGCCTAAGGCAACTGATAAAACAGGTGTTACTATGGCTTGAGCACTATCTGGAATCAAGTGAGCAATTGCCATATGTGTTTTAGCCGCGTTGTCATCAATTGTCTTTCGAATATATCCCGAAGAATTTAAATCAAAAAAACGAAAACTTGCTTCTGTTAAACCGCTAATTCCCTTTTTTCTCAAATTAGTCTCTAAGCGAAACCCAAGGATATGAGAAAATAAGCCAGAAAAAATATAAAATAAAGCTCCTAAAGTTAACCAAGCAACAGTTTGAACCGCATAACTCTTAGCTAAATATTCATCTCCTACAATAATTAGAGACTGAAGAAATTTGTAAATACTGTAATATCCATAGACTGTTAATACGACAGAAAAATCAGAAAATAAAGTGGCTAACCATCCGTAGTATTTCATTTTAGGGACATAACTAAATAATTTTTTGTATACTTTCATTTTTTCCTCCCCCGCATTCAATTTCTTCTCTTATTCGTTTACAACTGTTAATGCTTTCCGTAATAGCGTAAATTAGAGATGTACAAACAGATAAAAGGTAAACTACGTTCTATTTTTTGTATTTTTTTAAGACTTTTCTTCCAATCAATACACCAATCATAGATAAACTTGCTACAACTAACACTGAAATGATTCCCCATATACCTACCGCATAGTGGATCATTGCATCCATTGTTGCAGCAGATTGTCCTTTATCTATCCAATCTTGACGAAAACGATCTGTAAAGAACCATATAGGAATCCACTGTCCGGCAGCACTGCCTAATTGCATTAGAGCCCAAGACGCAACTTGAGGAATTGCTCGATCATATCCAAATACAGATAGAATAATATCAGCTAAGATCGCCATACTAATCGAACTGATAAACCAAGGTAAGTACGCCCCGCCCATTAACGTAAAAAATAACAATAAAACAATTGTGTAAATAGTAAAAATTCCTTTTCTAGGGTAGTTATAGCTAATATAAACAAATATGATTCCAGATAATAATCCAAAAATCCCGGGGGATATGCTGTGACCAAACGCCCCACCAATACTACTAACCATTATTGAAAAAAAGTAAATTACTAGGGAAATAACTGTAGCTAAACCAATAAAAATATAATCTTTTGTTTTCATATATATTCTCCTCAATTCTATTTCGTTATGTCATTAAAAATCTGTTCTATCAAAGTTGAATCTTCTACTCTAAGTTTTATATCTTTTTTTATTCCACCATTTTTTAAATAAATAATTCTATTGCATGTTTTATAAAGAAATTCCGGATCATGAGTAGCTATAACTACTGCACCCTTTTCTTTTAAGTCTTTAATAAGGTCAGCAATCCTTTCCATATTAATATAATCCAACCCACTTGTAGGTTCATCAAATAGAAATAAATTAGTTTTTGACAATGAAGCTATAGAAACCAATAATCTTTGTTTTTCTCCACCGGATAAATCAAACGGTAATTGATCTTTCATTTTATAAAGTTCCATTTTTTTTAAAATTTTTTCTTGCTGATCTTTACTAACTATTTCATTCCCCAGGGCTAACTCGCTCCTCACTGATTCTGTGAAAAATTGGTAATCCATTTCTTGCATTACTAAAAACGGCGATGACAAATTTTTTTTATTTTCGATTATCTTTCCTTTGGTAGGGCGAATAATCTTCATGAGTATTCTTAGTAAGGTTGTTTTCCCCACACCGTTTTTCCCTACCAAACCAATAACATCTCCAACTTTGACATCAAAATTTATGTCTTTTAGAATATTTTCATAAGTAATTTCTTCAACTTTTAATACATCTGCACTTACCTTTTCGATATAGGGAACTTCAATCGAACTATTAAAAATGTCAAATTTCCTTAATGCGTTATTGTTTTCAGTTTTTAACAACTGAATAGTTGTAGTTTTTACAGTTCTATTTTTAACAAATAGAACTTGATCAATTAATTCTTTCAAATAGTAAAAACGATGTTCAGCTATAACAATAGTAAATCCTTTATTTTTTAAATCACAAAGTAAGTCAGCAAGTTTCTTAGTCGCTTTGAAGTCCAAATTTGAAGACGGTTCATCCAATATAATTAATTTAGAGTTTAGCGATAAACTACATCCAATAGAAATTTTCTGCCGTTCACCACTTGATAGCGAAAAAATGTTTTTATCTAATATATTTGAAAGATCTAATAATTCAGCTAATTCATTGATTCTTTTATCCATATGCTCTTTTGTAAATCCAAAGTTTTCCATCGAAAATACTAACTCACTCGTTGTATTTGTTGTAAAGAATTGTCCTCTAGGATCTTGACTTACGTAGCCAATATTTTTTGATATACTTTCTTGTGTTAAGGATTGTAGCGAGTTATTTTCAAATAAAATTTCCCCAACCAATTTTCCGTCATAAAGTCTTGGAATAAGTCCATTCATTAACTTTAATAGTGTGGATTTCCCACTCCCAGAAGAACCAGTAATCAATGTAAGACTGCCTTTTTTTATTGAAAAATTAAGGTCAACAAGCGCTTGTTCCTTAACATCCTTATATGAAAAAGAAACATTGTTAAATTCAAACAATTCTTTCACCTCAAATCAAAATACTTAAGAAAAAAATAGTAACGGAAAACAGGATGATATAGTCTAATAAGCTCATGTTTGTTTTATAGTAAGAACTTCTTTTCACAGGAGATTCTATCCCCTTTGTTATTGCATTAGCGGTCATTTCTTCAGCAATCATAGTTGCACGTATAAGAACGGGAACTAACAGAAATTCCAAATATTGCAGAGGCTGAAAAAAAGACAAGCGAATGTTTCTCATTTTTAAAGATTCTTTAATCATTCTTATTTCAGAACGATAAGTCGGAAAGAATCTGATCACTACTGTAATACTTAACATTATTTTTTTCGGTAAATGTATTTTTTCTAAAGAGGATAATAATTCATTGCTAGTATAGACACTAACCAACAACCATGAGATCATTACGACCGGCAACATTCGAAATACAATATATAAGGATGTCGCAAAAAATATAGTAAAAAACTCTATCTTGATAGCATCAATAATTTTCATTACTAAAAACAGAACTGAATAAATCAAGATGAAATAAATACATGTCTTTATTTTACGAAACATCAATACTAAAACTGTAGCAATAATGAAACACCCCACTTGAAATATATTTCCCTTTCCTAAAAAAATAATGACCGGAAAAAAAATATTTAAAGTAATCAAGGTTAACGGATTGATTTTTGACACTCTTTCACCTCCAAAAAATAAGATCGCACTGTTATCTTAAGCTGATAAAAATGCACCGTTATTCAGATAACAGTGCGATCTTATCAAAAAGCATAACTGAGAACAATTCTCAATGCAAGCTTTTTTTAATTAACTCAGTAATTCAATCCACCCAGGAACAGAAAATTGATACAATCTTCTGGTTAATAGCATAGTCTTTTCTTTTGAATAGCTATGCTTCAATATATCATAGAATGTAGCGTAGAATGAGTAAATGTAGAAGTGGATTTCTTCTTCATTAAAGACTAAATTTTGATTGATCATTCCGATAGTCTTTAACTTATCTAGACAACAGACTGTCTTTTTCGTCACAAATGATGTAATTTTTTCAACAATATCTTGATATTTGGTTCCAGCTGATTGGAATAAAATCAAATCGAATATACGTTTATTCTCAAAAATATAATTAATAAATGGATCTAATTCATTGAAGTTCTCTCTCCAACTTTTCTCTATATCTATATTTTCTAAGTTTAAGAGGTATTTGGTAAACTCTTCATTATACATATTAATAAGCGCATTAATATGCGGCTGAATAATTTCTTCAAATAACGCTTCCTTAGAAGTAAAATGTTTATAAAAAGCACCCGTAGTTACGCCTGCGGTCAGGCACAGTTGCCTTATCTTAGTTTGCTGAAATCCTTCTTTTTCAAAATGGCTTAGTCCACTTTCTATTAACTTTTGGTGAGTTATAATATAATCTCTGGTTTCTATGGGTACTTCCTCCTAATAAGATGAATTAACTTTATTATCTTACACAGGACTTGAAGTTTCAATCGTTAACGTTTATTACTGAACTCATTCCTTAGAGCTAAACTAATGAGAAAGAGCAGAATAACTGATACAAAAAGCAATCCTACAAGAATTAATAGACTCATCTAAATCATTCACCTTTTCTAAAATAATCCGAGAAAGATTTAAAAAAATTATATCCAGCTATTAGGATAAGTCCTATCATAATCACTCCAATAGCCATTTTCTTATCCTCCCTAAAAATAAAGTCTTTTACTTAAAACCTTTTTTGTAATCGTCAATAAATTTTTTCCCTTTATCAGTTAATTGAAATCCTATATCTAAATAGTCCTCATATCTAAGTTTAGCCAGCATCTCACTTACAGATGCTGGACTAACACTTAGAACTTTTGCTAAATCATTATTTTTTAATTTCTTTTTTCTTTTTGATAATTCCTGAATTGCTAGTAAATAAATTAGTATAGTAGTCGTTTTAATTTGTACCATACCTACCCTCCAAATTATTTCGAAAGGCCTTCAGCAATTTTATCCAGGTTCCATTTCATCATCGCATAGTAACTATCACCATCTTGTCCTTTTTCTGCAATTGAATCAGTAAAAATCGTTGAATAGATAGGAATATTGGTATCTTTTGATACTGTTTTCATTGGTCTATCATCCACACTGCTTTCTACGAATAAGGAGGGAACTTTTGTTGTGCGTAATTTTTCAACTAAGTGTTTTATTTGATCTGGTGTTCCTTCTTCTTCAGTGTTGATTTCCCAAATGTAAGCAGAAGGCACATTATACGCTTTCGAGAAATATTTAAAGCATCCTTCACTTGTAACAATCATTTTTTTATCATTCGGAATTGAAGCAAATTTAGATTTAGCTTCTTTGTCTAGAGAATCCAATTTTTCAATATACTTATCTAGATTTTCTTTATAGAATTTTTTATTATCAGGATCTTTTTCCGCTAACTGTTTTTCAATATTTTTAGCGTAAATAATACCGTTTTCTAAATTTAACCAAGCATGAGGATCTTCCTTCCCTTTCTCACTCTGACCCTCTAAGTAAATAACATCTATGCCATCACTTGCTGCAAAATAGTCTTTGTTTTCCTCTTTGTTCGCATTTTTAACTAATTTTGTAAACCAAGCATTTCCTCCAGTTTCCAAGTTAACACCGTTATAAAAAATCAAATCTGCTTTTGAAGTTTTTTGAACATCTTCAGGCAAAGGTTCATATTCGTGGGGATCTTTCCCAATAGGTACGATACTGTGTAAATCAATTTTATCTTTTGCTATATTTTCGGTAATATCTGCTAAAATCGAATTAGTAACTACTACTTTTAATTTTTCGTTCGAAGCCACTTTATCTTTGTCTTTACTATTTATTGAACATGCCCCGAATATAAAAAGAGCAATCAAAATCCCCAGACTTCCCAGTACTGCTTTCCATTTTCTCATCATAACGATCTCTCCTTCTTTCTTAAAAATTTTTGTTTTGGTGAGATTAGAAAACTAATTACAAATAAGAATGCCGCTGTTAAAACAATACTTGATCCTGCTGCTATGTTAAAACTATAACCAATAAACAATCCAAGCAATGATGAACTTGCTCCGACTGTTGCAGAAATAAATATCATAGTTTTCAAGCTATTTGCATATAAATATGCTGTAGCTGCTGGTGTAATTAACATTGCAACAATTAATATAGTTCCCACACTTTGCATAGCTGTTACTGCTACTAAAGTTAATAGAACCATCAATAGATAATGATAAAAACTGACATTCATCCCTATTGCTTTTGCCATTAATGGATCAAAAGAAGTGATTAATAATTCTTTAAAAAATAGAACTACTATAACCAACACTAAAACCGAAACGCCAATTGTAATCCACTTATCAATATCTTGTACAGCTAAAATATTTCCAAATAAAATATGAAATAAATCCGTTGAGCTATTTGCAACTCCTATAAGGATAACTCCTAGTGCTAAAAAAGAACTGAAAGTAATACCAATTGCTGTATCTCCTTTTATTACACTATTGCTTTTTATAAAAGTAATAATGATAGAAGCTAATAGACCAAATACAATCGCACCAATAAAAAAATTAATACCTAAAATATAAGAAATTGCTACTCCTGGCAAAACAGCATGAGAAATAGCATCACCCATAAGAGACATTCCTCTTAAAATAATAAAACAACCTACTGTTCCAGAAACAATCCCTATAACTACAGATGTAATTAGAGCATTCTGTAAAAAGTGAAAGTCATACAGACCATTAATAAAATTTTGAAGCATATTATTCCCCCTCTCCAATAAATATAGTATCTCCATAGGCTTTTTTTAAATTTTCTTCATTAAATACAGATTCTACACTTCCGTGAGCAATTAGATTTCGATTCAAAAGAATAATATTATCAAAATACTTCTTTACCTTGCTTAAATCATGATGCACAATTAGCACTGTTTTTCCCTGATGTTTCAATTTTTTTAACGTATCCATAATTATTCGTTCACTAACTAAGTCTATCCCTACAAATGGTTCATCTAAAAATATGAAATCCGCATTTTGAGCAAGACATCTTGCTAAAAGTACACGTTGAAATTGTCCTCCAGATAATTCTCCTATTTGATGATTAGAATATTTTCCCATATCGACCTTTTCCAAAGCCTTTGAAACTCTTTGCCATTCTGCATTTTTAATTCTTTGAAAAACTTTCATTCCGGCATATGTTCCCATAGATACACATTCTTTTACTTTTATTGGAAAAGTAAAATCAATATCAGCTTTTTGCTCTACATATGCAATCTTCACCAGTTTTTTATTGATATCTTCATTATTAATGGAGACCTCTCCCTGATGAGGGATAATATTTAACATTGCTTTAAGCAATGTGGATTTTCCAGCACCATTTGGACCAATAATACCTGTTAAAGCACCTTCTTGTATTTTTAAAGAAATCTCGTTCAATGCTAAAAAATCGTTATAACAAACATTAAGCTTTTTCACTTCTAACATAACTTTCTCCTTCTAAATGATAATGATTATCACGATCATATGGTATACAAAAATTATATTTTAGTCAACCCTAAATTTTATAGTTTAGATTTTTTTCTGTTGCTGAAGATTAGAATGACAAAACTATTTGAAACTACGCGTATAGTAAGTAGCTTTCAAAATATATAAAAAAGGAGCGTTCTCAAATGAGAACATGCTCCTAAAACTACTTTATTGGCGTATGGAAAAATTATACTTGAAGTGGATAGCGGGTTGAATAAGTTGATAAGCATCAAAACATTTATAAAAATTATTCAAGACTATGTCTGTTCCATATACAAATATGAAAATCAGTAAACTCCATTTGATTACGTCCATATAATTGTGTAAAAGTGAAGCATCAAAAAAGCCATTGATCTCAGTTAGGAGTACAATGTTTTTTGCAGAAAACATACTCGAATAGGACTGATATCAATGACTCAAGTACATTTTACTTTTGAAAGCGAAGAAATTCAAGCAATTATAAACGAAAGCGGTGCGAATGATACCGCAAAAACACTTATGACTATCATGTTTAATCAGCTGATGGAAGAACAACGAAATCAATATATTCAGGCAAATGCCTATGAACGTTCAGAAGAACGGCAATCACAAAGAAATGGTTACTACGATCGTTCGTTTACAACTCGAATTGGTACGTTAGAACTTCATGTTCCACGAACCAGAGACGGTAAGTTTAGTCCTACTATCTTTGAAAGATATCAGCGAAGCGAAAAAGCTTTGATCGCTGCCATGATTGAAATGGTCATTTCTGGTGTCTCCACTCGCAAAGTAACTAAAACAGTTGAACTGCTAACGGATGGTGCGACTGTTTCTAAATCATTCGTTTCAAATCTGATGAAACAGTTGGATCCATTTGTTTTTGAGTGGAGAAACCGGAGCCTAGAAGGCTCGGAATATCCATTTTTCATGTGTGATGCCCTGTATATGAAAGTAAGGGAAAATCATCGTATTGTCTCAAAAGGTGTATATATTGGTATCGGCATTGATTCTGATGGACGACGTACGATTCTTGGTTTTGATGTTCAAGACGGCGAATCGGAAGATAATTGGGATACCGTTTTTCAATCGTTCGTTCAACGAGGTTTGTTCGGTGTAAAACTGGTCATTTCTGATGCACACAAAGGGTTAGTTAAGGCTGTTCGCAAGAACTTTTTAGGTGCGAGCTGGCAAAGATGCCAAGCCCACTTTTTGAGAAATATTTTTGATAAGCTGCCAAAGAAAGTTTCTTCTGATGTAAAAGACGAGTTGAAGAGTATCTTTAAAGCCTCTGAACTTGAATTGACACGTGAAAGAAAAGAGCACTTCTTGGAAAAATATGGTTGTGATTCAAAATTAAGTGCTGCTTGCGACATTTTAGAAAACGGCTTTGAAGATGCTATTCAAATTTTGTCTTTTCCTGAAAATATCCGCCGAAGGATTCGTACAACCAATGTGTTGGAACGGTTGAACGAAGAGATTCGCCGGAGAGAACGAGTGATTCGGATTTTTCCAAATATCAATTCCATCACTCGGATAATTGGAACACTTTTGATGGAAAAAGACACTGAGTGGCTGGCTTCTCCACGAAAATATTTAGAATTTAATTCGAATAACATTTAGCACCATGAACCTGTGCGAGTCTCTTCTTTCTGAGGAGAGACATCAAGAGTCGCTGCGCTACTGCTCCTGACCTCTCTCCTCAGAAAGAAAGGCATGGCAGTTAGGTTCACAACGCAAAACATTGTGCTTTTGATGAGGTTGAACTTTTACACAAGATTGTGGACTTGACTCTCCATTTAACTTTTTTCGTAGTGTGTCTTTTTATACATGTTTATCGTTATTAATAGTGAATAGGAAAAAAACTATTTTTGATCATTGACAATTAAATACAATTTTTGAATAACGATCCCTGCTATTCGAGCTAGAAACTCAAGTACGCCATGACCTGATTAGCGACAAATACTTAGAGATTTCTTTTTGTTCTGGGAAAACAAAATGCCATGACAATAGCAGCAAATAATGATACTTCCGTAAGGCTCGCCGTAAACTGGGGAGAGGTGAAATTCCTATGTGCTTACCCAAAGCAATTCAAAAATTTCATAACTACTATTTTAGGAGATGATTTTATAGAATCCAGAGTCTACCTGAATAAAAAACAAACCTGTGCATTTCTAGGAATCGATAATAATACTCTAGATAAGTGGATTCGTATATATAATTTCCCAGTAATAAGAGTTGGTGGTGTAGTTCGCTTTGACGTAGAAGATATTAAAGACTTTATGAATACATTTAAAATAACTTGAAATTTTCTTCTCGCCGCATATACTAAAATTAGTGAAATATACTGCCTTACTTTTTTTAAGGAGTGAGGATTTTGCCTACAAAGCTTTCAAATGGGAAATATAAAACTAATCTGAGATATCCAAAAAGGTTTAAAGAAATAACAGGAATTGCATCAGAAAAGTATCAAAAAACATTTCCAAATAGGCAATTGGCGATTAAAGCCGAAAATGATATGAAGAAGAAAATAGAAAAAGTTTTGAGAGAGGAGAATGCAAACTCATTAGAATTAAAAGGAAAAATAACGTTTAAAAAATTTTACGAATCTAAATGGCTTCCTAGATATGAATTAGGTCAAACAATTAGATCAAACAGGCCTCCTAGTGATATAACCATTAGTAATACAAAAGATATATTTCGGTTGCATATTTTACCTATGTTTGGTGAATACGCAATGAATTATCTAAATATCAATACTGAGATAATATCAGATGAATTAACCAAAAAATCGAAAGAATATGCAAATATAAAAATCATAAAAGGATATGTTCGTTCCATGTTCGATATTGCAGAAATACTAAATTATATCGAATTTAATCGAACTACTAAAATTATTCAAAGTATCACTGCACCTAAAAAAAATGCTTTAGAAGAAAAAAGAATACAAGAAGGTAAGCAAGCACTATCATCAAAAGAACTTACTAATTGGATAGAAGCAGTAAATGATGATTTTAATAATCATTTACTTACTTTTCATGATTACACACTTTTTATGATTACCCTGTATCTTGGTGATAGAAAAAGTGAGACTTACGCTTTGCAATGGAAATATATTGATTTTGAAAAACAAACGGTCCGTCTTAAACATACTTTAGATAAATATCAAAGAAAAAAGTTTACAAAAGGTCGAAAAGATACCGTCATTCAAGTACCAGAAGTTGTAATGACATTGCTAAGTGAATGGAAATCGGTACAAGCTGATCAATTGTTGAAATTAAAAATTAAGCAAACGTTAGATCAGTATCTCTTTACTTATACTAAACCATCTGGAGAAGTAAATTGTCCTGTTCATGCCGATTACCTAAACTATCGAATCAATTCAATTAAAAGAAGGCATCCTGACTTAGTTCATTTATCTCCACACAAACTCCGTCATACTTATGCAACTATAGCTAGACAAGGTGGAGCAGATATGAATCAAATTTCAAATGCTTTAACACACTCAGATATTTCTACAACAAAGATATATGTGAACACACCAGATATAGTTGATAAGGCTGTTTTTGAAGCTTTTCAGAGAGGATTGAATAAGTGTGATTGATATGTGTTCTTAAATGTGTTCTTAAAAACAAAAGAAGCACTTTCCAAATAATTGAAAAGTGCCAGAAACGTTGATATATAAAGGATATTAACGTTTTGAGAATTGTGAAGCTTTACGTGCTTTCTTAAGACCTGGTTTTTTACGTTCGACCATACGTGCGTCACGAGTAAGTAAGCCAGCACGTTTAAGAGCTAAACGGAAGTCAGGATCAACTTCTAGCAATGCACGAGCGATACCATGACGGATAGCTCCTGATTGTCCAGCGTATCCTCCGCCGTTTACGTTAACAAATACGTCATATGCGCCTTTTGTTTCAGTAACAGCGAAAGGTTGATTGATTACTTCACGCAAGTCAGCATGTGGAATGTATTCTTCAACATCTTTTTTATTTACAGTAATTTTGCCAGTTCCTGGTACTAGACGTACGCGAGCAACTGCGTTTTTACGACGGCCTGTGCCGATATATTGAACTTGTGCCAATGAAATTCCCTCCTATTAGATTAAGTTTGTGATGTCTAAAACTTCTGGTTGTTGTGCTGCATGTGGATGTTCTGCTCCACCGTATACGTTCAATTTTGTAAATTGTTTGCGGCCTAAAGTGTTTTTAGGAAGCATACCTTTTACAGAAGTTTCGATCAAACGACGAGAATTTTTAGCACGCAATTCGCCAGCAGTGATTGATTTCAATCCTCCTGGGTAGTTGCTGTGACGGTAATAAATTTTGTCAGTCGCTTTTTTACCTGTTAATTTCACTTTGTCTGCATTGATGACGATGACGAAATCGCCAGTATCCAAATGAGGTGTGAAAGTTGGTTTATTTTTACCACGTAGTACAGATGCAACAACTGTTGAAAGACGTCCCAATGGAACATCAGTTGCGTCTACTACATACCATTTACGTTCTACTTCGCCTGGTTTGGCCATATATGTTGTACGCACGTTATTTTCCTCCAATTTAAGTTCTGATGTTTGACATACACTTCGAGTTTCCGGGGCTCTTTGTGGGGCAAACAATACCATTTAACATATTACCCGCTAATCTAGTCAATGTCAACGTTTTTCTGCTTGATTGAAAAATTTATATGAAACTTTACTTCTTTTCTTTCTTTTATATAAAAGGGTCGTTTCCTGTCAAAATGAAAAACAAAAAGAGGCTGTGACAAAAGTCTTGTCACAACCCCTTATTTTGAATAAACGGTGTTCTCCTGCCAACTCCTCGGTCACAAGTCACAATATCCATAAAACATAAGAAGCTGTTTTTTAAAATTGTTTCTTGTGACTCGGAGCTGAACGGCAGGCTTACAACCTCTTGGTAAACGGTGTTCAATCAGCTGACCCTCGGTATTAGCTCAAAAAACGGCAAAATATGAGGAACTATTTTGACGTTTGTTTCTCTAATACTCAGGTCAAAACGCTGATTTCACAACCTCTTTTTCGGTCAAGTTCAACAACAGTTTTTACGCGTCGATCTCTGGCGCTTTGCCCAAATGAGCTTGGATCATCCAGATACGTTTTTCTGTGGCTGTTTTGAATTCGATAAAGATATCTTGTGTTGGATCGTCGCCTTCTTCTCCAGAAACTTCGATTCCTTTTTGGTAAAGATCTGCTAGATAACGATAGCCTGCAACAAGTGTTTCCAAACGTTCTGGAATAGTACGATCCCAGCGGCCAATTTCATCAGGGATTTTTGTGTTATCTGCAAATTCACGCAATGTAGAATAAGGTGAACCGTCTAATGTGATCAAGCGTTCGGATACTTCATCTAACTGAGCGTTCAAATCATCCATGAACTCATCCATCATTGGGTGCAATGTAAGGAAACCTGGTCCTCTCATGTACCAATGTGTTTGGTGAACAACAACAGACATTTGGCTTAGATCTGCAACTAATTGATTTAATACTTCTTTGGTTTGTTGGAATTTCATCTTTCTTGCCTCCTAACATTTTCTTACACTTAAAATAATAGTAGACTTTCAATGAAAAGTACAACAAAATCATTTACCTGAGAACGATTTTCAGTTCGCTTTTTTATCCGTAAAGCCAATCATTTTTCAGAATCAGCTAATTCTTCTCGCAGTTGAGCAAATTGCTGATAAGTCTGTGCTAAATGCTTTTGTGTCGAAACAAATAATGGATAGATTTTCTGATATTTTTTATGATCAGTTTCTTGTACTCCAACTTGCTCTTTCAATTCTATCAATTCCTGTGCTTCACTGATACTTTGGATCTTTCCGATGCTTCTCCAGCCTAAAATCACAGCTCCTAATGCGGATGCTTCTGTGACAGTAGGGAAAACAAGCGGGTAACCCAGTACATCAGCCATCATCTGACGAAAAATCGGAGATTGAGCAAACCCGCCTGTAGCACGGATCTCTGTGAGCTGATTTTCCTGGCAAACTCCTTTTAAAATCCGATAAAGGTTGAGACAGATCCCTTCTAGAATCGCCTTCATCATTTCTTTTTCTGTATGTTGCCGCTGTAAACCGATAAAACTGCCAAACGCATCTGCGTCCCAAAGCGGTGCTCGCTCACCAAGTAAATAGGGATGAAAAATCAGACCATTGGCACCCGCTGGCACAAAAGCGATAGCCGAAAGCAGTGCATCATATGGATTTTCTCCTTTTTCTTTAGCAGATTGAACGACTTCCTGTAAAAATGTATGCCCTGCCCAATCAAAGATGCCAGCACCATTGCTAGTCGCTCCTCCCACTACCCAATGTTTCTGATCCAGAACATAACAAAACGTCTCCATTTCTGGATGGAACTGAGGCTGAGTAGTAATAAAACGAAGTGCTCCGCTCGTTCCTACGGTCAAAGCGGCGATCGTATCACCAAAAGCACCTAACCCTAGATTAGAAAGCGGCCCGTCTGCCCCTCCCAAAACAAATGATATATCATTTGGCAAACCTAGTTCTGCTGCTGTTTTTGATGGTAGACCTGTTACTTGATAGGTGGAAGGAAAGACTTGCGGCAATTGCTCTATTCGAATGTTCAAGTAGTCAAGCACTTCTTCTGCCCATTGGAATTCATGGATATCAAAATATCCAGTTCCTGAAGCTGTTCCGTAGTCGCTGATCAGTTCGCCAAACAATCTATAAAAGATATAGTCTTTGATACCGACAAAATAAGCAGTTTTTTTGAATAATTCAGGTTGGCTGTTTTGCAGCCACTTGATTTTGTTCAATGGTGTCATTGGATGAATCGGCGTCCCAGTCTGCCGATAAAATTCTTTGCCAAGCACGGTATATTTCAGTTTTTCTGCTTCGTCCGCTGCTCGGTTATCTGCCCAAGTGATCATTCGAGATAACGGTGTTTTCTCTTCATCCAACAATATCAGGCCATGCATCGCAGAGGAGAAGGAGACAAATTGAATGATTGTGTCTGAAGGCAACTGTTTAATTACTTCTTTTATAACGGTGCAGACACCTTGAAAGATCAATTCCTGATCTTGTTCTGCCATCCCTTGTGTTTCTTGGATCAAAGGGTAGCGAAAATAAGCGGATGCTGCTTCTTGGGCTTCATCTGTGAAAGCAACTGCTTTGGTTTGTGTGGTTCCGATATCTAATCCGATTGAAACGTTCATTTTTTCACCTCAAATTTTATGTATGTACAAAAATTTAGTTTAAGCTTGCGTATCTTGGTTTTGAAAAGGGGGAGATGGCGTGTTACTTTATTTTATCATTGGTTGCTGTATCGGATCATTTTTATGTTTAACCGCCCAGCGGATTCCGTTAGGTCACTCTATTATTTATCCTAGATCTCATTGTGTCAAATGCTGTCGTTCGCTTTCTTGGTATGAATTGATTCCGATTCTCTCGATCATCGTCCAACGATTTCGCTGCCGCTATTGCAGGTGTCGGTTGCCCTTCTACTATTTGTTGGCAGAAGCCTTATGTGGTGGTCTTTTTGCCTGGTTCTTTACTTTTTCTTCCGCAAGAAATTTTTCGACGTTCATATGGATGCTTTCGGCTTTGCTATTTTCGTTGATGGATTTATTTTACTTCATGGTCCATTCTCACACGCTATTCTGTTCTTGGGCAATTTTATGGATTTTTTGGTTGCAGGCCGGCGTCTTCCAATGGCAAAGTGTGCTGTTAACGTTTATCGTAGGCGGTGTGTGCCTTCGCTATGGTCAATCCTATCTCGGAGCTGGCGATACTCTGTTGATGCTTTCTTGGAGTGGTGGCTTGTCTCTAGAAGAGTTGCTTCAGATCTTGTTTCTTGCTAGTCTGTTTGGAATATCCGTTTTTTCTGTTTACTTTATCTGTCATAAAAAAAAGTTGGAAAAGCTGCCTTTCATTCCTTTTTTGAGCAGTGCGTTGCTGATTGTCCTTCATCTTAGGTATTGAAAAAAGGTTGTGACAAACGACTTGTCACAACCTCTGATATATAGTGTTCTCTTACCAAATCCTTGTGACTTGGAGCTAGGCGACAGGTTCACAACCTCTCCACTAAATGGTGTTCAATCAGCTGACCCTCAGTATTAGCTCAAAATGCTGGTTTTACAACCTCTGATATACGGTGTTCCATAAGTAGCTTTTTCGGCTTCTTATTTCTTGACGCCCCAATGTCGACGAAGGAAACCTGCACGTCCAGAACCTTCTCGATAAAGATTGTAATGGAGCTTGTTTTTCTTGTAATAATCCTGATGGTAATCTTCTGCAGGATAAAATTCGCTTCTTGGTTCGATTTTTGTCACGATTGGCTTATCGAATCGCCCGCTGTCTTGCAATGCTTGTTTTGAACGCTCTGCAATATTTCGTTCTTCTTCATCATTATAGTAGATCACTGGACGATAAGAATCACCGCGATCAGCGAACTGTCCTAATGCGTCAGTCGGATCGGTTTGCTGCCAATAGATTTCCACCAACTGATCATAAGAAATAACTTCTGGATCATATTCGATCTCTACTGCTTCTGTATGCCCTGTTGTGCCTGTTGTTACTTGTTCATAAGTTGGATTTGGTACATGCCCGCCAGTATAACCGGATGTCACAGAAATGATCCCTGGCTGCTCTTCAAATGGTTTGACCATACACCAAAAGCATCCGCCTGCGAAAACTGCTTTTTTTGTCATATAAAATCCCCCTTTTTTCTCATCATACCTTGATTTCCAAAAGGAGGATAACGTTTTGCTTGTGACAGAAAAAACGGAAACTATTATATACGTGATACGGCTTCTGATAAATGCCAAAACGAACGTACTTGATCAAAAACGGTTAAATCAGGAATCACATATTCAGCAGAAGGAAGATTTATGTTTTCACCTATTCCCAATACATGCATGTTACCAGCCAAAGCTGCTTGACAACCAGCTTCTGAATCTTCAATGACCAAGCATGCATTTGGCGGTACATTCAATTGCTGTGCTCCTTTGAGAAAAACTTCTGGATCAGGTTTTGCTTTTGATACTTGCGTGCCGTCAATAAGGACATCAAAATAACTTGTCAAATTCGTTTTTTCTAAAATGAGGCGTGCATTTTTGCTTGCTGATCCCAATCCGATCTTGATGTTTGTTTTTTTCAAGTACTCAAGAACAGCTATTGCACCAGGCAAAACGGATGTTTCATCCATTTTTTGAATCGCTTGAAGATATAGATTGTTTTTTTGCTCAGCAAAGGCTGATTTCTCTTTTTCTGAGAATTTCTGTTCCATTTTTCCAAATGACAGCAATCGCTCTAGTGACTCGGTTCTGGATATTCCTTTCAGTTGCTCGTTTTCTTTCTCAGTGAATGGAATGGACAGCTGGTTAGCTAAAACCAGCCACGCTTCGTAATGATAACGAGCTGTGTCTACAAGAACGCCATCTAAATCGAATAGTGCTGCTTTGATTTTCATCGATTACCTCCTTGAAAATGAACGACTTGAAGTAAAGATGCGATGTTTTTAGCTGTGCGATGAAGATTATCAGTGGCTTGCTGTAAAGCTTCTTGTAAAGGCACAGCTGCAGGAAGGATCGGAAAAACGGCCGAAATGCCAACATCTGCTGCTTTTTCGCTTCCTTTACCAACACTTCCGCAAATAGCTATCACAGGAACGCCCTCTGGTACTCTTCTAGCAATCCCAACTGGCGCTTTTCCTTTTAGACTTTGTCCATCTAGACGTCCTTCGCCTACGATTACGAGGTCTGCTTGCTGTACCCGTTTATCGAACTCCAGTAAATCCAATACGTAGTCGATGCCAGAGACTATTTTCCCTGAAGCAAATGCTAACAGTCCTGCACCCATTCCACCACCAGCACTACTGCCCGATGCCTCGATTACTTGAGGGGCAAATCTCATATAAAAATCATGCATGGCTTGGTCAGCCACTGCTAATTCATTTTCTTTCAAGCCTTTTTGTGGTCCGAAAACAAAAGAAGCGCCTTCTTTTCCGCATAAAAGATTAGTAACATCAGTAATGACAGTGATTTTGGCTTTAATCAGCTCAATAGGCACGTTCGTTTTATCAACTGTAGCAATTTTACCTAGATTTTCTCCCAGTGCTTCTACTTTTTGATTATCTTGATCGTAAAAAGCATAACCTAGACCTTCTGCCATGCCGATGCCGCCATCGTTGGTACTACTTCCGCCAACGCCGATGATGATGTGTCGAACACCTTGTTGCAACAATTGTCGTATCAGTTCTCCTACTCCTCGCGTGGATAACCTAAGTGGCTGTTGTTGGTTTAGTGGGACATCTTTCAATCCGACGATTTCTGCCATTTCAAAAATCGCAGTTTGACCGTCTGAAGCGTACTGGATTTCTTTGTTTTTGCCAAATGCATTAGTAACGACTGCTGTTTGCCGCTTCAACCTTAAACTGTCTGCTAATGATGAAACCGTTCCTTCTCCTCCATCGCCTATAGGTAGCAGATCATATTCAGCCTGAACAAAAACTTCTTGAAAACCTGATTGAATGGCTTGTGCTGCCTCTAAGGCTGTCAGACTTTCTTTGAAAGAATCTGGCGCAATCAGAATACGCATTATTTTCCCCTCCGTTCCAAGATCAGTTCTTTTTCCAGCTGGTATTGGTCTCCATTGACAAAAATAGGTAATGTTTCTTTCGTCTCTTTTTTTATTACTATTTGTTTTTTTGTCAAAACAAATAGCAACCTGTGATTTTTCCAAATAAAAGGAAAAGAAATTTTTTCCCATGCTGAAGGAAGTCTTGGAGAAATAGAAAGAGTTCCATTCGTTACTGTAATACCTGAAAAACCAAATATAACTGCTAGCCATAGTGCTCCTAATGAAGCAGCATGAATTCCGTCATCTGATGAATGCGGATCTGGTCCTAAATCAATCAGGCACGCTTCTTGGAATAAATGATACGCCCATTCCATTTCTTGGATACGGCAAGCCTCTATGGCGTGAATCGCTTTACTCAACGATGAGTCGTGGATTGTTTTGTTTTCATAGTAATGCAAATTCTTAGAAACGATTGGTTGAGAAAAATACTCAGGTAATAAGTATAACAGCATGACAAGATCTGCTTGCTTGCTGACTTGGAGTTCATTTACTTCGCTACGGGCATAATCAAGTAAAATAGACTGGCTGCCAGGACGTTCTTTGTAAGTGGTCAAATCAATAACTGGCTTACTGAGATACGTGTCATCTTGCGGAATCAGCTGTTCTTTGTTAGGCACTGGCAAATATAACTTATCTAAAAAATTTTGACATTCTTTCAAAAAAAGCGGATCGCCAGCTTGATATTTAACAGCTAAGGCCACATTATAATGCGCCAGATAGTTCGTATATGCATTATTGTCGATATATTCTGTGTATTCATCTGGACCAATGACTCTGTGTATCTCTAAATGATCATCGACTTTTACAGCTCTGCTCAGCCAAAAAGCTGCTGTTTCATGAATGAGCGTTTTTCCCTTTGTTTCTAAAAACGATTGATCCTCTGTTGCTTGGACATACTCTTGAACGGCATAAGCAAGGTCTGCACTGATATGATGTTCTGCGGCAGCTGAAGCAACTTCTTGTCTTGTTCCGGTTTTGATATTCAATGCAGCAAATTTGGGTGTCTCTTCCTGACCAGTGTGTGCGCTTTCCCATGGGAAAAGTGCACCTTGATAGTGATAATCTCTTGCTTTTTGCCGTGCGCCTTCTAATCGATCATAACGGTACAGCAGCAAATTCTTTGCTACTTCAGGAAACTGATATAAAAAGAAAGGCAGGATAAAAATTTCCGTATCCCAGAAAACATGCCCTTTATAACCTTCGCCAGTTAGTCCCTTCGCCCCTACACTAACACTTGGATCATTGCGGGGAGTCATAATCTGTAAATGGTAAGCAGCGAAGTCCATCGCTAACTGATCGAAAGAAGAATCGCCTTGGATCGTTATCCGATGCTGATGCCAAAAATCTGTCCAATAAGACATCGACTGCTCTAAAATTTCTGTATAACTAACGCTTTTCTGGGCTTGGGCAATACTTTTCTTAAACGGGTCTGTTTGCTGAAGAGAGGTAGAGAGCACGATGATCTTCTCCAGCGTAAAGGACGTATTTTTTCTGATCTTTTCTGAAAAGGAAGCGGTGATCCGGCGATTTTTTGCTTGGAATACACCTGCTTTATTGAATTTAGCTGCAATCCCAATATCAATTTTACTTTCTGTTGTCTGGTAGGATGCACTGATCAAATCGTCACCAAATACTCGCAGTTCTTTTTCAACCAACTGCTGTGTACCAAAATTGGTTTGCTGTCCATCGATACCCGTTTTCACATCTACTTGGCAGTCTTCGGTCAACGGCTTGATGACCACTTTCAGGGCTGCCTGATGGAGATTATTTTGATCAGCAACACGACAAGTAATGACTTCCACTTTTTTTCCTTGAGCAGTTTCAATGAGCGCATAGCGTTTAAGCTCTCCCATTTCTAAATCTAGTGCCCGCTCGTATGCAAGAACTTTCATCGTCTCAAGAGAAAAATGTTCACCGTCGATTTTTATTTCCCATCTGATGACATCTGGGAGATTCACTAACTCGGCTGATTCTGCTCCTAAAGGTCGGTTATATACACCAGCTGCAAACATTCCCCTTACTTGATTCCGATAGTCTTCCTCCTGGCTTCCTCTGATACCAAAAAATCCATTTCCAATGGTCATCTGACTCGCATACTTATTGATATACTCTAAATCAAACTGTTTTTCTTCTACTTTCATAAGGTAATAACTTCTCCTGTTTCTGCCGAACGATATAAATTTTCCACCAGATTCTGGATGACATATCCTTGCCAGCCATCTGCAATCATCTGAGTCTGGTCACCGAGCGCCCGATTCACAAAATGAGCCATACTTAGTTCATGTGGGTCATTAACTGGCGTGGTCTTTTGTAAGGAAACCAGCTTTCCATCTACATCTTCGAATAGTTCGCCTGGATACAGATTAGCACCTGCCTGATCGCCACAAAAAGCCACATTCAGTTTGTCTTCTCTGATATTCAAAGCAAACGAAGTATTCAGTTGGATGATCTTGCCGTTTTCTAATTCCAGTGTGCCAAAAATTGCATCTTCTACTGTGAATTTGCTTGGATCCCATTTCCCGAATTTCCCTGAATTTTTTTTCGTACCAATTTTTTGGAAGCTGTACGCCCGAACGCTTTTTACTTTAGGAAATCCAGTAATATACATCGCTGTATCAAGCATGTGAATGCCATAATCGATCAAAGGCCCGCCTCCTTGAAGTTCTTTGTCGATAAACGTTCCCCAGCCTGGAACACCAGACCGACGAAGCGCATTCGCTTCTACGTAATAAATATCCCCGAGAACATCAAGATGATTCTTGATCATTGTTGCTTCGTCAGAAAAACGATGCTGGAATCCATAAGCCAAAATCTGCCCGTTTTTATCGGCTGTCTCTGCCATCTTTCTTGCTTGATCAGCTGTCATAGCTGGTGGTTTCTCGCACATCACTGAAGCATTAGCTTCGAGGGCAGCCAATACATGTTCGAAGTGAAAGCGATTGGGTGTACAGACACTCACGATATCGGGAGAAATCTCATTCAGCATTTGTGTAACTGATGTATACGCATGAGAAAATCCTGTACGTCGGCAAAAGTCTTCTGCTCGCTGGCTGACTGGATCAACCACAGCGGCCAATTCTAAGACATCTGATCTTTTTTGATAATAAGCAGCATGTACTTTTTCTGCTACTTGTCCAGCGCCTATGATTGCTACTTTCTTCATTTATTTCTCCCTCCTTTGCTTATTTACTTATTGTTATTCTTTCTCTATTCTTTCTCTAAATCATTTAAATGACGCGCTGTTTCCAGACAGTTTTTCAAGTATTGCAATGATTCCTGATAAATTTTCACTTCATTTTCTCCTCGCAAACGACATTCATATACCATATAACCTTCATACTCATTTTGAAGTAGCGTTTGAAAATGGCGAGTAAAATCAATTGCGCCAGATCCTGGTTGGTAGCGATGATTATCTGCTAAATGGATATGACCCACATACTCTTTTTGCGTAGTCAATGCTTTTGAAATATCATCTTCTTCAATATTCATATGATAAAAATCAGCGATGATCTGCACATGTTTCAATTGATTAGAGTCAATGTAATGACGCGCATCCGCTAACAAATTGATCATATGGTCTTGGTATCGGTTCAAAGGCTCCAAATAAATAACCGTACCTGTTTCTTCGGCTACTTTATCTAAATAACGAAGTGATTCGCTGACTGCTTTATAGTCTCCTTCTTTGCTTCGGGGTGAAACCATCGGCGGTAATCGATAAGTGAACATTCCCCAAGCTGCTGGGATAACGATTCCTTTGCCTCCAACCTCGCTTAGTGCACGCAAAATCTCAGCAATTTGACGTACACCATTAAGACGCCGTTCTTCGATAAAGTCACCGATCCACCCATCGTAGCCGTTACAAGCTGTCACTACTGGGATCCCTGTTTCTTTGATTGCCTGTTTGACTGTGTCGATATTTTCTATTAACAACTTACCGTCGATTTCGTATTCTTCAAATCCACAGTCTTTGATAAATCTAAATTTTTCTAAAATGTCTCTTGGGAAAAATGCTTGATCTTGCGTACCGAATTTCATTGTTCTCCTCCTCGGACTTGAACGCCCATTTTGATACTTTCTTCTGGGTGCTGGTCTACATAACGCATGTAAGCTTCTGCGCTTTCTGCAAATGGCACAACTGGATCAATGATTTCTTCACAATCCAAGTAACCGTTCATCAATAATTCCCAACATGTGTCCTCGATTCGTTTACGGTTCCATCTTGGGTAATCTGGGTTTGGTTCACTAGATGCTCGAGCAAAGACGATTTTTGCATTATTGAAATGTGCTTCGCGACCAAGATTAAACCCAGCTGGAAAAGGTTTAGCAAAGGCAACATAAGAAATGATCCCGCCATAGCCGATCCCTCTTAAAGAAGCTTGTAATGCGGCAGCACTGCCACTCGTTTCAATAACTGAATCTACTCCACGTTTATCTGTCAATTCCTTTAGACGAAAACCGACATCTGCTTTCATAGGATCTAGCGTGTAATCGGCACCGTATTTTTCTGCTAATTCTCTACGCTGCGCTATGGGATCGATCCCAACGATGGTAGTAGCACCTGCTTTTTTAGCTAATTGAATCGCAATTTGCCCGATAGCGCCTAAACCGAAGATTGCTACAGCATCACCTGCTCGAACATGTGCTTCCCGGATACCACCTAAAGCGAATTGAGCAGGATCGTAACATACTGCATTTTTCCATTGATCCAACCGATCAAGTTTACGTAGTTTATAATTATCAACACCGTTTGTAATCAGCGTTTCACGAATGGGTCCATAAGTGCAGACTAACTCTCCTTTTTGATACTCTGTCACCAAACTGCCCGTTTCTTCGATCGTACCGACAATCATATTTCCTAATTGAAATTCGCCAAATACCACACCGCGTTGGCTTCCTTCTTCTCTTGGCAAGAATAGGCGCCATTCTTCTGAAAATTCTTCATCGATAAATGGACTTAATCCTCTAAAGTCGACAATTTCTGTTCCTGGTTTTGGAGTAGCGAAAATTACTCGGATACGTACTTCGTTCTTTTCGATCTCACGGTCTTCGTAATCTTTGAATCCGGCTATTCTTGGTTCTAATGCAACTAATTTTTTCATCTTTTCTTTCCTCTTTCTTTTCTTTTTATCCTTTTACGCCGCCTTCGACTAAATCACCTTTAATAAATCGTTCAGATAACGCATACATAATGATGACTGGTAAAGCGGTCACCAATGAAGCGGCCATCATTCGTCCCCAAATGTAGTCTGGTGTACTGAATAATGTGTTCAAACCGATTGGTAAAGTAAATTTTTCGGAGGTCGACAGGAAAATCGAAGCAAATAAATAATCATTCCACGAAACCATAAAGCAATAAACGAAGACAGAAATGATTCCAGAAATAGCCAATGGTATAATGATCCGAATAATGATCTGGATCCGGCTAAGACCATCGATCATTGCTGCTTCTTCAATATCAGTCGGAATCGTGTCAAAATAACTTTTTAGCATGAATATCGCAGTAGGAAGTGTTTGAACGACCATCGTGATAATCAGTGCTGTATTGGTATCATACAAACCTAGACCGGAAATGATTTTAAATAATGGAACAACGATCAAAATACCGGAAAACATATAAACGGTGTAAAAGCTAGCATTGATTTTCGAGCGAACTTTGAAGCGTAGTTTTGACAAAGCGTATGCCCCGCTGATCCCAATCACTACTGCAGTTACGGAGGCTATCAAGGAGATCACTAAACTATTTTTGAAATACATGATGAATGGAAAAATCTCAGCATTGAAAATATCCTGATAATGTTCAAAAGTCCATTCTTTCGGAAAAATAGTTTGTGTCGTTGCAATTGCTTCTTGTGAATCCTTGAATGATGTCATCAGCATGATCAAAAATGGAAACAAATTGACAGCTAATAGCAACAAAATCGTCGCGTAAAATAAGATTTTCCTGCTCTTTTTATTTTTCATTTCAAGTCCACCTTCTTTCGTGAGAGCAAGACGACCGCTGCAATAATGATGAACAATAGAATCGATATAGCTGCTGCTTTTCCAAGATCATTGAACGCAAAGGCTGTCTGATACAAATAAACGCCTAAGATATTGACTTTATTCGTCAGTAGATAGACATCTGTAAACATATAGAACATCCAGATAGATCGTAAAACAATCACAGTTGCTAGTACTGGTTTGATTGCCGGCAGTGTCACGATCTTGAACTTCTGCCAAGCATTTGCACCGTCCATTTCAGCTGCTTCATAAAGCGTTTTGTCGACTGTTTGCAAAATAGCCAAAAATGAAATAAACGCATACGGATAGTATCTCCAGATAGCAAACAAAACGACCATAAAGAAGCTAGCAACTGGCTGGTCGAACCACAGCGGTGCTTCGTTGAAAAGCTGCAACCTATCTACTAACAGATCATTGACGATTCCATAACTATTATTGAACATATATTTCCAAGCAAAAATCAAAGAAATAGATGGCGTAACATAACTTAATAAAATCAGTGAACGCACCGTTTTCCTAAATCTGAACTTGCGGTTAAGCAAAATAGCTACGGCTAATCCTAAAGCTGTACTGCCTGCTACAACTAAGAATGTGTAAGCAACTGTTAAACCTAAAGAACGATAAAATTCACTATCACTTAAAATTTCAAGATAATTGCTTAATCCGATAAAAACGGCGTCTGAGTTAGGATTCAGCGGCATATCGAAAAAACTGATCTGAATATTGGAAAGCATTGGAATCAGCACTAAAACAGCTAATAAAAGCATGCTTGGTGCTAAAAGTCCCATGGCTAATTTTAAGTCAGAATGTTTCCTTGGACGATTCATTGAAACCTCCCCCTGATAATCTGCCAATAGCTATCTACTTTTTTCGAACACCATTGGCAGAACTTCTTGTTATTTCGTATTTTTTTGTGCGTCAGCTAAAGCTTGATCGACATCTTCGTTTCCGACAGTTACTTGGTTCACTGCTTTTCCGATCACACCTGAGCTTGTGATATCTCCCATTTTCGTGAAATTCTTTTCCCCGACTAGTCCAAAGACTTGTACTTCATCAAAAGCACTAGCAATCTCAGATGGCAGCTCGCCAAAAGACTTGATGACTTCATTTTCTTTGTAACCATCCAGTTCGACTACTTGTTTATTCACTGGTTGAGCACCACCAGGAGACATCAAGACCCACTTTTCCATGTTTTTCGGTTGAGATAAGAAAGCTGTGAATGCTTCAGCAGCCTCTTTTTGTTTCTCGTCTAGACCAGAAGAAATCGTCAATCCAGATACTGTGCCATAGACAGCTTGATCTTTTTGTGTTGGGATAGCAAAACCGATATTTTCTGAGTTCCCCGCTTCATAAACAGAAGGCAAAATGTAAGTTGAATAGATTGCCATTGGTGCTGTTCCATTCATGAAAGCATCTTTGATTTCTGTCACATCATTAGAGCCTGGCATCGTGTATTGGGATAAGTTTTGATAAAACGACAATGCTTCTCTCATCTTTTCCGTATCGATCGTTACCTCGCCTTCATCATCCAAAACATTTGCTCCATTTGACAAAGCAAATTGAGAGAACGCTTGCTCACTCATTGTTCCTTCAGCAGTAGGCATAGCAATTCCATATTGTTTATTCTCTTTATCTGTGAAATGTTGAGCAATTTTTAAAATATCATCCCAATTTTCTGGTTCTGAAAAACCAGCTTCTGATAATTTTTCTTTGTCATACCAAATACCTTGAACCCAGCCGCTAATTGGTGCAGCAATATAGCTTTTTCCATCTTCTGAACGAACAAGGTTTTTGGCTCCGTCATAATAATTATCTTCTCCAGCTTCCTCGATAACGTTTTGGACTGCCGTCTGATCAATCAGTTCATCTTTATCCATCACTTTAGCAAAATCCTGACTGACTTCCATTACTTCTGGTAATTTACCGGAACGAGCTAACGTAACGATTTTTGTATTGAACGCTGATTCTTCTACCGGCACTTGCTTGATTTTGATGTCTGGATTTTCTTTTTCAAAATCAGCAACCAGTTCATTGATCACACTTAATCGTTCCTGTTCGACAGAAGAGTGCATGAATTGAATCGTTGTCTGTTGTGATTCGTTAGAGCTTTGACTTTCACCACAAGCAGTAAGAAGAAATCCAGTAGCTAGCAGACAGGTAGTAACAATAATTTTTTTCATTTTTTTCCACCTCTTATTTTATTATTTTCAGCCACATATATTCATACGGCTGGAATATCAACTTTCGTTCTTGACTGCAATGGATAATTTGTCCAGAAAACAGGTCTAGGTAATCTCCTTTTGGTAAAAGATAACCTGCTGATTGATTGGAAAAATTATGGATAACTAAGACTTTCTCTTCCTTCGCTTCGCGAATAAAACTGATAAAAGAATCTGCTGAGTCCAGTAAGTAAATCAAACTATTCGGATGGAAGGCTTTTTCTTTTTTTCGAATAGATAGCATCTGGGTCAATTCACCATATACTGCTGTTCTTAATGGATCTGTCTGCAACTCTTTCTCAATATCTGCTAACAAAAATTTTTGCCGATTGATTTTTCGATTCTCTCCTGTTTTTTCTACGCCTTTGTAATCATTTCGACTTCCCAGCACACTTTGAATATAAATTGCCGGCACGCCTGGTAACGTTACCAAAAATGAATGAGCAGCTAAAAAGCGTTTGCTTCTCCATTCCGTCGTATCTGTTGGAGAACTTAACGCATCTAGATACGTAGCGTTTATCTCATATGGACTGGTCGTTCCATCTGGGTTTTTCTTGTAGTTTACTCGGGCACCCTCTTTCTTCAGCTGTTCCACTAATTCAAGGATCGTTTTTTCCGGCAGAATACCTCGTACCGGATTCAATCCGATACCGTCATGGGAGGCTAAAAAATTAAAAAAAGTTGTTTTTTTCGATGCGAAATCGATGGTTTTTAACCATTCTTTCAACTTACTTGTATTACCCGAACGAATCGCTTGAAGGGTCAAAGGTGGTAGCGAAAACTGATAGACCATCTGTGCTTCATTCTCGCCATTCCCAAAATAACTGATATTATCTTTGTGTGGCACATTTGTCTCAGTGATCAATACCGTTCCTGGAGCTGCTTCATCAGCGATTGCACGGAATAATTGGATGATTTTATGCGTTTCTGGCAGGTGTATACAAGAAGTTCCTAGTTCTTTCCATAAAAATCCCACAGCGTCCAAGCGAATAAATGAAGCGCCTTTTTCTAAGTAAAACAAAAGAATATCGATCATTTTCAATAAAACTTCTGGATTTTTAAAATTCAAGTCTACTTGATCTTCGCTAAAAGTCGTCCATACGTGTTTTTCTTTCCCGTTTTTGTCAATGAACGTTGTAAGTAACGGGCTGGTCCTTGGTCTAGTCACGCTGCTTGTATCTGTATCCAGTGGCAAATCAATAAAAAAATCTTTGTACGTATCATTCAAGTTTAAATATTCCTGAAACCAAGTACTTTCGGCAGACATATGATTGCAGACAAAGTCGAACATTAACCGTGTTTCGCTTCTCATTTCTTCTATATCTTCCCATGTGCCCAAACGGTCGTTGATTGCCTGATAATTTACAACGGAGAAACCATCATCAGATGTATATGGGAAAAATGGCAAGAAATGTACAACTCTAAATGTATCTGCCAAATACTTTTGATAAAATTTCTTAAATGTACGCAAAGTTGGTTGCTGCTCTTCAAAAAATTGATCCCCATAAGTAATCAAGAAAATATCTTCTTCGTCCCAATGCAGTTTGCCTGCCTGGCCTTTCTTCTGCTGATAAACACTGACTTTTTGTTCAATCATAGAGGCGGTTTTCTCAGACAAATCTGAGTCGCGATAAATCGCTTGTAAAAGTTTTGTATACATCGGATTCCCCTTTCTTTTTTGGGAGCGTTCCCAACGATTTGATCATATTATGGAAAACGCTTACTGTCAATAGCATTTTTTTAAATAATTTTGATATACACAAAAATACAAATAAGAAAGCTTATGTATCAATAATTAATAGCTTCTTAAAAAAATATGGTCTCTCATGATCATGCAAGCTATTCCTAAATTTTCAAAATCATAGACAAAAAAGAATGTCTATTGTACTATGGAATTATTCTAAAACGCTCCCAAAAAGGAGGTGCATATAAAATTGAAACCTACTATTTATGACATTGCGAAAAAAGCTAATGTCTCAAAATCAACTGTCTCCAGAGTATTAAATAACCAGCCAAATATCTCTGATAAAGCAAAAGCAAGTGTACTTCAAGCAATCAAAGAATTGAATTATGAACCGAGCAAAATTGCAAGAGGACTGTCAGGAAATGGTTTTGACGCGATTCTAGCATTATCTCATCGTACTTCTCATACGACCTATGGCAATCCTTTTTTTTCAGATGTTATTCAATCCATTTCTGCCGTTTCTGAACAAAATAACTTCGACTTGATTCTACAAACGGCAAAAACACCAGAAGAAGAGCTAGAAAAATGCGCGAAAAAGATCCAAGAAAAAATGATCCGAGGAATTATTATTTTAAGCTCTACGATGGATGAAACACTTCTTTTTGAATTGGATCAATACAATATTCCTATTGTGGTAATCGGAAAAGTCGGAAACGACTACACGAACATCTACTCAGTGGACACGGATAATTTCCAGGATAGTTACGATTTGGTGGAAACACTGATCAAGAATGGACACCGTCATATCGGCTGTCTCCATGCTCCGACAGAAGTTTATGTATCCAATGATCGTCTCAATGGTTACCGTCAATGCTTATTTGATCACCACCTAGATATCCGTAATGAATGGATTATAGACGGCGGCTTTCGCTTAGAAGATAGCATGGCAGCAATGAATGATTTAATGAAGCTACGAGAAAGACCAACTGCGATTTTTTCTACCGATGCATTAAAATCATTGAGTATTTACAAAGTGGCAGAACAATCTGGAAAGCAGATACCTGATGATCTTTCGATCGCAGGATTCAGTGATCCCTTATTGTCCTCCCTATTTTCGCCACAGTTGACTCGGATAGACATTCCGACAAATCAGTTAGGAATCAAAGCCACAGAACTTTTATTCCAACTAATCCACCACCAATACCCTGAAGAAAAAAGAATCATTCTTTCAACCGAGATTACTCTCACAGATTCGATCCAACAACAAGAAATGTAGAACAGAATTATAAAAGAACAGAAACACTGAGGATAAGTCAGTTACTCTGTTCTTTTTTCAATCACTCATCCCTCGTTACCCCCTCCCGGTATTTTAGCGAATTTTTCTTATTTTCCATCTGTTTTAGATAGCTGTGGATAACTATAATGTTTGTGTTAAACTATTTTTTCCACAGGGAAGAAAAAACTATTTTTAACCACGTTGTGTATAAGTTTTTATAGTTCGTTTTTTTAAACACATTTACCCTTATTTCAATCCATGTTATTTGGGGATACTTATCTCTAAAACATAAATAGAATAACAGACATGTCTACTGGTTTTGTTTTATTCGAGGAATTATTCAATAATAGCTAGCAAAATATTAAAAATAACCGCTCTATCTTCCCATCAATTTATTTTGCATTCAAAAAATGATCTATCTTTACTTTTGTTGATTGACTTCTCTTGGAAGATGATCGTTCCGATACCTTAATTGGATACGAACCGATGTTGTTAAGATCCTTTCCCACTTTTCTTCTAGTTAGACAAATTATTTTAGACAAACCAAAAAAGAGGTTGTGACAATAATGGCTCTATAATTTATGGGACTGATGAATCAGAATTGATTCTTCAGCCCCATTTTCATTTTAGGTATTAAAAAACATATCGTTCTCTAGTATGATTAAATCACCACAAAATAAACAACTGAGAGGACGATACGCTATATGAATGATTCTATCAAAAAAATGCTGAGAATAACAGAGAAAGATTTGATGATTACAGAGGTCTCTTACGAGACCCTTCAGAAGAAAAAGACGTTGGTCGTCGATGCTGTTCTCTCGCCTACTCCTCGTGCTTGTAGAAGTTGTGGTTCTACTGTGGTAGATGGAAACGGGAAAGCAATTATAGTGAAAAATGGAAAAAAGGAAACGATTGTCCGTTTTGAACAATACAATCATATGCCTTTGGTTATGCGCCTAAAAAAGCAACGCTATACCTGTAAAAACTGTCGCACCCATTGGACGGCTCAAAGTTATTTTGTCCAACCCAGACATTCAATCGCAAATCATGTTAGATATAAAATTGCTTCTTTACTGACTGAAAAAGTATCTTTATCTTTTATTGCGAAAAGCTGTCAGGTATCTTTGACCACCGTTATTCGTACATTGAAAGAGTTTAAAAGCTATTTACCAAAGCAATCTAAGAAGATCCTCCCCAGAGTATTGATGGTTGACGAATTTCGTTCGCATGCTTCCATAGAAGATAAGATGAGCTTTATTTGCGCGGATGGCGAAACAGGAAAATTAATAGATGTTTTGCCTACGCGTAAATTACCTCGATTAACAAGCTATTTCTTAGGTTGTACCAATCCAGAAGAAGTAGAATTCTTGGTGACAGACATGAACGCCGCCTACTTCCAGCTCACCAAACGTGTTCTGCCAAATGCGAAAGTCGTGATTGATCGGTTTCATATTGTCAAACACATGAATCAAGCGTTCAATGAGTTGCGTATCCGTGAAATGAATGAACTTCGTAAAGCCGGACAGAAAAGCCAGGCAGAAAAACTGAAAAAGAACTGGCGCTTTTTGCTAAAAAATCGTGCAAACATCAACCATTATGAATACAAAACATGGAAAAGTTTCCGAGCACCAAAATACCCATTTCTTACTGAAGCAATGATGATTGATCGATTGCTTGAGTTTTCTCCGCCCCTAAAGGAGGCGTATCCCTTTTTTCATGAATTAGTTGAAGCCTTTCGAGACAAAGACCCTGACTTATTTTTCTCCTTATTGGCAGAACTTCCCGAAACGTTAGATGACAGCTTTCGGGAAAAGCTTCAAAACCTTCTGACCTATGAAGAAGGCATCACCAACGCAATGATCTATCCTTATTCCAATGGAAAAATAGAAGCGAAGAATACCCACATAAAGACAATGAAACGAGTATCCTACGGATTTAAATCATTTGAGAACATGAGAATTAGAATCTTTTTGATCAATCAATTAATCAATGTAAGATAACAAAAAATCTGAGCCAGAATGTGGTTCATTCTGACTCAGATTTGATTTTGCACAACTCATCAGTCCTTATTGACAAAGAGCCACAATAATTTGTCACAACCTCTTTTTTAAAATATCTATTTTGTTTGATTGTTCATTGCGTCTTCTGCAGCCATTTGCGCTTCAATATCTGAAATACTGTAGACATTTTCGCTTGCTACACCGACTTCTTTTGGTTCCATGTCACGATAACGTTGCATACCAGTACCAGCTGGGATGATCTTACCTATAATAACATTTTCTTTCAAACCAAGAAGAGGATCTTTCTTACCGCGGATCGCAGCATCCGTCAAGACACGAGTTGTTTCTTGGAATGATGCAGCAGATAAGAAACTATTTGTTTCTAATGATGCTTTTGTGATACCTAGTAAGACAGGTCGAGAAGTTGCAGGAACGCCTCCTGAGACTAGCGTATTGTAGTTTTGATCTTTAAAGTCTGCGATGTCTAATAATGTACCTGGTAAGATATCTGTATCACCTGGATCCATTACACGAACTTTACGCAGCATTTGACGAACCATTACTTCGATATGCTTGTCGCCGATTTCTACCCCTTGCATACGGTAAACACGTTGTACTTCACGAAGCAAGTAGTTTTCAACAGATAATACATCGCGAACTTGCAACAATTGTTTTGGATCGATTGATCCTTCTGTCAATGGTGCACCACGGTGGATCATATCGCCTTCTGCTACTTTCATACGTGCTGTATAAGGAACAGTATACGTACGTGTATCTGTTTTTCCTTTGATTGTTACTTCTTTGGTACGTGTTGCAGGATCTTCTGAGATATCGATGACATCCCCTGTTACTTCTGTGATCACTGCTTGCCCTTTCGGATTACGTGCTTCAAAGATTTCTTGGACACGAGGAAGACCTTGAGTGATATCGTCTCCGGCAACCCCACCTGTATGGAATGTACGCATCGTCAACTGAGTACCAGGTTCACCGATTGATTGAGCGGCGATCGTACCAACTGCTTCTCCGACTTCAACGTCAGAGCCAGTTGCAAGGTTGCGTCCGTAACAATGTTTGCAGACACCATGTTTTGTATTACATGTGAAGACAGAACGGATTGTCACTGTTTCGACACCTGCATCAACGATTTGTTTTGCGATGTCTTCGGAAATCAATTGGTTTCCTGCAATGATCAATTCATTTGTTTCAGGATGACGTACTTCTTTACGGGTGTAACGTCCCACTAAACGATCTTCTAATGATTCGATGATTTCATTTCCCTCGCGGATGGCTTGGATTTCAAGACCTCGGTCAGTACCGCAATCTTCTTCACGGATGATTACATCTTGGGCCACGTCAACCAGACGACGAGTCAAGTAACCTGAATCGGCAGTCTTCAAGGCTGTATCGGTCATCCCTTTACGAGCCCCGTGAGTTGAGATAAACATTTCCAAGACGGATAGTCCTTCACGGAAGTTCGAAATGATTGGCAATTCCATGATTCGACCATTAGGAGCGGCCATCAAACCACGCATTCCGGCAAGCTGTGTAAAGTTGGAAATGTTACCACGAGCTCCAGAATCAGACATCATGAAGATTGGATTTTTCGCTTCCAAACCTTCCATCAGTTTTTGTTGGATGCTGTCTTTTGCAGCATTCCAAACAGCAATGACACGTTCATAACGTTCGTCATCTGTGATCAGACCACGACGGAATTGTTTTGTAATAGTTTCAACTTGTTTATGGGCATTTTCAATGATTTCTTGTTTTTCATTCAGTACACTGATGTCAGCGATCCCTACTGTGATACCGGCATGTGTCGAATGTTTGTACCCTAAGTCTTTCATACGGTCAAGCATCTTAGAAGTTTCTTTTACTTTGAATCGTTTGAAGACTTCTGCGATGATGTTTCCTAAGTTTTTCTTCTTGAACGGTAATACTAATTCTTGCTCTTTGATATGTGCAGGAATATCAGTACCAGCTTCAACAAAGTATTTGTCCGGTGTTTGGACGGTCAAGTTGAAGTCTGTTGGTTCATTCAGATAAGGGAATTCAGGAGGCATGATCTCGTTGAAGATGATCTTACCAACTGTTGTGATCATCGTACGTTCTTTTTGCCATTCAGTAAATGGTTTTTCACCTAATGAGTTAGGGTTCACACCGATACGTGAATGTAAATGAACATATCCGTTGCGCCATGCGATAACGGCTTCGTTTTGATCTCTGAAGACCATTCCTTCGCCTTCGCGTCCTTCTTCTTCCATTGTCAAGTAGTAGTTACCTAGAACCATATCTTGAGAAGGAGTAACAACTGGTTTACCATCTTTAGGGTTCAAGATGTTTTGAGCAGCTAACATCAACATACGTGCTTCTGCTTGTGCTTCTTCATTCAATGGAACGTGGACAGCCATTTGGTCTCCATCGAAATCGGCATTATAAGCTTCACATACAAGTGGATGCAAACGGATTGCGCGTCCTTGTACTAAAACTGGTTCGAATGCTTGGATACCAAGTCGGTGAAGCGTAGGTGCCCGGTTCAGCAATACTGGGTGTTCCTTGATTACGTCTTCTAAAACATCCCATACTTCGTCTTCTTGACGTTCGATTTTACGTTTCGCATTTTTGATGTTTGAAGCTAGTTCGCGTTGAACAAGCTCACGCATCACGAATGGTTTGAATAATTCAATGGCCATTTCTTTTGGAAGTCCACATTGGTACATCTTCAAGAAAGGTCCAACAACGATAACGGAACGACCTGAGTAGTCGACACGTTTACCTAGCAAGTTTTGACGGAAACGACCTTGTTTCCCTTTCAACATATGAGAAAGAGATTTCAATGGGCGGTTACCTGGTCCAGTAACTGGACGTCCGCGACGACCGTTATCGATCAATGCATCTACTGCTTCTTGCAGCATACGTTTTTCATTTTGAACGATGATTCCAGGTGCATTCAAGTCTAACAAACGTTTCAAACGGTTATTACGGTTGATTACACGACGGTAAAGATCATTCAAGTCACTTGTTGCAAAACGTCCACCTTCTAATTGAACCATTGGGCGTAAATCTGGTGGAATAACAGGGATAACGTCCATAACCATCCAGCTTGGTTGATTTCCTGAAGCGCGGAATGCTTCTAAAATATCCAAACGGCGGATTGCACGTGTACGTTTTTGTCCTTGTGCAGATTTCAATTCTTCTTTCAATTCGGCTGCTTCTGCATCTAGATCAACATTATCAAGTAATTGTTTAATCGCTTCTGCACCCATAGCAGCTTGGAATTCTTGTCCATATTGTTCACGTTTTTCGCGATATTCGCGTTCTGTCAACAATTGTTTTTTCTCTAAATTCGTATTTCCTGGTTCGATGACTACATATGAAGCAAAATAAATGATTTCTTCCAAAGCGCGTGGGCTCATGTCTAATACAAGACCCATACGTGAAGGAATCCCTTTAAAGTACCAGATATGTGAAACAGGAGCTGCTAATTCAATATGTCCCATGCGTTCACGGCGAACTTTCGAACGAGTAACTTCCACTCCGCATCGATCACAAACGATTCCTTTATAACGGATACGTTTGTATTTTCCGCAGGCACATTCCCAGTCTTTTGTAGGACCAAAAATCCGCTCACAGAACAACCCTTCGCGTTCAGGTTTTAAGGTACGATAGTTAATCGTCTCAGGTTTTTTTACTTCACCGTAAGACCAGCTTCTGATTTTTTCGGGAGAAGCCAAACCTATTTGCATACTTTCGAATTTATTTACATCGATCAAAAGGGGTTCCCTCCATTTCATTTAATGGCAAACCGCAAGACGGCTGATCTTCGACCGCCTTGCAGCTCATAGACCGGATTAGTCTAAATTATCTTCTGCGGTTTCAAAGTTTTGGATGACATCGTCTTTTTCATCTTCCACTTGTTCAGCAGCTTTCTTTTCTAATTCTTTGGCAGTTTGCTGTTCGGCAAATTTTGTCAAAGCATCAACAGTGATCAAATCGTCGTCTTCATCGTCCATGTCGCGAAGTTCGATCTCTGTTTCTTCGATATCCAAGACACGCATGTCCAGACCTAGTGATTGCAATTCTTTCACCAATACGCGGAATGATTCCGGTACACCTGGTTTTGGAATTGGTTCACCCTTGACGATTGCTTCGTATGTTTTCACACGTCCGACTACGTCATCTGATTTGTATGTCAAGATTTCTTGTAAAGTATAAGCCGCACCGTAAGCTTCCAGTGCCCATACTTCCATTTCACCAAAACGTTGTCCACCAAATTGAGCTTTACCTCCCAATGGTTGTTGTGTAACCAATGAGTAAGGTCCGATTGAACGTGCATGCAATTTGTCATCGACCATGTGAGCAAGTTTGATCATGTACATCACACCGACAGACACACGTCCATCAAATGGTTCACCTGTACGTCCGTCGTACAGAACAGTTTTCGCATCGCTGGCCATACCGGCTTCACGAACTGTTTCCCATACGTCTTCATCACTTGCACCATCAAATACTGGCGTTGCTACGTGGATACCTAACTGACGTGCAGCCATACCCAAGTGTAATTCCAATACTTGCCCGATGTTCATACGTGAAGGCACCCCTAAAGGATTCAGCATGATATCGATTGGTGTTCCATCAGGTAGGAATGGCATATCTTCTTCCGGCATAATACGGGATACAACCCCTTTATTTCCGTGACGACCGGCCATTTTATCCCCTTCATGGATTTTACGTTTTTGAACGATATAAACACGAACTAACATGTTTACGCCTGGTGACAATTCATCTCCAGCTTCACGAGTAAAGATTTTCACATCGTGAACGATACCGCCGCCGCCATGTGGTACACGTAATGATGTATCGCGGACTTCACGAGCTTTTTCGCCAAAGATCGCATGCAATAGACGTTCTTCTGCAGATAATTCTGTTACCCCTTTTGGCGTGACTTTCCCTACAAGCAAATCGCCATCTTGGACTTCTGCACCAATACGGATGATACCCATTTCGTCTAAATCTTTTAATGCGTCTTCCCCGACATTAGGGATTTCGCGTGTGATTTCTTCAGGTCCTAATTTTGTATCGCGGGCTTCTGATTCATATTCTTCAATATGGATAGAAGTGTATACGTCATCTTTTACCAAACGACGGCTCATGATGATCGCATCTTCATAGTTGTACCCTTCCCAAGTCATGAAACCAACTAAAACGTTTTGGCCTAGAGCCATTTCGCCTTGTTCCATAGATGGTCCGTCTGCCAGAGTATCCCCTTTTTCGACTTTCTCACCCAAATGAACGATTGGACGTTGGTTGTAGCTTGTTCCGGAGTTTGAACGACGGAATTTTGTTACATCGTATTTATCTAATGCACCGTTGTCGCGGCGTACGCGGATTTCAGAAGCATCAACGTATTCAACGACACCATCATGTTTACATAACAAAGCAGCTCCTGAGTCATGCGCTGATTTGTATTCCATACCAGTACCAACCCATGGTGCTTGAGGATTGATCAACGGCACTGCTTGACGCTGCATGTTGGCACCCATCAAGGCACGGTTGGAGTCATCGTTTTCCAAGAAAGGAATACATGCTGTCGCAACGGCAACTACTTGTTTAGGTGATACGTCCATGTAGTCTACTTTATCAATAGATACTTCTAAGTTTTCACTTTGAGCACGAGCCATAACAACGTCTTGAGCAAATGTTCCATCTTCATTCAATGGGCTGTTTGCTTGGGCTACGATGTAATGGTCTTCGATATCAGCTGTCAAGTAGTCGATTTGGTCAGTAACACGACCTGTTTCACGGTCTACACGACGATAAGGTGTTTCGATAAATCCGAATTTATTTACTTTCGCATAACTGGACAAACTATTGATCAACCCGATGTTTGGGCCTTCAGGAGTTTCGATCGGACACATACGGCCATAGTGGGAGTAGTGAACGTCACGAACTTCATAACCGGCGCGGTCACGAGTCAATCCGCCAGGTCCTAAGGCGAAAAGACGACGTTTGTGTGTCAATTCGCCAAGAGGGTTTGTTTGATCCATGAACTGTGACAACTGAGAAGAACCAAAGAATTCTTTGATACTTGCCACAACTGGACGGATATTGATCAATTGTTGAGGTGTCAATGTTTCAGTATCTTGGATCGACATTCTTTCACGAACCACACGTTCCATACGTGCTAGCCCGATACGGAATTGGTTTTGTAAAAGTTCACCGACTGAACGGATACGACGATTTCCTAAGTGGTCGATATCATCGACATTGCCGATACCTTCCATCAAGTTCAAGAAATAGCTCATTGAAGCAATGATGTCGGCTGGACGAACCGTTTTTACAGCTGCTTCTGGATAGCCGTTTCCGATCACGTTTACTTCACGTTCAGGGTCTCTTGGTGAAAATACTTTGATGACTTGGACAGTCATTGGATCTGTGACCACACCGTCTTCTGATGGATAGTAAGTCACTGAATTTAGGCCATTATCAATGAAAGGAGCTAGTGTTTCCATGACTTGGTGAGTCAGAACTGTTCCTTTTTCAACGATGATCTCGCCTGTTTCTGGATCAACTAATGTTTCAGCTAATGTCAGATTCAATAGACGTGTTTTCAAATCTAATTTTTTGTTTACTTTGTAACGACCAACGTTTGCTAAGTCGTAACGTTTTGGATCGAAGAAACGAGCATTCAGCAAGTTACGTGAGCTGTCTGCTGTTTTTGGTTCGCCTGGACGCAAACGTTCGTAAACGTCTTTCAAACCTTCTTCTGTTCTTGAGTCGCTTGCGTTTTTATGCAAGTCTTTTTCGACTGTATTGCGTAATGTTTCGCTGTCGCCGAAGATTTCAAAGATCGTATCATCGGAACCAAATCCTAACGCACGAACTAATACGGTTAAAGGAATCTTACGTGTACGGTCGATACGTACATAAGAGATGTCTTTTGCATCAGTTTCCATTTCTAGCCAAGCTCCACGGTTAGGGATAACAGTAGAACCGAATCCTTCTTTTCCGTTTTTGTCGACTTTTCCATGGAAATAGACACCTGGTGAACGGACTAACTGAGAAACGATTACTCGCTCTGCCCCGTTGATGATGAATGTTCCTTGTTCTGTCATTAATGGGAAATCACCGAAGAATACTTCTTGTGCTTTGATTTCGCCAGTCTCGCGGTTTGTCAAACGCAATGTTACATGTAATGGTGCAGAGTAGTTTGCATCATGCGCACGAGCTTCTGCTACTGTATACTTTGGTTCTTTCAATTCATAATCTACAAATTCCAAAGATAGATTGCCATTGAAGTCATCGATTGGCAAAATGTCTTCAAACATTTCTCTAAGTCCCTCATCTAAGAACCATTGGTAAGAGTCTGTTTGAATTTCGATCAAATTTGGTAATTCCAACACTTCACTGATTCTTGCGAAACTTCTACGTTCGCGATGTTTTCCGTATTTTACTACGTGTCCAGCCAAGCTCTTCACCCCTCTAAAATGTCATTCAAAAAGACTACCCGATCAATTGTTACAATAATATTTCAAATATTATTTTTAGGTAACAACAGACATTTTTTGCGGCTTTTAGGCAAAAAAAAACCAAAAATAGAACATTCTCTTGAAACCTTACTTCGTGAGCTTCTACTTTTGTTTCCTTATATTAAAGCCGAAACGGACAATATTTCGTTTCTGCCTTTTCTTCATCAGATAGTTTTTGCAACTTCATATACTACACTTATTTTCTATAAAAGTCAACACTTCCTGGCGTTTCTTCTGCTTTTTCGCAACATTTTCTTAATGTTTTCAATTTTATGTTTTCAATTATCTGACAATTCTTAATTGACAGACCTTTTTATCTCGGTTATACTTTAGAAAATTCATTTTGTGGAGGAACTTCTATGCGAACCAACATCAACCAAATCGCACCAACACAACTGAATAACTTTTACTTTAGCTACTTTAGATAGGTTTGTATTCATCATGATGGATACAAACGTTAAACGACAGTTTGTATCTATGATGGCTAAAGAACTTTGTATTGCAGCAAAAAGCCACGTAGACAAAATGCTAAGTGGCTGAGCAGTGAAAATACAAAGTAAAAGTATCAAGCATTCTACTTTTTCAATTTATTTTCCGACTTTTCAATCCATTTGGACATTTTGTCTGAATGGATTTTTTGTTTCCCAAAATTAAGGAGGAAAAAGAAATGAAAAAAAATATAATCATCGGATTAGGCGCTGCCCTGCTACTAGCTTTAGGAGGTTGCGCACAAAAAGACAATTCCGCAGAGGCATCAGATGGACAAAAAACAATTGGCGTATTGCAACTTGTACAACATAACTCGTTAGATGCTGCCTATAAAGGATTCAAAGAAGGATTAGCAGAAGAAGGGTATAAAGAAGGCGATAATCTAACAATCGATTATCAAAATGCCCAAAACAATCAAGACAACCTGAAAAGTATGAGTGAGAAACTCGTCAAAGAAGATCCTGATTTGCTACTTGGAATCGCCACTCCAGCAGCACAATCTTTATTAAATGAAACAACCACTATCCCGATGACTGTCACAGCGGTCACAGACTTGGAACAAGCCCATTTAGTCACATCCAATGAAAAACCTGGCGGCAATGTGACTGGCACGACAGATATGGTGCCAATCGAAAAACAAATCGGCTTACTGTTAAATATCGTGCCAGACGCCAAAACAATCGGCATCATGTATAACAACGGTGAAGCAAACTCTAAGATCCAAGCTGATTTGGCAGAAAAAGAATTGAAAAAAGCGGGCGTCAAAGTCAAAGTACTGACAGCAAATTCCACAAATGATGTCCAACAAGTGACGAAAAGTCTAGCTAAAGATGTAGATGGAATCTATATTCCTACTGATAACACGTTCGCAAGTGCGGCAAGTGTTGTCGGTGAAGTCGCAAAAGAAACAAAAACACCTGTCGTTGCTGGCGCAGTTGATCAAGTCAAAGACGGCGGTCTAGCAACAGTAGGAATCGACTACGAAAGCTTGGGCAAACAAACAGGGATCATGGCAGCAAAAATCTTAGACGGCAAGAATCCAAGTGAACTTCCTGTCGAAACAGCGAATGATTTGGAACTGTATGTCAATAAAGACATGGCCAAAGCATTAGGCATCAATCCAGACAGCATCAAAGAAGCTGAATAAAACACAGGAGGATTCTCATGACAAATTTGCTCTCTCTTTTCTTATCATCTGCATCGCAAGGGGTCTTATGGGCCCTACTTGCGATTGGTGTATACGTCACTTTCCGTATCTTGGACATTGCCGACTTGACTGCTGAAGGAAGCTTTCCTTTAGGTGCAGGGATCGCGGCAGTAAGTATTACAAATGGCTATCATCCATTGACAGCTTGTCTTCTAGGCTTTTTAGGGAGTGCGGCAGCAGGGCTTGTTTCCGGACTGCTTCACACAAAATTGAAAATTCCCGCCCTTCTTGCAGGGATCATCACCATGACTGGTTTATATTCTGTCACATCCCGTGTGATGGGTGCGCCGAACATCTCTTTATTGGGTCAGCCAACGATCTTTCATTGGGTCGAGTCATTCGGCATAACAAAAGACAACGCTGTACTGATCGTCGGTCTGCTTTTTGCTTTGATCGTTGTATGTTTACTTGTTTTGTTCTTACGTACAGAAACAGGACTTGCTATTCGTGCAACTGGCGATAATCTGGCAATGAGCGAAGCAAACGGGATCAACACAGATAATATGAAGATCATCGGTTATATGATTTCTAATGGATGCATTGCTCTTTCTGGCTCCTTGCTTGCGCAAAACAACGGCTTTGCTGATTTAAATTCTGGTATTGGAACGATCGTAATTGGACTTGCTTCTATTATCATCGCAGAAGTTTTGTTACGTAACCAGCCACTATTTCTCCGTCTCTTGACTGTCGTTTTAGGTGCGGTCATTTATCGTTTTATTTTAGCGTTAGTCTTCGAACTGAATGTTGAACCAAGTGATTCGAAACTTGCTTCTGCTTTCGTGCTAGTGATCTGTCTTTCTTTCCCGCAGATCCAGCAAAAATTCCATTTACCTCAAAAAAAGAAAGGCGGTAGTGTCAAATGAATGACGTCTTAACATTGGAAAATCTCCATCATACCTTTGAAAAAGGAACGATCAACGAAAATCATGTCCTGAAAGGCATTAATCTTTCCTTAGATCCCGGCGACTTCGTGACGATCATCGGTGGAAATGGGGCTGGTAAATCTACTTTGCTGAACAGCATCGCCGGTACATTTTCTGTCGATCAGGGTCAAATTTTATTGAATGGAAAAAATATCACGAAAAAATCTGTTGTCGAACGTTCGAAATCCATCAGTCGCGTATTCCAAGATCCTAAACTAGGGACAGCCGTTCGTTTAACGGTAGAAGAAAATCTTGCTCTTGCTATGAAACGAGGAAAAAAACGCGGCTTCTTCCGTGGTGTCAAACCACAAGACCGAACATTTTTCAAAGACCAGCTGGTTCGGCTAAATTTGGGGTTGGAAAATCGTTTATCCTCAGAAATCGGTTTGCTGTCTGGAGGACAACGTCAAGCTATTACGTTATTGATGGCCACATTACAGCGTCCAGAACTGATCTTATTAGATGAACACACTGCAGCGCTTGACCCTGCTACTTCCAAAACGGTGATGGAATTGACAGAAAAGCTGATCACTGAGCAGAATCTCACTGCTTTTATGGTCACTCATGACATGGAAGACGCGATCCGCTATGGGAGTCGACTGATCATGCTGCATCAAGGAAGGATCGTCGTAGATATCCAGCAAGAGGAAAAACAGCAGCTCACAGTGCCCCAATTATTAGCGTTGTTCAAACAAAACAGCGGCACGGCATTAAAAGACGATCAAGTACTTTTATCTTCATAATCAGAAAGAGGATGGGACAAAAAATGAACGCCCACCCTCTTCTTTTTTCTCTTTCCTTCTTTCGTTTTTGCTTTATGTATCAACCGTTGTTTCTTCGAAAACTATTTTGTTCTCTCCTTCTTCCTGATAGAATGGATGGGAAAGGAGCTTGATGCCATGACAACGAAAGACAAGGTACTTCAATTATTGAAAAAGACACCAGATTTTCTTTCCGGAGAAAAGTTGGCACAGCAACTGGAAGTTTCCCGGACAAGTATTTGGAAAGCCATCAAAGAATTGGAAAAGGCAGGCTATCGTTTTGAGCACGGGCCTACAGGGTATCGTTACCTGCCCTCTGACGTACTAGATGCAAAAGAAATCCAGCAAGAGCTACGGTCGTTTATTCCTGATTTGAAAGTACAAACGATGTTGACTTCTGAATCTACGATGAAAGATGCCAAACTGGCAGCAGCTCAAGGAGATTCTGTTTCGAAGTTATTTGTTGCTGATACACAAGAACAAGCTCGTGGACGTTTTGGACGGCCTTTTTTCGCTGAACCTGGACGAGGAATCTACATGAGTCTCTTGCTCCATCCAGACAAACGGTTTGATGAATTGCCTCAATATACGATCATCGCAGCCAGTGCCTGTGTGAAAGCCATTGAATCTGTAACCGGTCGTTCTGCTTCGATCAAATGGGTCAATGATATCTACATGGATGGAAAAAAAGTCTGTGGGATTTTATCTGAAGCAGTCAGTGATATGGAAAGCGGCAGGATCAGTCATATCATCATTGGGATCGGGCTTAATTTTTCTGTTCCTCAAAATCATTTTCCAGCTGATCTCCAAGAAAAAGCCATCTCTGTCTTTCCCGACGGACAAGCTAGTGTCACAAGGAATCAGCTAATCAGCAAAATCTGGCAAGAATTGTTCACTTATCTTTCTCACCCAGAAAAAGCGTTGGACTTCTATAAAGAAAAATCATTCGTATTGGGAAAAACCGTGTCGTTCAATCAAAAAGGAACGACTTATGTCGGTCTTGCAAAAGAAATCGGTGATCATGGCGAACTGATCGTCCAAACAAATGAACAGAAGATGAGTTTGTCTTCTGGCGAAATCAGTCTCACATCTATCCGTACGCAATAATTATCAGATTTCACAAAAGGACACCTGATCTCATACAGTGTCCTTTTTTCTGAATTCTCTTCAAAAGACTCTCCTTATTCTATCAGCTGACAGTTTCTCTATCCTCTAGAAAAAGGTATTCTAAAAATATCTATAAAGCATGGTACACTTTCTTTAAATGAATCAATGCAAAAAACAAGAGAGTCATCAGTTTACACGATCAAAAGAGATAGCAGGCCGCTTCCTTTTTCAATCTTATAGATAGACCATGGGTAACGATAAAAACAAAAAAGAACTTGCGACTTATTTTGCCGTAAGTTCTTTTTTAGCTAGTGCCTTAATCTCTTAATCCCAACAAACGTCTCGCATAGATCACCTGACCAGAGTGCATAGCAGCATCATCAATAATAGAAACGAGACGCATTCCTCGTGTGACTGGTGGTGTCCAGTTCTCGTCAATTACTTCATCTAGCTCGGAAGGTTCCAGCCTTCTTAAGTAAGAAATAGCAAAATCAGCAGCTCCTCGCAAGTATCCTAGCAGATCTTCTATTTGATTAGCTTGGATCTGCTTTGCTTGTTCCAGACTATGCTTCCAATCTTGTTCGTTATCTGCTATCGTCATCGGAAACCGGCTTTCCCAGTCTTGACTATGCCAAATTGGAGAAGTTCCTGCTAAATCAGCAATCTGGAAATCTAATTCTCGAGCGGTATGCCAAGCCAGCCAAGTCATTGATTTGATCTGCGGGGCTCTATCTTCCACTGGAAAACGATTGGCCTCCTCAATAGAGACGCCTTCAAACAAACGTTCAAACCGATCGTATGCCCGATCCACACTCTCGCATAGCATATCTAAATAATCCATTTATTTTCCTCCTTTTTATTTATCCTACTTACTTTTTCCTAATTCTAGGATACCTACTTATATGTTACTACACACCCTTATTTTTTACACTTTAACAGTCACCATCATCAATAGTTTGGAGATTGAAAGAAAAAGATAGTGTCGAACTATCAATTGAACAAGAAGCAACAATATGAACGTTTCATTAATATTCTTTAAATAAACAATGATTTTTCAAACGAACAGTTTAAGACTAGGAGAAAAAGAGTATAATAGGAAAATGTTTGAAAGGAAAGGAAGGGGAAAAATGAAAAAAAGGGCAAGTTTACTAGTCCTAGTTGCTTTGTTGTTCAATATCTTTTCGTATGGTGTGGCCGTTTCAGCGGAAACATACATTCCTAAAGACCCTGGGAATATTTATAATGATCTAACTGGTAACTATGGCTTGTTAGGAATTGCTAGTCAATTCCACGTATTTGCTAAAAATAAGACAACTGTGAATGCACATACAGACGGAAATATAGCAACACATGAACTTGATGCAAAAAATAATTTTGGTACAGAGCTTCATGAAGGTTTATTGAACCAAGAAATAAATTATATACAAAAAACTGATTCTTTCGCTAATTCTTCAGGCATACCTACAGGTAGCACAAGAATGAATAAATTTGTCGTTGGCAGTAACGTGGATGTAGCACTTCAAGATGGTCATCCTACAGTCAATGGATCCAGGCTTGATCACTTAACTCCAGATGATTTTTATAAAGATCGTGCTGGGCATGAATATATTGATTTCGAGCAGGAATTTGCTAAATTGAATGTAGCAGCAAATGATCTTGCAACGATCACTCCAGCTAAAACATATACTGCTGCAGATTTTCCAGACATGAACAATCGGACAATCGATTTAACTGATTTATCAGATACCGGGTTTTTATTGGTAAATATCGATGCAGAAGTGTTAACGATGAATACGCCACTTCAAATCATTAATCCAAATGATCAAGTAGTTGTATTTAATGTCATCAACAGTTCTTCTGCATTGAACGTACAGTCACCAATCAAATACAATGATCGTTCAAATCATGAAACAGAAGATTTTTCGGATGCGAATATCTCTTGGAATTTTGGAAATGAGATGACTGATTTGACAATCAGTGCTCCTTTTCAAGGAACAATCCTTGCGCCTAATGCTACTATCCGCATTACTCAAAACCAAGACGGAACGATTATAGGAACAAATGTGATTTTAGATGCAGCTACCAATCGTTGGGATCCTAACGAAATATTTATCAGCGACAATGGTACAGATACGACAGACACAAGCGACAGTACAGATACATCTACCACAAGTGATAGCTCAGATTCATCAACTTCAAGCGACAGTACAGATACTACCTCTACCACAAGTGATAGCACGGATACATCAGCTTCAAGCGACAGTACAGATACTACCTCTACCACAAGTGATAGCACGGACACATCAGCTTCAAGTGACAGTACAGATACTACCTCTACCACAAGTGACAGCACGGACACGTCAGCTTCAAGCGACAGTACAGATACTACCTCTACCACAAGTGATAGCACGGACACATCAGCTTCAAGTGACAGTACAGATACTACCTCTACCACAAGTGATAGCACGGACACGTCAGCTTCAAGCGACAGTACGGATACATCTACCACAACAAGTGATAGCACGGACACGTCAGCTTCAAGTGACAGTACAGATACTACCTCTACCACAAGTGATAGCTCAGATTCATCTACCACTACAAGTGATAGCACGGACACGTCAGCTTCAAGTGACAGTACAGATACATCCTCTACCACAAGTGATAGCTCAGATTCATCAACTTCAAGCGATAGTACAGACACGTCGTCTACCACAAGCGATACACGTCATGCAAGTGTCTCCTTCTCAAAAACAAGTTCGGATAACAGGACGAACTTTAACTTAACTAATAAAACAAGCAATGACAATGGAAACAAATCAAAAAGAGCACTTCCTAAAACTGGAAGTCAATCGAATAATTGGATAACACTCGCAGGCGTTATATTACTTGTAATCGGTTTAAGAATCACTTTTATGAGTTATAAGAAATCGAAAAGGTAAAAAAATATTCAAGATAAAAAAGAGCAACGTCGCTAACGGACGTTGCTCTTTATTTTTGCTTTTTATCATAAATACAAGAACTACAATTCAATTTGTCAAAAAACACGTAGATTTCCTTCTGAGAAATTTATTTACGTATCGAACCTTTCCCTATTCAGTCTTTGCGATCCAAAATCAGTTGGGTAAGGGAAAAGAGATTCTCTTTTGTTCGAAGAGAGGTGGCAGGTAATTTCTTTATTTCCTTCAAAGCCTTTTCTGTGTAAGAGGCCGCTAACTTCCTAGCTTCTTCCACGCCTCCTGTATGTTCAACGATTTTGCGTACGGCGTCGACATCTTCTTCTGTCATTGCCGCTTTCTTCTCTAAATAAGGTAGTAGCTTTGGTTTGTTTTTTTGCAAAGAGTAGATCAACGGTAAAGAATAGACCCCTTGACGCATGTCTTCTAGTACAGGTTTGCCGATTTCCTGGCTCTCTTTTGTATAATCTAAAATATCATCGATAATCTGAAAGGCCATCCCGATAGAAAGTCCGATATCTCCTGCTTTTTTTGCGAAGCGCTCGCTTGTTCCACTTTCAAAAGCGCCAACAGAACAACTTAATTGGAACAGTTCAGCTGTCTTACCTGAAATATTTTCCAAATATTCTTTTACAGAAAGTTCATAATTATAGCGATCATCCATCTGACCTAATTCGCCATTCAATACTTTTTCCATACTGCGAGAATTCAATTGGAGACTTTTCAAGGAAGTGGAGTAATCAGACAATAGTTTAAAACAGCAGACAAATAAATAGTCTCCTGCATAGACAGAAACGACATTACCAAACTGACTACGGATATTAGGCTGACCACGTCGCAGATCCGCTTCATCAACGATATCATCATGGATCAGTGTGGCCGTATGGAGCATTTCGATAGAAGCTGCCAAAGCGATGGCTTTGTCTCGATCTTGCTCTGGTCCAAATTGTGAGAACAATAGCTGATAGGCAGGACGCAACAGCTTTCCGCCGGCATGGATCGTTTCTTTGATTGCTTGTTCGACAGGTTTGTTTTTCAGGCGGACAGTTTCTTCCATCCGTTTTAGTGTTTCTGTCAATTCTTTACTTAAAGCAGGATAGTTTTCCCACATTGGATGTAGCTTCATAAAAAAACTCCTTGTGTGACGATTATTTTTTGGTAAACATTGGGCTCCATTTTTGTTTGGTTCCCTGCTCATAATCTTTTTGGAATCGTTGAAGTGTCTGCACATGTCGTAAAAGATAATTCGCTGCGATCCCGATTGCAATCCCTGATAAAATCCCTAAAACTGAAAGGACTGGCAAGTACAACATGACTGTCCATGATTGTGCAATGAAAGAAGCCATCAAAAGCTGTCCGACATTATGCATGAAACCGCCGGCCGCACTAATTCCGATGATACTGACACGTTTTGGTCCTAATTGCTTGACCAATAACATTCCAAAATAACTAAGCAAAGCACCACTCATACTATAAAGGAATGTGGAAATCGTTCCGCCTAGCAAAGTAGTCAGGAATAGTCGTAGCCAAAGTAGTAAGAAGCTGTCTCGTTTTTTCATGGTAAAAATGGCAACGATCGTGATTAGATTGGCTAAGCCTAGTTTTGCACCAGGCGCAAAAGAAAAAGGATAAGGGATCATATTTTCCAATAAACCAATGATCACTCCTTGTGCAACAAGTAGCGAAATATAAATCATTTTTTGTAATTTACTCATGGTGTGTGAAGGTCTAATAAATCAGACTGTCTTCGTCACCTCCATCTGTTGAACGGACTTCGATCACTAATTTATGTGGCAAACAGACGATGGTTTCGCCATTTTTCGTTGCCCAGCCTCGACGTACGCAGATCTGGTCATCGCAATCTGCTTCTTTTATCCGTACTCGATCGCCATCTATCTCGATCAAGTTATAATCTCCGTGTTCATCTTTGTAAGTATATGTGTTGCTCTCTTCTCCAGCCATCAAAGGGAATGTTTTGATTTCTGTGCCATCCACACGCAGTACCGCTTCTTTTTCTGCTGTTGCGGTGTTTTGCTGAAGACCAAAAATCATGACTGGTAAAAAAGAAAGAACAGTCAAAAGCAAAATAATAAAAACATCCCAAGGTTTGAGCAGACTTTTTTCAGCAAATTCTTTAAGGCTCATTTTTGTTCTCCTTTTTCCAGATTAACTCACCCAATTTTAGCATAAAAACAAGAGGTTGTGACACCTGTGTCTTGCTTTGAGTAATAAGAACGAAGAATAGAAAACAGCTTTCCATGTTTTCTAATTCTTTGGGCTTATTACCGAGAAGCAGCAGGTGGAACACCGTTTATAACAAGAGGTTGTGACAGAAGTGGGCAACTTCAAGAAATAAGAAGGAATTTACGAAAATTACTTTTCAAGTTTTTGTGAAATTTCGGCTTATTTTTCGAAGAAGCTACTTCTGGAACACCGTTTATAACAAGAGGTTGTAACAGAGGTTGTGACACCTGTGTCTTGCTCATGGAGGCTTATCTCGGGCATCTTATTCCTTTAATTTTACATAAAAAGGAGGCTGTGACGGTTTGTCTCAGCCCCTTTCTATTGAAATCTTGCATTCAAATAACGTTCTTTATCTATTTATTTCTTGCCGTACTGGGAACTTGGTCTACCGTACCACCAATTACCTAGTGTACGTTGTAGCCATGGAATTACCCAGCGATCCAACCCAATCGCACGTCCGGAACCGTTCATCAATGCGAAAGCAACAAAAATGAACCAAATGTTTACCCAGTAAAACATGCCTGATAAGCAGAACGTGATCACCAATACAATCGTTGTCGCACTGCATAGCCATGTGAATAATCCAGCAATCAATGCTAATGCCAAGGCAATTTCAAAGAATACCATGAATTTTTGGAAGAACATTGCTACATCATTGTTTGGCATGATCACTTGCATGATCTTTGTGAACCAGTCTGGTGACTTCTCAATCACAGCCATTGGTTCTTCACCGTATGCATAACTCAAACCAAAATGTGCAGCTTGAGTCGCTGCTTCTCCGGCACTTGCCCCTGCTCCGCTGGCAGCTGTGGTTGCATCACCAGCAGCAGAAGCACCACTGGCAACATCTGTTACATTGTATTCCCATGTCCAAGGGAACACACTGTTTCCAGTGAACCATGATCCTTCACCAAACCAAGTACTTGGTTTGAACACTTCACCATTCCCAATGATTTTTTTGGAAGCTTCAACGAACCAAACTAAACCATAGAAAATACGAAGTGGCACACTCCATAAGACATTGCCGTAACGAGAAGAATGTCCTCGAGTCACGTTGCGATCATCTTTGATATGGAAAAACTCATGCATTAAATATTGGAACATATAATAACCAGAACGAATATCAAAGAAGTATTTCAAATTCACGATATGTTTCATTACGATAGCTAAAAATCCGCTTAAATGGATCTTATCAAATAGGTTAGCTACCCCCCATTTGGCACCAATAGAAACCATAAATCCTTGATAGTTTCCTTTAAATTTATGCTTTTCTCCGCCTTTGATCGAAGCCACGATATTCGCTGCGGCTGTGTGTCCTGTTTGTTCAGCAGCTTGAACGATCTGCGGTGTCGGTGTTCCTGGGAATTCTTCATAAAAGACTAAATCACCAATGATATAGATGTTTTTATCTTCGTAGCCTTTTGCCTGCATATATTCATTGGCGATCAACCGCTGTCCGCGTGCTGATTCTAATCCAAAGTCAGCAGCGTCAGAAGTTCCTTTGACACCAGCTGTCCAAATCAGTGTGTGAGTCGGAATGTTGCGTCCGTCTTTCAATTTGATATGATCAGCAGCCACTTCTACGATTGGTGCATTCAATAATAATTCCACGTTGTGCTTACGCAAATAGCGTTCAGCTTTTGCAGCATCATTTCGATCCAACATATTCAAGATCGTCGGCATTGCCTCTACGACCATCAGTGTGATTTCGTTTGGATCTAATTTATAATCTTTGGCTAGGCGATTTTTCCAGTCGATCAGTTCCCCAATCATTTCAATACCGGTAAATCCAGAACCACAGACAACGAAAGTCAGCATGGCTTTACGCAGTTCATCATCTGGTTCCAATGCAGCTTTTGCTACTGTCTTCTCAATATGTTCCCGAATCCTTACAGAATCTTCAAATGACCAAAGGGTGAATCCGTGTGCTTTGACACCAGGTGTACCAAAGTCATTCGGCTCTCCGCCCATTCCAAGGATCAGCTGATCAAAAGGATAGGAACCTAATTTGGTCTTGACGATTTTTCGTTCTTTATCGATACCGATTACAGTGTCTGTGACAAGTTGTACATTCTTTTGACGAGCAAACAAATGCTGCAGATCGTATTGGATTGCTTCTGGTTCTACACGTCCGCCAGCTACTTCATGCAACTCGGTCATCATAGTATGGTACGAATGACGATCGATCAGAGTAATTGCTACATCTTCTTTTTTCAGTTTCTTTGCCAAGTATTTTGTAGCTGAAACACCGGCATATCCTGCTCCTACAACGACAATATTTTGCTTTGCCATTGATCATCCGCTCCTTATAGACTATCTATATAATGAATATATGATAATTCTTTTAGTTTGATACTTATTACACAATCTCCATATATTATATAGATGTTCTGTTCTTTTGTCTAACTCCTTTTGGATTTTTTTCAAATTTTAAAATAAAGCGTTTTTTCACGAAATTTGCTGAAAGAAAACGTTTGAAATATTACATGGGTTATTTATCAAAAATAGTTGACTTATAGGCTAAAAAGATTAGAATGTATAATGAATCACAAAGAAAAATTGTGGACTAGAAATGGAATGGTGGGGTATTAAAATGAAGAAAAAACGTTTTGTAACTGGATTTGCCGTATTAGCATTTTCAGCTCTAGTGTTAGGCGCTTGCGGCGCAGATGACAACGGAAGCTCAAACTCTTCTTCTGAATCATCTACAGCACAATCTTCGACTGCAAAAAGCACAACAGAATCATCTGCAAAAGTTGTAGCTGGCGGAGATTTGCAAGACGGCACATATAAATTAGAAGAAAAAAATTATTCAAATGGTTACCGTGCAGTCTTTGAAATGGTTGTAAAAGACGGCAAAATCACTGAATCAAAATATGATAACGTCAATGAAAACGGCGAATCAAAAACAAAAGATGCAGAATACAACAAAAACATGGAAGCAAAATCTGGCACAAACCCAGAAAAATACATTCCTGAGTTGAATGACCAATTCTTAAAAGCACAAAGCGCAAGCGGTGTGGAAGTCGTAACTGGAGCTACTCACTCATCTGAAAGCTTCCAAAACTACGCACAACAATTGATCCAAGCTGCTCAAGCTGGTAACACAGATACAATCGAAATCGACAATGGTGCTGATTTGAAAGACGGCACTTACAAGCTTGAAGAAAAGAACTACTCTAACGGCTACCGTGTGCAATTCGAAATGACAGTTGCTGGCGGCAAAGTAACTGAATCAAACTTTGATTATATCGACAAAGACGGTAAATCAAAACAAGATGATACAGAATATAATGAAAATATGAAAGCAAAAAGCGGTACAGAACCAAAAACTTACATCCCTACTCTGAACGACGAATTCGTCAAAGCAATGGGCGAAGAAGATGGCTCACCTGCTAATGTAGAAGTTGTTACAGGTGCTACACACAGCTCACATTCATTCATCATGTACGCACAACAATTAGTGAATGCAGCTGAAAAAGGCGACACTCAAACAATCGAAGTAGATAATATCGTAACAGAAAAATAATCACATAATCATACTAATAAAAGTTGGAGGGTGGGACGATAGCCAGATTAGGCAGTCGTCTCACCTTTCAAAATGAAGAGAGGAAAAAGATGCGGAAAAAACTACTATTTTCCTTAATCACACTGGGCATCTCTTTTATGGTGCTAACTGGCTGCAGCAACTCAGCAAATAAAACAACCACTGAAAGTTCAGCAGCTACCAAGATATTGAAAGATCCATATTCTGATGAACAGTTCTTGTTAGGGACTTACGTTCGTATCCGTGTGTATGATGAAGGCAAAGAATCAGCATTGAAACCTGCCTTCGATCGAGTAAAAGAACTTGGTGATAAAATCACGATCAATCAAAAAGGTTCTGAGATCGATGAAGTGAATGAGCAAGCTGGGATCAAACCAGTAAAAGTTTCTGATGACGTCTACACGTTAGTCAAGCGGGCCTACGAATATAGCCAAGATTCTCAAGGCGGATTCGATATGGCGATTGGTGCAATCACACAATTATGGCGAATCGGTTTTGATGACGCCAGAAAACCTTCCCAAGAAGAAATCGATCAGGCATTGAAATTAGTGGATTATCATAAGATCGAACTAAATGACAAAGAAAAAACTGTTTATCTAAAAGAAAAAGGAATGATCATCGATTTAGGTGCAATCGCCAAAGGTTACATTACGGACGAAGTAGTGAAAGTCTTGAAAAAACAAGGAGTGACCACTGCCATCGTTGACTTGGGCGGTAATGTCTATGTCTTAGGCCACAGCCCAAGAGGCGAAAACCAAGACTGGACAGTCGGCATCCAAGATCCGAACATGGCTCGCGGATCTGTTTTAGGTTCTATTAAAGAACGGAACAAAACATTAGTTACCTCTGGAATTTACGAGCGTTATTTAGAAGTAGATGGCAAAAAATACCATCATTTGTTTGATCCAAAAACGGGTTATCCGTTCGACAATGATATCGCAAGTGTCACGATCATAACAGATAAATCAATTGATGGTGACGGGTTGTCTACAGCAGTCTTTTCAATGGGTGTGAAAAAAGGACTGGAATACGTCGAAAGCGAATTGAATAACGGGACGGAAGCGATCTTCGTGACAAAAGACGATAAAGTATATGTGACCGATCCAATCAAAGACACCTTCAAATTATCGGAGGACTCCCATTACACGATGGGTGACCGTTCTGAACTAAAATAAGGAGTACGAACCATGACACTAAAAATCTTTTTAGAAGTAGTTGAAATACGAACAAAGGTGGCTAGTGTATTTCCTTTTGCGGTAGGGGTATTATTCTCTATCGCTTTTTTTCATGAGATACATTGGCTAAACACTTTTTTATTTTTTATTGGAATGCTAGTTTTTGATTTAGCGACTACCGCTATCAATAATTACATGGATTATGAAAAGGCTCATTCTGAAGTATATAAGTATGAAGAAAATGTCATTGGCCGCAGAAATCTATCTCCTGTATTGATTCGAAACATGATTTTAGCTATGATTGCATTTGTTTTTGTTATCGGCGTTATTCTAACGATCAATACGGGTTGGCTTTTACTTTTGATGGGATTTATCTGTTGTTTTATTGGAGTATTCTATACATTCGGACCGATTCCTTTATCTCGAATGCCTTTAGGGGAAATTTTCAGTGGGGTGACTATGGGCCTTGGAATTTTTGCCATGGTCGTTTATGTCAATACATTCGGTTCAGATGTCTATGATCTGACAGTCAACTTTTCATCTGGACAATTTGCTTTGGTAGGAAATCTTTGGGCTATAGCAGCAATCGTATTAGCTTCCTTACCCTTGGTGTTTACGATTGCCAATATCATGTTGGCTAATAATTTGCGGGATCTTGACCGTGATATTGAAAATCATCGCTATACACTAGTTTTTTATATCGGACGTCCTGCGGGAACAGTCTTATTCCAGCTATTGATGTATGCTTGCTATTTCGTGATTTTAATGGGGTTGTTGAGCGGTATCTATGAATGGCCGATCTTGGTCACCTTCTTGACCTTGCCAATTGTGAAGAAGCATTTGGATCAATTCAAGCAAACGTTACCCCAGCCTATCAGTTTCAGCTATTCCATCAAAAATATGGTCTTATTCAATGCCAGTTATGTATTGGGGCTATTACTAACAATCATTATGCAAGCCATTTAACAGCATGAAGAGGTTGTGAAAAAACTGCCCTGCATCAAGTAATAAGAACAGCCAAATAAAAATAGCTCCTTATATTTTTCGTTTGGTTGGGCTTATTACCGCAGATGCAAGCTTTTGAACACCGTTTATCAGGAGGTTGTGAAAAAGTCGCTTAGTTTCGAGTATTAAGAAAAATTTTGTGAAAATGGCTTTCCACATTTTTGCATAAATTTGGCTTAATACCGAGAAACTGGCTTTTGAACACCGTTTATCAGAGGTTGTGAAAAAGTCGCTTAGTTTCGAGTATTAAGAAAAATTTTGTGAAAATGGCTTTCCACATTTTTGCATAAATTTGGCTTAATACCGAGAAACTGGCTTTTGAACACCGTTTATCAGAGGTTGTAAAATCAGTGTTTTGTCCTGAGTATTAGAGAAACAAATGGAAAAATAGTTCCTCATATTTTGCCGTTTTTTGAGCTAATACCGAAGGACAGCTGATTGAACACTATTTGTTCGGAAAAAGTGACTAACTATGACACAATTTTTTTCACAGTCCCTTTTTTCACTTGATTTGATTCGTACCAGCGAACTTGACGAGAACTTTCTTGGTTTGGTAACTATATGGTATTCTTTTAACATCCTCGTTTGCTTCTTCTAATTTATTTATACAAAGTCACACTTTTTTAAACATCTGTTCTTCGATACATTTCTATTTCTTTTAAACATCGATACCAATATTTTGAACTTAAGAGTGCATACCAAATGGATTCATTTACTCTTCGTCAGTTACGAAGATAATCAAAATCTCCAACTTCCCTACTTATTTCGTTTTGAGAATTATCGAAGCAATCTTACATAAATAACTAAAAAACAAAAAACCAGAAAATCAGTATACTGATTTTCTGGTTTTACATGGTTTGTTCAATAAAAAGCTGTTGGAACTGTTAATATTAAATTATCGCATCGTTACGAATTCTTCCGCTCCTGTTGGATGGATGGCTACTGTATTGTCAAAGTCTTCTTTAGTTGCACCCATCTTGATAGCCACGGCAAAACCTTGCAGCATCTCATCGACACCAACACCAATAGCATGTAAGCCGACGATTCTTTCTTCTTTTCCGACACAGATCAATTTCATTTCGCATTTTTGGCGATAATCATTTAATGCAAAGTACATTGGGGTAAAGCGTGAACGATAAACTTTCAATTCATTTTCGCCATATTTTTCCAATGCTTCTTCTTCTGTCAAACCAATTGTTGCAATTGGTGGATGCGTAAAGACGACTGTCGGAACAAGTTTATAGTCAAGATAAGAATCTTTCTTTCCATTAAATAAACGTTCTGATAAACGTCTACCAGCTGCGATTGCAACAGGAGTCAGATCTAATTTACCGATCACATCACCAACAGCAAAAATATGTTCATCCGTTGTATTTTGGTATTTATCTACTTTGATAAACCCTTTTTTGTCCAATTCCACATTTGTATTTTCCAGACCTAATTTTTCGGTATTCGGTACACGTCCACCGGCAAAAAGTACACAATCACCAGTTAAGGTTTCACCATTTTCAAATAGCACCGTATATTCGTCATTGTTTTTAGTAATTTCTTTAGCAATATGATGTGCGTAAGTTTTTATTCCAGCTTCTTGGTACATTTGGATCAAATTGTCCGAAAGCATTTTATCAAACGTTCTAAGTGGTCGTTCTTTTCGATATGCCCACATGACTTCACTACCTAAACCACAAAATACACCTGAAAGTTCAGCCGCAATGTATCCAGCACCTAAAACGATTGCTCTCTTAGGTAACTCTGTTAATTCAAAAAATCCATTTGAATCAATTGCGTATTCTCCACCAGGAATGGTCATTTTACTTGCACGGCCTCCAGTAGCGATCAAGATTTTAGGAGCACGATAGGTTTCACCGTTTACTTCGATCGTTTGACTATCGATAAAAGTAGCGTAACCTTTTATAGCCTCGACATGATTGCTATCTAATCCTCTTTGATAAGCACCGTGTAGAAAATCAATATATTTTTCTCGTCTTTCTACTAGACCGGCGAAATCAACATTTTTTAAATCTGCTTGGATACCGTAACTTGAGGCATCTCGTTCAATTGTTTCCAAAATCGTACTTGCTTGCCACATAACTTTTTTAGGTACACAACCGACGTTGACACATGTTCCGCCCAATTCATTCGCTTCAATCAGCAAAACTTTTGCGCCATGCATCCCTGCTCTGTTTGCTGAAGCAATACCGCCAGAGCCGCCACCAATTACGATGTAATCATATATTTGCATTTTGTTCCTCCTTATTGAAGAGATCAATCAAAACCTTTATTTAACGATCCTTTTTCTACAGAAAACAAGTGTAACACTTTTCTTGAATTTTGTATGCGAAGATGCTTAAAACAGGGATATATCAGCTTTTTCCTTATTTACGTTTTCGGATCATATCTCCAGGTTTCACCGGCTGTGCGACTGGCATAGTTAAAATCATCATTGGATTTGGTGCTCGGTCAATGGATTCGCCTTCTTCATTATGCATAACTTCAACGGTTTGACTGAAATGACTGAATCCTGGACCATAAAATTCGATTTCATCTCCTACAGAAAACAAGTTTCTCTGACGTATCGTAGCAATCTGTGTTGCCTCATCATAAGATAATACTTCACCGACAAATTTATATACTGGGATTTTACGACGTTCACCGAATAATTGTTCGTTTTCAGTTGGTGTATTGTAGTAAAAACCTGTAGCTAATTCTCGTTGTGCTACTTTCCATAACTCGTCGATCCATTCTTGCTTGCAGACATAGTTTTCAGGATCTTCCATATAACTGTCTACAGCCGCTTTATAGACATTTGACACCGTAGATACATAATGGATCGATTTCATTCTTCCTTCGATCTTGAAGCTGTCTACGCCGTTTTCAATCAATTCTGGAATATGTTCGATCATTGACATATCCACTGCACTCATCGAGAATTCTTCTTCCACTTCGCCTGTATCAGTTAAACTGTTTCGTTCTTGACCAAAAGGCATATCGAACAATCCATACTTCCAGCGACAAGATTGAGAACATCCGCCACGGTTTGCATCCCGCATCGACATATGGTTGGACAATGTGCATCGACCAGAATAAGAGATACACATGGCACCATGGATAAATGCTTCGATTTCGGTATCCGTATTTTTACGAATCTCTGCCACTTCCTCCATTGAAACTTCACGAGCTAAAACGACACGTTCCAACCCTTCTTCTTTCCAGAATTCCAATGTCTCAAAATTAGTTGCTGAAGCTTGAGTGGATAAATGGATCGGCAGACCTGGGGCTTCTGTCGCACAAATTTCGATCAAAGCTGGATCAGAAACAATCACTGCAGAAATACCGACATCACGCAAACTGCGGAAAAATTCCCCTGCTCCATCTTCATTTCCTTCATGGGTGACCATATTAGCAGCAACGTATACCTTCGCATCATGTTCTTTTGCAAAAGCAACTCCTTCAGCCATTTCTTCATAAGTAAAATTACCTGCACGGCTTCTTAAACCATATGCATTCCCGCCAATATATACTGCATCTGCTCCATAATGGATCGCGGTTTTTAACTTTTCCAGTGTTCCTGCTGGCGCTAGGATTTCTGGTCGTTTCAATTTTCTTTTTACTGTCATTTCTTTCATCATACTCCTTATTTGATAGCAGAAGGATCAATATAAAAGAATCCTGTATCTAATTCACGGTTTTCAGGATGCAATTTACTGATTTCGCTAGTCATTTTTTCCGCTTTTTCTTGATCCCAGCTACCTTCTAAAATTTGTTTTTTTGCTTCGGCGAATAGTCGAGTGATGTTTACGAATTTTTCGCCTGGAGTAAATAATCCGTCCAATTTCCATGTACAGTAATGATGCTGATAAAGTTCATTCAATTCATTCGAGAGATTCAGATCATTGCTGGCAAAAATATGTGTGCCATGACTATCTTCATAAATAGAATAATGTGTCTCTTCTTTTTTAGGTTCCGAGATAAAAAGACCTCTTTCACGATCTTTTTGTTCGTCTTGTTTCGTATAGTTATAGTAATTCTGTAGCAGTGGACGTTTGGATTGATGGATGCATGTAGCACCATACACAAGGGTTTCTACAGGAATATCGAGTTTTTCTTCCATCGCCTTCATCTCTTCAAAAGGAACTTCACGAGCAAGTACTGCTCCAACTGCGCCTTTTTTCGCCCAGAAATTGATTTGACGTGCGCTCGTTACTAATGTTTCAGCATCATAAATATACGGTATACGCAATTCAGGATTTTTTTTCATCGTATAAATAATACCTGTATCACCAACTGTGATCACATCTACGTTTATTTCTTTTAAAAAAGCCAAATATTCAGGTACATTTTTCATTTTTTCAGGATGAATGATCCCATTTACAGCAATATTCGCTTTTTTACCATACTTGTGTGCTAATTCTACCAATTGTCGCTGTTCTTCTCGTGTAAATGAAGCAGGCAGACGCAATCCAAATTGCTCTTCACCGAAATATAGTGTATCTGCACCTGCAGCAAGCAACTGTTCTGCTTGTTCAATAGTTTCTACTGTGGTTATGAGTTCGATCATAATTTTCTCCTCCTACAACTTCATAATAGTAGCATAGCTCTAAAAACTTTCCAATACTTCTTCTATTTAAAGTCGGATTTTTGAAAATTATTTCACAAAAAATCAAAATAAAGTTCGATATATTCTGTCCAAATATAAAAAGAGATTGTGACAAAAATCTTGTCACAACCTCTTAATCAAGTCTTACTATTATAAAAATTCAGCTACACAGGCCAAGTAACTATAGGGAACCTACTGTTTCCTTTTTAGGTCCGCGAACATTCAATGTGATCTTACCTTTTGAAGCACCTACTGTTACGTGGTCACCTAAACGAATTTCTCCGCCAAGCAAAGCCTCGCTCAATCGATCTTCAATTTCTTTTTGAAGTGCGCGACGGATTGGACGTGCACCATATTCAGGATCAAATCCAGCTTTCCCGATCACATCGATTGCAGATGGTGTGATTTTCACTTGAATATCTTGTTCTTTCAATCGTTTGATAATCGCTTTGCTCATGATTTGGACGATTGTATGGATTTCATCTTTACTCAATGAATGGAAGACGACAGTCTCATCGATTCGATTCAAGAATTCAGGTCGGAAAGCTTTCTTTAACTCTTCTAAGATACGTTTTTGCATGGCTTTGTGATCTTTAGTAACATCTTGGACATTGAATCCGACATTTTTTTCTTCTCGAATTTGTGTCGCTCCGATATTTGAAGTCATAATCATGATTGTATTTCTAAAGTCCACTTTTCTACCTTTAGAATCTGTTAAATGACCATCATCCAATACTTGCAGAAGTAAATTGAAAACGTCTGGATGTGCTTTCTCCACTTCATCTAAGAGAATCACTGAATATGGTTTTTGACGAATTTTTTCTGTCAACTGTCCACCTTCATCATACCCTACGTATCCTGGAGGAGACCCGATTAATCGGCTTGTACTGTATTTTTCCATAAATTCTGACATATCAACACGGATCAGGGCATCTTCACTTCCAAACATGACTTCTGAAAGTGCTTTGGCCAATTCTGTTTTTCCGACACCAGTTGGTCCAAGGAACATGAATGAACCAATTGGACGATCAGGATCTTTCAATCCGCTTCGTGCACGGCGGATCGCACGTGAAACTGCTTTGACAGCCTCATCTTGACCAACGACACGTTCATGCAGAAGTCCTTCCAGTTCTAACAAGCGTTCGCTTTCTTTTTTCTCCAACTGCTGTAGAGGGACACCAGTCCACTCCGATACAACTGTAGCAACATCTTCTTCTGTTACACGATCAGAATAACCTTGCTCCTGTTTTGCTTCAATTGCAGAAACTTTTTGCAGCTTTTTACGTAGTGCTTTTTCTTGTCTGCGTAATTGAGCAGCATTTTCAAAGTCTTGTTTTTGGATCGCTGCTTCCTTTTCTTGTACTAGTTCATCGATTTCTAGTTTGATCACAGTTGATTTTGTTAAGTGATCGGTTTGATCCAAACGGACTTTCGCTGCTGATTCATCGATCAAATCAATTGCTTTATCGGGTAGTTGACGAGAAGTGATATAACGAACAGAAAGATTGACTGCTGCTCGTACAGCTTCATCTGTGATCTCCACTCCATGGTGCTCTTCATATCTTGTACGTAATCCTTGAAGAATCACTTCTGCTTCTTCAGGAGTTGGCTCATCTACTTGAATGCGAGCAAAACGTCGCTCTAATGCAGAATCTTTTTCGATATATTTTTGATATTCATCTAGGGTCGTTGCTCCGATCGTTTGTAATTCTCCTCGAGCTAACGCCGGTTTCAAGATATTCGAAGCATCAATTGCTCCTTCTGCTCCACCTGCACCAATTAAGGTATGCAATTCATCAATGAATAAGATTACTTGACCATCATTATAGATTTCGTCGATGACCTTTTTCATTCGATCTTCAAATTCACCGCGATATTTCGTACCAGCAACCAAAGATCCCATATCAAGCATCATCAGGCGCTTTTCTTGCATGTCTTCTGGCACTTCACCTAAAATGATTTTTTGAGCTAACCCTTCAGCAATGGCTGTTTTGCCTACACCAGGTTCACCCACCAGTACAGGGTTATTCTTTGTCCGTCGGCTAAGAATCTGGATAAGCCGTTTCACTTCTCTCGAACGACCAACAACTGGGTCCAGCTTGTTTTCTTTTGCTAATTTCGTCAAATCACGTGCTAATGAATCTAGCGTAGGTGTTCCTTGCGGTGTTTGCCGTTTATCTTGTACATTTACATTTCTACGACGATTCATTCCTTTTCCAGCAGAATCACCAGCTAGCCCCATTTTTTGTTTCAGAACTTGACGGGCTTTTGAAAGGCTGATACCTAAGTTGATCATGATTCGAGTAGCCATGATACTTTCATCTTTTAATAAGCTCATCAAAATATGTTCTGTTCCAACTTTTTGAGAACCAGTTTTCTTCACTTCGCTGCTAGCTAAAGCAAAAACTTGTTTCATTCTTGGTGAATATGGAAGAAAGACTCCTTTAGGGTAAGAACGGATACCACCATAACCAATCAGATGTTCAATTTCTTCATAAATTTCCGTTTCATTCAAATCCATTTCACGTAATACTTTTCCAGCAATTCCATTTTGCTCGACCACTAAGGCTAGTAAAACATGTTCTGAACTAACTGATTGATGTTTCAACCGTTTTGCTTCTTCTTGTGCAATTTCTAATACTGCTTGGGCTCTTTCAGTAAAAAGTTCTTCCATCTAATCTCACTTCCCATCTTCATAACTTAAACGTTCCAGAAATGCTCGGAGAATCCGAGCACGTGTATGATCTTCATATTCATTGAAATTCAATGTGTTTTTTGCAATTGCACTCAACATCAAGTTTCCTTCTTTTTTTGTAATTATTTGGTCTTCATAAAGTTTTTGAATAATAGCAAAAGCATTTTTCTCACTGATTGTATCATCAAATAACTGATTTATCTGCTCAAGTAATTGTTTTTTATCTGAAATCCTTACTTTTGCAATTCGTATATAACCACCACCACCACGTTTGCTTTCTACTAGATAACCACGTTGGATGGTAAAACGGGTATTAATCACATAGTTGATTTGTGAAGGAACACAGTTAAAGAGGTCTGCCATTTCAATCCTTCGAATCTCGATCATTTCACTATTTTCCAGAATTTTCTTTATATATGATTCAATTAAATCCGAGGTATTCTGATGTGCCATCTTATTCATTCCCTTTGACTAATATTGACCTTAATTATAACGAATTTGATAATAGAAAGAAAGAAGAACGCTTTTTGTTAAATAAATCCTTTAGAATCAACAAAAAAAAATACGGAATATACTATTCCGTATCGACGCGCCCAAGAGGAGTCGAACCCCTAACCTTTTGATCCGTAGTCAAACACTCTATCCAGTTGAGCTATGGGCGCATATTCAATTTAAAAAAATTATAAATCATTTGAAAACAAAAAGCAAGATAAAAAAAATCGGGAAGACAGGATTCGAACCTGCGACCCCTTGGTCCCAAACCAAGTGCTCTACCAAGCTGAGCTACTTCCCGTTTAAAAAATAAAAAAGACTACGCGCCCAAGAGGAGTCGAACCCCTAACCTTTTGATCCGTAGTCAAACACTCTATCCAGTTGAGCTATGGGCGCATATTTGAAATGCCGAGGACCGGAATCGAACCGGTACGGTGATCACTCACCGCAGGATTTTAAGTCCTGTGCGTCTGCCAGTTCCGCCACCCCGGCGCGATTGCTTTGGCAAAGCGGAAAACGGGGTTCGAACCCGCGACCCCCACCTTGGCAAGGTGGTGCTCTACCACTGAGCTATTTCCGCGTGTTTAAAGATGCCGGCTAAAGGACTTGAACCCTCGACCCTCTGATTACAAATCAGATGCTCTACCAACTGAGCTAAGCCGGCATGTAAAACTTAAATTATGCGGGTGAAGGGACTTGAACCCCCACGCCGTAAGGCGCTAGATCCTAAATCTAGTGCGTCTGCCAATTCCGCCACACCCGCAAAAATATGAGCCGTACAGGGCTCGAACCTGTGACCCTCTGATTAAAAGTCAGATGCTCTACCAACTGAGCTAACGGCTCATATGGAGGTTAACGGGATCGAACCGCTGACCCTCTGCTTGTAAGGCAGATGCTCT
>NZ_CP172568.1:2805000-2825883 GCF_053011625.1 Enterococcus sp. PLH-Efm8
CCGTCTCTTCAACTTAACCTCGCATGCAATCGTAACTCGCCGGTTCATTCTACAAAAGGCACGCCATCACCCATTAACGGGCTTTGACTTGTTGTAGGCACACGGTTTCAGGTTCTATTTCACTCCCCTTCCGGGGTGCTTTTCACCTTTCCCTCACGGTACTGGTTCACTATCGGTCACTAGGGAGTATTTAGCCTTGGGAGATGGTCCTCCCGGATTCCGACGGAATTTCTCGTGTTCCGCCGTACTCAGGATCCTCCTAGGTGTCTTCCACATTTCGTCTACGGGGTTTTTACCCTCTTTGACTGACTTTTCCAAGTCATTCGACTATCTGAAAGAACTACCATATTGGAGTCCTACAACCCCAACAAGCAAGCTTGCTGGTTTGGGCTTTTCCCGTTTCGCTCGCCGCTACTCAGGGAATCGAATTTTCTTTCTCTTCCTGCAGGTACTTAGATGTTTCAGTTCTCTGCGTCTACCTCGAATGTGCTATGTATTCACACAATCGTAACATCCTATTAAAGATGTTGGGTTCCCCCATTCGGAAATCTCTGGATCATAGCTTACGTACAGCTCCCCAAAGCATATCGGTGTTAGTCCCGTCCTTCATCGGCTCCTAGTGCCAAGGCATCCACCGTGCGCCCTTATTCACTTAACCTTATCAACCTTACGGTTGGGTTTTGATCCTTCTTCTAGCGATAGAAGTTAGATCAAGAAAATAAGCAATTGAACTTATTAAAAAACTCTATCCAGCTCACAAATCAGCCTGTACGGCAAAAAGATCGATCGTCTCATAAAATCAAAGATTTTATAGCCGTCCGCCTATTTTGCTTTAGGCTAAACAATTTGTTCAGCTTTCAAATTCAACGCGGTGTTCTCGGTTTGTATTACTTACATTTACTTCAAATATCCAGTTTTCAATGAACAAAAGTGTTTGAGAGTAAACCTCTCAAAACTGAACAAAGTAAAAACAAATTGTGTAGTCTCCGTAATATTCCTTAGAAAGGAGGTGATCCAGCCGCACCTTCCGATACGGCTACCTTGTTACGACTTCACCCCAATCATCTATCCCACCTTAGGCGGCTGGCTCCAAAAGGTTACCTCACCGACTTCGGGTGTTACAAACTCTCGTGGTGTGACGGGCGGTGTGTACAAGGCCCGGGAACGTATTCACCGCGGCGTGCTGATCCGCGATTACTAGCGATTCCGGCTTCATGCAGGCGAGTTGCAGCCTGCAATCCGAACTGAGAGAAGCTTTAAGAGATTAGCTTAGCCTCGCGACTTCGCAACTCGTTGTACTTCCCATTGTAGCACGTGTGTAGCCCAGGTCATAAGGGGCATGATGATTTGACGTCATCCCCACCTTCCTCCGGTTTGTCACCGGCAGTCTTGCTAGAGTGCCCAACTGAATGATGGCAACTAACAATAAGGGTTGCGCTCGTTGCGGGACTTAACCCAACATCTCACGACACGAGCTGACGACAACCATGCACCACCTGTCACTTTGCCCCCGAAGGGGAAGCTCTATCTCTAGAGTGGTCAAAGGATGTCAAGACCTGGTAAGGTTCTTCGCGTTGCTTCGAATTAAACCACATGCTCCACCGCTTGTGCGGGCCCCCGTCAATTCCTTTGAGTTTCAACCTTGCGGTCGTACTCCCCAGGCGGAGTGCTTAATGCGTTAGCTGCAGCACTGAAGGGCGGAAACCCTCCAACACTTAGCACTCATCGTTTACGGCGTGGACTACCAGGGTATCTAATCCTGTTTGCTCCCCACGCTTTCGAGCCTCAGCGTCAGTTACAGACCAGAGAGCCGCCTTCGCCACTGGTGTTCCTCCATATATCTACGCATTTCACCGCTACACATGGAATTCCACTCTCCTCTTCTGCACTCAAGTCTCCCAGTTTCCAATGACCCTCCCCGGTTGAGCCGGGGGCTTTCACATCAGACTTAAGAAACCGCCTGCGCTCGCTTTACGCCCAATAAATCCGGACAACGCTTGCCACCTACGTATTACCGCGGCTGCTGGCACGTAGTTAGCCGTGGCTTTCTGGTTAGATACCGTCAAGGGATGAACAGTTACTCTCATCCTTGTTCTTCTCTAACAACAGAGTTTTACGATCCGAAAACCTTCTTCACTCACGCGGCGTTGCTCGGTCAGACTTTCGTCCATTGCCGAAGATTCCCTACTGCTGCCTCCCGTAGGAGTTTGGGCCGTGTCTCAGTCCCAATGTGGCCGATCACCCTCTCAGGTCGGCTATGCATCGTGGCCTTGGTGAGCCGTTACCTCACCAACTAGCTAATGCACCGCGGGTCCATCCATCAGCGACACCCGAAAGCGCCTTTCAAATCAAAACCATGCGGTTTTGATTGTTATACGGTATTAGCACCTGTTTCCAAGTGTTATCCCCTTCTGATGGGCAGGTTACCCACGTGTTACTCACCCGTTCGCCACTCCTCTTTTTCCGGTGGAGCAAGCTCCGGTGGAAAAAGAAGCGTTCGACTTGCATGTATTAGGCACGCCGCCAGCGTTCGTCCTGAGCCAGGATCAAACTCTCATAAAAAGTTCGAACAATCTTGCGATTGTTAAGCTCAATTTGTTTGCTAGCATATTGCTTGCTTGTTAAAAATGTTTGTTGTCTTGAATTGAATCAAGACGCCCTACACATTTGGTTTGTCTTACTTTGTTCAGTTTTCAAAGGTCTACTTCATCAGGAGTGTTTCCCGATTCGTTTTTGGCTGCCGTAGCAACTTTTATATCATATCAGAGAGACAAGTAATTGTCAACTCTTTTTTAAAAGTTTTTTCGATTTCGTTTTTCGAAATCTTCCAGCAACTCATTTATCATAACTTATCGTTTGTTATTTGTCAAGAACTTTTTTGAAGTTTTTTTCGATAGAATCAAGCTTCGCAAGTGGTTCTTTTTTAACGACTCAGTTATCTTATCATGTCATTTCCAACATGTCAACAACTTATTTTTTATTATTTAATAAGTTATTGGTGTTCTTTTGAACAAATAATAATATATCAACATCACATGTGAAAGTCAATAAGAAAATGCTTATTTATCAACATTTCTAGCTTACATGATCATTGGTTAGTTCTGGTCCTTTTTCGTTCGTCTTTATAACTCCGAGAGACGTAAAATCCTTTTGTTTTCAGTTTAATGTTCATGTTCTTGTCTTATTCACACCAACTAGATGTCTCACCTTCTAAAATTTTCCTTAACAAAGTGCTGCTTTTATCTATTTCTGCTTTTTTTTGCTAGAATAATAGTAACAATATGACTCTGGAGGATTTATTTATGAAAATTTTGATTGCTGACGATGATAAAGAAATCGTTGAATTATTAAGTATCTATGTTCACAATGAGGGGTATGAAGCAGTAAAGGCTTATGATGGGAAAGAAGCATTATCTAAAATCAGAACAATCCCTGATATTGAATTACTTATTTTAGATATCATGATGCCTGAGATGGATGGGATGCAAGTAGTGAAAGAGCTACGAAAAGAATCCCAAATACCAATCATTATGCTGACAGCAAAAACTACTGATATGGATAAGATCAAAGGACTGGTCGCTGGTGCAGATGATTATGTGACCAAGCCATTTAATCCGTTAGAAGTAATGGCTAGAGTAAAGTCTTTATTACGGCGTACAAAAATGCAGATTGCCCCAGATCAGCCTGATGTATTAGAAGTAAATGCATTAATCATCAATAAAGACTCTCATGAAGTTAAAACAATCGATGGGAAAGAAATCCAGTTAACAGCTTTGGAATTCGGTATCCTCTACTTGCTTGCTAGTCATCCTAATCGAGTATTTAGCGCGGATGAAATTTTTGAGCGTGTTTGGAAACAAGAAAGTATTGTCTCTGCTAAAACTGTCATGGTTCACGTTAGTCATTTAAGAGATAAGATTGAAGAAGCAACTGGTGGTGAAAAAGTCATTCAAACCGTTTGGGGAGTGGGCTATAAAATTGACGCAAGATAGTAAACGAGCAACTGAAAAACGCCGTCGGATCAATTTGACTTCAAAAGAAATCAGCGAATTGTTAGCGGAAGGAATCATCACGATTATCCTTTTGCTTCTATTAAATGTTTCTATTCTGGTTGTTATCAGTTCGGTGATCAACAGTTCACCTTCTTTGACGAATGCGATTTGGGATTCAAAGAATATTTTTGCAGAACGATTGAACACTGATTTGTTCTGGAACGGCCGGAATTTTATTATTCCCTTTTTCTTTCTATTAGATATTGGTGTTTTGTATTGGCGCTTGATTCGAAGATATCGCCAAATGCAATTGCGGCATATCATCAGCGAACTTCACTACATCGCAAACGGAAATTATGATCATCGTATCCCTTTTGAACTGAGTGGTGACTTAAGCCGAGTGGTAACAAGTATCAATGGATTGGTGGATAGTACCGTAGCAGCGATTGAAGACGAACGTAAAATCGAAAAATCAAAAGATGAATTGATCACGAATGTCAGTCATGATATCCGTACCCCACTCACGTCCATCATTGGATACCTAGGACTGATAGAAGATGGCCAGTATCACTCAGAAGAAGATCTTTTAAAGTATACGCATACTGCTTATATCAAAGCAAAGCAGATGAAATCTTTAGTGGACGACTTATTTGAATACACTAAGGTACGCCAGCCTGCTGTCCCGGTGAATTTTTCTGCCTTTGACATGATCCAGTTGATCGAACAGTTAGCAGCTGATTTTGAGTTGGAAGCTTCTAAAAAAAATATCCAAATACTTGTTCAATCAAAAGTAGACTCCCTTATCATGGATGGCGATACCGAAAAACTTGTACGTGTCTTCAATAATCTTTTGACGAATGCGTTGAAATACGGAAAAGGAGCAACGAAGATCGTAATCGAAGTAGAACGTATCGGTTCAGAAGTTGTTGCAACAGTCAAAAATAACGGAGCAATGATCCCACAACAGGCAATCGATAATCTATTCGACCGTTTTTATCGTGTAGAAGAATCTCGTTCACAAGCAACTGGAGGAACTGGACTTGGTTTAGCAATCGCTCAAAGCATTGTGGCTTTGCACGGCGGATACATTTATGCAAAATCAGATAAGCAATGGACTTCTTTCATCATGCACCTTCCAATCAAGAAAAATGAAAAATTACCTATTGATACACAGGAAGTTATTGACGAAAGCTGAAATATTCGCTATTCTTATTACAATTATTAGAATAAATGAAAAACACAGAACCCAGTACACTTTATTCTTTTTCAGAGAGCTGATGGCAGGTGTAAATCAGCAAAGGATAATTTGGAAGTTCCAGTTCGTTTACGTGCCCTTTCGAAATAAGAAAGGTCGGTTCAACAGCCGTTATGTGTTCAACAAGTGCAGCTGACGCTGAACTTGGGTGGTACCGCGAATTTCAGACTGATTCGTCCCAAGAATAATGGGATGGATCAGTCTTTTTTTATTTTCAAAAAGGAGGAAATCATATGTTAGATGTAAAAATGATGCGACAAAATATTGAAGAAGTACAAGAAAAATTGATGACTCGGGGCGTAAAAAAAGAAACATTAGCTGAATTCATGGAACTAGATGAAAATCGTCGTAAGCTACTAGTCAAAAGTGAAGAATTAAAAAAATATCGAAATGATGTTTCTGCTGAGATCGCCCAATTGAAGCGTGCAAAAGAAGATGCTTCTGCTAAAATCGCTGAAATGAAAGAAGTCGGTGGCAACATCAAAGCATTGGATACTGAAATTGCTGAAGTGGATGAAAAATTGAAACAAATTGCAACTACTTTGCCAAACCTTCCCCATGATTCTGTGCCAGTTGGAACAGATGAAGAGGACAATGTAGAAATCCGTCGTTGGAGCGAACCACGTACATTTGCTTTTGAACCAAAACCACACTGGGAAATTGCAGAAAATCTTGATATTTTAGATTTTGAACGTGGCGCAAAAGTAGCCGGTAGCCGTTTTGTCTATTACAAAGGATTAGGTGCTCGATTAGAACGTGCTGTCTACAACTTCATGCTTGATCAGCATATTTACGAACACGGCTATACTGAAATGATCACTCCTTATATCGTCAACAGTAAAGCGATGTTTGGTACGGGACAATTTCCAAAATTCAAAGAAGATGTTTTCCAATTGGAGAATACTGATCTAACATTAATCCCAACAGCTGAAGTACCATTAACTAACTATTATAATGATGAAATTTTAGATGGTGCAGATTTACCTATTTATTTCACTGCACTAAGCCCTGCTTTTCGTTCTGAAGCCGGAAGTGCTGGTCGGGATACACGAGGACTGATTCGTCTTCACCAATTCAATAAAGTAGAAATGGTCAAATTTTCGGATGTAGAGCATTCTTACGAAGAATTGGAAAAAATGACAGCTGATGCAGAAGATATCTTGAAAAAATTGCATTTGCCTTATCGTGTGATGGCCTTATCAACTGGAGACATGGGCTTTTCTGCAGCTAAAACTTATGACTTAGAAGTATGGATACCTGCACAAGATACTTATCGTGAAATCAGTTCTTGTTCTAACTGTGAAGATTTCCAAGCACGCCGCGCAATGATCCGTTATCGCGATAATGATGGAAAAATCCACTATACTCATACTCTGAATGGTTCAGGACTTGCAGTTGGCCGTACAGTAGCTGCCATTTTGGAAAACTACCAAAATGAAGATGGTTCTGTCACAGTTCCAGAAGCGCTCGTTCCTTATATGGGGAATCTGAAAGTTATTAAATAAAGAGGCTGTGAAAAAGCCGCTTAGTTTCGAGTATTAAGAAAAATTTTGTGAAAATGGCTTTCCACATTTTTGCATAAATTGGACTTAATACCGAGAAACTGGCTTTTGAACACCATTTATCGAGAGGTTGTGAAATCAGCGAATTAACCTGAGTATTAGAGAAAAAAATGGAAAAATAGTCCCTCATATTTTACCGTTTGTTGAACTAATACCGAGGGTCAGCTGATTGAACACCGTTTAGTGGAGAGGTCGTAAGCCTACCCCCCAGCTCCTAGTTACAAGGACAAATTCAAAAAACAGCTCTTCATATTTTATGAATGTTGTACTTGTGATTCGGAGGTGGCAAGGGAACACTGTTTATTCAAAAAGAGGCTGGGACAGAAGCGTTTAACTCCAAGAAATAAGAAGAAATTCACGAAAATTGCTTTTCAAATTTTTGTGAATTTCTTCTTATTTCCGAAGGAGTTGCTTCTACTTCCGCCGTTTATACGTGTTTAGAGCGTGAGACAAAAGTGTTCTTTACTTTTGTCCCACGCTCTTTAATGTTTTTAAGATTCAACTGAATAGTTTGGTGCTTCTTTTGTGATTTGTACATCATGAGGGTGTGATTCTTTTAATCCACTGCCGCTCATTTGGATAAATTGCGCTTCATCACGTAATTGCTGTAGATTGGCTGCCCCAACATAACCCATTCCTGAACGCAAACCGCCGATCATTTGGAAAATAATATCTGCAACACTTCCTTTATAAGCAACCCGACCTTCGATTCCTTCTGGTACTAATTTATTTGCTTCATTGACACTACCTTGGAAGTAACGGTCTTTTGAACCTTTTTCCATCGCGCCTAATGAGCCCATACCTCGGTATGTTTTGAATCGACGTCCTTGGAAGATTTCGAATTCACCTGGTGATTCATCTGTCCCTGCCAACATACTTCCTAGCATCACTGCATGTCCGCCGGCAGCTAATGCTTTGACGATGTCACCAGAATATTTGATCCCTCCGTCTGCAATAATCGCTTTGCCATATTGACGAGCAACTGATGCTGCATCATAAATAGCTGTGAGCTGAGGTACACCTACACCGGCTACCACACGTGTCGTACAAATCGATCCTGGTCCGATACCAACTTTTACGACATCTACACCTGCATCATATAAAGCTTTTGTCGCTTCAGCCGTCGCAACGTTTCCTGCAATCAATGTTGCATCTGCAAAAGTTGAACGGATTTCTTGAATTTTTCGGATCACACCTGCACTATGTCCATGAGCTGTATCGATGATGATTGCATCTGCCCCTGCTTCTAATAAAGCATTCGCACGCTCAAATGTATCGCTTGTTACACCAACGGCTGCTGCTACAAGCAATCGACCATGTTCATCTTTTGCTGCATTTGGAAATTCGATCACTTTCTCGATGTCTTTGATCGTGATCAATCCGCTTAAACGACCTTCGTTATCTACGATTGGTAATTTTTCGATTTTATGTTTTTGCAAAATCTTTTCTGCATCTTTTAGAGAGGTACCTACTGGGGCAGTCACTAAGTTGTCTTTTGTCATCACATCAGCAATCGGCATGTGATAATCTGTTACAAAACGCATGTCGCGGTTTGTAATTATCCCTACCAATTTTCTGTTTTCAAGTGTTTCAACGATTGGCACACCACTGATACGATATTTGCTCATCAATTCTTCTGCGTCTGCTACAAGATGCTGTGGCGTTAAGAAGAACGGATCAATGATTACGCCACTTTCAGAACGTTTGACTTTTCTTACTTCATCCGCTTGCTGGCTGATCGTCATGTTTTTATGGATCACACCTAGTCCGCCTTGTCTTGCCATAGCAATGGCCATCTTGCTGTCGGTAACAGTATCCATACTTGCACTGATGATTGGAATATTCAACTTAATATTTTTAGCTAATTGTACGCTCATATCCACTTCGTTTGGTAACACGTGACTTTCTGCTGGTATCAATAAGACATCATCAAAAGTAAATCCTTTTTTCGTGAACTTTGTTTCCCAGTTGGACATTTTTAGTACCACTCCTCTAATTTAGTTTATCTATTAAAATAATTGATTTTTTCATTTAAGTCAATGATCTACTTGGAATCAAGTTAGCTTTCTCATAGAATACCAATATAAAGCGTTTACATCTGTGTGTATTAAAAGAGATTGTAAAAAAGCTGTCCTGCATCAAGTAATAAGAACAGCCAATCAAAAACAGCTTCTCATGTTTTTGAATTGGTTGGGTTTATTACCGCAGATGCAAACTTTTGAACACCGTTTAGTGGAGAGGCTGTGAAAAAGCTGCTTAGTTTCGAGTAGTAAGAAAAATTTTGTGAAAATGGCTTTCCACATTTTTGCATAAATTGGACTTAATACCGAGAAACTGGCTTTTGAACACCGTTTATCGTAAAAAGGGACTGTGACAAGACTTTTGTCACAGTCCCTTACTATTATTTAACTATGGATAAACAAAATGAGGTTCTTTACTACCCCTAGATATCTAGCAAAATAGCTGATCTTTTTGCTAGTTTATCTTCTTGGGACGGATAAACTTCCAATAATCCCGTATTTTTTCTTCAAGTAGTAACGGATTGCTAAAGCAGTTGCCCCGATAATGATAACTACTACTGGATCTAATACTGGATTGATAACTGGTGGCAATAGTGTTGTCGCAGAAAACAGTACGACCCAAAGAAGTGTCGTTCCACCTAGGATAAGCAATGTCTTACCCATTCCTGGTTTCTTGCTTCGATCTGCTCCGGGATATTCATATTGATAGATGTATTTGTACATCATATAAAAGACCCAGCCACCGATTGCAGAACCTAGAACGAGTGTAGAAAAGCCATAAGCTGGCGTTGTTCCACGTGAAAACAATCCGGTAATCGCAATCATGATACTTAATAGACCAAGCAACAGCAACGTATTATCTAACCACATCAATAAAGGGGTGGATGAATTTTTTACTTCTGCTGGCTTATTGATGATTGCTTCCGTTCTTTCAGAGACTGTCCCAAACAATTGACGGGCTGTTCTTCCGCCTTTTTGTTCTGCAACTAAAGTAGGCAGAATGTCATGAAGGGCTTTTACTTTTTCTTCTTCAGACAAATTCGCTGCTTCTAAAGATTTTTTCAAATCAAAAATGTACTGTTGATTTCTTTTGGTTAATTTTGTTTCTAAACTATTGTTTTCTTTTACGATTGCTCGTAATTGTTCTGGTTCCATTATCTAATAGTCCTCCTTAGCCGTTCCTTTTCTCAACGGTCGTCACAAAAGACATTCTACCATATTCTACAGCTAGTTTGATAGCCCTTTTACACATTAAAGCGGAATAACATTACGTCGCCGTCTTGTACGACATAATCTTTTCCTTCTAATCGAACACGTCCAGCTTCTTTTGCTGCATGCATGTTTCCGTAATGATCCAAGTCTTCAAAAGAGACAGTTTCTGCACGGATAAATCCGCGTTCGAAATCTGAATGGATGATTCCTGCTGCTTGTGGTGCTTTGATTCCTTTTTTGAATGTCCAAGCACGTACTTCTTGTTCCCCAGCAGTAAAGTAAGTAGCTAAGCCTAACAAATCATAAGCAGCACGGATCAACTGATCCAAACCTGATTCTTCGATTCCTAAAGCTTCTAAAAATTCCGCTTTGTCTTCTTCATCTAATTCTGCGATTTCTTCTTCTGCACGAGCACTGACCACGATCACTTCTGCATTTTCTTCTGCAGCAAAGTTGCGCACTTCTTGTACATAATGATTCGCGTCTGCATCTGCTACGTCATCTTCTGAGACATTGGCTACATAAAGAATTGGTTTTGTCGTCAATAAAAATAGTGATTTAACGATTTTTTGTTCTTCTTCAGTAAATTCGATCGTTCGGGCAGATTTTCCTTCTTCCAGTACAGGTTTGATTTTATCCAGTACAGCTAGTTCTGCCACTGCATCTTTATCTTTGGTTTTAGCAACTTTTGCTACACGAGTATAGCGTTTGTTGATAGATTCTAAGTCTGCTAACACTAGTTCCAAGTTGATCGTATCAATATCTTCTAGTGGATCAACACGTCCTTCTACGTGAGTAATATTATCATCATCAAAACAGCGAACAACGTGACAAATAGCGTCTACTTGGCGGATATGGCTTAAGAATTGATTTCCCAAACCTTCTCCTTTACTTGCGCCTTTTACGATTCCAGCAATATCTGTAAATTCAAAAGTCGTCGGAACAGTTTTTTTCGGATGTACAAGTTCTGTTAAGCGTTGCAAACGCCAGTCAGGTACTTCTACCATCCCTACGTTGGGGTCGATCGTCGCAAAGGGATAGTTTGCTGCTTCTGCTCCTGCTTTTGTGATCGCATTAAACAAAGTTGATTTTCCTACGTTGGGCAACCCAACAATTCCAGCAGTCAATGCCATAAATTTATTCACTCTTTCTCTGCATTTTTTTCAATTACTTTTTTTAATTTCTTTTCAAAATCTCGACGGGTCATCATGACGATATGTCCGCAATTCATACATCTGATTTTGATATCTGCGCCCATTCGAATGACTTCCCAGCGATTCGTCTGGCAAGCGTGAGGTTTTTTCATTTCAACGATATCGTGCAAGTCGTACATAAAAATAGCCTCCTTTTTGTTTATTCTTCATCAAATTGAATATTCAAGATATCAAGAATTCGAGTCAAATCTTTTTGAGAAAGATATTCAATCTCGATCTTACCTTTCCCATTTTTTTCTTGGATAGCTACACTTGTACCAAATTTATCCATCAAACGATCTTCGCTTTCTCGGATATAATATGGTTTTTCCTTTGCTAGCCTTGGGATTTTTTTCTTTTCTTTTCCATCATTTTGATTTAACTCAGAAACAAGCTGTTCCAGTTGGCGGACAGTTAAATTTTCAGTTACTGCACGATTGGCTAATTTCAAGATCAATGTTTTATTTTTTAAACCTAACAGCGTACGGGCTTGTCCCATAGATAAACGCTGATCTTGTACCATTTCCTTGACAAGATCCGGTAAAGAAAGCAAGCGCAAATAATTGGCGATATAAGGTCTGCTCTTTCCTAAACGACTAGCTACTTCTGCTTGTGTTAGTTTCAGGTTTTTCATCAGCATCTCATATGCTTCTGCTTCTTCTAACGGATTCAGATCTTCTCGCTGCAAGTTTTCCAGCACTGCTACTTGCATCATCGCTTCTTCGTCAAAGTCTCTAACGATAGCAGGGATCGTTTCTTTTTCAGCTAGTTTGGACGCTCGAAAACGTCGCTCCCCTGCAATAATCTCATATCCTTTTACTGCGGAACGGCGTACGATGATGGGTTGAAAGACACCTGATTGTTCAATAGAATTAGCTAGTTCCTGCAAAGATACTTCTTCAAATGTTTTACGGGGCTGATACGGATTTGGTCGCAGCTCATTCAATGGTAGCTGGACAACGGTATCATCTTTTACATCCACCGTCTCTAAGTTTTCTAAATCTTGAAACAGTGCATCGATTCCTCGGCCTAATCCTTTACTTTTCTTCACGACTTACCACTTCCTTTGCCAATGCTTGGTAGACTTCAGCTCCTCGAGAACGTGGATCGTAGTCGATGATCGGTTTTCCATGACTAGGTGCTTCTGATAAACGAATATTTCTTGGAATGATCGTTTCGTAAACTTTTTCGCGGAAGTATTTACGTACTTCTTCTACGACTTCATTTCCCAGATTTGTTCGTGCATCATACATTGTCAGTAAGACTCCCTCGATCTCTAATTCTGGATTAAAGTGTTTTTGGACTAAACGAACCGTATTCAGTAATTGGCTTAATCCTTCCAATGCGTAATACTCACACTGAACAGGTATCAAAATCGAATCACTTGCTGTAAATGAATTGATTGTCAGATGGCCAAGAGAAGGCGGGCAATCGATCAAAATATAATCATACTGACTGCTTACTTCTGCTAAAGATCCTTTTAATCTTGATTCTCTTGCCATCATTGACGTCAATTCGATCTCTGCTCCTGCTAATTGGAGAGTCGCAGGCACAATACTCAAATTTTCGTGTTCAGTGATCAAAGTTGCCTCATCAATTGGCAATTCATTGACTAGAACATCATAGATGTCTCTTGTCACATCAGGTTTTCTGATCCCGACACCACTGGTAGCATTTCCTTGTGCATCCATATCCACTAGCAATACTTTTTTGCCAAGGCTAGCAAGACAAGCACCTAGATTCACCGTCGTCGTTGTTTTGCCGACGCCACCTTTTTGGTTCGCAACAGATATTATTTGTGCCATCTCTTCTCCTCCTATTTGATTGGCTGCTTATTAGGCAGTCCGGGCTTTCTTGGGTATTTCTTTGGGGTTGGTTTCTTTTTTTGAATAACGATGATATGCCGTTGATCAGAGACATTCGGCAAGGTAACCGCCTCTTCTTTGAGGAATTTACCACCTAATAAAGCAATCGCTTGTTTTGCTTCTGTCAATTCCTCTTCACTTTTTGCTGCTTTCAATGCATAAAAATAGCCTTCTTGTTTAGCCAAGGGCAAACACAATTCCGCTAACACATTCAAACGAGCAACCGCACGAGCAGTGACAAGGTCAAATGATGCACGAAAGTGAGGATTTTGCCCAAATGTTTCTGCCCGGTCATGATATAAGGAAGCATCGATTCCTAATAATCGGGTTAACTCAGATAAGAAGGTTATTCGTTTATTCAGAGAATCAACGATCGTTATCTGCAGTTCTGGAAAGGCAATTTTTAAAGGTATGCTAGGAAACCCTGCCCCCGAACCAACATCGCATAAAGATAAAGGTTGCGTAAAGTCTACTTCAAATGCTAATGTAAGTGAATCGTAAAAATGCTTCAGATATACGTCTTTTTCATCCGTAATAGCTGTAAGGTTCATCTTTTCGTTCCATTCGACTAATGTCCGATAATAAATAGCGAATTGATTCATTTGATGATCGGTAAGCTCTATCCCTTTTTCTGCCAAGGATTGGCGAAATTCTTCTGGTATCATAAATATTCCTTTCATTGTGAAACAGCAATTGTTTCACAGATTCTCTCCCTACTTTAACGCAAAATCTCTAGACATGCAATCCTTCCATATGGATTCTTAAAAATTTGAAAAGTAAGAAAAGCCGATAGACTTTTTCTTTCTAGTATGACTCATAAAATATACACAGAAGAGAGAACTAGCTTTGAGCAATTTCTGCAAAAACTAGTTCTCTCTTCTATTTATTATTACGTATTACGCTGGTTCACTGACTTTCGCAATCTTCCCTTGTTCGATATAGACCATTAGGATACTTAGGTCTGCAGGGTTTACGCCACTGATTCGGCTAGCTTGGGCAATTGTTTCTGGTTGGATTTTCTGCAATTTTTGTTTTGCTTCTGTTGCTAATCCGTTGATTGCTGCGTAGTCGATGTTTTCTGGAATCTTTTTCGCTTCCATGCGTTTTAATTTTTCTACTTTTTCCATGGCTTTTTTGATGTAGCCTTCATATTTGATTTGGATTTCTACTTGTTCGATTTCTTTTCGTGTCAATTCTTCATTTTCTGGAATAAACCGTAGAAGTTCTGCATAAGTAATCTCAGGACGTCTTAAAAAGTCGCTTGCTAGTACACCATCTTTTAATGGTGCCGCATTAATCGTTGCTAAAAAGTCTTGGACTTCTTCTGTTGGTTTGATTCGTACATTCATCAAACGTTTGATTTCTTGTTCAACTGCTTCTTTTTTCTTCAAATAATTCTTGTATTGATCTTCTTTTACTAAGCCTACACGGTGACCCATTTCTGTTAATCGCAAATCTGCATTATCATGACGTAAAAGCAGACGGTATTCAGCACGTGAAGTCAGCAAACGATAAGGTTCGTTCGTTCCTTTTGTTACCAAATCATCGATCATGACACCGATGTAACCGTCACTTCGTTTGATCACTAAAGGTTCTTTTCCCTGAACTTTCAAAGCTGCATTGATACCGGCAATCAGCCCTTGTCCAGCCGCTTCTTCATAACCGCTTGTACCATTTGTTTGTCCAGCTGTATAAAGATTTTCAACGACTTTAGTTTCTAATGTCGGACGGAGCTGGTGTGGCTCTACTACGTCATATTCGATAGCATATCCTGTACGCATCATTTCTACTTTTTCTAATCCAGCAATAGAATGAAGCATGTTGACTTGAACATCCTCTGGTAAAGAAGTAGATAAACCTTGAACATAGACTTCTTCCGTATTTAAGCCTTCTGGTTCCAAAAATAATTGATGACGTGGTTTGTCTGCAAAACGCACGATCTTATCTTCGATGGATGGACAATAGCGAGCGCCTACCCCTTCAACGATCCCTGTAAACATTGGGGCACGATGTAAGTTGTCTCGAATAATTTGGTGAGTCGTCTCACCTGTATAGGTCAGCCAGCAAGATTCCTGATCTAGTTTATAGGCACTATCTGGTGTGCTGAAGCTAAAATGATTCGGCTCTTTGTCACCAGGCTGCTCTTCTGTAACAGAATAGTCGATCGTACTTGATTTTACTCGAGGCGGTGTTCCTGTTTTGAACCGTTCGATAGCAAAGCCAAGTTCTTTTAGATGATTCGCTAGTCCAATAGAAGGTTGAGAGTTATTCGGACCTGATGAATATTTCAATTCACCGATAATGATTTCTCCGCGAAGTGCTGTTCCGGCTGTAATAACAACTGCTTTGGCCCGGTAGCTCGCTCCTGTGGACGTCACTACTCCATGACAAACACCATCTTCGACGATCAGTTCTTCGACGATTCCTTGTCTTAGCGTCAAATTTGGTTCTTTTTCGATCGTATGTTTCATTTCTGTTGAATAAGCATGTTTGTCTGCTTGTGCTCGCAATGCTCGGACAGCTGGGCCTTTTCCTGTGTTCAACATACGCATTTGGATATAGGTTTTATCGATATTCTTACCCATTTCTCCGCCTAACGCATCGATTTCTCGAACGACAACGCCTTTAGCTGGTCCGCCTACAGAAGGATTACATGGCATGAATGCTACCATGTCCAAATTTATTGTCAGTAATAATGTTTTTGATCCCATACGTGCAGCAGCAAGTGCAGCTTCTGAACCGGCGTGTCCTGCGCCAACAACGATCACGTCATACGCATCTGCTTCATAATGTTCCAATCGTTTGTTCCTCCTTTTATTTTCCTAAACAAAATTGACTGAATAATTGAGTGATTAGCTCATCTTGTACACTGTCGCCGACAACTTCTCCTAGATAGTCCCAGCAACGCGTCATATCTATTTGAACGAGATCCACAGGCATTCCTGAATCAATACCTGCAATGACTTCTTCAAGTGAGAGGGAAGCTTTTTCTAACAACGCGATATGGCGGGTATTAGAAACATAAGTAGCGTCTCTTTCTCCTGTTTCTCCGCTGAAGAATAAATCAGAAATAGCTGATTCCAAACGATCTAGTCCGTCGTTTTTAGCTACGGAAATTGAAAAAACTGGTTCATTTTCGATCAATTTCTTCAATTTTTCTTGTTCCAGCTGTGCTGGCAAATCTGTTTTATTTAGAAGAATGATCCGTTTCAATCCACTTGTCGCTTCCAATAATTGTTCATCTTCTGCTGTCAGTGGTTCGCTTTGGTTTAGAACAAGTAAGATCAAGTCTGCTTCTGCTAATGCTTTTCGGCTTCTTTCGACCCCGATCCGTTCCACCACATCTTCTGTTTCCCGAATTCCAGCTGTATCGATTAGCTTGAGCGGTACCCCCCGAACATTGACATACTCTTCGATTACATCTCGAGTCGTTCCTGCAATATCCGTAACGATTGCTTTTTCTTCTCTTAACAAATGGTTTAACAAACTTGATTTGCCGACATTTGGCCGGCCGATGATTGCCGTACTTAACCCTTCCCGCAGAACCTTCCCTTGCTTGGATGTAGCAAGTAGCGCTTGGATTCTTTGTTGGATCATCTGCGCTTTTTCAAGCAATAACTTCGTAGTCAATTCTTCGACATCATCATATTCTGGATAATCAATATTTACTTCTACTTGTGCTAATGTCTCTAAAATCTCTTGTCTCAATGAGCGGATCAAAGCAGACAGATTGCCGTCTAACTGATTAAGAGCTAGTCCCATTGCTTTGTCTGTTTTTGCCCGAATCAAATCCATCACAGCTTCTGCCTGTGAAAGGTCAACACGACCATTCAAGAATGCTCGTTTTGTGAATTCGCCTGGCTCAGCTAATCTTGCACCTTCTCTTAACAATAGCTGCAAAATTTGATTGACTACAACGATCCCACCGTGACAATTGATTTCTACTACATCTTCCCGCGTAAATGTCTTTGGTGCTCTCATCACGGAGACCATGACTTCATCGACAAGCTGATTGCTCTTGGGATCAACGATATGTCCATAATGGATCGTATGACTTGGTACTTCTGATAATCGTTTGTTTCCAGATTGATAAACTTTATCTGCTAGTTGCACAGCTTGATCGCCACTTAAACGAACGATACTGATTGCACCTTCTCCAGGTGGGGTAGAAATTGCCGCAATCGTATCAAATTCTAAAGTAATTTCAGCCATTTTTTCACTTCCTTTTTCATTTTGCGCACAAAAAAAGTGCCCACTCCACCCTTTATGCACAATAAACGGTGAACTTCGCACTTTGACTGCTTGTTCTTGATTAAATTCTGGTCATAGATTATCACACTTGCTATAAGGAATCAAGTGTTTAAAACAATTAGATGAAGTTGAGCCTGTTCTGCTTCCATTACCTTATATTTAATTGTCCTTGGATGTCTCTTTGCGTTCTTTGGTTTATTCGAAGAGAAGATACTGTATAAACAAGGCTTTATCTTTCTTAAAAAAAACGGTACACTAAATGGTAGCGCTATCTAAACTATACACTTTTGAAAGGAGAAAATATGTGAGCCCGTTCAGATCTGCTGCATTGGAAGAAGAAAGTGACCCTCGGATCAACGATGTCGTTTTATCTACAGGGAATATCAACCAGAAATATATCGTCCGCGATATCGTTTTTGTTGTGGAATGCTTAGAAGCTGATTTGTTTGACCCATCTTTTCCCAAAGATGACCTTTTCTTAACAACGAAGAGGAAATTAAAGACGAAGGTACTTGAATATGGTGCGAATGCAGTAATCAACTGTCATTTTGAGTATCAGCAAAAAAAACGCGACGGAAAGTATTTTCTGGAACTTTTTGCTTATGGAACAGTGATCCAATTTATCCAAACAACGATTGGTTAAATGAAACAGACAAAAAAAGCGGATCAAAACTGAAGACAGTTTCGATCCGCTTTTTTCTATCAAAGTTAGTGACTACTTCATCGTATACTCTGATAAGAATGATTTCTAGTAAAATATACTTGGTTTGAAAAACTTTGTCAACGTGATTTATTCAAAAAGTAATGGAATCAATAATATTTTTTAGCAGGTTCTACTACTAAATAACGATAAGGTTCCTCACCTTCCGAATGTGTTTTTACATGTTCATCTTTGCTTAATGCAGCATGGATTTGTTTACGTTCAAATGCAGGCATTGGTTCTAAGAAAACAGGCTGCCCTGTCCGTTTTACTTTTTCAGCCGTGCGATCAGCTAAACGCTGAATGATCTCTTGGCGCTTTTCACGGTAATTGCCTACATTGACTACTACAGACAGCTTATTTCTTGCTAAACGATGGATGAAGACTTGTGCCAGATATTGCAATGCATTCAGTGTTTTTCCATGTTTCCCAATCAGTATGCCTTGCTTTTGTGTTTCTAAATGGAAAACAACCATATTATTTGATTCTCTTTCCATTTTGACAAGAGCTGGAGCATCAAGCTGTTTTGAAATTTCAGTAAGATAAACTGCCAATTCCGTTAAAGCTGCTTCATCACCTAGCTCACTTACTTCTTCTGTTTTTTCTTCAAGAATCGTTTCGTTGACTACCTCGATCTCAGCTGTTGGTTCTTCTTCCAAAATTTCTTCTACAGTCTGTTCTACTGTTTCAGAAACTTTTTCGCTGATACTTGGCTGGATCGAAAGCCGTGCATTCTTTCGACCCATTCCTAGGAAACCTTTTTTTCCTTCTTCCAGTATTTCGATTTCGACTTGGTCTTTGGCCAAACCCAAATCAGCCAGACCTAGTTGGACAGCTTCGTCTATTGTTGCAGCTTCATAAATCGGCATTAGCATTACCTCCCCTATTATTTCCGTTTTTTCTTAGGATTCATTGCTTTCTTAAGAGCACGTTCTCTTTCGCGGATTCTCCGTGCTTCTTCTTCACGCTCTTTTCGAATTTTGAAAGGGTTGTTGATCAGCAGCGTTTGTACAACTTGGAAGGCATTGGAAACTACCCAGTATAATGAAAGACCGCTGGCTAAATTGACACCCATCACTAAAATCATTACAGGCATCACGAAATTCATGATCTTCATTGATGCATTCGATTCAATTTGACTCATGCTAGATAAATACGTACTTGCAAAAGTAAAGATTGCTGCTAAAATCGGCAAAATAAATGTTGGATCCGCGTTCCCTAAGTTCAACCATAAGAAATGCCCTTGTTTCAACTCTGGTACACGTGAAATAGATTGCCATAACGCCATCAAGATTGGCATTTGTACTAATAAAGGAAGACAACCAGCATATGGATTGACGCCATTTTCTGCATATAAACGCTGCTGCTCTTCTCTTAACTTACTTTGTGTTTCCGGATCTCTTGAACTATATTGTTGCTGCAGTGCTTTTAATTTCGGTTGTAATTCTTGCGTTTTACGCATGCTCTTTGTTTGGAAATGCATCAACGGCAATAGGATCACGCGGATGATCAGTGTAAATAAAATGATCCCTATCCCTGCATTACCAAATGACAACGCCTTGATCGCCTCAGCAAAGTAATAAACAATATAACGATCCCAAATTCCTGTACTCTGTGCGCTGACTTCCCCAGTTCCGCAACCGGATAAGACGATGACCAAACTAACGATACCGGCCATCAAAAGTAAACGTTTGTATTTCTTCACTTACTCTTTTCCTCTCTGTCGATTATTTTTGCAAGTTTTAAGACGTGGACTAAATTGGAGCGAACCTCATCATAAGTCAACCCCTTCACACTTGGTCTAGCAATCACAATAAAATCCAACTCCGGATCAATTTCTTCTTTTATAGAATAAACTGCTGCTCGGATTTTTCGTTTGACTTCATTGCGGTTTACCGCGTTGCCGACCTTTTTTCCTACAGATAAACCAACTCGAAAATGAGGCTGTCCCGGTTTTTCCAAACGGTAAACGACGAATTTGCGGTTAGCAAAAGAATCTCCCGTATGGAACACGGCTTGAAACTCTCGTTCTTTTTTTACTCGATACGCTTTTCTCATTAGTTTTCTTTCCTTTTCTATCTCTCACTTACGCTCATAATCATACCATAATTACGATTGTCCTTTCATCATTTCCCTAAAAAAGAGTATAAAAAAAACCACTGAAACCCCAGTGGCCTAAGCTGAAAGAACTTTTCTTCCTTTGCGACGACGGCTAGCTAACACACGACGTCCATTTTTAGTACTCATACGTTTACGGAATCCGTGAACTTTTTGACGTTTACGTTTATTTGGTTGGTATGTTCTTTTCATATATTCCACCTCCAAAATGTTCTTATCTATTTTATAAACACAGACATACTTTGATAGTATAACGACAAAGTAGTGATTTTGTCAATATAAAATAGAAGATCGATTGTTAAAACTTATCCACAAGATTATTTTTTTCTATGGGAATCCTATGTGGAAAAAGTTATGCACAGGGATTATCCACAGATAATAAAAGGCTGGTTTTACACAGAAAACACACGTGTAAAAAAAGTAATCCACAATCAGGCGATTTCCTGTGTATTCCGTCTCCTAACTATTGGTATATCTGTATTTTTTATCCACAGACGCAAGAGGAAATCTATTGGTTTTTACGAGTTTTCCACCTGTGCATTAGTGGTGTGGAAAACTTTTTTTGACAACTGTGTTTTTCTCTTTTTTCTTTTTGTCGATTGTGTGGATAATTGTAATTAAAAAATTTTTTTCTTCGGTTTCTGTGGAAAACTATTGAAAAAAATGCTAAATTAGTACTAGTTATTCACTTTTTAATGAAGGAGGAGGCCTTAT
>NZ_CP172569.1:0-236311 GCF_053011625.1 Enterococcus sp. PLH-Efm8
ATGACTGATTTTAAATTTTTTAAGGCGGATAGAGTTTACAACGAATTATTTTATCAATTTCCAAAAGTCTTTATTGTTTCTGACGAATACAAAAAAATGAAAGATTCAACTAAGATTGCCTATATGCTTTTAAAAGCAAGATTAGAGATCGCAATCAGCAAACGGCAAATCGATGAAGAAGGTAATGTTTATTTTACTTATACGACAAATGAACTATGTAGAGTATTAAACTGCCAAAAACAAAAAGCGATAGCAATCAAAAAAGAGTTGGAATCCTTTGGTTTATTATTACAAAAGCAGATGGGATTTAACAAACAGTTAGGGAAAAATAATCCTAATAGACTATATCTAGCAGAATTAAAAGTCTCAGAAAATGATATCTACTTACTCGAAAAATTTGATAGAGAGAATAGGGAAAACGTTGATAAATCAGAGGGTATGAAAATCATACCCACCCTCGACGAAAAATCAGACGCTGAATCCCTTGGGGCTCAAGAGGGTATGAAAATCATACCGTGCCAAAACGTTGATAAATCAGAGGGTATGAAAATCATACCAGAACTTAATAATAATATATTAGACACTAATAGACACAATATAGACACTGAAAAAGACCGCCTACAAGATCAATTGTTGTTAGACAATTTTGAGACAATTATGACAAACGACAGCATTGCTACGTTTGTCCCTGAACGAGTATTAAATTTGATAAAAACATTTTCTTCAAGTTACAGTGAAGCTCAAAAAACCGTCCAGACTATTCATAATGCAAAGAAAAAAGCTGAAATAGAAAGTGATATTTCGATAGTTTTTGAAGAACTCGATAGTTATTATGTCAATGCAGAACAAGAATTATACACGACACTGTTAAAAGCCTATCAAAAATTAAAAACCGAAAAAGTCGAAAATATCCAGAACCTGATTTTTGTCTATGTAAAAAATTGGTTTATCGAAAAACCAATAGCTGCTAAAGTATCAAGTGAAAAACGTTTGAATTATGCAAGCTCCCCAAGCACTATTACGAAAGACTGGTTAGAGTGAAACTTTACTGACAAAGTGATTGTTGCTTCATGGAGTAACATTAAAATTAAAAATTTTTTATTATTCTAATTATATTACGAATATTACAAAATAATAGCTATTTTAATAGAATTTATAAGTTAAAATATTATGATAAAAATCACAAACGTAGCCTTTTACGTCATAAGTGTTAAAAGAAATAATTAATTTCAAATATAGAAAAGGGAACGTATGTTTGCATACTCCTTTTTTTTGAGTTATAATAATACGCGAAGAGAGATAATTTCATTATTTAAACAAGCTAAAAATCTTGATATTACTTCTTTTCAGGCAATACGAATATTATTCGCTTACATTTTTTGTATAAATTTAATTGTCTGCTATGCTTGTGATGAATTGATTTTCGTTTTGCACTTTTGGATGATAAATTTGGACAATTGAAAATACAAAAAAAAGAAAGGCGGTATGAACTCGGAAGGCTGGTAACCTTCGTCAGCGTTCATACACGGCATTAAGATTTGGCCCTTAATGCGTTAACCTTTCAGTGTTACGGTATTACCCGCAATGGATTTAGTATAACAGATATTCAAAAGTGATACCACTTTTTTTGGCTGTGTTAAGGTTAAAAATACGTGATATTACGATGAATCTATGCCTAAGCATAATGTTATAAAAATGTCCGTGTGGCTCTTTGCCGTATGACGAACGCTGAAATTAGAGGGAACGCATGTTTGGATGCGTTCCCTCTTTTTTGTTTGTCATGAACGAAAATCAATTCTCTATTTTTGAAAAATAACAAGAAAAACTTGTTAAAAATATTTAAAGAAATTGGGTGGTTTATTTTATGTCATATACAGGAATTTTGAGTCTCAAAGATATTTGTCACTACGGTAAACGGTGTACCGCTACAGAGAAAATCACGAAGAAACTATCAACTGGCCAAAGTAAAACCGTTGTGCAGTGTAAGAAATATATAATCCAGAAAGACAAAGTCTCAGAGGAAATGATTTATTACATTGGGAAACAAAAGCAAATAATTTTAAAAGATCCTATCCCCTTAAAAGAGCTATATCCAACAATCAAACATGTTTATGACCAAAACGGTGTACTGATTGGTCGAAGAAAAAATGGAGTCTTGCGTTGTACCGCAAAAGGGATGGGGCGTTTGATCGGCTGAATTGATCATTCTCATAACTTGTATTTTATCGTTTTTCGCTTGCTTGAAAATATTGTCGAGACTTCTAAAGGAACTTAGAGTCACTAGAAAAATAAGGAGTAGACTTGATCTATCAACAATTCCCTTCGGGGAGTGACGGGGTAGGTTTTAACGATTGGTAACGTAAAAAATTGGTCAATCGAGTAAATGCGCTTGTTTGGATAGTGGTGAAATGAATTTGTGTAAATAATAAGCGCAGAGTAAACAAGAGGGAATTTAGAAGTTAGACAAGTTAGAATAGCGTCTAGATTAATCATGAGCAGCTACTAAGGGATCTAGACTTTGACGCAAACTCATGGAATAAGGAGTAGGTCTTCTCGTAATGGGGAGGACGCACAAGAAATTGTGTCGTGTGCTGCAGTACATGTAGATACTTGCGAGGACGTTGATTATTGGATCAATCGAGCATTTACCGCTGTCTACTAGGGTTTCTCGTTTCGGACGCCATAAACGAGTCGAAATTTTTTATGTATTTTTAAGTAAACGAAAAACGATAAAATATGAACAAGTCCTGAATAAAGTGAAAAAATTAATATAAAGCATAGAGAAAATGAAATTTACGTAATGGAGGAATGACAAATGAAAAATTATGATCCGAATATACGATTGGGCACACATACTATTAAGGTTTCTTTCCAACGTTGGGATTACAAAGGATTTGTGACGTTTAGAAGGGGCGGAAATTGTAAAGGATTAGATGTTTTAGCATTAGACGAGGATGATTTATACGATCAAACATTGACTGATAATCCAATTGGATTCGGCTTGCTACCTGAAGATGATGAAGGTAATGAATGGTTTAAAATGACGCTTATGAATGATAATGGAGACGAATTATCTGTTGAAGATACTTGGTCATATTTGAGTGATTATATTGTCAGCTTTGAAATCATTGAATTTGTAGCGGATAAAGAAGAATAAAAACTGGAGGAATAAATTTTACAGATAAAGGCTTAGAAGGAGTCACGACGATTAATAAAAAGGTAGTATTACCTTAGGCATTGAGTAAGGAATTTATTTAGTCTAATGGTGATAAGTCAAGATGAAATTTAAGATTTTCTTTATTGAGTAATATGTTTTGAAGCGCACGAAACTAGACCCGATCAAAATCAAATTTTTTTCGGGTTGATTCAAGGATTTGCGTCAATAACGGATTGTTATTTCTCTATCACACTCCTTGGTGGCGTATAGAGTTGGTGTTTACGTAGTAGCGTATCCACCAGACGCGTAAATTTTCTTGCGGTTAGGACGAGTGCACGTTTGTGTTGATGCTTTGGAACCTCCTTATATTTACTTTGATAAAAAGCTTTGTATTCAGGAAGATAATTTTTTACAGAGTTGGCAGCTTCAACTAAGTAGTATCTAAAATATCGATTTCCTTGTTTTGTCAGAGGTGTATTTTGCGACTGATAGTTTCCAGATTGGTTCACTTTCCAACTTAATCCAGCGTATTTTGCCAATTTTGTCTGATCTTCAAATCTTTCGATTTGACCAATTTCAGCGATTAAACCGGCAGCATAGACTTTACCAACGCCTGGAATACTGGTTAAGCATTGATATTCTGGAATGACAACAATTACTTGTTCGATGGCTTTATCTAATTCTTTGATATTTTTTTCAAGTGCTCGTATTTCTCGTACGAGAACACTTAAAACAACATTAATTGATTCTTGTGCAAGAGCACCTAGGCGGTAACTCATGGTAATTGCACGTTGAATTGCTTTAGCGATTTTTTCTGGTTGCTTGAAACGGCCTTTTCCTTTTTCTTGAAGTAAATCACAGAAAGCTTCTAAAGGAAGCTCAGCAAGTTCATCCAATGTGAAATCTTCCGTCATGAGTGAAATGAGGGTTGCACTAAAAAGACTCGTCGATTCGTCTCGCATTTCTCGAGCAAGCGTATTACATTTGTACGTTAGATTTTCAAGAAAATGTTGCTTTGTACGAATCAATTGCTTAATAAGTTGATAGCGAGTACGTGTTAAACGCTGTAAGGCCATGTATTTCTCTTCTTTGATAGGGGAAGTTGTGAATCGTTGAATACGCAAGAAATCAGCGATTCTTAATGCATCGTTTCGATCAGTTTTATTCTCATCAAACATGCGACTAAATTGTTTCACCCGAAAAGGATTTTCAATCGTTACAAGTGTGTTGAGCTTCTTTAGTTTCTCATCTTCATGAAAAAACATGGAAGGATGGAAGCTGTACATGGACGTTGACTCCATGCCAATCACAATTTGATCAAAGTGGTAGCTGTCATTGAATTCAAGAATTGTTTCTCGTATGAATGAAGCACCTTCGATGTCATTGGCAACAGAGATTTCAGATAAGATAGACAATTGATTGTCGTCTGTTAAAAAACAAACATCTAGTTTTTCAGAGCTAACGTCAATACCGACAAATAATTTCATGGAAGAAGGACCTCCTTTCGATATAAATTTTGGAAAATGCTTCGATACTGTGGGATTTCCCAGAAACTCACTGTATAGCCACAACCTCGCCTAATAGAATACGGTGATAAAAGAGCTAGAAGCTGCCTTCCAAACTACTATTTGAAAGTCTAGTCCATTATCGAAACAGCTAATGAGTTGGTAGTGATAACAGTGGTTCGGGTAACAGACTAAACAGGGTAGACAAACGCTACAGGAGGAAATAGCAAATTCCCGTTGGATCCTTTCCATACATCCATTGTACTCTGAGAAATCACACAATATCGAAACAAATTCCGTTAGGAATGTGTTATTCAATAAATTTTATAATCTAGAAACATTTTGAATAAAAACTATTAGACAAATGATATTTTACGAGGAGGAATAGTAGATGGCGCGACCAGTTTTAGAGGCGATGGATATGGATACTTTGACAAAAGGAAGGTATGTACAGCTGTTAGCTCGTGGTTATTCACCTAAAGAAGTATTCAAAGCCTTATCTAAAGGAACAGATATGGAAAAAGAAAGATTGCGAAAAGAATTCGATTATTGGAGAACCCATAATGGAATCAAGGATTTGAAACCAGCACGGCCAGTAATTAAACGAAAGAAAAAGATAACCCAAGACTGAAGTGTAGAGCGTATGTGATCATAGGCTTTTTTATTTTTGCAAAAAACAAGGAAGGTAGGAAAACTCATGAATTATGAAGAAATCGAAAACAGAAAAAAAGTGTCGAAAGAAATGGAAGAAAAGTTACTAAAAACGATGAAGCAAAAACACCTTAAAAGATTATCTGTCGCGCAATATATCAATGATATGCAGTTAACAGGAAAAGAGAAAGCTTGTTTGTTAGGTTCAATGAAAAACTTTGAACAGTTGAGACGAACTTATAGAATTCATTTTTAAAACTTTTTCTATGGAAATGAGAAAAAGTTTTTTTGTTTTGTCTGAAAGGAGGCAGATGGATGAAAAAATGGTTATTTGGTTTTTTAGGAGTCACTTTAATCGTCTTTTGCAGTGTGTTTGGCTATGTTAGCTACCAAAAACATGAAGGAGAGGTGTTTAAGCAAAATATAGAAAAAAAGATGCCCGTAGATCAAATCAATGCACATGCAAAGAGTTATAAGGAGGATGCAACGAACGTCAATAATGATATGTCTTTGGGGCAAATGTTGTCCATACAAAAAGAAGCAATCGAAATGGGCGTCAATAAACAAGTATTTGCACAAATTCAGATTCCTGCACTTGGTTTAGCATTGCCAATTTTTAAAGGGGCAAATCAATACACTTTGAGTCTTGGAGCGGCTACTTATTTTTATGAAGATGCCGAAATGGGCAAAGGAAACTATGTCCTAGCAGGTCATAACATGGAAATGCCAGGTGTTTTATTTTCTGATATTCAAAAGTTGTCATTAGGGGAGGTGATGGACTTAGTTAGTAAGGTTCTGTTGCAAAGTTTTAAATAAAGAATAAAATCCCTTACGGTATCTATGATTTAAGCTGGGATTCCCAATAATACCTTGATTTCAGTACAGACCGAAAACCCGAAGAGAGTGCCTTCTTTTCGGGTTTTCTTATATAATCCTCGGATGGCTTCCATGCCTTTAATCGTGGTAGAGGCAGTGCGTAAACTTCGATAGAATTTATTGCGTCTCTTTACTGGACGATGGTCTTGTTCAATCAAATTATTCAGGTATTTAATGGTACGATGTTCTGTCCCTTGATAAAAGCCGTATTCTTTTAGTTTCTTAAAGGCACTTGTAATAGAGGGGGCTTTATCTGTGACTACAACCTTCGGTTCATCAAACTGCTTCACTAACCGCTTAAGAAAAGCATAGGCTGCTTGTGTGTCCCGTTTTTTACGTAACCAAATATCCAAGGTTAAACCATCTGCATCGATGGCTCGATACAAATAATGCCATTTTCCTTTAATTTTGATGTACGTTTCATCCATTTTCCATGAATAAAAGGATTTTTTATTTTTCTTTTTCCAAATTTGATAGAGTAGTTTGCCATATTCTTGCACCCAACGATAAATCGTCGTATGAGAAACGTTAATGCCACGATCATATAAGATTTCTTGAACTTCACGATAGCTAAGGTTATAACGAAGATAGTAGCCCACGGCTACAATAATCACATCCTGCTGAAATTGCTTTCCTTTAAAATGATTCATCGTCATTCCTCCTGCTATCTTTTTCTATTATTCTACCTTATTTGATAGTAGATTTAAAACTTTGCAACAGAACCATCCATAATTCAAGAGTGCAAAAAAGAGTGGTAAGTGGACAAGATTATTGACTATTTTCGCCCAAAAAAAGCAGCCACCAAGCGTTAATAGATCTAAAAAGAAAAAGGCGAAAAACTTCCATTCCCCACTAAATCTTGGAGGATTTTTCATATGAATGTATTTATCCATAATATAACCATACCCCTTATATTTTGTATTTTTAGAAATAAAAAACACTGTGATTTCTCACAGCGTTTTTCTAAATATTACAACTCTAATTCATTTCCTAAATCACGAGAACGATTTTTTCCTCGTCGTAATTGATAATTCAATTGACGATTTTCTTCTTTTAATTCAACAATTTTTTGTTCCAGATTTCTTTTCTTTTGAATTAAATCATAATTTTGTGCGCGTAATTCTTCATTTTCCAAATGAACTCGTTGCATTTCATCGTTTAATCGATTTACATTCTCCAATGATTCTTGTATCGTTTCTTGCCTAAAATTAAGTGAGCCAAGTTGACGATCTTTTTGTTGTCTTTGCTCTTTCAATTCTGACGATATTTGCTCAACAGAATGAAATATTTCCGTTAATTTTACTGTGAATGTGGGCATAGCATCTTTCAAATAAGTGAATCCTTCTGAAAGGTGTACAATAATGCTTTCGGTATGTGTTTTTTGACCATCTAAAATAGACTGATGATCTTTTTGTAAACTATCCGTATCTTTAAATCCTTTAATAGTCACCACAAATATCGTTAAAAATGCTCCCAGTGCAGTTATAAACGTAGCTATTAAAATATCCTCCACAATTTTCTCCTTTCCATTTTAAACTTGTTTTATAAAGAAAAAGGCCCTTAAATAGGCCTTTTATGGTTTGATATCCTTCAATAGTTGTTCTTTCAATTCATTGTTCCTGTTTTTAGTTTCTCTTGTCACATTTATTTTTGTCGGTGCAGTAAATGCTACGTTTGCTGGTCTGTATCCATTATGAACTTTATTGATTGGCTTAGGTGCAGCTTCTTTTGTCACAATATTTTGAACGGACGCATTCTCTGTTTCACCACTTTCAGCTAAATTGTAAGAAACAGTTGTCAGATTTCCATTTTCAGGCAAACGACTTGATTTCATTTGAACAGTACCCTTTCATTGGTAAATTTTGTGTCTTAGGCAAACCAATTTTCGTTGATTTTTCAGTTCCAACTTCGATGCCATTATCATTTGGCAGATCGATGGAATCCTCATCCGTTTGTACTTCTTGATTTCGTTTTGGTAAATCTGAAATGCGTTTTTCGTTTTCAGAATTAATGTTAGATTTATAACGATATTGTTCTGGATCGGTTTTTGGTAACTGACCATGTTGTCCTTCTTCTGAATCTTTTTCTCCGATCGAATTTTCGTTAGAATGTAACTCATCTTGGTGATCTTTGGCTGAAGGAATCGCTGCACCTTCTTGATTTTCTTTTTCACTTGTTGTATTTGCCTTCACTGCTGCATTGACTTGTCCTTCACCATACGCATCTTTTAGTCCTTCTTTGACTGCTGAAGCTTTTTCTTTTTGTTTTTCTAGTGCTTCGGATGGATTCTTCACAGCTTCAGCAAATTCTTTAGCTCTCGTGCCGTCTAATTTCTCTTCTAAGGTGTCTTTGGCTTTTTCTGTAAGATCTTCAACTGTTCCTTTTAACCCACGTTCATTGACGTAACCAAGACCTTCTGCGGCTTTAGAAACACCATTTTTCGCTTTCCCGAACATTTCGGAAACTGTCTTCTTACTATTAGGTACAGTTGTAGCTTTATCGTCTGATTGTTCTTCCCCGTTATCATGGGTAATATCTTTTCGATGGCCAAATCCATTCTTACGAATATCATTTAAATGGCTTAAACCACTCTTACCAGCACTTGCAAGGTTTTTAGCTCCGCTACCCACATTTTTCGCAATATTTCCTAAGGCAAACATGCTAAGAAGAGAATTGCTGCCGTTTTTCAGACTCGTATCAACACCGAAAATCTTCGTAACCGATTGAGAGCCTTTGAATAGCGCAATAGTTAGCACAATTAAAGCAACAACATACAAGAATCCATTGATCTTTCCTACCGCATGCAAATCACCGATACCTGAAAGCATTAATGTATAGATTCGTAATTCTAAAATCGTAAACGCCAATAACAAGAAGGATTGAGAAATATCTTCTATCGCACTTTTCATCCGTTGTCCTGTCTCAAAGTCCGTTGACGCGGCAATTACTAAATAGAATTTTTTAAATACTAGCTCAATAATGCAAGTAACGATTGTAAACAAAATAAATAAATAGGCTACCGACAAAGAAGATTCCCCAGCCAAAATAATCCCTGGACTACTAATGTATCGACGATAGCCTGACGTATACACATATTTTGCTAAACCTTCATCACTAATTTGAACAGGGATTTCTTTCCCATTATCGTCTAACTCTAGTCGATACTGTAATGCCTTTAACCGATCTTTTTGTACTGTACTAATATCACTTGATTCAGACATTTTCTTAGCTTGATCAGGTGTAATAATCCCATTGATATTCGCTGTTTTGAAATTTTTCGCTGTTAAAGCATTTCTTTTATCTGTTGGTAAGGATTCTACTTTATTCGGGTCAGTCGCTAGTAATGTACTGACATCAATCACATTATTTTGAATAATTTGAAAAGCAGGTGAACCCGTTTTATCTGCTTTATTTGCTGCAGTGACGTCTCCATAAAAGTTTTTACTGATATTTAACCCTTCATCGATTAAAGAACTACCACCAAAAATCAAGATCATGGCCATAAATAAATTAACCAAGATATTTTTGACTTTCGGTGGGTGTTTACTCATAAAAAATTTCAAGCCTAAATAAATTAATGTGACGACACAAAAAAGAGCCAATACCTTACTAATCAAACTTTGAAATAGTTCATTAACACCAGCGGCGTTCAATAAGTCTTTTAAATCAAAGCTTTGATAAATTGTTTTTTCTAATAAAGTATTGAGATTATATAACCCTTTGATCAATCCCCATAAAAAAGTATTACAAATCCAACTGAATACATCTTGATACTGCAGATAATTACCATAATCTTGTAAGACTTTCGTTACGGTTTTGGGATCTGCATCCCCTTCTCCGAATAAACCTGACCACCAGTCGGCTATGCCAGAGAAAATTCCTCCAATGATCATTCTTTCACCGCCTTTTCAGCTTCCAATAACAGCCGTTTCCTAATCATTTCAGAAATTTCTTCATTTTTGATCAACTTTTCAACATATTCTTGAAGACGATCCGTTGCTTGTTCTTCGTAAAATTGAATTAACAATTTTTTAGCCGTCTCATTCTCAAAAGATTGAACGATTTTATAAAACATATTTTCTTCGTTTTTTTCTTCTAATTGATCATGCAGTCCATGATAGAGATTTCTAGCATATTCATCTGGTAGGAAATAATCATAATCAATTTGTAAAGCCTTAAGATCCAAGTCCGCATGTGTACAATGTATGTCTATATCATTGATATCCCACGATGGGTTCTGTTGCAAAGTTTTAAATCTACTATCAAATAAGGTAGAATAATAGAAAAAGATAGCAGGAGGAATGACGATGAATCATTTTAAAGGAAAGCAATTTCAGCAGGATGTGATTATTGTAGCCGTGGGCTACTATCTTCGTTATAACCTTAGCTATCGTGAAGTTCAAGAAATCTTATATGATCGTGGCATTAACGTTTCTCATACGACGATTTATCGTTGGGTGCAAGAATATGGCAAACTACTCTATCAAATTTGGAAAAAGAAAAATAAAAAATCCTTTTATTCATGGAAAATGGATGAAACGTACATCAAAATTAAAGGAAAATGGCATTATTTGTATCGAGCCATCGATGCAGATGGTTTAACCTTGGATATTTGGTTACGTAAAAAACGGGACACACAAGCAGCCTATGCTTTTCTTAAGCGGTTAGTGAAGCAGTTTGATGAACCGAAGGTTGTAGTCACAGATAAAGCCCCCTCTATTACAAGTGCCTTTAAGAAACTAAAAGAATACGGCTTTTATCAAGGGACAGAACATCGTACCATTAAATACCTGAATAATTTGATTGAACAAGACCATCGTCCAGTAAAGAGACGCAATAAATTCTATCGAAGTTTACGCACTGCCTCTACCACGATTAAAGGCATGGAAGCCATTCGAGGATTATATAAGAAAACCCGAAAAGAAGGCACTCTCTTCGGGTTTTCGGTCTGTACTGAAATCAAGGTATTATTGGGAATCCCAGCTTAAATCATAGATACCGTAAGGGATTTTATTCTTTATTTAAAACTTTGCAACAGAACCGGCGACCCTATAATAACCCTGGTCAACGCCAAATTTTTGCGATTATCGAATCTATTTTCTTTACGGATAAGAACCACTATCATGCGTTAGATCCTAACCGAAATTATCATGGTACGTATAAGGAGGATGAATAAATGCGAGTCAAAGGACAAAATTCAGTTGATAAGAAATCCATTTTGCAGTTTGGAAAACCAGAAGAGCGCTCTATCTTGGACTTATTTCCATATAAATCCTGTACAGAAGAGGGAGTCTTAATTACTAGAGAAGATCATTTTCAGCGTTATTATCGTGTCGTTTCCACTGACGTGGAGGGATTAAATGAACAAGAGAAACTAGAACGAATGAATCAGTTGACCACCGTCATGCGTACGTATGTGCCAACAATTAAGTTAGTTAGTTTGACCACAGAGACGGATCTAACGGAACAAATCGTGCAAAAGCGGCAGTTATTAGATAAAAATCGTATGGAACAGTCACTAGGAAGAAATCTACAGCGATTAAGAAAATATGAAAAGAAATTAGTAGAGGAGATCCAGGAATTAAAACGGGCAGAACAAGAACGTCCTGACTTAAGCTTCTTTTTCGTTATTGAAGGAAAGACAATCAAGGATTTACAAACTAGAAATCGTCAGTTAATGCGATCTAGTGGCATTTTAGGGTTAAAACCACTCTACAAAAAAGAATTGATTAAGATTCTTTATCGAATGAACAACATGAATGACGAATAAAAAAGATGGAGGAAATGATTCATGCTAGATGTGATAAAAACAGCTTTTTCAACGCAAAGTAATCAAAAGGTGATTGATCCATTAAAACAACTTGGTAATCGTGAAATAGAGATTTTAAAATCAAAAGGTTATGATTTAGATTTCTTAAAACAAGTGATGCCACAAGGTGGGTTGAATTTTGATGAAGAATATGTGACCTATGGAAATGGTTATTCACGATGTGTGACAGTTTATCATTACACAAAAAATCCTACTCTTTTTTGGTTGGCCAATCTCATGAACAATCCTCATACAGTGGCCACACTAGATGTTAGCACAGATGAAAAGCAAAAAGTGATTGATCAAATCAACCGCGCATTAGATGAATTAAATGATCGATCAGATAATGAACGAAAAGCGACTGACCGAAATAAAAGTGCGGAAGAATACCTGGAACTAGCGGAATATGCCCGAAAATTGACTTCTAATGGGGAAATTTCTAAACAAGTCAAAGTGAGAGTACATGTTTACGGAAATACGATCCAAGAAGTGGATGAACGGGCGCAGGAACTGATCGAAAATCTAAAAGGGATGGATTATCGTGCGGTGACTTATCTGCATAAAACCAAACGAGATTGGCAATCGATGTTTACCATGTTCGATGAACAAGCTGAATGGTTTGGAAATATCAAAGGGCAATCACTTCCATCGTTAAACATTGGCGGAGGATTCCCGTTCCACCACCAAACGCTAAAAGATCCAGGAGGCACACAATATGGGGAAACCATGACAGGCGGCCCATTTGTCTGGAATGCCACGTATAAAAATAGTGTACGTTTATCTACCAATACCTTGCTTCTAGGAATGATGGGAGCTGGTAAATCGACCGTTCTTAAAATGATCGCGGAAGCCCATTTAGCTGCAGGAGACTTTATTTGGGGCTTTGAAAAGGGAAAAGACTTTATTCCTTTCTTAAAGGAATATAACGGTATTATGGTGCGTTTAGACGGATCTGACGGAATGATCAATCCTTTAGAGATATTTGCCACACGGACGTATGATGAAGCATCCAGTTTATATGACGATGGATCAGTCAAAGATTTGAAGATCAATGAAGCAGCGTCCTATCAAACACACTTAGACAAAGTGGTCTATCAGGTACAGTTAGTGAGTCCTCAGCTAAAAGGAACGATGAAAGCAGAATTTAAGACCTACTTAAATCGTTTTTATGAAGAGTATGGAACAGTACCACGCGGCTTTACTTCCTCAAATTCGCGTTCAAATACTGATACGCAAGTCACAGGGAAAGATCCAGAAGCTTATCCGACGTTCAAAGAATTTTTAGCCTTTTTAGGACAACTGGAACTACCAGGGGCTTCCCAAGAGAAAAAGAATCGGAAAGAAGAAATGGAGTCTATCGTGGAATCCTTATGTGAGACTTATGGCATGATTTTTGATGGTCATAGTACGATTCGACACCTTGACCAACAACAGTTGGTCTTTTTTGACATTGACTCTATTACAGGCCTAGATCGAGGGGTACAACAATGTCAGATGTACATGGCCATGACGTTGATTTGGAATCAGGCATTGATTCAAGGACGAAGACAACGACGCTTAATTAAAGAAAAACAAATGGAAGAACAAGACTTCAAACGCTTCTTGGCGATGATTGATGAGTGCCATAATGGTGCGACCTGTTCTGCAGTGAAAAGCTGTGGGTTGCAAGTAGTCTAAAAACTATTGTAATAACTCTTATAACGAGAAGTCAAATGAGTGGGTAACGCCACAAAGGGCTTCCACTGATACTCCGACATGCAACAAGTAGTTTATGCAGACCAACGTTGTGTGAAGCTCGGTGAAGTCGGCTGAAGGATACCGTAAGGTAAAAGAAATAGTGAATACCACGAAAGTTCTCTAGAGGTAAAGGGTGTATCCGATAAGTCGGGTGTCCAAAAAAACTTAATATGGTGAGTATGTACAAACGTACTGACGAACTAGCGAATGTACTGTCCGAAAGGCATAGCTCCTAGAAATGGGAGAGACAGTGAGCAAAAAATCACTCATTGTGCTAACTTGTGGTTGAGTAAAAGTCGTTGTTATGAAAGACCATGCTGCGTTACAGGCGTAGGAGAAGTTAGGGGGCAAAAGCTAGCATCTAAGTTAAGGCATGTGGATAGATATAAGGGAACAGGGGAAGCCATCAACATGGAGAGTGCATACTCGATGAAGTGGTAGTAAGAAATATGTGAATGACAAATAACTTACTTTAGTGATGGTGAAAGTAGAGTCACGACTGATGAAGGTTCTGTAATGGAACTGGAGGAACAGGCTCGATTCGTCTGTAAAAGTCATGAAACCCGTTCAACCATGGGATTCTCGTATGACTAAAAAGGTCACGAGCCAATTGGAGCGTGATAAACCATGACAAAAGAAACAAGTCCAAAAGATAGGAAGTTGCGGCATGCAGAATATTATGGCATGACGGAAATCTTCGATAAGATATACTCCAAAAGTTTGAAGGGAGATAATTTCAAGAATCTAATGCAGATTATCATTTCTGATAACAACATTGTCCTAGCATATCGTAATATCAAGAGAAATCACGGTAGTGTGACAAGAGGAGAAGATGGAGTAACGATTAAAGATATTGAAAATCTCAACCGTAATGAATTCGTAGAAATTGTTAGGAAGCGATTCGCACATTATAACCCTCGGAAAGTAAGGCGTGTAGAAATTCCTAAATATAATGGTAAATTAAGACCGTTGGGTATTCCATCAATATGGGATAGAATCGCGCAGCAATGCATCTTACAAGTATTAGAACCAATATGTGAAGCAAAATTCAATAATCACAGCTATGGTTTCCGCCCAAATAGATCAGCAGAACACGCAATAGCAGATTGTATGGCCCGAATGAATCAAAGTCACATGGAATATGTGGTAGATGTAGATATCAAAGGTTTCTTCGACGAAGTCAATCATACTAAACTCATGAGACAAATCTGGTCTATGGGTATACGAGACAAACAGCTTCTCTTAATCATTAGGAAAATGTTAAGAGCACCCGTAGTACTTCCAAATGGGAAGTTGATATACCCAACAAAAGGAACACCACAAGGCGGAATACTTAGCCCATTACTTGCGAACATCAATCTCAACGAATTTGACTGGTGGATAGCAAATCAGTGGGAGGAAAAAGATGCCAAAGAGCTAAAACATCATTTTAGGAAAAATGGAGCTTGGGATAAAGGTAATATCTATCACAAGCTCAGAAAGAGTACAACTCTAAAAGAAATATACCTAGTGAGATACGCAGATGATTTTAAAATTTTCTGTAGAAATTATAATGAAGCGAAAAAAGTTTTCTATGCAACTAAAATGTGGTTACAGGAGCGTCTAAAGTTACCAATATCTGAAGAAAAGTCAAAAATCACAAATCTTTCAAAAGAAGAAAGTGAATTTTTAGGCTTTACGATGAAATTAGTGACCAAAGGTAACAAAAAGGTTGTTAATACGCATATAGGTACAAAAGCACAAAGCATGATTAAAGTGAAACTAAAAAAACAAATCAAACGAATTCAAAAAAGTCCTAATAGCAAAGATACCTTTATCTATATTGGAGTCTATAACAGTATGGTTATTGGGATTCATAATTACTTCAAAATTGCGACTCATTGTAGTGTAGCAATGCGAAAAATTGCAAGAGAACTCAGACCAAGTTTTGAAATACGACTACGAGAACAAGGAATCTCAAAAGAAGGACAATACGGAAAGTACGAAGGATACAAGCCTTACCTACGGTCAGGACAAATACGATATATAAGAGGGTTTCCAATATTACCAGTAGGGTATATTCAACACAGACATCCGATGTGTAAAAAAAGAAATATTAATAAATACACCGAAGAAGGTAGGGAAGCCATTCATAAGAAGCAACAAACCGTAGAAGAATGGAAGATATCGTGGTTGTGTAGCAATCCAGTGCTTAGTAAGAGAGCAACGATTGAATTTGCGGACAATCGAATTTCAAAATTCATCGCTCAAAAGGGAAGATGTGCAGTAACAGGTGAGGAGCTTATCTTATCTGAAATGCATTGTCATCATATTATCCCTTATCATGAAAGCAAAAGTGATAGCTATGAAAACCTAGTGATTGTTACTGAGGAGGTTCATCGGGTAATACACGCTACACAAAGTGAAACGATTGAGGAACTTCTAAAATATCTAAAATTAAATCCAAAACAAAAAGAAAAACTCAATGAGTTGAGATTAAAAGTTGGTAACGAAGAAATATCTTAATAAATATTTGTAGGACGGGAAAACAGAATGTCTTTTATAGACGAGGGAACGCCGTATGCGGTGAAAGTCGCACGTACGGTGTGGACTGGGGGAAAAGACGGAGATAATATCAAACTCTTACCTATCAGTATCGATTAATCCAGATTTTATTGAAACGGTAAATTATGTCACAAACTTTCAACGAGAAATGCGTAAAGTAGAAGCAATGACTGTTTTAGCTACACAATCCCCACAAGAAATGGTGCCAGAAAATATGTCTTCTGATAACTTCTCGAAACTGAAGAAAGTCTTTGAATTTTCTTCTACGAAGATCTTTATGCGTATGGATGAATCTATTTTACGTCATATAGAAGGATTAGTGGGTAAATCAATGACGAACTCAGAATTAGAATCCATTCCTCAACAAAATCAAGGAGACGCTGTGATCAATTTTGGCTCAAAAGAAACCATTCGTGTTCATTTTAGTCCGAACAAACGTCAATTAAAATTGTTTGATGGAGGAAAATAATGGAAAACCAAAATGAAAGTTTAATCAAGCAGTATGTTAAGCGTCGTGCAAAGCGGCGCTTATTTTTGTGGTTGTTTGGTACTTCTGCAGGTTTGATTACTATTTTGATCACTGTGTTCGTGACCCTATTTCTAATACTTGCGGCGGGCTCGATTGATAATTCGGATTCAGATTCAAGCAGTGGTGGCGAAGCTTTTACAGGAGAATATTCGGAAGGCTTACCGATTTATAAAGAAATCAAAGGAAGAGGCCCTTTTTCTGATGAGATTGCGCAATATGCCGTAGGTGCAGCAGTGAAATATAAATTATTACCAAGTGTGATCCTTTCGCAATACGGTTACGAATCAGCGTTTGGTACATCGGCGTCCGCAAGAAATGATCTCAACTATTTTGGGATTACTTGGTTTGATGGTTGTCTGTTTCCTAAAGGAACTGCACGAGGAATTGGTGGCATTGAAGGTGGCTGGTACATGAAGTTTCCCAACTCAAAAGCTGCATTTTCCTATTACGGCTTTATGGTAGCCACACAATCCAATTTTAATGCTTGTGTAGGAAATAAAAGCCCTGGCGCAAGCTTATTGATCTTAGGACGAGGCGGTTATGCCGCTGCAGGAATTACGGAAGATAGTCCGTATTATACAGGTTGTATGTCAATTATCACTTCTAATAAATTAACCGAATATGATGAATTCGCCATCAAACATTGGGGTGAAGGTGGCAATAACAACGGCACGATTACTGGTGAATGGACGAATCCATTCCCTGGCAGCAGTTTAGATAAAAGTTCCTTCAGCGGTGGTCAATTATTTGGAACGAATCCAGGCGGTGAATTCCGTCCGAACGGCTTCCATGATGGATTAGATTTTGGTTCAGTTGATCATCCAGGAAGTGAGATTCATGCGGTTCATGGCGGAAAAGTCGTGTACGTTGGCAATCCTGGTATTTCAGGTTTGGGCGCGTGTGTGATCGTGATTAATTACGATGGCTTGAATATGGTGTATCAAGAATTTGCAAATAGTACAGGAAATTCTCGAGTGAAAGTAGGCGATCAAGTGAAAGTTGGTCAAGTAATTGGGATACGAGATACAGCACACTTGCATTTAGGATTTACTCGAATGGATTGGCGTCAAGCACAAGGACATGCATTCATTGATGATGGTACATGGATCGATCCGTTACCATTTTTGAATAGCAGTAAAAAATAGATCAGGAGAAAAAATATGGAAAATAAAACGTTAAAAATCGTCTTAACAGCTGCAATTAGCGTTAGTTTAATCGGCAATATTGCGTTGTTTTGGCAGCTGAAAGAGGAACAAGCAGCAAATACCTATAAAATTGAAGAAGTGGCTAAAAACGCGTCTGAGAAGCTCAAAAAAAATTCCTCTGAGGCACAGGCGAAGATCGACAAGTTAAATCAAACCATCAATGAGAAAAACCAAGAAATCGATCAGCTGAAGCAACAAGATGGCACAAAAGCAAAAGAGGAAGTAACTGAAGCACAAAGAAAGACGGCAGAAGAGTTCGGTCAATTGGCCATTGATAAATCATTAAGCAGAAATGAATTAACGGAAAAACTAAAAGATGTCGCAACCCAAGAAGTGATCGACAAATTAAGTCCTACAGACGATGATCACCAACATGATGATTACGGAAGTTACTCCTTTACATTAGGTGACGTGCAAACTTACGCTCAAACAAGCAGTGTAAAAGAGGAACAAAATTTTGTCGTATTTGTTGATTATACAATCGGCAATCCGCAATTCAAAGATGTCAAACCACAAAAAATAAAAGGTGGATTAACTGTCACTGAAAAACAAGTAGATGGTCAATGGAAAGTCATAGACTTTAGTTATTTCACTCGTTAGGAGGAAGAAAATGAGTAAGAAAAAAGGAGAAAGACAACGTTTCAAAAAACGAAAAAGTTATCTTAGATGGCTGGGAATCTTTATGATTCTCGGCTTTTTGATTCTTGCTAGTCCGATTTATACGAATCAGAAGGTAGATATACCAGATGAGGTAAGCACGAACGCCTTTTTAAACACGAAAGAGCTGACAATGGTTTCAAAAGAAAAAGGAGCGAACCAGCAATTAGTTTTTGAATTTGCGATCGATGATGAAGATCAAAGCTTGTTAAAAGAACTGGCTAATCTTAATTATCGCGTAGAAGTAAAGACAGCTAAAGGGGATTATCAAGCAATACGAGCCAAAGTGATTAAGGTGTCTGATGATTATTTTGCAGTGAAGCTAACGCATGTACCAGAAGAATATATCGCCATGCGTTTAACCATTATTCCTGAAAAAATTGATCCAAAAGTGGATATGCAAGAACCACAAGATCTGATTTATTACGTGCACGAAGATAAGGTTAAAGATCAAGTGAAAGATGAAGATTATGAACAACACGCGATCAATTACAAAGTGAAAGGATACAAGAAAGAACAAAAAGCAGCTCAAAAACAAATGGAATCTTTCCAAGCAACCATTGATTTGAATGAAGAATTAGTGAAGAAGCTAAAAGATCAATTGCCTTATCAAGTCGCAGATGATCAGGAAAATACTGAAAACAAGATTAATAGCTACCAGCAAGAAATTGAAACATCGAAAACGCAACTGAAAGATCAAGAAGAGATCATTCAAAAACTTCAAGAAAAAATTGATCGTATGACAAAAGAAAAGATTTAGAAGGACAGGTGGAGTGAAAAAATGAAGCGAACAAACTTGGCTGACAAAGATACTTTCGCTGAGCAGAAAGTATTGATTAAAGCCTATCTCAAAGTTGTAAAAGCTAAAGAAATATGTCGAGAAGTGAATTTATCTAACACAACAATATCTGAGTTGAAGAATGGTCGAAAGAATTTAGATACTTTAAAATTCAGATCATTTGAAGCTCTATATGTAGCTGCTAAAAAATATTTTACAGCTGATAACAAATAAAAAACAGGAGTATTTTATGTGAAAAAAGTATATAAAAAATGCTTATGAATCAGCTATATCACCTTAACCATTTGTTAATGAGATGGGAGAAAACATTAACCACGATTCTAACGCAAACATCAAGCACATAAAACATTTAACACTCCTCCTTTCTGGCTGAAGATTTCAACCAAACAGGAAGACAGCGTATCAATTATAGCATACACTTTTTCTTAAATTCATTTTTCATATGACAAAATATTTCCTTCTAATCGACAAAGTTAGAAGGATTTTTTATTGTCTAAATACACAAATAACCTTAATTTTTAAAGAGCATAAGGAAACGTGTACCCACTTTCAAAATAAAGTGGGTAGATAGGCTGTGCCTATCACGTTTCTGAAAAAAATAAATGACCCCAAAATTTTCAATTTATGTGTAGGTTTATGGGTAGCAAAAATATGAATGTGGGCAGCAAAAAGTTCATTTGTGGGTAGTAAAATTCAAATGTGTGTAGCAATGTGTGTAGCTACACACATTGCTACACACGCTATAACATATAGTGAAAAGGAGATATTTATGGAAGTAAAAATAAGAGATATTGATGAAAAAACGATTCAAAGAATTGACCGAAGATGTATTGAATTAAGTGAACGCACCGGGACTAAATGGAGCCGAAATCGATACCTAAAAGTTTTGATTGAAAATGATTTTGACCATGAACTTATGGATCATAGAAAAGATCAATTTGATCGGTTGTTAGAAAAATTTGTGGATATTCAAACTTATAATACGAAAATTTTAGAAGAATATATTGCAACAAATAATCAATTAATCGCCTTGTTAATTGAATAATAAAAATAGTATTGTGAATTTATAAAAGGAGGAAATCAATTTTGGCAAAAGCAACAAGAAAACATGTATATCTTTACGATATGCATATCGAAGTACTTGATGAAATAATTTCTACTCATGAAGATATATCTAATTATAGTGAAGCAGTCAGACATTTGTGTATGATGTATGATCCAAAAATCGAAGAAAAAATAAATCCAATTCAAATTAAATTGAATGCAATGGGAAAAGAAATTTCTATATTAACCGAAATGGTTTCAGAGTTTGCGGATCTTCATTTGAAAGATACAGGAATACTAATTGGTACAAATTCAACTGTCTATCAAGAAGCAAAAGAGCGTGTGGAAGGGAAAATAAAAGCGAATCAAACGAAAAAGTATTCTCCTAAGATCAAGAAACCAATAAATGAATCTGTTCATGCCAGAGTAGACCCGTTTGATCCAACAAAGTTTTTAAAAAGATAAAAAGTAGAAGGGGAACATGATGAATAAATCGCCTGCAGTCATTCTCACTTGTCAATTTACCTTGCCCAATAAAAAATCTTTTTCAACATACATTGATTATATGACAAGAGAAAAAGCGCTGGAAGAAAAGGAACGACGCACGCCGGACGAAGAACAGGAACTGCAACGAATCAAGAATGCTTTAGAGGATTTTTATATTCCTGAAGGAGAAACTTTTTCGGAGAGTAAGACAGATAAAGAATTCAGTGAAACGTCGAATGAAGCTCAATCGTTGATGGAACATGGAATCAATTTTGACAAGTTAGAGGAACAAGATTTTACCAAATATCTTTCTTATATGACCCGTCACTATGCGTTAGAACAAAAGAAAGAACTGACGCAAAGGGAACAAAAAGAATACCAACGGTTGAACCAAGCAATGAAAAAATATCAAACAGAGCCACATAAAAAAGCTTCAGGAAATCTTCCTGGAGTTTTTTCTATGGCTTCAGACGAAGTGAAAGGAAGTGATCTGAAGGAGATCAAACAAATCTTCCAAAGAGGGCAACAAAAAGGCTCAATCATTTATCAAGATGTTGTCTCTCACGACAATTCGTATCTTGAAAAAATGGGCTTGTACGATCCCAAAACAGATACCTTAGATGAAGAAGGATTAAAAGCAGCTGGAAGAAAAATGATGGAGACATTATTCGAGAAAGAACAATTGAATGAAACAGGTTACTGGATGGCAACGATTCACCGTAACACTAAGCATATCCATATTCATTTTGCAGTTGTTGAAAAAGAAAATACGCGTAAACCTTACACGGAGGTTGAAAATGGTGTGAGTTATATCGTACCGAAAGGTAAGAGAAGACAAGCAACATTAGACGCAATGAAGACCAATTATGTACATGAGTTAGAACGTTTTTCTTATGAAAAGGATCGAATGATTGGTATGGAGAAACGAAATTTATTGACGCGGAAAAGTGATTTGCGTAACACCTTAACAAAAGTGGTAAAAGAGCCAGCGCGTTACGATCGACACGCAATGAACTTATTAAATGAAGTATATAAAACCCTACCTGACAAACGTTCGGAATGGCATTATGGGGATGAAAAACGAACCAAACTTTCACCATACACAAGAGAGAAACTCGATGAGTTAACCAAATATGTGTTAACAAAAGAACCTGAATATCAAGAATATATACAGATTTCAAAATCATTGAAAGAAGAAGCAAAAAGTCTTTATGGGGAAAGCAAGAGAGAATCAAAGGATGCAGAAAAAAATGCTCTCTTTGATTTGAAGAAGCGCACAGGAAATGCCATTCTAACAGAACTGAAGAAACAGGATAGTCAAATAAAACCTTTAATAGAAAGTATGGATCAGATGCAATCTATTTACAATGAACGATCCTTTCGAACGCTTAAACAGTTACCAACGAATGAATACAAATATAGTTACGAAGAATTCATGAAGCGCAGGAAACAATTCCAACAAAGAGTTGTCACGCAACGGAGTTTGCGTCAATTAAATCGAACGATTAATGCCCATGAAGAAAAATACCACGCAAGTAAAGCCTACGAAGAGCAACAACGAAGAATTCAAATGGAACAAGAAAGACAGTAAAGACAGTAGGAGGAATAGCAATGAAACAATATTTAGATCAATGGAAAGTTATAGAAGGATCATTAAGAGAAGAACGAATCGAACAACTTCCCGATTGTTTAGAAAAAGAGCATTTGTTTCAGATAAGAGAAATGTTGAGAAACGAACAGTTTGATCCAAATCAATTTTTAGTCGTTGAGTACTCAGCTACTGGTGTGTACTGTTGTAATCATGTGAAGGGTGAAAAATATTTTATCATTCAAGAATATGAGGGCAAGTTAGCGCCTTATTATACTACTTGGGAAATGAATGAAGAGGGGATCAATAACTTCCCGTGTAAAAGCATTGAAGAGTCTATTTCACTCACAGAATGTTAGTTGTTAAGTGAATAAAAGAAGTAAAAGAGTCCTGAACGTAATTGTCCAGGACTCTTTTTTTCAATGAATTGTTTTCCGCCAATTCAATGAGTGGTGCGATTTGCGACTACATTATATCAAAAGAAAGAGAAGGGAGGAAGAAGAAATGGCTTATTCAACGATTGGAGTTGTTGTTGAAAAAAGCAGAGACAATCTCGTTTTTGTGACAGAAATTCAAACGGGCAGAGCTTTTGTCGTCACAGACAAAGCGGCAAAAGCGTATCAAAGTGGCGATATTTTAACGTTAAATCTGACTACGAAGACGTTCGTCGATGCGGCAGAAGATTATCCATTTGTTTAGTCTAATGGTGATAAGTCAAGATGAAATTTAAGATTTTCTTTATTGAGTAATATGTTTTGAAGCGCACGAAACTAGACCCGATCAAAATCAAATTTTTTTCGGGTTGATTCAAGGATTTGCGTCAATAACGGATTGTTATTTCTCTATCACACTCCTTGGTGGCGTATAGAGTTGGTGTTTACGTAGTAGCGTATCCACCAGACGCGTAAATTTTCTTGCGGTTAGGACGAGTGCACGTTTGTGTTGATGCTTTGGAACCTCCTTATATTTACTTTGATAAAAAGCTTTGTATTCAGGAAGATAATTTTTTACAGAGTTGGCAGCTTCAACTAAGTAGTATCTAAAATATCGATTTCCTTGTTTTGTCAGAGGTGTATTTTGCGACTGATAGTTTCCAGATTGGTTCACTTTCCAACTTAATCCAGCGTATTTTGCCAATTTTGTCTGATCTTCAAATCTTTCGATTTGACCAATTTCAGCGATTAAACCGGCAGCATAGACTTTACCAACGCCTGGAATACTGGTTAAGCATTGATATTCTGGAATGACAACAATTACTTGTTCGATGGCTTTATCTAATTCTTTGATATTTTTTTCAAGTGCTCGTATTTCTCGTACGAGAACACTTAAAACAACATTAATTGATTCTTGTGCAAGAGCACCTAGGCGGTAACTCATGGTAATTGCACGTTGAATTGCTTTAGCGATTTTTTCTGGTTGCTTGAAACGGCCTTTTCCTTTTTCTTGAAGTAAATCACAGAAAGCTTCTAAAGGAAGCTCAGCAAGTTCATCCAATGTGAAATCTTCCGTCATGAGTGAAATGAGGGTTGCACTAAAAAGACTCGTCGATTCGTCTCGCATTTCTCGAGCAAGCGTATTACATTTGTACGTTAGATTTTCAAGAAAATGTTGCTTTGTACGAATCAATTGCTTAATAAGTTGATAGCGAGTACGTGTTAAACGCTGTAAGGCCATGTATTTCTCTTCTTTGATAGGGGAAGTTGTGAATCGTTGAATACGCAAGAAATCAGCGATTCTTAATGCATCGTTTCGATCAGTTTTATTCTCATCAAACATGCGACTAAATTGTTTCACCCGAAAAGGATTTTCAATCGTTACAAGTGTGTTGAGCTTCTTTAGTTTCTCATCTTCATGAAAAAACATGGAAGGATGGAAGCTGTACATGGACGTTGACTCCATGCCAATCACAATTTGATCAAAGTGGTAGCTGTCATTGAATTCAAGAATTGTTTCTCGTATGAATGAAGCACCTTCGATGTCATTGGCAACAGAGATTTCAGATAAGATAGACAATTGATTGTCGTCTGTTAAAAAACAAACATCTAGTTTTTCAGAGCTAACGTCAATACCGACAAATAATTTCATGGAAGAAGGACCTCCTTTCGATATAAATTTTGGAAAATGCTTCGATACTGTGGGATTTCCCAGAAACTCACTGTATAGCCACAACCTCGCCTAATAGAATACGGTGATAAAAGAGCTAGAAGCTGCCTTCCAAACTACTATTTGAAAGTCTAGTCCATTATCGAAACAGCTAATGAGTTGGTAGTGATAACAGTGGTTCGGGTAACAGACTAAACAGGGTAGACAAACGCTACAGGAGGAAATAGCAAATTCCCGTTGGATCCTTTCCATACATCCATTGTACTCTGAGAAATCACACAATATCGAAACAAATTCCGTTAGGAATGTGTTATTCAATAAATTTTATAATCTAGAAACATTTTGAATAAAAACTATTAGACAAATGATATTTTACGAGGAGGAAACGGACATGGCAGAAGAAAAAGAACCACTAGACAATAGTCGCTTGGGAAAATCCAAAAGAAAATTAGTACGATTGCAAAATGAATTAAACGAACAAATTGAGAAGATGTTTGAACACCAGAGAAAGACCAACGGTCAGCCAATGAACGATAAGAGAAATGGGCATTCTTGGTTTAGGCAACAAGAACGTTTAGAAAACAAAGTGCATAGTCTGAGAGAAGAGATCAAGCAACAAGAAAAACAGGTAGAAAAACTTGAAAGACAAGAAGAGCTAAAGGAAATGGGCTATAACAAGTACGGCGGCCTGGATATGACAATCGAAAATATTCCAAGAATCAAAGAAGAAATCGAACGCTTTGAAAAAGGTGAATCGACTTTTTCAGCCGCTACGATCCGAAAATACCAACGGAAATTGGAAACATTAGAACAGCTGAAAGAAAGATCAGAAAAAGGAAAAGAAAATCTTCTTCCTGAAGTACAAGCAATTATTGACAGCGGACGAGTGACGCAATGGAAAAAAAATCCAACCATTTATTTTTTGAAAGACTATCGAAAAGTTGCTTTAGAACTGAATGAAAACGGGGGATTTGAGGAATCAAAAAAATACCAAGCCACGTCGGAAGAGGAAAAAGCAGCTGTTCGTGAATTACTTGAAGAGGCTGCGCCAACTGATTCTTTGAAGGAGAAAGAAAACGATCATTTCTATCGAGTAGAATTCAACGAAAATGATCCAGAAAAAGGATTGAAAAGTTATGGTGGGGAGATCGTAACATTAGAATTGATCGATCAACTCAAAACGTTGGATAACCAATACGCCGCAGAAGCAGGTTATTATAAATTCTATTTTGAAGAAGTGAAGAACGGAGAAGTAGTCGATCAGATCCGAATGGATCTAGGGGATGGCGTCAACAGTAATCAACCCATCTATTTAGAGTTAGCAAAATTGTGCGAACAAGTACCTGAAAAGGAACAAAAACAAACGGTCAAAAATGAACCTGTTTCGAAAGAACAAATGCAGTCGAAAGAAACAAAAACAAAACAAAAGGGCTATCAAAAACGAACGGCAGAAGAGATTAAGCAAGAAGTCAAATCCCTTTCGCAACAGGCACTGGATGCGGTGAAAAAGCATACCCATTCTCCTGAAGACGTGAAAGAACTTTTGAATTTTATGTCTCGTTTTCCAGAACGATCCTTTAGAAATCAATTATTGATTGAGGAACAATTTCCAGGTGCAACGGCTTGTTTAGGTCGTGCTGCGTTGAAAAAAGAAGGAATCTATATCAAAAAAGGGGAACAAGGGAACAAGATCTTTGTCAGAAAAACGGTCAAAGGATTTTATGAGAAAGGACGTGGCTTTGTTCGAGAAACAGAAGCTACACCAGAAGATAAAAAACGAATCGAAAGTGGTCAAATCGAAGTGATCAAAAAACCTTACTACACGATTGAAAAAGTGTTTGATATCACACAAACACAGTTAAAACCTGAAGACTATCCGAAAATCTTTCCGAACCGTGTCTTTGATTTTCAATTGGATAAAAAAGGACAGTCAGAACTTCAAGCTGGGATTCAAGCGGTAGCCAACAATATTGGAATACAAATTCGAGATATGACAGAAAGTGAAGTCTATCAAAGAGAATTAGGACAAGCACGGGGGGCGTATGTTCGTAACGAATTTACTGGCGAAGAAGAAATCGTCATGAATACTCGAAATACTCCTACGCAGCATTTAGCTACAAGTATTCATGAATTAGCCCATGCAAGAATGCACAAATTTTCAGAATTAGATACCGCAACTAAAGAATTGCAGGCAGAAATGACTTCTTATATTGTGTGCAAACATTTTGGAATGGACACTTCGGAGAAAGCTATTCCTTATATTGCAGCATGGACGAAGAATGGTCAGACGTTGGATGATAAGGAAGCGGCGGAACGTGGGAAAATCATGAATGATGTCAGCCGTGTCGCAAATGAATTCATTCAAACCATTTCTAATGAAATCAATCAATACAGAGAAAGAGAACCAGAGATCCAACCAGCAGAAGTGAAGCAGGAGCATAAAAATACTGTAGAAACGGCAGAGAATAAGAATATTGTGCCCGTTGGTTCACTTTGGATCGACAAGAAAGACGGGAAAGTAATGGAAGAAGATACGGGTCGAACGTTACATTTGAAGGATGCGGCGTTTATTGAAGATCCGCAGCATAATCAAGTGATTTTAAAAGGAAAAAGTTATGGAAAAGAGATTCAAACGGCGTTACCTTCAGAAGAATTTGCGCTAGGAAATCCATTCCGATTTTCACTTGAAACAGTGTCAGAAGTGGCCAAACGAAAAAATGAAATCTATTATGAACAACAATTGTCACAAAAAGAACGCGTATAAAACAAGTAAAAAAGACTATCTGAAAAACGGATAGTCTTTTTTCTTTTGGGAGGTTTGAAAATGACCGAAAAAAAAATGAGTCTTATTGATCGATGTAAACAGATCGATATAGTGGATTTTGCTCGAAACAATGGAATGGCTGTAGTCAATAAAGGACGAGACTATCGCTTAGAAGACCATGATTCATTTGTTTTTGATCGAAGAAAACAACGTTTTTATTGGAACAGTCAAAATATTAGTGGCGACATTATTGAATTAGCTAAACTTTTTTTCATAGACAAAGAGATCCAAGACTCTAAGCAACAATTTAAAGCAGCCACAGATTTTATTCTAAAGAATGAAGACAAAACAGAACGAGTAGAAAATCTTCATTTTGAGACAGAAAAGTACAAAGATCACCCCGTTGATTATCAACCACTCACAGAAAAAGGAAGGAATTATCTGAAGGAAGAACGAAAACTACCAGAGTGGCTGATTGATTATGCAGAAAAAGAAGGGTTGATTGCCGAACTAAAGCCAAAACATGAACGGCAAAATTTCTTAGTTCGAGACGATCGTTTAGATCATGCGGTCGCCTTTTTATGGAAAGATCCACAGACAAATGAGACAGTAGGGGCGAGTTATCAAGGAACGTTCATTGATTATGAACGTTTTGGTGAGAGAGGCACATATAAGCATATAGATAAAAATTCGACAGCGAATCATGGCTTTAACCTAAAGATCGGTGACCCTAAGCAGTTAAAATTTTTTGAGAGTAGTATTGATTTACTTAGCTATGCTGCACTAAATCGTGATCAGTTAAACGATACGTGGTTAGTTTCGATGGAAGGGTTAAAACACCATGTGATCAGTCATTATTTTGGTGAGGCAGTATCTGAATTGAGAAAGAAACAAGCCTTTCCTCAATCCATCGAGATTTGTGTGGATAATGACCGTGCAGGACATATTTTCTACGAAAAAGAACAATTAATGGGCGCAGTTGATCCATTTACGAATCAGAAAGTACGTTGTGAACGAGGAATCGCTAATGATTGGCAAGTGCCAAAAGAATACAAAGTCATTTATGAAGAAGTCGCAAAAGAAGAAAAGATCACACCAGAAGCTATTATGGCCATACACAAGACAGAAAACAATCTGCAATTAACGAACCAATTGGTTTCCGCTCACAAAGTAAATGCGTCTTTTGGTCAGCAGCTTTCTGTTAACGATTCAATAGAAGCTATTAATTTGAAAGATATTTGTAGAGAAGTCGCAAAAGAATTAAAAGCTTGTGAACGCGTGGATGGTACGTACGATTTTGATCGTTTTTATCAAGAAAAAGGGGATATTAATGCTCAGATTCTTTTCTCTTATAAAGCAGAACAATACTACAAAGGCTATAAAAATCATGAACATGAATTTGTACCTGAAGTAAAAAAGGATTGGAATGATCAATTGAAGCATGAAATCTACCAACAAGAGATCAGAAAGCAAAAACGTGCCATGTTGTTTCAACAAGGTAGACAGCAAGAAAGGGAGTGAAATCGTCATGATGAAAACCGTTATTTTAGCAGAAAAACCGTCACAAGCGAAGGCTTATGCCGATAGCTTTTCTAAAGCTACCCGAAAAGATGGGTATTTTGAGATCCAAGATCGATTGTTTTCAGGAGAAACTGTGATCACGTATGGTTTTGGTCATTTAGTCGAGTTAGATTCGCCCGATATGTACGATGAAAATTGGAAACAATGGTCATTAGAGCATTTGCCTATTTTCCCTACACATTATCACTATCATGTTCCTAAAGATAAGAAAAAGCAATTCAAGGTGGTGAAACAGCAACTTCAATCGGCCGACACCATTATTATTGCGACAGATAGCGATCGTGAAGGGGAACTGATAGCTTGGACGATCATTCAACAAGCAGGCGCCGATCATGGAAAGATATTTAAAAGACTTTGGATCAACTCCTTAGAAAAAGAAGCCATTTATCAGGGATTCCAGCAGTTACGAGATGCAGAAGAGACCTACCCAAAATTTGAAGAAGCACAAGCACGCCAGATCGCCGATTGGTTGATCGGCATGAACGGTAGCCCGCTGTATAGTTTACTCTTGCAGCAAAAAGGCATACCAGGAAGTTTTTCCTTAGGCAGAGTCCAAACCCCAACGCTTTACATGATTTATCAATTACAGGAAAAGATTAGAAACTTCCAAAAAGAACCATATTTTGAAGGAAAAGCCCAAGTAATCGCTCAAAATGGCGCATTTGATGCGAAGCTTGATCCGAATGAAACCCAAGCGACGCAAGAAGCATTTGAAGATTATTTAAAAGAAAAGGGGGTTCAATTGGGAAAACAGCCAGGTACGATCCACCAAGTTGAAACCGAGAAAAAAAGTGCGGCAAGTCCACGTCTTTTTTCTCTATCCAGCCTTCAATCTAAAATGAATCAGCTCATGAAAGCTAGTGCCAAAGATACTTTGGAAGCCATGCAAGGGTTGTATGAAGGGAAATATCTAAGCTACCCACGAACAGATACCCCTTATATTACAGAAGGGGAGTATGCGTATCTGTTGGATCACTTAGACGAATACAAACACTTTTTAAAGGCCGAAGCCATTCCTACTCCTATTCATACACCGAATAGTCGATATGTGAATAATAAGAAAGTCCAGGAACATTACGCGATCATTCCTACAAAGACGGTCATGACGGCAGCGGCTTTTGAACAATTAAGTCCACTGCAGCAGGCTATTTATGAACAAGTGTTAAAAACAACGGTGGCCATGTTTGCGGAAAAGTATACCTATGAAGAAACAACGATCTTGACGCAAGTTCAGCAGCTTCAGCTAAAGACAGTCGGAAAAGTACCAGTAGATCTAGGTTGGAAAAAGCTGTTTGGCAAAGAGAGCGACAGAAAAGAAAAGGAAGAAGAACCGCTACTTCCTAAAGTGACAAAAGGAGAAGCGGTGACGGTAGATCTACAAGTCCTTGAAAAAGAAACGAAGCCACCACAACCTTATACCGAAGGTACGTTGATCACAGCGATGAAAACAGCTGGAAAAACCGTGGATAGCGAAGAAGCACAATCCATATTGAAAGAAGTAGAAGGAATCGGTACAGAAGCAACACGAGCAAATATTATTGAAACTTTGAAACAAAAGGAATATATCAAGGTAGAAAAAAATAAGCTTGTGGTGACAAATAAAGGGATTTTACTTTGCCAAGCCGTGGAAAAAGAGCCGCTGCTAACAAGTGCCGAAATGACCGCCAAATGGGAAAGTTACTTATTAAAGATTGGTGAGCAGAAAGGAACACAAGCTACTTTCTTAGCTAATATCCAAAAATTTGTCTCTCACTTGTTGGAAGTCGTACCGGGACAAATCCAGTCAACAGATTTTGGATCAACGTTACAAGAGGTGAAAGCAGCCAGTGAAAAACAGGAAGCAACGCGTCATTTAGGTGTTTGTCCAAAATGTCGGGAACAAGAAGTCTTGCTTTATCAAAATGTGGCGGCATGTACGTCTGAAGCCTGTGATTTTAAATTATGGACAACGATTGCCAAAAAGAAACTCACAGCCACACAACTGAAAGAGATCATTCAAAACGGCCGAACAAGCCAATCAGTCAGAGGACTAAAAGGTCAGAAAGGTTCGTTTGAAGCAACGATCGTTTTAAAAGAAGACTTTACAACAGGCTTTGAATTTTCTGAAAAGAAAAAAACGAACTATAAGAAAAGAACACGCCGCACTACAAAATAATGAAGGGGTTATCCTATGCGAAATACAACACACAAACAACAAGAAATCGAAAATCAAAAAGCAAAAATTCGTTTAGAACAAGAGAAATTACGTGCAAATAAAAGAAGACTGCAACAATTAAAGAACCAGCAGCGCATTCAAAAAGAAATCGAATTAGATCGATAGACGTTAATCTTGTTACAAATAAACTACTATGATATATTTGATGTAGTGTATTTGTAACGAAGGGAGGGGAAGTAAATGCAAGATAAACTGAAAGAATTGTTGGCTATTCGCGATGGAAATTTATCTATGAAGGAAGCCAGGAAATTTGGAATCGCAGCAACCACTGTACAAAGATTGGTGAATCAAGGAAAATTGATCAAAGTTGATCGTGGTTATTATGTAGAGGATGGTCATGGAATAGATGATTTATTTTGGCTTCAGCAACGATTTTCCAGGGGAATCTTCTCTCATGAAACGACTTTAGATATTTACCAGCTTTCTACGAATATGCCGAAATTCATTCACTTAACTTTTCCCCATGGCTATAACGTTGATCGTTCAATTACAAAAGAGCAGCAGTTACAATTTCATTTCGTGAAGAAAGAAGTTTATGAACTAGGAAAAGTAGAGGGAACTTCCTTTCAAGGAAATCCTATTACTATGTATGATAAAGAGCGTACACTTTGTGATATTTGGAATCCGAGATATGAATTTGAATATGAAATGAAATTAGAAGCATTAAAAGAGTACATGGAAGACCCATTGAGAGATCCAAGTAAATTAAGAGATTACATGACAAAACTACATGTAGAAAAAGAAATGAAATACCACATGCAAAGCTTATATTGATGGAGGAAAAAGATGACACCGACACAATTTGCAGCAAAAACAAGAAATTTAGCAAAGAGTACAGGATTAAATGCACAGTTAGTGCAACGGCATTTTATGATGGATCGTCTAATTGAACAAATTTCTGAATCAAAGTACAAAAATGACTTCATTTTGAAAGGCGGCTTTTTATTAGGATCAAAATATGGAATCGATAGAAGGACAACAATTGATATCGATACGACATTTAGAAATAGCAAATTAACTGAAGAAAAATTGAAGAGCATTTTTAATGATTTAACTAGAAAACCCACAAAAGAAGGCATTGTTTTCTCTATTCAAGGAATGAAGGAAACAAGAGAAGCCGATTTTTATCCTGGATTTCAAATTAAATTGGTGGCTAATTTAGAGAAAGTACGTGTACCGTTTAAAATGGACGTGACAACAGGAGATTCTATTTATCCTGAAGTAGATACACACTATCACCAATTAATGTTTGAAGATAAAAAAGTGGAGATTCCAGCTTATCCAACAGAACAAATTATTGCAGAAAAGCTAAGTGCTACGTTCAGCTTTGGCACAGATAATTCGAGAGCAAAAGATTACTACGACTTATTTACCATTCCGAAACTAGAAAATATCGATACGAAAGAGTTATACAAAAGTGTTCGAAATACATTTACAAAACGTGGGGATACAAAACCGTTGTCCTTTTATTATGAAAGAGAAATGGATAAGATCAGAGGAAATGACTATTTGGAAAAGCAGTGGGAAAAATATCGCTCAGTTAACACGTTTGCGAATTCCATTTCATTTACAGATACAGTCAACGAAATTGATCACCTAATGAAAAGTGTGATCAAAATTGAAAATCAAGAAAGAAAACGGCAGTTTAAAAGATCACAACAAATGAATCAAGAAATGGAGAGATAAAGATGATCAATAATGTAACTTTAGTAGGACGCTTAACCAAAGATCCAGATTTACGTTATACCGCGAGTGGTACTGCAGTAGCGACTTTTACCCTAGCTGTCAACCGAAATTTCACGAATCAAAACGGCAATCGAGAAGCTGATTTTATTAACTGTGTGATTTGGCGCAAACCAGCAGAAACGATGGCGACATTAGCTAAAAAGGGCAGTTTGATCGGCGTTGTTGGACGGATTCAAACCCGAACCTACGATAACCAACAAGGACAACGTGTGTATGTGACAGAAGTTGTGGCCGATAATTTCCAACTATTAGAAAGTAAAGCAGCGACAGAAAGCCGTGCGCACGCTGATCAATCGTCCAGCAGTCCAAGCCCTACCACCTTTGAACAACGGGATGTAGCTACGCCTAACAACAATGGATTGAACGCTTCACAAAATCCATTTGGCGGACAATCAATCGATATTAGTGATGATGATTTACCATTCTGATTGTAAAAGATCAATAAAGTTGTTATAATGGATACGAAAAGAGGAGTTGCGCTAACAACTCCCCTAACAGCACCGTTTAAGACGGTGACCAGCTTAATATTATTTTTGAAAAATAATCGTCGACCGGCTAAAGCTGACGGTTATTTTTTTTGATTGTTGTTTACAACTGCTAAGATTCCAAAAATGATTGTTGCGATCAAAGAACCGAAACTAATCATTAATCCTAGCGCCGTTTCAACAGGCAAAAGGCTTCTCCTTTCTGTAAGATTTTGGAAGTACGCACATACGCACCACCTCACTTTCAATCGGATAGCCACCGTCACAAACTTTACTGTCTTGATCATTATAGCATATCTAAAATCGAATAAAAATTCTCAATTTTAGCTGTTTTTGCTATAATTTTAGCGAGGTGATCGTGATGAACAAATATGTTGGTTTGCTTGATAAAATCCGAGTAATAAAAACACAACCATTATTGGTTCGCTTTACTTTACAAACAATTCATGAATCGATTAATTGTGTAGTTGCAGATATTGAAATTATCGATAAATTGTTAATTATGGATGATGGAAAATACAATATTGCCGTCACAGGTCATTTCAATAAACGGAATCAATTAGTCATTGAATCGATGCAAATTAGAAACCCCGATCATTTTACGCGATCGATGGGCATATAAAAGAAGAGCTGCAGTCCTAAATGAGGATTGCAGCTCTTTTTGTTTTACATAGAAACAGGAAAAGACCTTTTTAGGAAGACACAAGTGCCTTCTCAATTGAAAAACCTTTCTCTCACTCCAACCGCCACCGCCGTTCGAGAAGAAAGGAAGTGAACGTTGCACGTTCACTAAGATATGGTGTCTTGCAAAGCAAGACAAAATAGAAAAAACTTCCTCTCACCAAAAGGTTCGTTCCTGTTCGCTATCTCTTTATTGATTTGCCAGACCGGCAACAAGTTGCCTTTTATCACCAAAAAGCGACAAGGACAAGGGTAAATGGCACGCTGCGCGCCCTTGTCCTTGTCGCTTTTCGTTGATTCATTCTGGCCAACAAATCAATAAAGAAAGAACTAACGAAAGGAAATAAAACCTTTCCTAAGAGGAGGCAGAATCAATCATGCGAAAGAAATTTGATTATTGGGGTGTTCCCTTCAGCGAATTATTCCCAAACTATCATGCACCACATACTGTCGAATGCGATTGTGGAGAAAGAGCGAAATGTATCAAAAGCTATCGTTTGTATCAATGTCCAACATGCGGGAAAAAATATACCTTGTCTTATGGCGATTATGTTTTGATTGATGAGAAAGTAAAGAAACGGTGATGAAAACACAACACAAATTATTGACTGTAAAAGAAGTCGTTCAAATTTTGGTGGACAAAGAAGTCATTTCTGAAAAAGTAGCAGAAGCTTTACTTATTCCGCGGTACTGGACGATAGAAACCCCTTTAGTAGAGGATGCACCGACTATGCTATTTGAAGACCTAGTGAAGATTGCAGGATATGAACTGCATTATCAAGAAAACATGGAAACTTATGAAATCGAATATTGGTTAACCAAATTAGAGAACTAAAAAGGAGAAAAAATATGGCTCAAAATTACTATGACGAATTTGTCAAATTACCTTTGGATAAAATGGCACAAAAAATGGAGGATATGACGTTCCTATACCATGAAACACGTGTACCCAAAAAACATTACAAGGAAAAATTGTCAGTCGCAGTGGAAGAAATGATTGAATCAGGTGTCGAAATGAATCTCATTGCGACGTACTATCGAACACTGGAAGAACTGAAAAAACAAAATGGAAAATGGTTTTTCCAAGCCTTACTATGCTTGGAAGTAGGTGTCAAACCAAGCACTATCAAACCTTCCGAATATCAAGCCTTAGAACTGACTTATGCAAAATTCGCACAGATTAAGAAAGCTAAAGCAATGGCTAGCGACTGGCTAGATACTTTTGAAAATATCGAAAAAAATGGTGCATTTTATACGATTGAATCGGAGGAGAAAGATAATGAATAAGGTGGTTTATCAGCTAACAACAGAAGATGTTTCGCAATTTTTAACAAACAAAGAACACTTGAATGAAGTAATCAGACGGATTCAAAAAGACTTTAGTTGTATGGAAGAAATGAAGTACTTTATTCAAAGAGTGGAAGAACAGTTGTATATGGAAAGTGAAACGAGTCAAACGAAGGTTACAGTCAGCCATAATCGTTTAGACGTGTATAAACGTCGTCCTGACACATTAAAAAAAGGAGCGGAGCTTCTACGACTAGAAACAGAAAAATATATCATGAATGTTTACCTAGAAAGGAGTGAGCTGGTCGAAAACTTTGTCAGCTACACGATTTGCAGGAAACACTATTACTCAGAATCAGAATATTATTCAATTTTTGAGAGCATGGAATTAATGGAAGAAGAAATGGAAGAGCTAAACAGCAAAGATGCGACGGTAGACGATTATTACCTTGTATTTACTAGATTTTTGACGTGTGGGACGGAATCTATCGTGTTAATGGGAATGGATTATGAACTCACTGTACCCGAAGCATTTTTGAGGGAATATGTAGAAGAAGTAGATAACCCAGGCGACGACTGGTACACGACTTTAACTGATTTTTTAGACACCTACACTTACGACGATACAGAAGAAATCCAAAATGAACTTGACCGTAAACGAATGCCATATCAACGATTTGAAAGGAAAAAAGGTCAATAACCATTTATACCGAAAAGTGAGGATGTGTGAAATAAGAACAAAAAACCTTGAAATTAAGGGAATGGTTCTTATTTCGCACCAATCGATCCAACCGCCCCCGCCGCTTAGGTGGTGCGAAATAAGCGGGCAAAGCCCGATAACCTAAGAGAAAGAAGGAGATCCATATGAATAAAATCATTCCTCTATTGTTCGTACTGTTTGTTGGCGAGATACTTATGCGTCATGGTGCAGCTCTACATTTAAACTTCGTAGTATTCTTAGGAATACTGGTATTTTGTTTGATCTTTTGGCGCTTTGTGTTAACCCTTGTGAGTCTAATATTCAAGTTGATTGCAGCCATATTTTTAATAGGGTTATTTCGATGAAAGGAGAGAGTACTAATGCCAATTGCAATAGGAAATAAACGGTTACCCGTGACGTTGGATGAAAAGAGACAAAAAGAATTGCAGCAACTAAAGCAGAAGTACGGCAAAAGTGAATCCAGGATTATGTGTATTGCGTTAGATTTATTGATTGCCCAAGAAAAAGCAGGATTTGAGGTACCAGCACTCAAAAAGTGACGTCACTTTTTATCCTAAAAACTAAAAGTGATAGCACTTTTAATTATAAGAAGTTAGAATATTAATCATTTGCTTAATTGTACAATATAATGTACAATTGTTTTATAGAAATAAATAAGGGGTGAAAGGAATGGAAGCAGTAGCTTATTCAAATTTCCGCCAAAATTTACGTAGTTATATGAAACAAGTTAATGAGGATGCTGAAACACTTATTGTAACAAGTAAAGATGTAGAAGATACAGTTGTTGTATTATCAAAAAGAGATTATGATTCTATGCAAGAAACGTTGAGAACACTTTCTAATAATTACGTCATGGAAAAAATTCGTCGAGGAGATGAACAATTCTCCAAAGGTGCATTTAAAACACATGACTTAATCGAGGTTGAATCTGATGATTAAGGCTTGGTCTGATGATGCTTGGGATGATTATCTTTATTGGCATGAGCAAGGAAACAAAAGCAATATAAAAAAGATTAACAAGTTAATAAAAGATATCGATCGTTCCCCCTTTGCTGGATTAGGAAAACCTGAGCCATTAAAGCATGATTTATCTGGAAAATGGTCCAGAAGAATTACAGATGAACATAGACTGATATATAGAGTTGAAAATGAAACGATATTTATTTATTCTGCAAAAGATCACTATTAACCAATCGGAAGTAAGGAAAGGGTCAGAAACTTAAAAGTTTTTGATCCTTATTTTATTTACCCTAGTCATTTAAAAAGCTAATATAGCTTAGTGTTGATTGTTATTAATGAATGTGTTTGTTACGCGTATTACGGATATAAGGTTAGTAAAATCATTTCTAAAGTTGAGGAAAAGTAAATATAAATGGCTTAAATTTCAACAATTTGAAGTTGAATAGATATGTTATAATACTATTGTAGTGTGGGATGTTAGTTACTAAAGGATGACGCTTATATATATGACTGAATAGAATAAGCAATAGGTTTAATAATCTATTTTAAATTTTTTGTACTAGTTTTAGTTAATTAGCAAAAACAACAAAAATAAACTTCTCATAGAATTTAGCTAAAAATTAATGATTTATTTACATATTAAATTTGGATACAGTTAAGTAATTTTTATATATTGGAGGAGAAGTAATGGAATATAAATTTAACTTGAATTTGAAAGAAGTACTCCCCACTCAGGGAACAATAAACATAAATGGTCAAGATAATGATGACGATATAGTAATAAAAAAAATAGAATTTATTGATTCTGATATAAATGTTTTTTTTATTCTAAAGAAAAATTAGCTGATTTTAGCAATATTGCTGAAATGATTGAACGTTTAAAAGATTTTATGATCAGTGTTTGGGATGTAGCGATGCTTGCTGACGAATCAAATTATACTTCGAGCATATACAGATTAGAAGATAGTAATTGGATAGAAATTTCATTAGAGTTAAAGACACTTCCTAATTCCGTTAACTATATAATTAGAGATATAACTTCTGAAGCTCAACAATTAGTTAATTACATGCATGGACACGAAAGTATCCCCTTTTCTCTTATACTCCTTAAAAGAAGTAAAAATATATCAAATACTAGAGATAGGTTTATTTCGATAATTACAGCCTGTGAAATAGGGGTAAAGGAATTTTATCAACAAGAGAAACCTGATTTAACTCTAATATTTGAGAATTTACAATCTCCCCCTGTAGACAAATTATTAGGGAGCATGTTTAAAGGGTACTTTAATATTGAGTTTCCGAAAGAAATAAGAAAGGAAATTAAAAATTTCATAGAAAAACGTAATAAATTGGTTCATTCTCCTCAAGGAAGTAAACCAACTATAGAAGAATGTTTTGAATGTTATATGGCAGTGCTAAAAACATTTAATTTTTTTTATAAAATTAATGATAGCTTTATGTATAGAGATTTTTATGAAGAATCTATAGAATTGACTCCAACGGAACCAAATAAATCTCAAATCACTTTGTCAAAGGAGCTAGAGAGAAAAGTAGAGTCTCAAGAACTAGCTATAGGAATTAGTATAACCAATGTGTCGACATACAAAGAATTATACGAAGCTAAATCACAAGATAATAAGGATTTTGTAGAAAATATAGATAAGGAACCAACAAATACAGTAGGGGATTAACGTAAATAAGTGAAGATTATATTAACAGACTCTTTATTTAGTTAAGTAAAAAATGGTTTGTTGGAATTTTATGCTTTATCTGTTCTGAGTAAGACTTAATTTTATAGATAGTAATTATATGTAGGAAATTAAAGATGAGAAGATAATAAAAGCAGCATGATCAACTATTTGTCATTGACCATGCTGTCTTTTTTTATTCTATACACGGTTTGTCTCGTAACATTGTAGTCTTTAGCAATCTTAGCAATCGCAACACCATTTTTAAGATCTTCAACGATGCTTTTGTAAACAAGGCGACGTTGGGGATCTTTTGCGTCTGCACTGTATAATTTGGGCCGCCCTTTGTAGACGCCGTTTGCTTTTGCGATCTTAATTCCTTGTGCCTGGCGACGTTTCGATTCAGTCCGTTCTTGTTCAGCGATCATGGCCAAAATTTGGATGATCAGATCCTTAATGAATTTATCCAGGAGAGGATTGCCAATTGCTTCAGCCATGATCGGTAAACTAGTAATGATCAGCTTCACATTTTTCTTCTTCAAGTAATTGACTGAAGCGATGATCTCGTCATAATTTCTTCCAAGTCGATCAATAGCTTCCACAATAAAAATATCTTGATCTCGGACGTAATCTAATGCTTCTTGGAAAACAGGTCGATGAGTAATCGTTGCGCCAGATTGTTTCTCGATGAAAATTCTCTCTGCACCGAATTTTTTCATTTCTTCAATCTGGCGTTGTTCATTTTGATCGATCGATGAGACACGTATGTATGCAACTCTCAAAACTTTTACCTACTTTCTGCAACTATTTAAAATACACCCTAATCATACACGAGGAAGCCATATGTCACTTTTCTTTTTAAATGGCAATATTTTTTGTAAATAAATGTCAATCAAGAAAATTTAAACGATTATGACATTAAAAATATATTTTATGAATTTTCTAGTATATAACTTGATTTATCTGTTAAGATTTATTAAGAAAACGTTTTCTTAGTTTTGATTTCGAGGTGATAGACAATGAAAAATAAGTTTATTTTATCTTTAGGTATTTTAACTATTGGAATTAGTGTAACTGGAACTACAATTCCTACATTTGCTGATAGTACAAATGAACCAACTACTGTAGTAGATAATAACCAAGAATTAACTCCTTTAGATAGGGACGGAATAGCCATTGGTAACCCAACTAACGACTTAACTGTTACTGAAAATTATTTAATAGTTTCTCCATTACTTGCTCTAGCAGCTTCTAAAACGATACGAGTGACAGGAACGATGATTTTTGATAAAGTTGGTTGGCCTTCTAGACCTCCTCAATCACGGAATTGGAAAGAAAAAAGAAATGGTTATTGGTACTATGGAAAATTGTATTTACAAAGTTATAAATCAGCTGGAAACAATTGGATTGCGACTTATTCAGGAACCTTAACTAGAAAGTAGGGATTTTTTATGCCAGAATTTGTGAACACACCAAATTTTTATCAAGATAGCGATATTCTAAGTAAAATTAATTTACCGAAAGAAGAATCAGCTTTACAAGTTCAGCGAACTTTACAGGAGACACAAAAAATTCAAAAATCAATTTCTAATCTAGAAGATTCTGAAGAAAAAAGAAAAAAAAGAGACCAAAAAACATATCAAAAAGAAAAATAATGATTTTAAAAAAAGAGTGTCTAGTCGACATTCTTTTTTTCTAATTGAAAGTGTTCATAAAATCACCCATTTCTGGACACTTTCTTTTTTTGCTTTATTTTTCAAAAAAACAATTCATTTCATGTTCATAAACCCATAACAATATCTATGTTCAGTTAAACTATATGGATAAAGTTATGTTACAATAAAATTAATGAAGGAGTGATTTTTTTGAAAATAGGATACGCCCGGGTATCTACTGGTTTACAAAATTTGGATTTACAAGAAGACAGCCTAAATAAATTTGGTTGTGAAAAAATTTTTACTGATCATATGAGTGGGGCAAAAAGTAATCGACCAGGATTAGAAATGGCCATTGATTTTGTTCGCTCTGGCGATACACTTGTCGTTTGGCGCTTAGATCGTTTAGGTAGAAATATGGAAGATTTGATTTCAATCGTCAATCGACTGAATGAGCGTGGTGTGAGTTTTCATAGTATTCAAGAAAATATTACGATGGACAAATCAAGTTCTACAGGACAGCTCATGTTTCATTTGTTTGCGGCATTTGCAGAATTTGAGCGTAATTTGATCCTGGAACGATCCGCAGCAGGACGAGCAGCTGCTCGTGCAAGAGGACGGTTTGGTGGTCGTCCTGAAAAATTGTCTGAACAAGATTTGGAATTACTGAAGACTTTAGTGGATAGCGGTACACCTATTAAGACTATTGCGGAACGGTGGAACGTCTCAAGAACCACCATTTATCGTTATTTGGCAAAAATGGAGGAGAAAAATGGAAAGACAAATTCTCATTAGTTTTTGTCATTTAATGCTGAAAATTTTTGCCATTTATCTAGAAAAGTGACAATAGTATGAGAATTTTTTGTAAGTGTCTACTGATAACTTATTCTCAAATGTTGTAAGGATTTTATTCATTTGTTAATATTAAAGGTTCTGTTGCAAAGTTTTAAATAAAGAATAAAATCCCTTACGGTATCTATGATTTAAGCTGGGATTCCCAATAATACCTTGATTTCAGTACAGACCGAAAACCCGAAGAGAGTGCCTTCTTTTCGGGTTTTCTTATATAATCCTCGAATGGCTTCCATGCCTTTAATCGTGGTAGAGGCAGTGCGTAAACTTCGATAGAATTTATTGCGTCTCTTTACTGGACGATGGTCTTGTTCAATCAAATTATTCAGGTATTTAATGGTACGATGTTCTGTCCCTTGATAAAAGCCGTATTCTTTTAGTTTCTTAAAGGCACTTGTAATAGAGGGGGCTTTATCTGTGACTACAACCTTCGGTTCATCAAACTGCTTCACTAACCGCTTAAGAAAAGCATAGGCTGCTTGTGTGTCCCGTTTTTTACGTAACCAAATATCCAAGGTTAAACCATCTGCATCGATGGCTCGATACAAATAATGCCATTTTCCTTTAATTTTGATGTACGTTTCATCCATTTTCCATGAATAAAAGGATTTTTTATTTTTCTTTTTCCAAATTTGATAGAGTAGTTTGCCATATTCTTGCACCCAACGATAAATCGTCGTATGAGAAACGTTAATGCCACGATCATATAAGATTTCTTGAACTTCACGATAGCTAAGGTTATAACGAAGATAGTAGCCCACGGCTACAATAATCACATCCTGATGAAATTGCTTTCCTTTAAAATGACTCATCGTCATTCCTCCTGCTATCTTTTTCTATTATTCTACCTTATCTGATAGTAGATTTAAAACTTTGCAACAGAACCGGATTGCAAGGTCGTAGCAACATTAACCTGTATGTTGCAGCGGCGACTAATAGTATAACCTAAAGCAATCGCCGCCAACTCCTTACCGGCTCTTATTTCCTCTCGTACAAATAACAGAACCTCTTCTTTGTCAACTCCCAGCAAGTCCGCCGCAACGTCATTGTCAGTTATTAAAGAAATTTCTTGAGAACGCGTATATGCCAAACTTTTAAAATCTTGGAAAGGATTGTCCGAGAAATTACTTTTCTTTAATGTTTCCATAGGGATTAATAACATCAAGCTAATTGCTTCTGCATCAATATATTCTAAATAAGCTTGTGGTTGCTGCTGTTTGAAATCATTCAGTTCCGGACAAAGAGCTGCTGCTTTTTTCGGTGAAAGAGCCGTTGCCTTTAGCTGTAGCCGCTGCTTACTAAGCAGAGAATCTTCTATCGGTGTAAAGAAATGATGGGCATTTTTTTCGAATTTTGGCGCAGTTAAATAATAGCCGCTATTGGTTTGCGCCCGTAAGGTGCCGTTGTCCACCAGTTTTTGTAACGCGCCTCTTAAGGTAGTTCGATTAACATTAAACATTTCTGATAGGTCCCGTTCCGAAGGCAGTTTTGTTCCGGGGGTTAAATGATGTTCATGAATATAAGCAATAATTTTGTCAATCAGGTCATAAGCCAACAGATTAATCAATTTGGGCATAGATTTTCATCTCCTTTCCTTGATGAACATTTTTAGTATAGATGGCGGCGAATTCAGGCAAAACCACTACTTCAGTGTATTCAACCGCTTGTTCATTTGTCGTAACCGCAGTGATAGCAAGGCTGATTACCGGACGATTTAAGCTGGTTTTTAACAAACGGGCTTCTTTATTGCTCACTTTTGAGCTGGAAATTGTCTGATAGATATTTTCAATTTGATAATGATAAGCAGCCAATGTGGAATAAAATGAAAAAATTTGGAAATCAAAAGCTTGAAGATCAGGTATGAGATTTAATGGAATATAAGTGTCTTCAATAGAAATTGGCTCACCGTCGCCGCTTCTTAAACGAACCAAATGAAATACTTCTTCAGTTGGTTCCAGCTGTAAAGCTTTCCCGACAATGTGTCCAGCCGGTTTTATTTCTGAAGCTAAAATTAAGCTGCTAGGCTGAATCCCTTCCCGTTCCAACAATTCAGACAAACCATGAAATTTGATTTGCAAATGTTCATGGATATTTTTTTTAACAAAAGTTCCTTTGCCATGTATTTTTAGTAGGTACTCTTTATTTACTAATTGTTGAATGGCTTTTTTTACGGCTGAACGATTCATTTCATAAATTTGAACAAAATCACGTTCTGAAGGAATAGCTTGCGCGTATTTATATTTTTCTTGTTCAATGTCTTGTATTAATTTGTTCGTTAGTTCTTCAGTATTCATACGTTACACTCCAGAGTCTATTTTTGTTTATTATACATGAAAAAAGGATTTTGGTACAAATAAAAATAAAAGTGGTTAAAAACTATTGAAAGCGTTTTCTATAAGTGGTACATTAAAAACGTTAACAGGTGGTATATAAAAAAGGTTAAGTGGTTTGTTAATGTGCCGGCATTTGCAAATATATTTTTCAAATTATTGACTTGGAGGTTTTTAACTATGTTAGGTTTTAGCGAAGAACGTTTTCTATCAGTATTAAATGGTGCAGTAAAAAATATCGAGACAATCAATCAGGTGGCAGATGCAATCAGTGAGAAGGGATTTAAAAATCTTTATTTGGTAGGCTCTGGTGGAACATATGCCACAATCAGCCCGCTAGCTTATCTGTTAAGCACTCATTCAGAGCTTGATTATTATCATGAAATAGCCGCAGAGGTGGTTTGTTCACAGCCGAAAAAGATTAATAAAGATACAGTGTTAATCACATCTTCATTAACCGGTACGACTCAAGAAACCGTTGATGTTGTTAAGTATGCCAATAGTCAAGGTGCAACGACGATTGCGTTTGTAGGAAATGCTGCTACACCACTCGGGGAAATCGTGGATTATGCGATTGAAAATGATGCTGACAACGATACATTAGTAGAAGAACTTCAGTTACAGTTTTTTGCTTTGGGTGCACGCCTGATGAAAAATAACGGTGAGTTTCCTGAATATGATGAATTTATTCAAACATTACAAAAAATGCCGGAAGTATTACTAAGTGTTCGGCAACAAAATGATCAGAAAGCACTTGAATTTGCAGAAAAACATAAAAATACGGAATTTCATATGTTTGTTGGAGCCGGGAATACTTATGGGGCTGCCTATGAATATGCTATGTGCGTACTGGAAGAAATGCAATGGATTGCCACCAAGTCGATCCATGCAGCCGAATTTTTCCATGGGACTATTGAAATGACTGATAAATCTATGAGTTTTGTGTTATTAAAAGGTGAAGATCAAACGCGTCCGCTAGTCGATCGCGTAGAGCGTTTTGTAAATAAATATAGCGATGTTGTGACGGTTTTTGACACTGCGGATTTCGAATTAGCAGGTGTACCAAGCGCTATGCGTCAGTATGTAGCGCCAATGGTTATGGCAACGGCCTTAGAACGAGTGAGTGCTCATTTTGAAAAGGTGCGGGATCATTCACTAGATATTCGTCGTTATTATCGGACTGTGGAATATTAAGGTAAGAGCTATGAGGAAAATTGTAATTGCGACGCATTCCATGATGGCTAAAGGCTTAAAGGATACTTTAGAATTTATTATTGGTCCTCAAAAATCACTTTTAGCAATAACTGCGTATATAGATAGTGACTACTCCATTAACCAGGAAATAGAGCAGCTATTTTCCGACTTAGCGCCTGATGACGAATTAATTGTGACGGTAGATTTACTGGGAGGAAGCGTGTCTAACGCTTTCTCCGAACAAATCGGTAAAGACAATTTTTATTTAATCAGCGGTGTAAATCTGCCGCTGCTTTTAGAGCTTTGCTTATCAGGTGAACAGGACACGAAAAAACTAATCCAAAAAGCTATGAATAGCGGGAATGAAGGGATAGTTTTGGTGAACGAGTTGCTAGAGAAAACAGAAGAGGATGATTTTTAATGATTAAATTATTACGAGTAGATGAACGTTTTGTTCATGGGCAAGTTGCTTTTGCCTGGACAAATAACTTAGGTGCAAATTGTATTTTCGTTGCAAGTAATGAAATCGCTACCAATAATCTGCGCAAAAAAACACTAAAAATGGCTGTTCCTACAGGGACAAAATTTGTGGTGAAGGATATGACAGAGGCCATCTCTGTTTTAAATGGAGAAAAAATCAAGAAATACCAAGTATTTTTAATTGTCGGGACGGTGGAGGATGCCTACGAAATTACTCAGCACGTACCTGAGATTAAAGAAGTGAATTTAGGAAATTTAAAGAAAAACGAGAATCGGAAAATGATTACTAGTTCCGTTTACTTGAATGAACAAGAACTGGACTTGGTGAAAAAAATGACTGAAAACGGGATAACAGTTCAATGTCAGGCTGTACCAACGGACAAAAAAATCAATCCTTTGCATGACTAAAAGAGGAGGGGAAGAATATGATACAAGCAATATTAATCGCACTGGTAGCTTTTTTGGCGTCTATTGATGAATACACATTTGGTGCATCGATGATGGGTAGACCGCTATTTACAGCGCCTTTTGTCGGTTTGATTTTGGGAGATTTAGAGTCAGGAATTATTATTGGTGCCACCTTGGAATCCATGTTCATGGGCTCAATTATGGTAGGGAGTGCGACGCCCCCTGAAGTTTATGCTTCCAGTGTTTTAGGTACAGCAATTGCGATTCAATCGGGTCAAGGAGTAGGAACTGCCGTTGCGTTGACTTTACCTTTGTCCATCTTTCTTCAGATGTGGCGTAACTTCGCCTATGCAATGCCAATTACGTATTTTAACAACAAAATGGATGAGGCATTAGTCAATCATGATTTCAAAAAAGCACAAAAATATCATTATGTGGCTCAACCTTTAATCGTTGGGGTTCCATCGGCCATTTTAGTTTTTGTAGCTACTTATTTTGGTGTGTCTACAATCAATGCGATGATCAAGTTGATTCCTCAGGTTGTATTGGACAGCTTTGATGTTGCGGCCGGTGTGCTTTCTTGTGTTGGGCTAGCGTTATTAATTAAAATGATGGCGAATAAAGCGATGATGCCTTATCTTTTCTTAGGATTTGTCGGCGTAATGTATCTGAAAATGGATGTTGTCGGTGTGGCTGTCGTCGGACTTTGCTTAGCGTTACTGGCTGTTCAAAAGCTAACTTTTGAAGAGGAGGAAGATTTATAATGGTAAAAGAAAGTGTTATTGGGAAAAAAGAATTAAGAAGTATATTTTGGCGCTCCTTTTTTATGCAATCCTCTTGGTCCTTCGATAAAATGATGGCATATGGACAAATGAATGGTATTGAACGTTCCTTACGTAAAATATATCCGAACGATGATGATTATTATACAGCGTTGCAGCGCCATACGGAAACATTTAACATTACACCGCATATTGCGCCTTTTGTTATGAGCTTGTCCGTCACCATGGAAGAAGAAAATGCTAAAAATCCTGAATTTGATACAGACGCAATTAATAAAATCAAAACAGGATTAATGGGACCTTTATCAGGTATTGGCGATTCATTTTTCTGGGGAACTTTTCGGGTTATTGCGGCTGGCATAGGTATTTCTTTTGCTCAACAAGGGAATATTTTAGGCATGATCCTTTATTTTACTTTGTATACTGCCATTCATTTTATTTTTAAATGGTTGGCGACAAAATATGGCTATGTTTTAGGAACTAAATTTATTGATGATACAGAAGACAACCATATGATTGACAAATTATCTCATGGTGCTTCGATTTTAGGTTTAACGGTAATTGGCGCGATGATAGGCACGATGGTTACTTTAAATACGTCACTAAAATTCACGGTTGGTGGAGCTGAAACTTCATTACAAAGTATTTTTGATCAAATTTTTCCGGGCTTGCTGCCATTAGGAATTACCTTTTTATGCGTCTGGCTTTACTCCAAAGGGCATAAAACGATCACAATTATTCTAGGAATTTTTGTTTTATGCTTTTTAGGTACACTTGGCGGAATTTTTTAAGAAACTTGGAATTATAGAAGTAAATATTTGTTCTTAAGATTTACATTTATTCAACAGTAAAAAGAACTTGTAAAAGTAACCAACTAAAAAGTAGTTTTGCTTTGATCTTAGAAACAAACAGCAAATAAAGTTTAGGCTTACAAACTGTTTAGAGTAAGACCAAGCCAAAAGTCGCTAAGATTTGAGCAATTGGAGTAGAAGACAAAACAGACGCTTTTTGTCTGGTTGGCTGTTACGAAATGGCCGAAAATCTGACTTTTGACCACCATTTATCCGAACATAGCACCTAGAGATTGCTGCGATCGACGCGCAGCTAGAGTTGCTTTCGACCCACCGTTTATTCGGATTTAGACTCACTAAAAGTCTGGGAATTTATTTATGTCTCAGACTCTCCTTATTATTTTTGTGCATTTCTTCTGATGGTGTTAAACCGCGAAGATCACCGAGGTTTGAGGATGAATGGACCTGCTCGTGGTTTTTGTCGCTTTAAGGGTTCTGTTGCAAAGTTTTAAATAAAGAATAAAATCCCTTACGGTATCTATGATTTAAGCTGGGATTCCCAATAATACCTTGATTTCAGTACAGACCGAAAACCCGAAGAGAGTGCCTTCTTTTCGGGTTTTCTTATATAATCCTCGAATGGCTTCCATGCCTTTAATCGTGGTAGAGGCAGTGCGTAAACTTCGATAGAATTTATTGCGTCTCTTTACTGGACGATGGTCTTGTTCAATCAAATTATTCAGGTATTTAATGGTACGATGTTCTGTCCCTTGATAAAAGCCGTATTCTTTTAGTTTCTTAAAGGCACTTGTAATAGAGGGGGCTTTATCTGTGACTACAACCTTCGGTTCATCAAACTGCTTCACTAACCGCTTAAGAAAAGCATACGCTGCTTGTGTGTCCCGTTTTTTACGTAACCAAATATCCAAGGTTAAACCATCTGCATCGATGGCTCGATACAAATAATGCCATTTTCCATGAATAAAAGGATTTTTTATTTTTCTTTTTCCAAATTTGATAGAGTAGTTTGCCATATTCTTGCACCCAACGATAAATCGTCGTATGAGAAACGTTAATGCCACGATCATATAAGATTTCTTGAACTTCACGATAGCTAAGGTTATAACGAAGATAGTAGCCCACGGCTACAATAATCACATCCTGCTGAAATTGCTTTCCTTTAAAATGATTCATCGTCATTCCTCCTGCTATCTTTTTCTATTATTCTACCTTATTTGATAGTAGATTTAAAACTTTGCAACAGAACCGTTTAAAGGAAGCGATCGATCAAATCAAGACGGCTGTCTTGTATCCTCATAACGGATTACCGATTTTATTGATGGGTGTAAGCGGTTCAGGAAAAACCTTTTTGGCAGAAAAAATTTATGAATACGCCAAGGAACAACAGGTGATAGAATCAAATGCTCCATTTATCGCCTATAATTGTGCTCAATACTTTAATTTCTCGATTAACAAGATCGTAGAAAATTTAACGATCCTTGATGCAATGAAGGTTTTGAGATTGGTACAAAAGGCCGTCAAAGAACTCGAAAAACTAATGGGGATCGAATTTTCAAACAATCAATTGTTCTTGCTTTACATGCACTGCTGCTCAATGATCGAACGTATTTTACGCAAAGAAAGTGTAGATGAACAAGCAGATATCAAAGAATATATTCAAAAAGAGGGACATAATTATGAAATATCAAAATACCCGGCTTACAAAACGAAGTTTGAAAGTACTGTAATAAAGTAAGATTTAAATAAGCATAAACAAGGTAAGAACCATAGGGGCTGTGTCAAGTCCAAAATCTTGTGTAAAAAGGAAATCTCAAAGTACGATGTTTTGCCTTGTTGAGCCTAGCTACGGTCCAATATGCTGGTAAGAAGTGTCAAGAGCAAAAAGCGAAGCGTCTCTTGATACTTCTCACCAGTATATTATACTATTGGCGGCTTAATGTGCTAAATCTCGTTACGATCAAATTCAAGATATTTTCTAGGTGCAGAAGTCCATTCGTCATCCTTTTCCATCAATAAAGCACCGATGATACGAATAACAGAATCACAATTTGGGAAAATTCGGACAACACGTTCACGACGGCGTACTTCTTCATTTAGTCTTTCAAGAACATTCGTTGTTCTCAATCGTTGACGGATATTTTCTGGTAAAACCATTACTTGCATGGCATCTTCGAAGCCCTCATCCAATATTTTACAGGCAGTTGCGACTTTCTTGTCTTCCCCATATTTATCCATAATAAGTTGTTTACGTTCTCCAGCCAGCTCGATGCTTGCCGTTTTGAAGATGGCTTTAAAGTCTTCTTTGATATCGCTTGAGATTTTCTTGGAGAATTTGTCGGAAATGTTGCGAAGGAGATGTGCTTGGCATCTCTGCTAGCTCGCACAAAGAAGGTATTCTTTCACAGCTTTTGTGAGCCCTATATGCGCATCCGAGATGACCATCTTTACTCCTGAAAGACCGCGTTCTTTCAATCCGAGAGTGTAAAATATTTTGTGTAAATAGAAAAAAGGAAGTCCCTTCAGTAGAATAGAGTTACCACAACACATTCACAGAAAAGAGGACTTCCATATGAACGATTTTACTACAGAAATTCTAAAGACTCTAGCGAATAAAGGCGATTTGAATGAATTATTCCGTGTCCATTTGGAAAAAGCTGTCAATACGCTTCTCAAAACGGAGTTAACGGCTTTCCTCGATTACGAAAAGTACGATCGCATTGGTTTTAACACGGGTAATTCTCGTAACGGCTCCTATGACCGTACGGTCAAGACCGAGTACGGGGAACTTCATCTCCAGATTCCGCGCGACCGCAACGGCGAGTTCAAGCAACAGACTGTTCCTGCTTATAGACGGACGAATGATACCTTAGAGGAGACCGTCATTCACCTCTTCCGAAAAGGTATTACCATGTCGGAAATCGCAGACTTGATTGAGAAAATGTATGGGCATCACTACACGCCCCAAACCATGTCCAATATGACTAAATCATTTACGGAAGAAGTCACTTCATTTAAGGAACGTGAGCTTCATGACCGTTATGCCGCTATTTATATGGACGCAACCTATATCCCTTTAAAGCGGAAAACCGTCGCCAAGGAAGCCATTCATATCGCAGTTGGCATTCGCCCGGACGGTTCAAAGGAAGTGTTGAGCTATGCGATTGCACCAACTGAATCTATCACGATTTGGGAAGAGATTTTAATAGACCTCCAGGAACGTGGCGTGAAAAACGTCCTCCTTTTCATCACGGATGGCTTAAAGGGGATGGCAGGGGCCGTGCAGCGGTTCTACCCCAAAGCCCGTTTTCAACATTGCTGTGTGCACGTTTCCCGTAATATCAGTCACAAAGTGCGTGTCGATGATCGTAAGGAAGTCTGTGATGATTTTAAAATGGTGTATCAAGCGTCATCTAAAAAGGCGGCATTGGAAGCACGTGGTGCTTTTGCGGAAAAATGGAAAACCAGTTATCCAAAAATGGTGGAATCGATCCTTTCGAACGATTACCTGCTCACTTTCTATGATTTTCCATTAGCCATACGCAAGACTATTTACTCTACGAACTTGATTGAATCCTTTAATAAGCAAATCAAGAAATACAGCCACAGAAAAGAGCAGTTTCAAAATGAAGAATCACTAGAGCGTTTCCTAGTATCCATCTTTGATACATACAATCAAAAATTCTTAAATAGAAGCCATAAAGGCTTCCAACAAGTGACGGATACATTAGCTTCAATGTTTACTGAGTAACCCATTATTTTGCAGAAGGACGAGTTATTTACACAAAATATTTTACGCTATCTTTGTTTTAAATACTCTTCTACATCAAACAAGTTTTTCTTATCATAATCTTCCAACAATTTGTAATTCTTATGCTTTGTAATATCAAATTTATCAGATAGAAAAGGTCTTGCTCCTCTTAGCTGGTAAATACACTTACCACCATCCATTACAGTTATTTCATCTTGACTCATAAGTTCCTTGCCAGTCTTTTGATAATTTAGACCAAAAGATTTTTGATTTGATCTTGTTTCTGATGTGTTATATAGGTCTATGGTTTCTTTTCCTAAGGTTTCTGATAATTCTTTTACTGTTGTTTTTTCTTTTCCTCCTAGAAAAAGTGTAGAGTCACAGTTACCAACTATTGTATCTGCATGGTCTTTATAAATTGCTTTTAATTGAGATTGTGCTTGCAGTATTATACTTGCCGATATTTCTCTTGAACGAATTGTCGCTATTAGTTTTTCAAATTTAGGAATCAAACCGATATTTGCAAACTCATCAAGTAGACACCTAACATGAACTGGAAGTCTTCCACCATACACATCATCTGCCTTATCACATAGTAGATTAAATAATTGAGAATACATTATTGAAACTACAAAATTAAATGTATCATCTGTATCTGATATTATTACAAACAAGGCAGTTTTTCTATCTCCAATTTTATCGAGTTCTAGTTCATCTTCGCTCATTAGTTCTCTAAGCTCTCTTATATCAAAAGGTGCAAGTCTTGCTCCACAAGATATTAGAATTGACTTAGCAGTTTTTCCTGAGACGTGTTGTAAAGGACTTTTTTATATTTTTTCGATTTTAGGGCAAAAAAGTGAGCAACCGTTTTTCGACTGCTCACTTTCTTCATTCTCAAACTTTTCAAAGAAACTTTAGATACGCGCTTAAAGGCACGAAATTTCAAGGCAGATTATGCAATAGATTTTGAACATCTACATAACGCCTACTATCACTCTCTGAACCAAAACTTACAAGTAAATAGTGGTTATCAGAACTAGATGTATAATACACACATAGATTGTATCTCCCATCAAACGATCCAGTTTTTACACCTTTTACACCTTCAGTAAAGTATCTATTATCTTGTTGCATAAATTGATTCGTAGTATTCCAGTTATAAACATTTCCCTTAATTGATTTTGCTCTATAAGTTTCCTTGGCAACTATTTCTGCAAATTTATCATTCTTTAGTAGCTTTGCAGCTACTTTTGTCAAATCTTCCGCTGATGTTGTAGCATTGGAGTCATAGCCAGCAGCGTCAGTAAAATGAGTATGTTTATAGCCTTGCTCACTTAGATAACGATCTAAGTTTTTCATGAAGCTTTGATAGCGTTCTTCATCATTCTTTGCATCAGGATCAAGTTTTCCACCTGTATAAATTGCCAAACTATAAGCTGCATCATTTCCTGAGGGTAAGACCATAGCACAGATAATGTCATAAACAGATAAAATATCTCCTTCTTGAAGATGTGCAGTAGATGAGTCAGCTTTCTGCATGTCAAGTGCAGTAGGACTAATTGTAATCTGTTCATCTAAACTTAGGACACTAAGCGCATAATCAATCGTAAATAATTTGCTCAATGAGGCGGGTAATTCTTCTTGGTCTTTTTTCATATAGCTATGAATATCCATTGTATCAAGGTTTATTATTTCAAATGAAGAACCTAGATATAGATGGTCATAAAAATCTTTGTCAAGAATGCGTTTAATCCTATCATAAACAGCTCTTGCATACGGCCGATTCACATAAGAAATAACAACCGCTGTACACATTAGAATCACAATCAAAGACGCTAAAAGAACAAGCCCCCATTTTAAGAATCTTTTCATACTTCCTCCTTTCCAGAGTTGTGTACAAGAATATTCTTTCTCAACTCAAACTCATTATTTTCTATGGAATTATCAGGATAATACTTCAAAAGCAAACCAGAAAGGAAAATACAGTAAGAATTTTCCGGTAAAACCAATCAATATATAAATATAAGGTTCTAAATAATCTACTGTAGATGACTTGTCCTTCAAGGACACCACTCTACTTAAAACAGCCCACAGTATAAAGCCTATAACCGCACCAAAGGTATTTGCTATTAAATCATCAATATCTGTTGCTCTTGTAGTTATAATTTGTGAGACTTCAATAATTAGTGAAAATAGAGCCCCAGCCAAGAAAACAGGAACTATTTTCCTATAACTTTTCCATATGATTGGTAGTAAGAATCCTAAGGGCACACACATTACTATATTTAATATAAAGCTAATGTTTAGTCCACTGAATGGTACAAGATTAACACTGCCCTGTACTAGAGAAAATTTCCTACCTGTATCAGGTCTATAAAAAATATCTGTTAGTCCACCTGTACCAGTCAATTCAAAAACTTTCCAACAGTACAGCATAAAAATCAAAATCAGGATATTGTGTTTCAGGGTATTTTTTTTGCAAAAAAATACCATATAAATAATACATGGTGCCATTACACATAAAAGGCTATAAAGTGTAGGTAGTATAAAATACATTTATTTTCCTCCTTCCAATATAAATTAAATTTTATAACTTCATATAAACTTCAGATTACGTCCATATAATTGTGTAAAAGTGAAGCATCAAAAAAGCCATTGATCTCAGTTAGGAGTACAATGTTTTTTGCAGAAAACATACTCGAATAGGACTGATATCAATGACTCAAGTACATTTTACTTTTGAAAGCGAAGAAATTCAAGCAATTATAAACGAAAGCGGTGCGAATGATACCGCAAAAACACTTATGACTATCATGTTTAATCAGCTGATGGAAGAACAACGAAATCAATATATTCAGGCAAATGCCTATGAACGTTCAGAAGAACGGCAATCACAAAGAAATGGTTACTACGATCGTTCGTTTACAACTCGAATTGGTACGTTAGAACTTCATGTTCCACGAACCAGAGACGGTAAGTTTAGTCCTACTATCTTTGAAAGATATCAGCGAAGCGAAAAAGCTTTGATCGCTGCCATGATTGAAATGGTCATTTCTGGTGTCTCCACTCGCAAAGTAACTAAAACAGTTGAACTGCTAACGGATGGTGCGACTGTTTCTAAATCATTCGTTTCAAATCTGATGAAACAGTTGGATCCATTTGTTTTTGAGTGGAGAAACCGGAGCCTAGAAGGCTCGGAATATCCATTTTTCATGTGTGATGCCCTGTATATGAAAGTAAGGGAAAATCATCGTATTGTCTCAAAAGGTGTATATATTGGTATCGGCATTGATTCTGATGGACGACGTACGATTCTTGGTTTTGATGTTCAAGACGGCGAATCGGAAGATAATTGGGATACCGTTTTTCAATCGTTCGTTCAACGAGGTTTGTTCGGTGTAAAACTGGTCATTTCTGATGCACACAAAGGGTTAGTTAAGGCTGTTCGCAAGAACTTTTTAGGTGCGAGCTGGCAAAGATGCCAAGCCCACTTTTTGAGAAATATTTTTGATAAGCTGCCAAAGAAAGTTTCTTCTGATGTAAAAGACGAGTTGAAGAGTATCTTTAAAGCCTCTGAACTTGAATTGACACGTGAAAGAAAAGAGCACTTCTTGGAAAAATATGGTTGTGATTCAAAATTAAGTGCTGCTTGCGACATTTTAGAAAACGGCTTTGAAGATGCTATTCAAATTTTGTCTTTTCCTGAAAATATCCGCCGAAGGATTCGTACAACCAATGTGTTGGAACGGTTGAACGAAGAGATTCGCCGGAGAGAACGAGTGATTCGGATTTTTCCAAATATCAATTCCATCACTCGGATAATTGGAACACTTTTGATGGAAAAAGACACTGAGTGGCTGGCTTCTCCACGAAAATATTTAGAATTTAATTCGAATAACATTTAGCACCATGAACCTGTGCGAGTCTCTTCTTTCTGAGGAGAGACATCAAGAGTCGCTGCGCTACTGCTCCTGACCTCTCTCCTCAGAAAGAAAGGCATGGCAGTTAGGTTCACAACGCAAAACATTGTGCTTTTGATGAGGTTGAACTTTTACACAAGATTGTGGACTTGACTAAACTTCAAGCTTCTATTTCTTGTAAAAAAATGCCTATAATACATTTTATTATATCATAACCCGTGGTGCTAGTTAATTTTTTCCTAGAGGGAAATGTCTAAACATGTTGGTAAATCAACAAAAAAACGCATATAGTAGTCTCAAAACTCCCAAGAAATGAGGACTACATATGCGTTCATCAAAATATACTGAACATTATACAGATACTTTTATAACATTCAAGGAAATTATGAGAACTGTTTCTAACATATACCACAATTGTGTACCAGATAAGATTAAAAACCGAAGAAATACTGATCAACTGAAGCAACGCGATACAGTGATTATTGCTTGTGTTATATGGGGCATAATTAATGGCTATACTAGCCAAAGAGCCACGTATAGAGCGGTTTGTTCCGTCTTATTTCCTAATGGTGACTTTCCTAGTAGGAGTCGATTCACTCGCTTAAGTTCAAACTTAGCTTACACTATCAAGATTATTCGATACTTTTTCATCAAGAAGCTCACCAAAGGTGAACTAGTCGGAATTATAGATAGTTTTCCTAGTCCATTATGTAAACCAGTTAGAAATAGACAAGCAAAACTATTGAATCAAATAGCCAAAGTTGGCTATAACTCAACAAAAAAATCTTATTTTTATGGTCTTAAAATTCATATGATCGTTACTAAGACTGGCTTTCCGATTACTTACTCAATCACGAATCCAGGTGTCCATGACGTGAAAGTGTTAGAGACTTTATCGGAAGAAGCGAATCTTCCCAATATCCTAGGGGACAAAGGATATATTAGCCATAAAATCCATGAAAAGCTTGCCCTTAAGGGCATTACTATATCCGTTCCGCCACGTAAAAACATGGATAAATCAGAAAAACTAGACCACAGCTTACTTGGAAAACAAAGAAAAACAGTTGAGACTGTTTTTTTTCCTTAGAAAAATTAGGTTGTCAAAATTTCAACTCACGTTCTGTTAAAGGGCTAGAGAGTAGATTTGAAAGCATATTACTGGCTTACAGTGTTCTATTAAGTCGAGCACAACGACGTTTTGAAGGAACTTTGAGATATTCTTTAGGATATTAAAATTAACTAGCACCACGGGTAAAATAAATAGTTTTTCTATCAAGTATATTGAACTACGATAAATTTGTTATTTTGTTTTGTTTAATTTCGTTGTACTTATTGGCTTTGACTTCGATTTCTTTAAATACTGGGTAATCGGTGTCCGGCAAAGCTAGCAAATCTGTTTTTTCTGTGTTCCATAGATCATTGATAATGACATGTTTTTCGTAATGGATTCGCTCTCGATCGTGTGACAGCTCCACCGCTAATGCCTCGTTGAAACTGGCGAAATCCTTCATAATCGGTGTAGATGAAAAGAAGTTGTACCGTACATAGCCGACTTTGTTTTCCATACTACCTTTCTCGTTTCCGCTACGTGGATTGCACACCTGTGTCTCAAAACCATAGTGCATAGAAAATCGGAGGAAACCGTCAGTCAGCACCGCTTGTTCAGTCTTTGTTTTTGTCTAAGTAACGGCCGTTGACATATTATCAATCCGTATTTTCCGAGGAACGCCACCTGATTGGCTGAAGAGTTCTTTCATGCCTTCCAACAAACATTCTTGATTCTCGGCGGGGAGTACAACGGCGAATCCTGCATTACTAAAAGGGAAAGTCATCACTAATACCTTCACATCTTTAAACGCTCCATCGTGACAAACTTCCATCGTACCAAAATCAAGTTGCGCTTCTGCTGGCGGGTGTTCAAGACGCTCAAAGCCTTGGTCTTCCAGTGTTTCCAAGTAGTGTGTCGCTTTCCAATCTTGAATGAATACACAGACTGTTCGGTAGGATCCTGGAAAGCCATCGGCTTTTAAAGCAGTAGTCATTGCTTCAGCAGTCCTACGCTTTTTATTTGGCAGCTTAGCATCTTCTGAAAGCCATAGGGAAACGATGCCTCCCCACTTTTCTGTATACATCATACCAGTCTTTTTGCGTGCTTTAGGTTGCGGCAGCAAATCATCATCTGCATATTTTTTAGCCGTGCGCCAATTTACATCTAGCTCCTTTGCAATATGATTAATGGATTTATCATGATTATTTCGTAAATTTCTGATAGTATTAATATCGGTCATTGTGAGCATACCTTTCTTACCTCCAGTTACAGTGTCGAGACTATAACTTTAGAGGAGTTTCAGGTTGCCCGCAATGGCTTTTTATCTTAACTTAATCGATTTGCGGAGTTGTGTAGTTTTTCGTTGCACTTGTATGTACTTTTATTCTGCCATAAACAGCTTAATGAATGTCCACTTGAAAAAGTGAATAAACGAAATAGATGACTCGATTTAATAAGGAAGTAAACCCACACAGAAATATAGGTGATTTTCCTTGAATGACCAAGATATTGAAAGTTAGTGAAAAAACACAAAAAGGTAGCCCTATTCACAGAAGGTCTGCCTTTTGTGTTATCGCCAGCAAACATTAGAGGGGGTATTTCATATAGCTTTTGTCCTCTCGACAGTCCTATCAGTTTCTCTTTTAACTTATCTCTAAGTGCTGTCCAGTTTTAATAGCTTCTAGCTTGTTTCCTAACTGTGTTTTTAATATGTTGAAGGCTTTTGAACCTGTGCAGTGGCAAGTAAGGATTTTTTCTACTCGTGAGTCATTCAATTTATTTCCAATTTTCATTACCTCTTGCTCAGGTAGACCTAAATTATTTATATAAGGTATGCCAATCATATGGAAGCCACCAATTAGGTATTTTATGGGTTTAGTCGGAAATGTTTCAAGAGCAATTTCCATCATATCGATAATGCCATGATGACTACAGCCAGTAAAGACAATCAGACCGTCTTCTTGCTCAATTACGACCAATAATTCATCTGAAAAATCATCATAAACAAATTTATCATCCATCTTTTTGTATAAATTCTTGGTGGTCGAGTTTGCTTTGCCTAGGGGGATGATATGGAAGCTCGGAGCAAGTTCTGTTTTCGTTTTTATTGTATGTAAATTCTCATGCATTTTAAGGATTTCATTTTTAGGAATACCAACATACAGAAACGTGGTTAAAATCTTTAAATAATGGGGTAAAGTTACACCTTCAGCTGTATAAATAGGGGCGTTTCCTGATTTTAAATATCTTAACCCGCCGGTGTGGTCAGAATGACCGTGTGAAATAATCACTGCCTCCAGATCATTCAAAGTTTCCCCCATTTTAGTCGCATTATAGACTAATTTTTTATTAGCGCCAGCATCGAAGAGATATTTCTTCCCTGAGTAGTTAATTAAGAGAGATAACCCATGTCCACTTTTAAAGTTCAAATTTATTCTTGAGTTTTCAAATAAAACCTTGATTTCCACTATAACATCTCCTTTCACATGAACGCGTATTCATATATTGTAGCACATTAAGTTCTATTTTTTGTTGTAATTACCGAAAAAAATATTAATGGACGCTTTTTACGCTTTATTTCGTATGTGGAAGAAAATTTCTTAGGATGTGGCGGGGGATTGGGGCAAAGCTAAATTCCAATTACAGTGATCATTTAATTAGACACCTTTAAATACCCACACTTTCATCAACACTATAATTTAGGGAAAGAAAAGTGTTGGCATGATATAGAAAAACCTTTAATTAACAGCGTTTCCTAAAATTGGCACGCATCTTGCTTATAGAAAAGCGTAAGGATAGGAGGAATGAAAATGGCAACTATAATTCTTGCCAGCCATGGGGAATTTGCTCAAGGATTAAAGCAAACAGCGACAATGATTATTGGAGATAGTGTACCAATTCATGCCTTGTCAGCATTTAGAGATGAAGATGAATCTATTTTGGTACAAATAAAAAAACTTTTAGCCACAATAGATATAGAAGAAACCTACATTTTAACTGATATTCTAGGTGGTAGTGTGAATAATGATATGCTCACTATTATTAAAGAGTATGAGGGATTGCAATTAATTACTGGAATGAACTTACCTTTAGTTATTTCTATTGCAACCTATAATGGAAAAATTGGGGAAAGTGAGCTAGAAAAGCTTATTAAAGAGAGTCAACAATCAGTGATTGATTGTAGAAAATTATTAGTAGAACAACTTACTGGAGGAGATGACCTATGATTAAGTTAGTACGTATTGACCATCGTTTGTTGCACGGACAGGTAGTATTTTCTTGGAGTAAATCATTAAATATCAATCGTATTATTATTGCCAATAAAGAGGCAGCGAATGATGAATTCAAAAAAATGTCTTTGAATTTATCTAAACCGACTGGCATTAAATTAACAATTTTTTCAGTTGAACAGTTACTAGAAAAAATGCCTAAAATCGAAACACTTAACGAAAATATCATGCTTATTTTTGGTAATACAAAAGAAATTCGTCAATTTTGTGAAGCCTATCCTAAAGTACAAGAAATCAACTATGGAGGGATAATCAAAAAAGAAGGTTCCAAGCAATTTAGTAATGCCATTTTCTTGAATGAATCTGAGCAAGAAGATGCCAAAAAATTAAAAGCTCTTGGCATTAAACAATTTATTCAACAGGTACCAACTTCTAAAAAAGAAGATTTGAATACAATGTTATAAAGGAGGAATGAAAATGCTCGTTCAGTCAATTGGTTTAGGGTTAATCGGTGTTTTTTGTATTTTAGACTCAAGGCTTTTAGGAAGAATGAATTTTGAACGACCGTTGATTGTCAGTACGCTTGTTGGTTTGGTACTTGGAGACATGGAAAAAGGATTAATTGTTGGAGCCTCTTTGGAATTGATGTCCTTAGGATTAGTAAATATCGGAGCTGCTTCACCACCTGATATGAATATGGCATCAATTATTGCTACAGCCTTTGCCATTTTATCAAATGCGAATGCAGAAGCAGCATTAACGATTGCCATTCCAATTTCAGTGTTAGGTCAAATACTAGGTATCTTAATGCGGACGATTTTGTCAAATTTGACTCACGTTGCGGATCGCTTTATCGAACAAGGAAAATTTAGCCAAGCAAGGAGAATTCATATACTTTATGGCTCGGGATTATATGCTCTCATGTATTTTATTCCTATTTTTCTAGCAATTTATTTTGGAACGAATCTTGTTTCTCAGATTGTTGATGCGATTCCTGAGTGGCTAACAAATGGCTTAACGGTTGCAAGTAAAATTTTACCAGCATATGGGTTTGCGTTGTTATTACAAACGATGTTAACGAAAAAAATGGTGCCATTTTTATTACTTGGATTTTTAATTACTGCTTATTCTGGATTGGGAATCATTGGTATTGCAGCCTTCGCATGTATTGTTGCGTTTGTCATGGTTCAAGTTCAAGGTAAAAACTCAAATGGTAACCAAAATGAGCCAGATCCATTAGATGACTTATAAGGAGGTAGATTAAGTGAAAGAGAAAGATCAAAATGCATGGAAATATCGGCAGTTCTTATGGCGTTCATGGGCAATTCAAGCCTCATGGAACTATGAACGACAAATGAACATGGGTTTTATGTACGGAATTGCACCAATTCTAGATAACATTTACAAGAATCCAGAAGATGAAGCAATGAAGAAAGAAGCTTACGAGCGGCATATGATGTACTACAACTGTACCCCTCAAACAAGTGCATTTGTGTTAGGGTTAACTGCTTCTATGGAGGAGCAATACTACGAAGACCAAGAAAACTTTAATCCGGAATCAATCAGTGCAGTGAAGACTTCTCTGATGGGACCGCTATCTGGTGTTGGTGATTCTTTCTTTCAAGGAACGATTCGGGTATTAGCCTTTGGACTAGGAATTAATTTAGCCCAACAAGGTAGTATTTTAGGTCCAATTCTAGCAATGTTAATTTCCTTTGTACCTTCCTTTTTAGTTACTTACTATGGTGGGAAAATTGGCTATAACATGGGGAATAAATACTTGTCTAAACTGTATCAAGAAGGTTTGATGGATAAAGTAATGTATGTTTGCTCCATTGTGGGGTTGATGGTCATTGGTTCGATGATTGCCAGCATGATCGGGATTACAACACCAATTCAAATGGGTAAAGCTTTTGTCTTACAAGATGTATTAGATAGTATTATGCCACAATTTTTACCATTAGGATTAACCTTCTTCATGTACTGGTTATTGCAGAAAAAGGTCAAAACAGGATGGATGTTGGCAATCTGTTTAGTCGGAGGAATTATTTTTAGTTTGTTAGGTATCTTACAATAAGGGAATAACCAATAAATTTGGTTGAATAATATAAATAAGGAGGAATTCAATTGATGAATTCAAAAGAAATTGTTAAAGAAATCGTAGCGAAAAAAGAGGTAAAATCAATCGTATTTGTTGGCTGTGGCGCTTCAAAAGCGGACCTTTATCCTGCAAAGTATTTTCTAGACCAAAATGCGAAGCAGTTACGGATTAGTCATTACACAGCCAGCGAATTTAACTATGCAACACCAGCATCTGTAGATGAGTCAACTGTCGTTATTTCAGCTTCTTTAGGAGGTACGACTCCAGAAACAGTTGAAGCTAACGCAGTAGCTAAAGAAAAAGGTGCTACAGTTATTAGTCTAACACGAAGCATTGACTCACCGTTAACAAAAGATGCAGATTATGTAATTTATCATCGATTTGCAGAGAACTATGCTGCTAAATTAGAAAAAACAGGCTACTGTTTAGAATTGGCAGTAGAACTTTTACATCAAGTAGAAGGTTATGACCATTATGAAGCAATGCAAGAAGGATTTGCTACTATCTATGATCTTGCCCAAAAAAGTGCAGAATCAGCTCGTAAAGATGCGAAGAAATTTGCTGAACGCTTTAAAGATGAAAAAGTTATTTATGTAATGAGTAGTGGTGCTACACATGAAGTAGCATACTCAACATCAATTTGCTTGATGATGGAAATGCAATGGATTAATTCTGGTACCTTCCATTCAGGAGAATTTTTCCACGGACCATTCGAAATTGTGGATAAAGACGTACCGTTTATATTATTAATGAATGATGGAAAAACTAGAAATATAGATGCTCGAGCATTAACTTTCCTTGAACGCTTTGATACGAAAACAGAAGTTGTAGATGCCTTGGATTATGGCTTGTCTTCACATATTGCTAAAGAAGTCTTAGACTACTTTAACCCATTCGTGATTACTGCAGTATTTAGAGTTTATGCAGAAGAATTGTCAGAAGCAAGAGAACATCCATTAACTAAGAGACGTTATATGTGGAAACTAACTTATTAAAAAATAGATCAAACTAAATAAGGTGGCTTGAGAAATTAAGCCACCTTGTTTTCTTCAATGTGATTTTATACATATGGTAAAATAACTAGTACATATGGTAAAATAACTAGTACATATTGTGAAAGCAGGTGGCAAGATGCAGCGATTAAATGACTATCTTTATCAACTAACATTGCTTTTGAAATCTACGCCTTCAGATAATTATTCAGCTCGCAGTATTTCGCAAGCTCTACAGTTGAATAGAAGTACAATCAGTAGCTACTTAAATGAAGGTGTTCGTGAAGGGCTTTTCATAAAAGTAAAAAGTTACCCGGTTTTATTTTTACATAGAACAGCTCTTGAAGAACTACATATCACACTGAATAACTCCGAAATAGAATCAATTGAAAGCTTGTTAACAATTTCTCAAAAACCCGCATTAGATCAAGTAATTGGCTCTAAAGGAAGTTTGAAAGAAGCAATTGATCAAATTAAAACGGCAGTCTTATATCCTGGAAAAGGGTTGCCTTTATTATTGATCGGCGCTAGTGGATCAGGGAAAACCTTTCTAGCGAATAAAATATATGAATATGCAGTAGAAGAAAAGGTCATTCACACATCGGCACCTTTCATAGATTATAATTGTGCACAATATGTGAGCAATCCAGAGTTACTATCCTCTGCTTTATTTGGCTACACGAAAGGAGCATTTACCGGAGCAAGCCAGGAGCATACTGGTTTGCTAGAAAAAGCCGATGGAGGAGTATTGTTTTTAGATGAAGTGCATCGCTTATCTGAAGAAGGGCAAGAGAAATTATTTACATTTATGGATACGGGTGAATTCTCTCCTATGGGGGATAATAGTATTCGGAAAAAAGCCGATGTTCGATTAGTCTTTGCAACAACAGAAAATATATATACGACTTTCTTACCAACTTTTCTTAGGAGATTGCCAGTTATTGTTAATCTACCTAGATTTCAACAACGTCCGTCGTTTGAACGTCTGTCATTGATTGATGAATTTTTTGTTTCTGAGAGCCAAATTTTAGCTAAGGAACTATCTGTTTCTGATGCATTGATTCATTTCTTAATGAATAGTGATTTTGAAGGTAACGTGGGGAATATTAAAAATATTATCAAGTATGCTTGCGGAAACGCATATATCCACCAGAAGAGTCAGCAAACAATTCAAGTTAAATTATTGGATATGCCTTTAGAGTACAGTTATAAATTCAAGGAGCAACTAAATAAACCCAGAAAGAAAAGAGCAGATCGAATCTACTATCCAGAAGAAACACGACAAGTGCAACTAGAAAGAAACAATCAGCTTTTTGTTCAATTTTTTGACCAATTACTTACTGGATTCTCTGAAGTGATTGAAAATAACAAGGATATTAAACTATTTTTAGAAGAAATGGTTACCAAGGTAACACAAGTAATGGATACGCTTATTTTTCAAGAGGATTACGAAAAAGAGCAGTCTTTATACGCCATTCTAAACTATCATATTCGTCAAAGTATTGATTTTATGCGAGAAAGCTACGGGTTTGAACAAGATGGTAACCGGGTAGTCGCTTTGGCCAACTATCTATATGTCAAGGATAATCAAGTGATTTTTGAAAATAGTCTTCAAGAAAAGAAAACCAAAGATCAGCTTAACGAATTTTTTGCTAATGTTCTTGAAACCCCTTATTGGTATGCAAAAAAAATCTTAAGCCTTTTATCTGAGTGTTTAGATCAACCTGTGTATGAAGAGGACATTTTCTTTATTACGCTATATTTTTATAGTTTGAATGTCACGAATGTTAAAACAGGTATTAAGAGTATTGTGCTAGCTCATGGTTATTCTACAGCTAGTAGTATGGCGAATGTTGCCAACCGTATGCTGAATAAGAACGTTTTTCAAGCTTATGATATGCCTTTAGATATTACATTAGAGAAAATTGAAGCAAAATTGATTCAATTCCTTGGAGATTATCGAACAGATTCAGGCTTGATTTTATTGGTAGATATGGGTTCACTAAACCAACTAGGCGGTTTATTAGTGAATCATCTAAATGGACCACTGTTAATCATTGATCATATCAATACACCGTTATTATTGGAAGTCGGCCAACAAGTATTAAACAATAAAAGTATCACCGAAATAGGAGCAGAAATTGAAACAAGTCTTACTTTCAAAAAGCAGTTACTACTTCCCAAGAAAAAGAAAAAGAAAGCCATCATTACTTGTTGTTATACAGGGATTGGTAGTGCGACCCAGATTCAGGAGATTTTAACGAAATGCTTGAAAGATGCAGTTAGAGAATTAGTAATTATTCCGTATGATTACAAAAAGCTGTTAGAAAACAAGAATTTTGAGACTCCTTTTCAATTATACGATGTCATCATGATTGTAGGTACAGAAGATCCCAAAATTAATCAGATTCCATATATTGGATTAGATCGCCTGATTAATGGGGGAAGCATTGGCGAATTTGTTCATTACTTGGAAAAAGAGCTGACTATTGAAGTGAACGATTTACAAAAAGAATTAATTTTCAATTTTTCAATTAGTAAAATTGTCGAAAATTTAACCATTTTGGATCCAGATAAGGTGCTATCTTTTGTACAAAAAGCAATTAAAGAATTATCGAAGTTATTAAATTTTGATTTTTCTAATAATCAGCTGTTTTTGTTGTACCTTCACTGTAGTTGTATGATTGAACGAATTGTACGTAAAGAAAGTGTGGATGAGCAAGAGGACATTGAAGAATATATGCAAGCAAATGGAGAAATAATGGATAAAATTCATAGCGCTTTTTTTGAGATTGAAAGGGAATACACAATTGAAATACCAGATTTAGAGTTGCGATTATTGAGCGATATTGTTCAAGGATAGGAGTGAATTCGAATGACAATGGGAGTAATTTTTGATATGGATGGGGTACTCATAGATAGCGAGACATTTTATTTTGAGAGAAGAATGAACTTCTTTCAAGAACTGGAGATAGATCCAGGATCAAACCAGATTGATGATTATGTGGGGAAAACAGAAGCTGCAATATGGGAAACATTAGTTCCTGAGGACAAATCATTAAGAGAGGAACTTTATCCGAAATATGTAGATTATCGAAAAACGCATCCAATTGATTTCGCTAAAGCTTTACGAAAAGAAGTGAAACCGTTACTTGACTTCCTCAAGAAGCGGGATATACCATTGGCACTGGCATCTTCTTCTCCAGCTGTCGAGATAGAGAGTATGCTCATTCAATGTGAACTTACTGAATATTTTTCCTTTGTTATAAGTGGTGAGTCATTAAAACAAAGCAAACCACATCCCGAAATATATTTAAAAGCGAAACAGCAATTAGACTGTGACTTCTTTATTGCAGTAGAGGATTCAACGATTGGTATTAAATCAGCAAAGGCAGCAAATATCTATACGGCGGCACTAAAACAACCAATGCAAATCGATCAGAGTGAAGCAGACATACAAATTGAAAGTCTACAAGAACTGGAACAAATTGTTTTAGAAAAAGGTTAGTGAATTAATGGAAATAAGGCTATATATCTGTGCTAGCTATTTTGACTAACCAAAAAAACTTGCTATAATTCAGGTGTAGTAAAAGGTGCTGGTAACACCTTTTACGAAAATGCTTCGGCAGTGATAATGGGATTGGCTTTTTAAGTTTTTTATTTTGTTCGCAATCCCTAAGGTCATGTGAATGATCCTAGGGATTGCTAGAATATTTTGCAACAGAACCAAAATACGAATAGTTATCAAGCAGCCATATTGACTGCGGTCAATTTAGGAGGGGATACTGATACTACTGCTGCCGTAACTGGTGCTCTTGCGGGTATTCTTTACGGGGGTGAAGTGATCCCTGAAAATTGGAGAAAATCGCTTCAAAATGACCAGCTTCTTAAAACGATCAGTCAGAGATTTTGCGATACCGTGCTATCTCAAAGAATTTGAATAATGGATATGATGCAAATCTTGTTTGTACTAACGTTGTATTGACAAAAAGGATTTTATTTAGTACAATGTTAGTACAAATGATGAACGGAGGTAGAATCATGTCTCAATCAACCATTACATTTAGGATTCCCGACGATGAAAAAGAACTGGTATTAGAATATGCAAAAGCACACAATTCTTCATTGACCGAACTTTATCGAAATGCTGTACTGGATAAAATCGAAGATGAAATCGATCTACGGACTTTACGGAGTGCAATTGAAGTTTCCAAAGAGAAAAAAGAGAGTGGTATTTCTCAAGAGGAAATGGAGAAACTGCTAAATGAATTATAAAGTCATCTACATGCCGCAAGCCCAGAAGCAATTAAAAAAAATGGACAGAAACCAAGCTAAAATAATTGTCGCCTGGATCAGAAAGAATTTAGAAAACACGACTGACCCGCGTCAGCACGGAAAAGGTTTGACTGGAAATAAGAGTGGGGAATGGCGCTATCGAATTGGAAACTATCGAATATTGGCTAATATTTGTGATTCTGAAATTGAAATCCAGATATTCTCAATTGGACATAGAAGTACAATATATAAAAGATAACCGTTTTTGGAACGAAGTAGAGTTTCGAAAGTCAATGTATAATCTTTTGAATTTTGCATAATACCACAGGTAGAAACTACCCGATACTATCGGTTGGTTTCTGCTTTTTTTATGGCTCTTTGTCAAATAGGACTGATAGAGTGAGATAAGAACATCTAAGGTAGAATTCCTTTTCTACTTTAGATGTTTTTTGATTCATAGGTAATCAGATTATTTAGTAAGAAAATTCTGGTCTTCATTTTCCGAAAGCTTCGAAAGCCATAAGCGACTCGTTTCAATGCTTTGATGTGGGTATGCAGATTTTCTATTTTGGCATTTGAATAAGGCAATTCGAGGGCTAAACGAATGCCGGATTCATAGTTTATAAAAGCTTTTTTTATAGAATGCAGTTCTTTTGGAACGGAATTGGGCATCGTTCTTACAAGTTTAAAGAAAGTGTCCGCCTCTTTGTCGTGAAACGCTTGAAGAATTTCTTGATAGTAAAAATAGGCGATTCGTAATTCGTCAGAGATCGAAAGCAGACGATCCACCACTTCACTTTCGGTGAGATACGCCCAACCAAAATTGCGCCATTTGGTCCATTTGTCATAAACAAGCTTGTCCTGTCGTTTGATCAGAAGCCGAGACAACGCCTTTAATTGTCGATAATATTTGGCTTGTGTTGGATCGTTTCGATCAAAGCTTTTCATGATTCGTACGCGAATATCCTCAAATTTACGAATGAGATGTTTGACAATGTGAAAACGATCCACAACGAGTTTTGCCTTTGGAAAACATTCCTTTATCAGAGAGGCATAAGAAACATTCATGTCCGTCACGATGACCTTTACCTTCAATCGTGCGCGTCGTTCAAATTGCATAAAATAAGAAACGAGAGCCTTTTTCTTCCGTGAAGGAAGAATATCCAGTAATTTTCCAGTATCGCCATCCATACAAGAAAAGGAGTAGGGACCGACTTGATTTTTCAGTGAACGAAATTCATCCATTAATAAACAACGCGGTAACCAATTTCTTTTTACTTTTGTCATGGGGATCAGAGAAGCGAGTGTCCGAGAAACGGTCGACCAAGAAACGCCGCAATGCTTAGCAATTGTCGTCATTGCTTGTTTTTCAGTTAGCTCTTCTAAAATTTTATAGCGCACTTGTTTAGCGATAAAGCAGTTTCTATCGACAATGTAGGTATTCGCCGTAAAATAGGTGTGGCAGCCACGACAGTGGTAGCGTTGTTTCGCTAAAGCAAGATAAGTCAGTTGGTTCGCACATTTATTAAGTTGAATGAGCGATTTTTTCTTTCCGTTCTTAACGATCATGCCTTCATGATTCATCTGTTTACACAAAGGACAGCGACGAATTTCTTTACTTAACGTCGCAGAAACAACAAGACTCTTGATATTCTTAATGCTCTTCGATTCCACATTTGTGATGAAAATGTTTTTATCTTTGATTCCAAGTAGTAGTTTGATATGATGAAGATCAGGCATACAGAACGCTCCTTTGATTGTGTTGTGGTGATTCAATTCTAACGGAGCTTCTGTATGTTTTGTTTTTTCATGCTCAAAAGGGACCGATAGAATGATTTTCTATCAGTCCTAGAAATTATAGAGCCTTTTTTATTTGGTCTTGAAGAAGAAAAGTAAGCGCCCCATAGAACAGTACCTGTACGTCAAATAACCCGACCTATAGAATAGAATCGGGAATGTTTGGCGTTTTTAGTTACGAGAAAAATGTTGTTGTACATCCTTGTTCCAAGGCAACAGTTGATCTAAAGTTTCTGCTGAAAGTACGGGAAGATTTGGTATCTTATCAAATAGAAACTCTAGATACTTTACAGGATTCAATCCGTTAAGTTCTGCTGTTTTATATACACTCAGAATGATTCCTGAAGTTCGTGCTCCTTCAAGACTTGTGGAATGCAACCAATTTTTCCGTCCTATCACCAGCTCTTTGATATTTCGCTCCGCACGATTATTTGTGAGTTCTAAACGACCATCTTCAAAAATAGGTTCAAAACCACTTCGTAGTTTACACGCATATTGAACGGCTGCATCCAACTTGGATTTTGCAACAGGATCTATCGTTGCCATCCACTCATAAAAAGCAATAAATAATGGACGCAGTTCTTGTTGCCGACAGCTTAATCGCTTCTCAGGAGAAAAGTCTTTCCATTTCTTTTCTAGGACAAACCATTTATCCAATTGTTTGACTGCTTGAGCTGCGGGAATATCCGTGTTTTTCTTTCCTTTTGGAATTGCTTCGAAAAATTTCCGCCGAACATGCGCGAAACAATAGACAAGTCGTACACTTTCCACGGCATTATACCCGCTATAGCCGTCACAGTGTAAATACCCTGTAAACTCCTTGAGAAAAGTTTTCGGAACATCTCCAGCACGACTTTCGTCGTGGTGATAATAAACGATGGGATGCTGACTGTCTTTTCCTGTACAAAACTGCCAGTAATAGGTATCTGTTTTGGCACTTTCAATCACACGATAACTTGTTTCATCCCCGTGTAGAATCTCTTCTTGATTAAGATAGACTCTTAATCGTTCTCCTAAAGGGTCTAACGCGTTTTGCACTGCTTTAATATGCCAATTGGTGATATTATCTCTCGAAATATCCAACCCATGTGTTTGTTTCCAATAGTTCTCTTGCCGATAGGCAGGAACTTTCTGACCAAATTTCATCCGGATCGTTTCCGCCACTAAACTATTGGAACCTAAGCTATTAGAAATCAAAGGTTTAGGAACGATCGCTTTTTTAAAAGAAGAAAGTCCTTCTTTTTCGCAGCTTTTACAACAATAGGTATGTTGATAATGGGTGAGACAATCCAACATAGCCTGATGGAAACGAATTTCTTCTCGTACTTTTGTCCGTCCGATATCTTTCATCTGTGAACCGCAATGTTCACAAAATTGTTCTTCCAAAGGAAGGAGATGTTCTTTCTCTGTTATAGGTAAGTGTTTGATTTTGTCTGCTTTCGTTCCTACAACTCGTTGATGTCCTTTTACTGGAATAATGGTGGCAGCTGCTTCTGGAACACTTACAGAAATTTCTTCATCACTAAAAAGATTCAATTGCCCATTCGTTTCCTCAAAGAGAGTCTCTTTAGAGCGTCCAAATAATTTGTTGGTTAAATAATTGACCTTTTCATTCAATAGTTGGATTTCAGTTGTAAGATTCTGAATGGTTTGTTGTTGTGCTTGATTGGTTTTATGGGCTTCTTGAAGCAACTGAAGCAACGTATCTGTAGTTTCCAAAATTTTTCACCACCTTGAATCGAACTGATTTTGTTACAGAATACCACAAGAAACGCACAAGAAATAGGGGTTCAACACATTTTTTGTGTTAACCCCCCAGCTTAAAAAACTCCTTTTTTTCCTGGCAAAATAGCTCGAGGTTGATCGATACTTAATCCTTCTAACAACCATCGAACCTGTTGGTTCGTTAAGGTTCGAACTTCGTCTTTCGTCCGAGGCCATTTTAACTTGCCGTTTTCTATCCGCTTATAACAGAGAAGAAAACCATCACCGTCCCAATAGAGAAGTTTGAAACGGTCTTGACGGTTCCCGCAAAATAAAAAAACGGCATCTTCGTAAAGCTCGAGTTGATACTCTTGTTGAATAAGACTGGCAAGACCATCAATTCCTTTTCGCAAATCTGTTTTTCCGCACACAATATAAATATGTTTGGTTTGAAGTAAATCATAAAGCATTGGACAACAGTTCTTTCAAAATAGCTTGAAGAATATAATTGTTAATACCGTTATAGATCAAAACTTCAGAACCATTCTCTCTTTTGATGCGCATCGCTAACTTGGCAGCCGCGGGTTTACCTTTTTCTGGTGCACTCTTTTCGTTTCCTAATTGGACAGGAACAATCTCATTTAATTTATACATAGAAGACCTCCAGACTTCTTGATAGCTCAAGTATATCTTGAGGTGCATTTGTTAGTAAGGTACTGTTCTATGGGGCGCTTACGTTAAAAATGTTTTGCTATGACGAATCATAATTCGTAGTTTGAAATTGTAAAAGTTGCGAAAGCCGTACGCATTGCGTTTTAATACTTTGATGTGGTTGTTTAAGCATTCCAATGGTCCGTTTGAATAGCTGTAGTGAAGCGCATTTTGGATCTGTGGCAGAAACTTTTTAAACGTTCGTAAAGTGGTTGTATAGGTTTCTGGCAGACCGCTAATGTCTCTAGTTAAACAATCCTCAAATAGTGACTGATCTCTTTTCTTTACCGCATAAAGAATGTCTTGGTATAACTGATAGCCTTGGCGTAAGTTGGGACAAGCAGCTAACAGTCGATCGGCAATCTCACTTTCAGTCAAATAATCTTTAAAACTGGCACGCCAAACCCGTTTTTCATAGTTTAACTTTGCTTCTTCTTTTTGTAGGAGTTTCCAATAGCGCTTCAATTTTTTCCCTAACCCTCGTTGAGAGTGGGAATTTCCTTTAAGTCGTACCGTGGTTTCTTTCACTCGATGATTCAAGAAAGTTCTGCCAATATGTTGGACGATGTGGAAACGATCGATGATCAACTGAGCATTCGGGAAAAGCTTTTTCACCAACGAAACATAAGGCGCATACATATCAATAACAATCAATTGAACGGCTTCACGAGTCGCTAATGAAAACCGAGAAAAATAGCGTTCTAAATAAGGCAAGCGTCGATTTTCGACAATATCCAATAATGCATGGCTTTGTCCGTCCATCATGATAAAACTCATTGCACTGGCAACACTTCGAACCGATTTGAATTCATCAAAGCATAAGACCTTTGGCAAAGTCTGTTTGAAAGGATTCAATGGGCGGTAGAATCGCTTCATGACACGATAGACCGAAGAAGTGGAAATATTTTTCTGACGAGCGATTTCCGTCATGGAAGTATTCTCTTTTAAGCGAGCAATGACAGACCAACGAACTTTTTGACTAATGAAACAGTGTTTTTCAGCAACAGAGGTATCCGCTACGAATGTTCTTTGGCAAGACTTACATTTAAATCGTTGTTTCTTCAGCTCCAGATAAGTGCGATACTCAGACACATCATTCAGTAACAACCGAACGGTTGTCGTCCCCCAACGAATGATCCTAGAGGGGACGACACAAAGACAATGGGAACACTCTTCTGGCTTGTACAGAAGAGTTCCTTTGTAAATCAAGCAAATTTGCCCTTTGTATTTTTCTTTAGTTAAACAATTTTCCTCGAAATAGATATTTAGGTCTAGAATATTTAGGGTATCTTTGATAAGCTGAGTATGAGACATCTTGAATCCTCCTATGAATTGGTAGCCAAATTAATTCTAAAGGATTTCAGGGTGTCTTTTCTATATTTTTTTTATACAAATAATTCACCAAAAAGGTGAGTAATGCCATTTTTGAAAATTGAGCTTGTTTTATGTCTACATCTGTATCCGTATATAATCCAAAGGATTATAAACTCAGAAGAGTCTTTATTTTTTCTGAATATAACTACTGTATCAAAAACAATCGATTATGAGACAAAACAAAATGACCTCTTTTATTTAAGAAAGGAGGTCATTTTTTGTATCATAAATTGTATTAAAATCAATGTATCACTTTTTAATCAGTTTTAAGACCATAAATTGCGTACTAAAAGAAATTCTGCAATTCAAAATAAAGCATTTTAAGCCATTTTCAAATTTAAGTGCACCCATCTACCCGTCAAATCACTTTATTTTCCACTCCAGTAGTTTCCTAATTCAACTGTGTGCAAAAACGATTTCTTCTAAACAAATCAAGACAAACTTATAAACCTTCATCCCAGCACCATAATTATTTAAATCATAGGCATTTTTCGAAATTAGTATATGTACTCAAGTTTCACTGCAGATTATTTATATTTTTTAGAGAAATAAATTTTTCCTATTGACAAACACAAAGAAAGCGGATACAATGCAATTATGTCACATGACGTTATATGACGTTATGTGATATCTTTACATTTAATCAGTTACTTTTATTTTGGATAAAATTAACATTTTTAAAATTTTAAGGAGGAAATGTTGATGGATGTAGCAAAAACGGTTAACGCAATTGTAGAAAAAAATGATGGAGAGATTTCTGGAATTTATTTGGTGGCTTGTGGCGGTTCGCTGGTAGATATGTATGTCTCAGATTATTTTCTTAAAGCCGAAGCATCGAAGTGTATTACAGGCTTATATACAGCGAACGAATTTAACCATGTAACCCCAAAGCAATTAGATGATAAATCTGTTGTCATTCTATGTTCTCATGGAGGAAATACAGCAGAAACGGTAAAAGCAGGAGAAGTCGCTCAAGCTAGAGGAGCTGTGACTGTTGGTCTGACTCATAATAAAACTGCGGATTTATTAAAGGTTTCTGATCATAGTTTCCTTTACGAATGGGGAGATGATGCAAAAATAGTCAATAATCCTATGGCCATCATTCTTGATTTAACTGTATCTTTGGTCAATGTTACCGAAACATTTGAACATTACGGTAAATTCAGAGAAGGCATGAAGGTTATCGATACCGTAATTGAAAATGGCATTAAGCAGGTGCAGGATCGTATTAAAGTGTTTGCTGATAAGTACAAAGATGAAACAATGTTTTATATCTTAGGTAGTGGACCATCATATGGACATGCTTATGGTTTTTCAATTTGCTCTTTGATGGAAATGCAATGGCTTGATTCAACTTCTGTTCATTCTGGAGAATTCTTCCATGGACCTTTTGAAGTAACAGACAAAGATACGAATTTTATTCTCTTGATGAGCATTGGACGCACTCGTGCTTTAGATGAACGGGCAAAACGATTCCTTGATAAATATGCAGAAAGAGTAGAAATCGTTGATGCAAAGGAACTAGGATTGGATATGATATCAGATGAAGTTTCTGAATTCTTCAATCCCATTTTATTCTACAGTATTCTTTCAGAATATCGTTCAGCTTTAGCAGATGTACGCAATCATGATTTAGATGTTCGTCGCTATATGGGGAAAGTGGAGTACTAGGAGGATTAAAATGAAGGTATTAGGCTTAGGTGATAACGTCGTCGATAAATATGAAAATCTGGGAATTATGTATCCTGGAGGAAATTCATTGAATTTTGCAGTTTTTGCAAAAAAACTGGGACATGAAAGTAGCTTTATGGGAGTTTTTGGCTCAGATGAGGAGGCAGCTCATGTTTTATCAGCAATAAAAGAAATAGGACTGGACAACAGTCACTCTCGCTTTGAAAAAGGCGAGAATGGCTGTGCCAGAGTGAAGATTGATGAGGGCGACCGGATTTTCCTTGGCAGCAATTCGGGAGGTGTTACTCGTGAATACCCGATTCAGCTTACTGAAGAAGACAGAGAATATTTAAACCAGTTTGAATTGATTCATATGGGATTATATAGCCATGTCAATCATCTATTAGAAGAGTTACAAAATGTTTCTGGAAAGATTTCTTATGATTTTTCTGACGACTTTACGGAAGAAGAGGTTCAGCGGGCAATTGATAAAGTTGATTTTGGCTTCTTTTCTATAGAAGACTTTTCCGATGAAGAAGTAAAGCAGTTTTTGATGAAGCATTTTTGTGAGCGAAATGATGTATTGATTGCAACCCGAGGAGAAAAAACGGCTATTGGTTATGATGGAGCAAAGTTTTATGAAGTGAACCCCGTGCTAGAAGAACCAGTTGATACAATGGCAGCGGGAGCTTCTTTCTTAACAGCTTTCCTACTTTATTTTCTCGAAGGGGACGATATAGTCACCGCGATGAAAAAGGGGAATGAATTTGCTGGGAAGTCTTGTCTGGTTGACGGTTCGTTCGGCTTTGGTATTCATTACGATTGAGCTTGTTTTAAATTCCTGCATTTGATAACCTAAAGAAAGAAATCCCGGTAAAGTGGAGGTTAAAAAAATGCTGGATACAAATGCACAATTACCATTGTACTTACAATTAAAAGAAATATTAAAAAATAAAATCAATACAGGGGAGTATCCCGAGAATACGAAAATTCCCGCTGAATCAGAGCTGATAGAAAGTTATGAGGTCAGCCGAATCACAGTGAGAAAAGCAGTAGAAGAACTGGTAGAAGAAGGGTACCTACTTAAAAAACAAGGGAAAGGAACTTTTGTCAACCGGCATAAAGTTTTTCGTAAAATTGAATATATTATGGGTTTCAGTGAGAGTTGTAAATCTAATGGTTTTACACCGACTAGCATTGTTTTGGAACGCAAGATCATTCCAGCAACTGAAGGGATGGCAAAAAAACTCGATATCGCTCAAGGTGATGATGTTTTATATATCCAGAGAAAGCGAATGGCGGATAACATCCCCATTATGTTAGAAAACAATTATTTTTCTTATGAAAGATATAGTTTCTTAATGGAGGAAGAGCTGACTGATTCTTTGTATGAAGTACTTAAAGTCCAAGGTACCTTAGCCATCAATCCTGGGGAAACTGCACTTGAAATTGTCACAGCTGATGACCAAATTGCCAAAATAATGGAAGTAGCTGTTGGGACGCCCTTTTTCTTTATGGATACTTTAATCAACGATCAAAACAACATACCAATTCATGTAGGTAATCAATATTACCTGGGAGAAGTATATCGTTTTTACTTATGATTTCCTGTTTGGATTTCAAGGAGTAGATTTTATTTATGAAGCAAATATTGCGGTCAAAAATGATTTTTGATGGAGAGCAGCCACCTTTCAAAGGTTATATTGTAATCAATGAAGGGATCATTGAAAAGGTGGAAAACAACTGGAATTACAGTGATCTATTAAATGAAAACACGGAATTAATTGCTTATGATGATCAATTCGTTATGCCAGCAATTCATGATAATCATGTATTTTTCAGTGGTTATTTGGCTATGAATGCTGGCATAGATTTAAGCGATACATCTTCAGCTAACGAGGCTGTAGAGCGTATTAAAGCTGTAATGAACCATAAAAAAGCAGATGAACCAATTTATGCTCATGGCTGGGATGCTGCCCTGTGGAAAACTGACCCATCAGAAGAGCTATTGAATGAAATAAACCACTTTGGTCCAATCACAGCGATCGACAAAAATCGCAGCCATTGTTGGATGAATGCTATTGCTAAGCAGACTTATGGTTTTACAGAAAAAGAAACCAGTGCTGAAAGTCGAGTATTATTAATTAAGGAAATGCTAGCAAACAAAAAGCTTTTAGCAGAGGTTTACGCTGAATTTGAAGCATTACTGCTTTCAAAAGGTGTTATATCAATGAAAGAAATCGTTTTTGATGACGCAGAATTTCTTTCTAATATACCTCAGAGGAAAATACTTAGTAACCTATATGTGCAGGCAGTCCAAGAACCTCTACAGCATGAACTTCTATATGAGTATAAGGAAAAAGTTTTCCCTGAAAAGGTCCGCTTTGGTGGAGTGAAGATCATGGTAGATGGTGTTGTTGCGGATAGAAGTGGAGATATTTACGGTGTTTATCAGTCAGGAGTAGCTTCACCCGAGATTGACTATGAGGCAATTAAAGCAGAAGTTGCTGCATTCAATGAAGTAGAGATTCCTTGCTGTTTGACAACGGAAGGAGATAAAGCGGGTTATAAAGCTGCGTCAATTCTTGTCGAATTTGGAAAGCGGTTACCTGAAGGCGTTTTTAATTCGATTAGTGATTTGGAAATGGTTACTCAAAAGACAGCAGAAAAAATGAACGAAGGACAAGTAGTAGCAGAGGTATATCCACAAATTCTCGGCTTGAATCAAACGTTAGAAGAGGCTTACATGTCAACTGTTATAAAAAATGAGTCAAGTCCACAATCTTGTGTAAAAGTTCAACCTCATCAAAAGCACAATGTTTTGCGTTGTGAACCTAACTGCCATGCCTTTCTTTCTGAGGAGAGAGGTCAGGAGCAGTAGCGCAGCGACTCTTGATGTCTCTCCTCAGAAAGAAGAGACTCGCACAGGTTCATGGTGCTAAATGTTATTCGAATTAAATTCTAAATATTTTCGTGGAGAAGCCAGCCACTCAGTGTCTTTTTCCATCAAAAGTGTTCCAATTATCCGAGTGATGGAATTGATATTTGGAAAAATCCGAATCACTCGTTCTCTCCGGCGAATCTCTTCGTTCAACCGTTCCAACACATTGGTTGTACGAATCCTTCGGCGGATATTTTCAGGAAAAGACAAAATTTGAATAGCATCTTCAAAGCCGTTTTCTAAAATGTCGCAAGCAGCACTTAATTTTGAATCACAACCATATTTTTCCAAGAAGTGCTCTTTTCTTTCACGTGTCAATTCAAGTTCAGAGGCTTTAAAGATACTCTTCAACTCGTCTTTTACATCAGAAGAAACTTTCTTTGGCAGCTTATCAAAAATATTTCTCAAAAAGTGGGCTTGGCATCTTTGCCAGCTCGCACCTAAAAAGTTCTTGCGAACAGCCTTAACTAACCCTTTGTGTGCATCAGAAATGACCAGTTTTACACCGAACAAACCTCGTTGAACGAACGATTGAAAAACGGTATCCCAATTATCTTCCGATTCGCCGTCTTGAACATCAAAACCAAGAATCGTACGTCGTCCATCAGAATCAATGCCGATACCAATATATACACCTTTTGAGACAATACGATGATTTTCCCTTACTTTCATATACAGGGCATCACACATGAAAAATGGATATTCCGAGCCTTCTAGGCTCCGGTTTCTCCACTCAAAAACAAATGGATCCAACTGTTTCATCAGATTTGAAACGAATGATTTAGAAACAGTCGCACCATCCGTTAGCAGTTCAACTGTTTTAGTTACTTTGCGAGTGGAGACACCAGAAATGACCATTTCAATCATGGCAGCGATCAAAGCTTTTTCGCTTCGCTGATATCTTTCAAAGATAGTAGGACTAAACTTACCGTCTCTGGTTCGTGGAACATGAAGTTCTAACGTACCAATTCGAGTTGTAAACGAACGATCGTAGTAACCATTTCTTTGTGATTGCCGTTCTTCTGAACGTTCATAGGCATTTGCCTGAATATATTGATTTCGTTGTTCTTCCATCAGCTGATTAAACATGATAGTCATAAGTGTTTTTGCGGTATCATTCGCACCGCTTTCGTTTATAATTGCTTGAATTTCTTCGCTTTCAAAAGTAAAATGTACTTGAGTCATTGATATCAGTCCTATTCGAGTATGTTTTCTGCAAAAAACATTGTACTCCTAACTGAGATCAATGGCTTTTTTGATGCTTCACTTTTACACAATTATATGGACGTAATCAAAAAATGTTTCCACAGAGGACTTCTTTAATTATTGTCGATTAGAGGAAAGTGGTGTAACAGTCACTAGCGGTACAGATTTACCGCTGTTTATTACTGATATTCCTGAATCGATTATAAGAGCAGTATTCCGTCGTTTTCCTGAAGGAGAAGAAGTCTGGGAGAAAGAAACAAGCTTCACGACAACCGAGCTGCTGAAAAGTTTTACAAGCAACAGCTTCAAAGTAAATGGTTTATCGGAGTACGGAGAAATAAAAGTAGGGAAAAGCGCCAGCTTAGCTGTTTTCAGCGAGGACCTCTGTACTGATGACTGGCAAAAAGTGATGGCTGCGGAAGTTATCGCTACCTATCTTGATGGTGACTTAGTTTACAAGAAATAATGCTTTTCGATATAACGTTATAAAACGAATTAAAGAGAGGTTAAAAAATGGAAACAATGAAAAGAAAATTCACCTTCCCACATAGTTATACATTGATTTTTATCTTAATTATTTTGGCTGCAATTTTAACTTGGATAATTCCTAGTGGTCAGTTTGAGACAGTTGTTGAAAACGTCGCAGGTATGGAAAAAACAACGGTTGTTCCGGGAACCTATCACCAAATCGATAAGGCAGATTATGGACAAGGTTTTTCCTCTATACTAATGGCACCAGCTGAAGGGATTATTTCAGCTGTTGAGGTTGTTGCTTTTGTTCTCATCGTTGGTGGTGCCTTCGGGATTATCCTAAAAACGGGAGCCATCGATCGAGGGCTGTTTACCTTAGCAAAAGTTCTGGGAGACAAGGGGATCTTAGTTATTCCGATGTCGATGATTCTATTCAGCTTAGGAGGATCAACCTTTGGCATGAGCGAGGAAGTCATTCCCTTATTTGCGGTGTTTATTTCTCTGATGTTTTCTCTTGGCTATGATTCCATGACTGCGATCTTGATTCTATTTTTAAGTACACAAGCGGGATATGTTGGGTCGACGATTAATCCCTTCAACGTTTTAATCGCACAGGGAGTAGCTGGCGTTTACGGAAATCCCCTGCTTTGGTTTCGGATGCTATCCTGGATTGTCATTACTGGGATTTCAATTGTTTTCACCATGCTTTATGCTAGCAGAGTCAAAAAGAATCCACTGTCCTCTATTGTTTATGAGAGTGATTTAAAGGTTAAGCATAAGTTTCAAAATTTTGACACTGAAAAAGAGTTTTCAACACAAGATAAACTAATTATCGCCGGTTTTATCGTAGGTTTAGGAATCATGATTTGGGGTATCATTTCCAAGGGATGGTATATGGTTGAAATTTCTGCACTATTCTTAGGATTAGGTCTTTTTGCTGGGGGCATCGCTAGATTTTCTCAAAAGGAAATTGCTGAAGCTTTTGTCGAAGGCTGTTCAGATTTCGCCTATGCTGCTGTAATCATTGGGCTAGCTAGAGGAGTCTTGGTAATCTTGGAAGGTGGAATGATTATTGACACTATTCTAAACAGCTTGGCTAACCTTTTAGGTGGTCTTCCAAAATTCCTGTTCACTACGATTCTACTCATTTCTCAAGTAATTGTTTCCTTTTTTGTTCCATCCTCCTCAGGAGCTGCGGCATTAACGATGCCGGTTATGGCACCATTGGGTGATCTAATGAATGTAAGTCGTGATGTTGTTGTTCTAAGTAACCAGTTTGGAAATGGTTTAATGAATATTATCTCCCCAACTAGTGGTGTATTACTGGCAGGATTAGCCATCGCAGAGATTAATTTCTCTAAATGGTTTAAGGTTGGCTTCAAAATATTTGCCATCTTAACCCTTGTTTCTGCTGTTTTGTTATACATTGCTACACTCTTTTAGTCTTAATCATCCATTAATAGGAGGCAATAGTTATGATTAAAATAAATCAATTAGCAGGAATGAATATCCACTATTTATTTTATTCTCTCAAAGAATTTTTCGCTTATCAACAGAAAATTGGTATTTCTTCTGTTGAACTTTGGGGAGGTGCTCCGCATTTTTTCATAGATGCTTTTACTGGTTCTGTTGCAAAGTTTTAAATCTACTATCAAATAAGGTAGAATAATAGAAAAAGATAGCAGGAGGAATGACGATGAATCATTTTAAAGGAAAGCAATTTCAGCAGGATGTGATTATTGTAGCCGTGGGCTACTATCTTCGTTATAACCTTAGCTATCGTGAAGTTCGAGAAATCTTATATGATCGTGGCATTAACGTTTCTCATACGACGATTTATCGTTGGGTGTAAGAATATGGCAAACTACTCTATCAAATTTGGAAAAAGAAAAATAAAAAATCCTTTTATTCATGGAAAATGGATGAAACGTACATCAAAATTAAAGGAAAATGGCATTATTTGTATCGAGCCATCGATGCAGATGGTTTAACCTTGGATATTTGGTTACGTAAAAAACGGGACACACAAGCAGCCTATGCTTTTCTTAAGCGGTTAGTGAAGCAGTTTGATGAACCGAAGGTTGTAGTCACAGATAAAGCCCCCTCTATTACAAGTGCCTTTAAGAAACTAAAAGAATACGGCTTTTATCAAGGGACAGAACATCGTACCATTAAATACCTGAATAATTTGATTGAACAAGACCATCGTCCAGTAAAGAGACGCAATAAATTCTATCGAAGTTTACGCACTGCCTCTACCACGATTAAAGGCATGGAAGCCATCCGAGGATTATATAAGAAAACCCGAAAAGAAGGCACTCTCTTCGGGTTTTCGGTCTGTACTGAAATCAAGGTATTATTGGGAATCCAAGCTTAAATCATAGATACCGTAAGGGACTTTATTCTTTATTTAAAACTTTGCAACAGAACCTAAAGCATTCCCAAAGAAAACATGCTAAAATCGAGACAGAAATGATTTTCGTGTGAGGTCTGATTGGAGAGAAAATAATGAACATTGAAAAATTTATTACGGCAAGAAAGGCTGCCAACTTATCTCAAAAAGAAGTGTCTGAAGGAATTTGTACACAAGCAACATTAAGTAAATTTGAGAACAATGGTCAAGTCCCTTCGTTAAAAATTTTAATCAAATTATGTAATCGAATCAATCTTCCGTTAGTTGAACTTTTTTCTTCGATGAACGTGATCAATACACAACTTGATGAACAGCTAGAAAAAGCAGAGTTTTCACTGATTACGAGTGAATATGAACAATTGACACAGATTTTAGCAGCCATTGATCCCAAGGTAATTGACGAGTCTGAGCTGATTGCACGTTACTACTATCTAAAAGGATTTGAAATGATTTTTACGAATGCACCAATTACGGATGTGTTGTTCCATTTTGATCAGTTGTTGATGGCAGAAACAGCCAACACGTTGTTTCGTTTATTGGCATATACAGGTATTGGAATGGTCTATGCTAGAGAAAAAGAGTTGGAAAAAGCAGAAGTTTATTTCAATCGAGTGTTTGAAAAAATTTATACGTATCCGATTCGTACAACAGAAGATATCTGGCGGGTGTTAAATATCGTCTTTCATTGTGGTGTTTTTTTTGCGCAAGACGGTGATTTGGAAACAAGTGATGCACTACTAAATTACGCAATCGATATTTGTTCGGATAACCATTTGACTTATTACTTAGCACGAGCTGCTGCCCAATTAGCGAAGAACGCACAGGCTAAAAATAAGTCGAAGGCAGAAGTGCTCGAATTGATTCAAGATGCACTAGCTTTTGCTAAAATTAATAAAAACAAAAAATTAATTGATGAATTAAATCATATGAAAAAAATGATACTATTGATTAACTAAGGAAAAAATACTTATTTTTGTTATGCTAACTTTGAAAAAATTCACCAAAGATGATTAGGGATAGACGGGTATGGCAGCAAGATAGAGTAATAAAATAAAGTCGTAATTATCGTAAAATACGTTACAAAGCATGCTTGATCTCCGTTTGTCGTTGCAGTATTTATTTTAAGTAGGTTAACCATCAAATAGAAAACGATAGTTAGAGGGAAATAAGCAACACACAAAAATGTGTTGTTTGTTTCCCTTATTTGTTTTTTTACAATATAAAATTTTATATTAAAATTACCTTATTATATAAAAAAATATATAAAATCGGTTGACAAATAAATCTAGCAGGCGTATCATCTGGTTGTGAAAACAGTAACAAAAATAAAAACTAATTACTCATGTAATCCGTAGTTCAAGTAAAGAAGGTACAAAATGAATCAGGTGATCGAAGAAACGAAAATCTGGCAAATGATGGGGACAACAATTACATTACAAGTTGGGCATGAAGAGCCTAGTCGATTACTAGCAGAGTTAGGCGAATGGTTGCACGTTTATGAACATCGCTTCAGCGCACATGATGCAACTTCTGAATTAATGGCCATCAATCAAGCTGCTGGACGACAAGCTGTGATTGTACATCCTGAACTTTTTGAGCTCATCAAATTAGGAAAAGCACATAGTTGTGCAAGAAATAGTTATCTGAATATTGCTATTGGTCCGGTTGTACAAAAATGGCACATTGGATTTGAAGATGCATTGGTTCCAACAAAAGCAGAGATAACTGAGTTACTTCTGCTAACGGATCCACACCAAATTCAATTAGATGAAAAAATGAAAACCGTTTTTTTAACCAAACCAGGAATGATGATTGACTTGGGGGCGTTAGCAAAAGGTTACATTGCAGATAAATTAATTACACATTGCCGAGAGCGAAATGCAGCGTTTGCTTTAGTTAACTTAGGAGGAAATATCGTTGTTTTTGGTGAATCACCAAGACGTTCGGATGGTGCTTGGCGTATTGGTTTGCGAAATCCTAAAGGTTCACGTGAAGAGTCGCTTGCGGTGGTTAAACTAAACAACCAATCTTTAGTTACCTCTGGAATCTACGAACGTTATCTACAAAATGGTTCGTCAGTGTATCATCACATCATTGATCCGAAAACTGGCTTTCCAGTTAAAAATGACGTAGCAAGCCTGACGATTTTGTCTGATTCTTCTGTAGATGGAGAAATCTGGACTACACGTTTATTTGGAGCATCTTCTTTAGAAGTGTTGAAAGCGCTTGAAGAACAGCCGGGTATCGAGGGAGCAGTTGTAACAAAAGAGAATCAATTCTTGTATACAAAAGGATTTGAAAAAATTTAGTACGTGCGAACAGTCAGAAATCGATGTTAGAAAGGAAAGAGAATGAAGATGAAATTTATTGGATTAGTAGGAACAAATTCAACGCGGTCAACAAACCGTGAATTATTACAGTTTATGAAAAATTATTTTGTAAATGAGGCAGAAATCGAAATTGTCGAAATCAAGGAGCTGCCACTATTTAACAAACCTGAAAACACAGAACTACCAAATGTTGTTAAAGAAATTGCTGGAAAAATTGAACAAGCAGATGGCGTAATCATCAGCACACCAGAGTATGACCATGCGGTTCCTGCTTCATTGATTAACGCATTAAATTGGCTTTCATATGGTATTTTTCCGTTTGTGGATAAACCAGTGATGATTACCGGAGCGTCTTATGGCACGTTAGGTTCTTCACGCGCACAAGCACATTTGCGCCAAATATTGGATTCACCAGAGTTAAAGGCACGAATTATGCCAAGCTCAGAATTTTTATTGGGTCATTCACTCCAAGCCTTTGATGAGCAAGGACGACTCATTGATGAAGAACAAGTCGCAAAATTACGTGAACTATTCAAAGATTTCTTACTCTTTGTCACAATCACTAGTCAATTGCAACATGCGCACCAAGCAAATAAACGTGAAGCCGAAAGCTTTTCATGGGAAACGATTTAATCGAGGGGAGCAAACAAAGATGAAATTAATAGGTATCGTCGGATCAGCAGCTGAACTTTCATATAACCGTAAATTATTAACATTTATCCAAAAACAATATCATGAACTATTTAATTTAGAAATCATTGAAATCAAAGATTTACCTCTGTTCAATCAAGATGATGATCAAACAAATAGTCCTGCTATTCAACAGCTAAATCGCAAAATCTTAATGGCTGATGGGGTAATTATTGCTACGCCAGAACACAATCATACGGTTCCAGCAGGATTGAAAAGTGCACTTGAATGGCTATCATTTAAAATCCATCCACTTGAAAATAAACCTGTAATGGTTGTGGGTGCTTCTTACTACGATCAAGGAACTTCACGCGCGCAATTACACTTGCGCCAAATTTTGGACGCACCAGGCGTGAATGCATTAGTGATGCCCGGAAATGAATTTTTATTGGGAAAAGCAAAAGAAGCATTTGACCAAGAAGATCGCTTGATTGATCCACGAACTGTTGACTTTTTAGGCAGTACATTAGCAAGTTTTGTAAAATTCATTAAAGTCGTGTCTACCTTAGCAGGGCCTAAAAAGCTTCCACCAGAAGATTTGCATGCGACAGGAACAATTGCTACGACAATACCCGATGTTGATATGTCAGATGATCATTGGTTGGAAAAAGCTTCTGAAGCAGTCGGTGCCGTTTCTGGAAATACTTACGTCAAATTAAATCGTGGGTTATTGACAGTGGATCAAATCAATTACTTTTTAGATTCGATGCCGATGGAATTAACTTTTGCAGATAATAATAACCAATTTTTATATTATAATTTGCGCCAAGAAGCGAAAGAGATGTTAGCTGCTCGTGTGCCCGGTCAGGTAGGGAATCCATTAGCCAACTGTCACCCAGAAAAATCGTATAAAAATGTAGAGTGGGTAATTCAACAACTGCGAAGCGGAGCAACAGATGCGGTACGTGTTCATGTACCAAAACAAGTGCCAGAAAAATATATTGTGCATAATTACCAAGCAATGCATGATGAAAATGGAGAGTATGCTGGAATCAATGAATACATTCTTGATTTCAAACCAATCATTGAGTGGTATTTACAACAAACGGGTCAACAACTTGTTGGAAATGAAGATGCGGTTTCAAGTGCATCTGTTCATGGTGGAAAAACAGATGCAGTAACCAGCGCCAGCACACACGATGAAACTGCAGTAGATGCAGTTTCGAGTGCTTCTGTAAAATAAAAAGGTTCTGTTGCAAAGTTTTAAATAAAGAATAAAGTCCCTTACGGTATCTATGATTTAAGCTGGGATTCCCAATAATACCTTGATTTCAGTACAGACCGAAAACCCGAAGAGAGTGCCTTCTTTTCGGGTTTTCTTATATAATCCTCGGATGGCTTCCATGCCTTTAATCGTGGTAGAGGCAGTGCGTAAACTTCGATAGAATTTATTGCGTCTCTTTACTGGACGATGGTCTTGTTCAATCAAATTATTCAGGTATTTAATGGTACGATGTTCTGTCCCTTGATAAAAGCCGTATTCTTTTAGTTTCTTAAAGGCACTTGTAATAGAGGGGGCTTTATCTGTGACTACAACCTTCGGTTCATCAAACTGCTTCACTAACCGCTTAAGAAAAGCATAGGCTGCTTGTGTGTCCCGTTTTTTACGTAACCAAATATCCAAGGTTAAACCATCTGCATCGATGGCTCGATACAAATAATGCCATTTTCCTTTAATTTTGATGTACGTTTCATCCATTTTCCATGAATAAAAGGATTTTTTATTTTTCTTTTTCCAAATTTGATAGAGTAGTTTGCCATATTCTTGCACCCAACGATAAATCGTCGCATGAGAAACGTTAATGCCACGATCATATAAGATTTCTTGAACTTCACGATAGCTAAGGTTATAACGAAGATAGTAGCCCACGGCTACAATAATCACATCCTGCTGAAATTGCTTTCCTTTAAAATGATTCATCGTCATTCCTCCTGCTATCTTTTTCTATTATTCTACCTTATTTGATAGTAGATTTAAAACTTTGCAACAGAACCAAAGAACTCATCAAGCTGGCTAATAAGGGTCAAGATTATGAACATCTAGCAGATGAGATTGATGAGCTGAGAGACAAGCGACAGCTCCTTTTAGTAGAAGATGCCTCCCTCAGTGGCGAGAACGAGCGAATCAATGAGCTGATTGAATTTATCCGCAAGAACAAATTCCGTACCTTAGAGTACGATGATAAGCTTGTAAGGAAGATAATCCAGAGCGTTACAGTCTATGAAGAACACTTCGTCATATCCTTCAAATCTGGCATCGAAATGGAAATATGAAAACCAGAAGTAAATAGCCCATGATTCTACAGTAGAGTCGTGGGTTTTCTTTTGCTTGCTGATTATAATAATATTTTAATAACTATTGTTATTATAAACCAAATGATTTATAATATTCTTAGCGTAAACTTGGAGGTGCTGTATGACTACGGCAGAAATGATTAAAGAACTGTGTGAGCAAATGAATATAAGTGTTTCCGAACTTGCTAGACGTATTGGACAGACTCCACAGAATTTCAATAAGAAATTACAACGAGAAACGGTAACCTTAGATGAGTTGAAAGCGATTGCTGATGTGCTAGGTGTCAAGTTTGTGCAGGCTTTTATATTGCCTGATGGCAATGAAATAAAGATAGGTAATTAGGAGGTGTAATTTGTATTGAAAATCATAACAATAAATGATGTTGAGTATGCTGTATTTGCTGCTAATGAAGGTACTTCCAAACCACAACCTCATATCATAGAAACGAAATCTGGTACTATTCCAGAAGGAAAACAACTGAGTTTATTAAAAGAATATCTTAAGCAGAATGATATTTCCCCAATAAAAGGAGCAACAACATATTGGTGCATTGACAAGGTTCTTAAGCTTGATTCAAGTAAAGAAAAAACTATAAGTGAAACAATCCATAAACAAAAATACTTATCTTTAACTGAAGAAAATATTGAGAAACAGCATAAGTTTGTAGGTGCAAGCTCTAATTATGGGAAAGAAGGTCTAATAATACATGATGTTTTGAATGCATTTCCTCTTCATAATGATTTAAATACTATTGCGATGAAGATTGCGGTAATTGATGTAACAAATTCAACACATCTTTCTCAATATAAGAGCAGGTTGTCTCTATATGATTTGGCTAAAGTAATTCTGGAGATTCCAAATTTTGATGATCGGTTGGCAAAAGGAGATCCTCAGTTGATAAATATTATCGCAAGGAACATTGGTGCAGTTAATATGTTCTCATTTGCATCCAAGTACTGTACATATCATAATGTGGAAGTGTGTGGGAGAGATGATTACTCCATCTTTGATGGTATCGTTAAAAATACTCTTCCACACTATATCCAAGGACTAACTACGAATAAGATTGATACGTGGCGAAGAAGTTTTGATTACGAGGCATTTAACGAATGTGTTGGAAAACTACTTGATGAAAATAATATACATATTCCTTTTAGAAGAAGAAAGTTAGATCACTTCTTGTGGTATGCGAATAGGTAGAATATAAGAAAAAGGCATCGTAAAAGTGATTCTGGATAAAATTAATGGGGGAGGAAATAATAGTGGGATTATTTGATTTTCTAAAGAAAAAACAAGGAAAGGTTAGTAAACACGTTGATTATCAACTGGCTTCTAGTCTATTTCGTACTGGTAAAGTTTTTGCTGAAAAATTGGAAGTGGACATATCAAATGTAGATGAGTTTCGTAAAACTTTTATCGCTTTTGATGTGGAAACAACTGGCCTAAATTCTTCTTCAGATAGAATTGTAGAGATTGGTGCGGTGCTATTTAAAGAAGGAGTTCCAATTCAATCATTCGGAACTCTTGTCAATCCAAAAGTTAGAATTGCAGCCTCAGCTTCGGCAATAAATAATATAACTAATGAAATGCTAAACTCTGCTCCAAATGAGCAGGAAGTTTACCCCCAGTTGGTAGAATTTTTAGGAGATGCACTAGATGGAAAAATCACTATGTGTGCACACAATGCAAGTTTCGATTTTGGATTTTTAAGTAACACATTTTCTAGACTTGGGTATGATGCTAAAATTAAGTATGTTGATACTCTGAGTCTCTCTAGAAAACATATAAAAGGCATTGTAAATCATAAGCAAGAGACTGTAGCGGAATATTTCGGATTAATAAATGACACTGCCCATAGAGCGGAATCAGATGCAGATATATGCGGAAAGATTTTTTGGGGTGTTTTAGATATTATTGAGGAGTCGTTGGAAGAACAAAAAAAGCAAATAGAAAAGATGACTCCAGACATAAAAGAACTTGAAGCTTGTGCTTTTATTCAAGATATTATTGAGAAAAAAGGATGCGACACCAGTTGGATCAGGTATCGAAAAAACAGTAATAATTATGTCGATGTAACTTGTCTATATACATTCTTAAAGTTTAAGTTTGCTAAGAAGGGAAATTACATCATTATTAGAAAAGATGCTACAAATGGAATTGATTTACCTATAGAACCTTGTACTGTAAGTGAAGGCGGTACAACAAATGTGCGAGTCTATTTTCGTAGCCCCTTTGACTTAACGCCTCTTTCAAATTATATTTTCAGTGCTTATAGCGATTGTTATAATTCTATGAATGAATATATGAGTGTTAGTAATTACACTAAAAAAGAAGCAGAGCAAAGCCTTAGTATGCTGAAATCTATTTCAAAATCAGCGATGAAAGAGTTATTATTCGATGCAAAAAATCGTGGATATGATGAGACTGAAGTTAACCTAAATATTGAAAAAGTGATATCTAGAGAAGATGTAATTATTAACGGGTTGCATAATCGAGTTTCATTAAACAAGATACGAAATATAGGGAATTGGGAGAAAGGATTTGATGCAGGTTATCCATATTGGGAACGTGGAGAAACTGCTAGGAAAAATGGCAAAGTAGATGAAGCTATTGCACTTTTTGATAAAGCTCGATATAACGGCTATGATGCTCCTGCGCTATATGATTCTTATGCTAAAGCTTATCGAAAAATTAAGGATTACGATAATGAAATTCTCATTCTTGATGAAGGAATTATGCGTAAAACACGGCACGATGTTGGTACTTTAGAGGCTCGTAGGGATAAGGCAATTAAGCTATTATTTGCTAAACAAGAGGCAGAGCGGATAGCTAAGGAAAAATCTGATTTTCTAAAAGCGAACAAAAAAGAGGATGCGATTAGTGAGCCTAGCAAGAAGCGTGGAAGACAGATTATTCAAATGACTGATGATGGAACAATAATAAAAGAATTCGATACTATAGCTTCTGCTGTAAAAGAAGTTGGCGTTAACTCAAAAAGTATTAGGGATGCTGCAAATGGAGTTCAAAAACATGCTGGAGGATACTACTGGAAATACAAAGATTAGCAGATAATCTAAGATAACCTAGGATCTTCTTAATAGATACCCGTGGTGCTAGTTAATTTTAATATCCTAAAGAATATCTCAAAGTTCCTTCAAAACGTCGTTGTGCTCGACTTAATAGAACACTGTAAGCCAGTAATATGCTTTCAAATCTACTCTCTAGCCCTTTAACAGAACGTGAGTTGAAATTTTGACAACCTAATTTTTCTAAGGAAGAAAAAACAGTCCCAACTGTTTTTCTTTGTTTTCCAAGTAAGCTGTGGTCTAGTTTTTCTGATTTATCCATGTTTTTACGTGGCGGAATGGATATAGTAATGCCCATAAGGGCAAGCTTTTCATGGATTTTATGGCTAATATATCCTTTGTCCCCTAGGATATTGGGAAGATTCGCTTCTTCCGATAAAGTCTCTAACACTTTCACGTCATGGACACCTGGATTCGTGATTGAGTAAGTAATCGGAAAGCCAGTCTTAGTAACGATCATATGAATTTTAAGACCATAAAAATAAGATTTTTTTGTTGAGTTATAGCCAACTTTGGCTATTTGATTCAATAGTTTTGCTTGTCTATTTCTAACTGGTTTACATAATGGACTAGGAAAACTATCTATAATTCCGACTAGTTCACCTTTGGTGAGCTTCTTGATGAAAAAGTATCGAATAATCTTGATAGTGTAAGCTAAGTTTGAACTTAAGCGAGTGAATCGACTCCTACTAGGAAAGTCACCATTAGGAAATAAGACGGAACAAACCGCTCTATACGTGGCTCTTTGGCTAGTATAGCCATTAATTATGCCCCATATAACACAAGCAATAATCACTGTATCGCGTTGCTTCAGTTGATCAGTATTTCTTCGGTTTTTAATCTTATCTGGTACACAATTGTGGTATATGTTAGAAACAGTTCTCATAATTTCCTTGAATGTTATAAAAGTATCTGTATAATGTTCAGTATATTTTGATGAACGCATATGTAGTCCTCATTTCTTGGCTCTTTGTCAATAAGGACTGATGAGTTGTGCAAAATCAAATCTGAGTCAGAATGAACCACATTCTGGCTCAGATTTTTTGTTATCTTACATTGATTAATTGATTGATCAAAAAGATTCTAATTCTCATGTTCTCAAATGATTTAAATCCGTAGGATACTCGTTTCATTGTCTTTATGTGGGTATTCTTCGCTTCTATTTTTCCATTGGAATAAGGATAGATCATTGCGTTGGTGATGCCTTCTTCATAGGTCAGAAGGTTTTGAAGCTTTTCCCGAAAGCTGTCATCTAACGTTTCGGGAAGTTCTGCCAATAAGGAGAAAAATAAGTCAGGGTCTTTGTCTCGAAAGGCTTCAACTAATTCATGAAAAAAGGGATACGCCTCCTTTAGGGGCGGAGAAAACTCAAGCAATCGATCAATCATCATTGCTTCAGTAAGAAATGGGTATTTTGGTGCTCGGAAACTTTTCCATGTTTTGTATTCATAATGGTTGATGTTTGCACGATTTTTTAGCAAAAAGCGCCAGTTCTTTTTCAGTTTTTCTGCCTGGCTTTTCTGTCCGGCTTTACGAAGTTCATTCATTTCACGGATACGCAACTCATTGAACGCTTGATTCATGTGTTTGACAATATGAAACCGATCAATCACGACTTTCGCATTTGGCAGAACACGTTTGGTGAGCTGGAAGTAGGCGGCGTTCATGTCTGTCACCAAGAATTCTACTTCTTCTGGATTGGTACAACCTAAGAAATAGCTTGTTAATCGAGGTAATTTACGCGTAGGCAAAACATCTATTAATTTTCCTGTTTCGCCATCCGCGCAAATAAAGCTCATCTTATCTTCTATGGAAGCATGCGAACGAAATTCGTCAACCATCAATACTCTGGGGAGGATCTTCTTAGATTGCTTTGGTAAATAGCTTTTAAACTCTTTCAATGTACGAATAACGGTGGTCAAAGATACCTGACAGCTTTTCGCAATAAAAGATAAAGATACTTTTTCAGTCAGTAAAGAAGCAATTTTATATCTAACATGATTTGCGATTGAATGTCTGGGTTGGACAAAATAACTTTGAGCCGTCCAATGGGTGCGACAGTTTTTACAGGTATAGCGTTGCTTTTTTAGGCGCATAACCAAAGGCATATGATTGTATTGTTCAAAACGGACAATCGTTTCCTTTTTTCCATTTTTCACTATAATTGCTTTCCCGTTTCCATCTACCACAGTAGAACCACAACTTCTACAAGCACGAGGAGTAGGCGAGAGAACAGCATCGACGACCAACGTCTTTTTCTTCTGAAGGGTCTCGTAAGAGACCTCTGTAATCATCAAATCTTTCTCTGTTATTCTCAGCATTTTTTTGATAGAATCATTCATATAGCGTATCGTCCTCTCAGTTGTTTATTTTGTGGTGATTTAATCATACTAGAGAACGATATGTTTTTTAATACCTAAAATGAAAATGGGGCTGAAGAATCAATTCTGATTCATCAGTCCCATAAATTATAGAGCCCATTTCTTGGGAGTTTTGAGACTACTATATGCGTTTTTTTGTTGATTTACCAACATGTTTAGACATTTTCCTCTAGGAAAAAATTAACTAGCACCACGGGTTAAATCTATATTTTGATATACAAATTACAGCTTCAGATACTAAGTTGCATAAACCTTTTCCGGACCCCATACAAAAGGCAATTGATGAATTGGGCATAAAAAATAAGAAACGATTTATATTGGTGATTCATTATATGACATGCAAAGTGCGAAAGCTTGTGGGATAGCATTTGGTTTAGCTAAATGGGGAGCCAAAAATATAGAAAATTTTCAAAGTGTAGATATAATTATTGATTCTCCTCAAGAAATACTTGATTTGTTAGAAAAATAGACAAAGAGCGTGAGATAAGGATAGGGTCTCACGCTCTTTGTTTTTCGCCATTTAAAGATTGAAATTTTTGCCATCGCCGATTGTAAAATTAAGCTAGACAACTAAAAAAGTCATTTGTGCTACACTCAAAATAGTTCCGACCAAAGAATTATAAGGAGTGAGTACAAATGACCTATACCCATCTTACAACGGATGAACTTGTAATAATAGAGTCTTATTTCAAAATGAATCAATCTGTTGCTAAAACTGCCCATTGCTTGAATCGTTCAAGACAAACGATCCATAAAGTATATCTGTTCTTCAAGCAAGGAAAATCAGCCTTAGAATATTATCAACAGTATAAGAAAAACAAATCAAACTGTGGTAGACGTCCGCTTGTTTTACCCGAGGAACAATCAGAATATATTCAAAGAAAGGTTGTTCAAGGATGGACACCCGATGTGATTGTTGGTCGTGCAGCGTTTCCTATTAGTTGTTCTGCTCGTACCATTTATCGTATGTTCAAAAAGGGGCTATTTGATTCTTCTGACTTACCGATGAAAGGCAAGCGTAAACCGAATGGACATCAAGAAAGACGTGGAAAACAAACTTTCCGCCGCTCTATTCATGAACGTGAAAAGGATTATAGCCAATTCTCAAATGAGTTTGGTCACCTTGAAGGTGACACTATCGTAGGTCTGAAACATAAAAGTGCTGTAATTACCTTAGTTGAACGATTATCAAAAGTTATCATCACATTGAAACCGTGTGGTAGACAAGCGATTGATATTGAAAAAAAATTAAATCAATGGTTTGAATCTGTACCGAAAAACCTATTCAAATCCATCACTTTTGATTGTGGAAAGGAATTTTCAAATTGGAAACAGATCAGTAATGTCAATGATATTGCCATTTATTTCGCTGATCCAGGAACGCCGTCTCAAAGAGGCCTAAACGAGAATTCTAACGGATTGTTACGTAGAGATGGTTTATTGAAATCTATGGATTTCAATTCAGTAGATGAATTTTTTATTCAATCTGTCGCATCTAAACGAAATAATATTCCTAGAAAATCACTGGATTATCGAACACCTTTGGAAGTATTTTTGAGTTACGTAAGTATTGATGATCTGTCTAACTTAATTTGACAATTAAGACATTTAAAAAGAAAAGTGACAGATAGGAATAAAAACTTATTAAATGTAGTTATGATCTGTTATATTTCATTTCTAATACTAGGTCTTCCACAAGCAGTGTTTCCTGAAATGTTTTCTGGAGACTGGGGTATTGTCAGCTATTCTATATTAACATTGATTGCTATGGTTTTAGGTACTTCATTTTATAATGCTTTTGTAAGTAAGCATGTTGAGGAATATGAAGTATTAATGTACTTAAAAGAGAAAAAAACAAGTAATTAATATGAGAACACCACGCATAGTTTTTATTTTGAGATATTCTAGAATGAAACACATTAAGAACGAAAGCAAAGCAAAAGACGCCAGAACTTCTACTACCTTCTAAGTTTTTTCATATTTGTTTGTTATGCTATACATAGATCTGCATAATTAGACTTGCGCTGCCCGTTATTGAAGTTTCAGGCAGCGCTCTTTTTGGGGGATCGATAATGGAAGAAGAAAAAATATTTGAGAAACGCTGGCAGCTAGCATCAAGTGAACAAAGAGCAAGATACAATAATTTGATCACCTCCTACCCCACTGTTGACTAGACATATAAGGAAAAGAAATACTTACTTTGGCTGTGCCAGTTAGATATAGATACCTTTGAGATCCTAGATAAAATTAAACAGAATTGATCAGAAACAAGCGAAGCCTTCTCTCGGTTCGCTTGTTTTGCTATTTATTAGTTGGCTCAGGGCAACTCTAAGCTCGTTTGAAAGAAAACCGATGGATAATCCCCTTGTTTGTACCACTTTAGAATACATGGATGTACGTATTGCCATTGACTCCTATTAGTTACTGAAAAAAAATTTAAACAAGTTGAGTATTGCAGATAAATAGCTCCAGTGAGGTGAATAACTGCTCCACTCAAGGCAATAGATAGCTCCATCCAGGGCAACAAACTGCTCCACTTTCATATTTAATAGATGAATAACCTTCTGTATAATAGAAAGGCATACCTTTCGGTATGACAACTTATACAGAATGTTATTTTATTGGTTCACTATCGAAAAATTTTGGAGCTTTATTTTTCCGGTATTTCTCAACGAACGATTAGTTTAACTGTGGGAAGCTCCAGACATACGATTCGAGAAGTTACTTCTCGAGCAGACAGGAAGGGGGTGACTGAACTAACCGCTGATATGAGCGATACTTGGCTGTAGGAATATCTTTTTCCGGAAAAACAAACAACAGCACGAGGTTACCTTCCTGTAGACTGGGAATATGTTCATAAAGAACTAATGAAAAAGAATATGACATTGAAACTCCTTCATAGAGAATATGGGGTACATGGAACATAGAAACGAAAATGCACGGTAGAAAAGCGAATGAATATAGTATAAATTCTACAAATCATTCGCTTTCTTTATTTTATATATGGTTGGTCGAGAGAGACCATTTTCTTTGGCAATTTCTGCAACTGGAACTCCTTGATTTAACATGTCCACCACAGTTTTAAAGACTAATCGTTTTTGCGGATCTGTTGAGTTCTCAGAATATTCAATTGGTCGCCCCTTATATCGACCAGCTTTTTTGGCCAATAATACTCCTTGCCGCTGACGTTCACGGATTTTCTCACGTTCGTTTTGTGCAATATAACTTAGCAATGATAAAAACATATCGAACATAGCAGTATCTAGGAGTTCATTTCCAGTATTAAAATCTAAAAACTGTGCATCTAGTATTTTTAATGCTACTTTTTTCTGTTTCATAAAGGTAACTGTATTTTTTATGTCTTCATAATCTCTGCCTAGGCGATCCAGTGATGCAACAATGACACAATCACCTTCTCGGATATAATTTAGTAATTTTTGAAACTCAGGTCGCTGGATATCTTTACCACTGGCTTTTTCTTGGAATAATTTATCAATGTTAAGGTCTTCCATCATTGCCAATTGTCGATCTAAATTTTGATCTTGTGAAGACACTCTAATATATCCAATTTTTGCCATAAAAACTCCTTTTAAAAAATGATATAATTTACATGTAAAATTTACTTGTAGTTTTACTGTTATCATAGCATTTTTAAAAATAAATTTTAAGTCTACTTATAATTTACTTTGGAGGTTTTGAATGAATGAAATTAAGCGCAATAAAAATTCTTTTGGTGTTTATTTAGGAGAGCCTAGCTCGGAACAGTTAAATAAAGGTGAAGCTCGTCATGCTCTATGTCGAAATATATTTTATGGTAGAAAAGGCAAACTTTATCAAACTTATTACGACGGTATGGAGGAACAGCTCAACGCATTAGGATTAGTAACTAATGCTATCATATATTGGAATTCACTATATTTAGAAAAAGTCTTTGAACAAATTAAAACGGAAGGGTTCGACTGTTCCGAAGAAGTGTTACGCAAGCAATTTCCATTAATTAGTGATCACATTAATTTTGTTGGCAAATATAGTTTCCGCTATGAAAAAGAATTATCGAATGGAATACTACGTCCGTTAAATATAGAGAATTATTGAGAATGTTCGTCTTTTGGTTCCTACCGTGCATTTTCGCACGGATGTTCCAGATACTATTTTTGAATGTATAAAATTGAAAACACAAGAATACTAATAAATCAACGATTCTTGTGTTTTTAATTTTTCACTACCGTGCATTTTCGTTTCTATGTTCCATGTACCCCAATCTTGAAAAATTAATTAAAGACTTAGATAAAGCCATTGACGACTTAGTCGTGGTGCTACCGGAGTATCAATGTTTAACCAGTATCCCAGGTATTGGTCCTGTTTAGGCTGCTGGAATACTCGCTGAAATTGGTCCAATTGAACGTTTTTCTGATGAAATAAAATTGACAAAGTATGCCGGCCTATATTGGCGACAGAGTCAATCCGGTAAATCTGAATACGAAAATTTTTTTACGAAAAGCTTCACGTCTAATATCTATTTTAAAATAAAAATATTCCTGCTAATTTGGAATCGTTTCCTTCTTTTGGTATAATAATACCTGAAATTCTTTTGAGAGGAGTTGTTCGTGAAGTGAAAACTACTATGAAGGATGTTGCTGCGTTAGCAGGAGTTGGTGTGGGTACGGTATCTAGAGTAATAAATGGAGTAAAGGTGAAAGAGGTTACCAAAGAAAAAGTAATGGCTGCAATTAGTGAGCTTAATTATGAGCCTGATGAATATGCCAGAGGTATGAAAACGAATAGTAGCAATACAATAGCTCTTATTTTACCTACGATTTGGCATCCCTTCTTTTCCGAGTTTGCCTACTATGTAGAGGAAGCTCTCAGCCAAAAAAATTATAAGCTTTTTTTGTGTAATGCGAACGGCAGTGCGGAAAAAGAAAAAGAATATATCCAAATGGTCAAGCAGAGTAAAGTAGACGGAATTATAGGTATTACCTATTCAGACATTGATAAATATGTATCATCAAATTTACCATTTGTCAGTATAGACCGCCATTTTTCGGAACAGGTTTCTTATGTAACGGCAGATAATTATTTAGGTGGGCAAATTGCCGCTCAAGAACTACTTACTCGTAACTGTAAAAACTTGTGCTATGTTGGGGGTGTTTCACCTTACCCTAACGAAACAAACAATCGTAAAGCTGGTTTTTACAATATTTGTGAGGAAAATAAAATAGCTGTGAAGGTATTGGATATGCCTGAACCAATTAGCAATTTAGAGGAACAATTGCTCGCTTTTTTTTCGGATAATCCTGAAATTGATAGCATTTTTACCATCAATGATTTCATGGCTTTGGATGTGATAAAAGCCCAAAAAAAACTAGGGAAGGAAGCACCTAAGGATTTTCAAATTATTGGTTTTGATGGAGTCAAGCTATCGTTGCAAAAAGACTATTTACTATCAACGATTGTACAGCCGATAGAGGAAATGGCCAAGGTTTCAGTAGAAACACTCATGGCGATGATTTTAAATGAAGAACCGCCTAAGCGTGTGGTAGTACCGGTTTTCTTTCACGCTGGAGAGACGACTAAAGAGTAAAAAACCGGTTTATAACGATTTTTTTGAGATAGGTTGACAGAAAGTGATTTCAATGATATCTTAAAACCAATTAATTGGAAACGTTACCAATTAATTGAAAAATAAAACGGAAACGTTTCAAAAAATAGGAGGAACATCGATGAAAAAGAGAATGTTAGCAATTGCAGCAATTTTAGCATTAACAGCTGGAGGACTTGCAGGATGTGGCAGTAAGGAGAAAAGTTCAGGTAGCAGTGATCCAGGAGAAATTAAGATTTGGGTTCAGTTTTCTGATGAAACGCCTGAAGGAAAAGCTTGGGCAGAGATTGTGAACAATTTTAATGATGAATACGAGGGTGAATATAAAGCTGTTACTGAGTATATTCCTCGTAGCGGAAGCGGCGGTGGATATGAGGATAAAGTAAATGCTGCAATTACAACCAATACCCTTCCTGATGTTATTACGTTAGATGGACCGAATACTGCAGCTTATGCTCATTCAGGAGTCATTGCTCCATTAGATGATTATTTGAAAGATGCGGACATGGATGATGTATTAGACAGCATTATTCAGCAAGGAACCTACGATGGCAAAATGTATGCGTTTGGTTTCTCAGAGTCCAGTGTGGGTGTCTATTACAATAAGTCGCTGTTCAAAGATGCTGGAATTACAGAAGATCAATTGCCGACGTTAGAAGATCCTTGGACTTGGACGGAATTTCAAGCAATTTGCCAAAAGCTGACTGATAAATACAAAACGCCTGCAATTGATATGCAAATGGCGTCGGGAGACGAAATGCTGACCTACGCATATACACCATTTATATGGTCGAATGGCGGCGATGTCGTTAATGCTGATGGAACCAAAGCCGAAGACTATTTTAACGGTAAAAAATCCGTTGAAGCGTTGGAATTTATTCAAGAATTGGTTGAAAAAGGTTACACCACAATCAGTCCTATTGAAAAAGGATTTGAAACTGGCAAATATGCCATGATGCTGAGCGGTTCTTGGACAATGGCAGATTTAGAGGAAAACTATCAAGAGATTGATTATGGTATTTTGCCTTACCCCGTTTCAGATGCAACTGGGGAGTTAGTTTCACCAACCGGAAGCTGGCAGTTAGCAATGACTGAGAAAACAGAGAAAAAGGATGCTTCTGCGGCCTTTATTAAGTTTGCAACCAGTACAGAATCTAGTCGTATTATGAGTTTAGGGAACAGTGTTCTACCTATCAGAAATTCAACAGTTGATTTAATTAAAGATGAAGTGTCGGAAGGAATGCAGGTATTAATTAAGCAAAACCAACTTTCTGGACATGCCCGCCCAGTGGTTGTAGCTTATCCGCAAGTATCTAGAGCATTCCAACAAGCAGTTCAAGATATTAGCTACTTCGAGGAAAACCCAGATGTACAAAAAGTAGCAGATAGTCGCGCTGCTGAAATGCAACAGGCAATTGATACTTCACTAAAATAGAAGTTTCTAAAGGGGGCCAATCAAGTGTTAAAAAAACCGACAATGAAAGACAATTTGATAGGTTACGGCTTTCTAGCGCCAGCTTTGCTGCTGCTGACGATTTTTCTGATCATACCCGTAATCATGGTAATTTATTATGCCTTTACTGATTATTATTTGTTAACGCCAGATGCTAGACAATTTATCGGCTTAGAAAATTTTAAGCGACTGTTCGCTGATCCAATTTTTGTAAAAAGTATTTGGAACACGGCTAAATTTGTTGTTTGGATTATTCCGGTCCAAATAGGGGCAGCTTTAGGAATGGCACTTATTATCAACAAAAATCGTAAAGGAAATATCTTTTTTAAAGTAGCCTTTTTTGCGCCAGTCGTGATGTCCTTAGTCGTTATTTCGATTTTATGGTTGTACTTGTTAAATCCTAATGAAGGTCTGGTTAATACGCTATTTGCAAAGATTGGAATTGCTTCGCAGCCTTTTTTGACTAGTCCCAAACAAGCAATGTATACGCTTGTTTTCGTATCGGCATGGCAAGGTGCAGGATATCAGATGCTGCTGTTTTTAGGGGGAATGCAAAATATTCCGCAAGACGTTTATGAGGCAGCCGAAATTGATGGTTTTTCTAAGTTTCAGCAATTTCGCTATATCACCATGCCATTATTAAAGCCCACGGCGATTTTTATTTTACTTACCACATTGATTTCGGCCTTTAAACTAATCATTCAGCCAATGGTAATGACTCAAGGTGGACCAATGAATTCTACTATGACAATGGTTTATTACATTTACCAAACTGGATTTACAGACCGTATGGTAGGCTACTCCAGCTCCATTGCGTTAATCTTTACCACTATGATTGGTTTAATTACAATTGCTCAAAGAAAATTGGTAAAGGAGGATGATCCAGCATGACCAAGAAATTTGGACCGCTAATGATCGTAGAATATTGTTTGCTGTTCCTTTTAGCGGCATTATTCATTTTCCCGATGCTGTGGATGGTAGTTTCCTCTATGAAGCCTGAAGCAGATGTCTATCAAAATTTAGCTTCCTTCAAAGCTTTTTTACCTAGTTTGAATCCAGCTAATTGGTTTAAAACTTATCAAGAGGTTATTTCCCGGTTCAGTGTGGGAACTTATTTATTAAACAGTATTTTTTATGGTTTAACCTTTGCCTGTGGGTCAATCATTGTAAACTCTTTGGCGGGTTTTGCCTTTGCGAAGGTTAATTTTTCAGGCAAGAAAATTATCTTTGGAGCTTTGTTAGCTCTGCTGATTGTCCCGATGGAGACGGTTTTAATTCCGCAATTTACCATCGTTAATTCACTAGGCTTAGTGAATACTCGCTTGGCAGTGATTTTACCAGCGATGGCCAGCGCGTTTAATATCTATCTGTTTAGAAATTTCTTTATCGCGATTCCAGAAGAAATCATTGAATCAGCGAAATTAGATGGTGCAAATATTGTTAAAATTTTCTTTCACATCATGCTGCCAATGTCTAAACCAGCCATAGCCACAGTAGGTGTCTTATCCTTTATCTCCAGCTGGAATGATTATATTTGGCCGTTAATGGTCTTAACTGACAGCAGCAAATTTTCAATGCAAGTGGCAATTACTACGATCAATACTACACAGCCAGTTTATATCAATCAAGTGATGGCTGTTTTAACCATTGCAACGATTCCACTGATTATTGTTTATATCGTTGCACAAAAATATATTCTGCAGGGACTTGGCGGTTCTGGAACGGGTATAAAATAGGAGTGAATAGTGAATGTTGCAAAAACTTTTAAAGGCCAATGAGTTTATTGAGAAAAATGCTCAAACAGTCAATCAAGAATACCGGAATAAATTTCATTTGATGGCTCCGATTGGCTGGATGAATGATCCAAATGGTTTTGTTTATTATCAAGAGGAGTATCACTTGTTTTATCAATATTATCCTTACGACAGCATCTGGGGACCAATGCATTGGGGCCATGCTAAAAGCAAGGATCTAATTCACTGGGAGCATTTGCCAGTAGCACTGGCACCAGGTGAAAGCTATGACAAGGAAGGCTGTTTTTCCGGCAGTGCCATAGAAAAGGATGGCAAGCTGTATTTGATTTATACAGGACACAATGTTGTGGAAGGGCAAGTTCGACAAGTTCAGTGTTTGGCAGTTTCAGAAGATGGCATTCACTTTGAAAAATATGCCGGAAATCCAATCATCGCAGAAGATCACTTAGCTTCTGTTGCAACGACCGAAGATTTCCGCGATCCCAAAGTGTTTCAGCGAAAAGAAGACTATTTTACTGTAGTCGCTACTAAAACTGCAGATGCTCGTGGACAAATTGTGATGTTCCATTCCAAAGATTTACTAACTTGGGAGTTTTATTCCGTATTGCTGGAGGGAACTCCAGAACAAGGCATTGTATGGGAATGCCCAGACTTGTTTGAACTAGATGGCAAAGAAGTCTTGATTCTTTCTCCTATTCAAATGACTCCACAAGGCAATGCTTACCAAAATACGAACTCAACTGTTGCTTTCATCGGTACTGTCGATTGGCAAACAGGCAAATTTCTAGTAGAGAATTTTCATGAAATCGATGGCGGTTTAGATTTTTATGCACCCCAGACCTGTGAAAACGAAGCAGGCCAAAGAATAATGATTGCTTGGATGCAAATGTGGCAGCGTAAAATACCTACGAATGATCTGGGCCATGGTTGGTCAGGTTCCATGACCTTGCCTAGAGAGCTGAGGGTGGCTGATAATCAATTGTTGCAACGGCCAGTTTCATCAATTTATCAAGTAATTGATCCGCAGAAAAGGATTGAATGGGCGAAGACTGAAGAGAATCGCTTCTTACTGAAGGACTTAGTATATGACCAGCACTATTTACGCTTGGAAATCAATTTAAAACAGGCAACGAAACTAGAACTTCACTATGCGAAGGGACCCGACCATACATTACTGCTTAACTATGATGTTGAACGGGAGTGCTTTACTGCTTCCAGGGAACACATGCCGTATGATTTATCAGGAGCTGAAAAGGAAGTGTTGAAAAAGCGCAGTGTGACGATTCCTTTGGAAAATAATTGTCTAACCATCGAAATTTTCCGTGATACTTCAGCTATTGAGCTTTTTCTAAATGATCGTCTGACTATGAGTACAACTTTTTATGAGACAGAAAAAGGACAGGATTTTCTTTTGCTGGCAGACAGTGAAGTAACCTTTTCATTGGAAAGCGGCTTAATTAATCTATAGAAGGGAGAGCTCAGTGATGATTTATGGTTCAATCGAAGCAGGCGGCACAAAATTTGTGTGTGCCATTGGCGATGAAGAAATGACGATCAAGGAAAGAGTGAGCTTTCCGACAACGACACCTGAGGAAACAATACCTTTAGTCATTGACTTCTTCAAACAATACCAAGCAGATTTAGCAGGGATTGGGATTGGCTCATTTGGGCCTATCGATATCCATCGCGATTCCGCCACTTATGGGTACATTACCTCGACCCCGAAAGTGGCATGGCAAAATTTTGATTTCATCGGTACCATGAAAAAAGAATTTCCGATCCCGATTTCTTGGACAACAGATGTCAATGCGGCTGCCTATGGTGAGTATGTCTTCGGCAGTGGCAAAGGATTGAGCAGTGTCGTTTACTATACGATCGGTACGGGTGTTGGCGGCGGTGCCTTACAAGAAGGGCGCTTTATCGAAGGGTTTAGTCATCCAGAAATGGGGCATATGCTCGTCGTCCCTCATCCAAAAGATGACTTTGCTGGCAGCTGTCCATTTCATGGCAACTGTTTAGAAGGGATGGCCGCTGGACCCGCCATCGAAAAACGCTTAGGGAAAAAAGGACAAGAGGTTGCAGAAGATGATCCTTATTGGGAAATCGAAGCCTCCTATATTGCTCAATGTGCCTACAATACAACCTTGATGTTTTCTCCAGATGTGATCATTTTTGGCGGTGGTGTGATGAAACAACGCCATATGCTGCAAAACGTCCACGACGCATTTGCAAAATTGGTCAATGGGTATGTCGAAACACCTGAGTTAAGCAAATATATCGTGACCCCAGCATTAGAAGACAACGCTGGAACGCTCGGTTGTTTGGCATTGGCTCGAGAAGCGGTCTTACATTCATAAACGAAAAAAGGCTCTTCGACATTTAGTGTTGGTAGAGAAAGATACAACTGAAAATTTAGTCATAACCAGTTAGGCAGAGTGCTTAACTGGTTTTTGTTTTACTTGGAAGATCAAGCCTTGAATGAGATAAATTCTTGCTCGAAAGTTATGGAAATTTCGATAGCCGTAGGCCACTTGTATTGTGCAATAGTTTTTTACAAAAAAAAGGGGGTGCGGATATTTTTTTGGACCTTTTTAACAAATATATCTTTGCTTCTTCCGATATTGAAGAGGGCTTAGCCCTCCTAAAGATAACTTAATTCGTTGATTATTATACCAATGAATATAATCATCCAATTTGTTTATAAACTGATTGATTGTTGTATTCTTCCAGTCACGTTGATAAAACATCTCGTTTTTTAATCGTCCAAAGAAACCTTCGCACGCTGAATTATCTGGTGAATAACCCTTTTTAGACATAGAGTGAAGCAAGTTGGCTTTGTTCCAATAGTCCAACTAACAATAGCACCATCGTAACAATCGACAAGTGGTGATAAGTAGATTTTCCCTGCGGGAATTCTAAATTCAGTAATATCTGTTAACCATTTTTCATTTGGCTTCTTTGCTTTAAAATTCCGATTTAATAAATTGGGGTGTGCAGGAGAAATTTCCCCAGCATACGAAGAATACTTTTTTCGTCTAGAAAATTTAACAAATAGATTTTCCTCAGTCATCAATCTACGTACAACTTTTTCAGAAAGCTTTTTACCCATATTTTTTAAAGCTTGGTGAATTCTACGGTAACCATACGCACAGAAGTTATGATTGAAAATCGTGATAATTAATTGACGTTCTTTGTAATACTTATCTGGTTTCTCAAGTGCTTGTTTTTGATAAAAATAGCTGCTTTTAGGCAACTGGAGCTGTTGAAGAAGCTCTTTCAAGGTGAACTGATTTCGTAAGGCATCAATCAATATCGTTTTTTCTTGATTTGATAGACAAAGAAGATTGACGCCTTTTTCTTTTTTTAGCAGTTCAGCCGCTCCTTCGAGTAATGTTTTTTCGAGCTGTAATTGGTGTACTTGTTTTTGTAAGTCTTCTACTTCCTTTAAAAGTAGCTCTTTTTGTTTTTCCTGATTTTTTAAAGTCATACGCAATGGAAAATCCTTTCCAAGAACCGTGTTTTTCCATTGATATAGAGTAACTCTACTAATTCCTTCAGATTCTGCTAAATTTTTCCTATTAGTTTGCGGTTTATAGAATTTTTTCAACACAGCTTCTTTTTGATCTTGTGTTAACTTTACCGCACTTTTTCGGAGTTTTCTAGCTCCTGGTGCAAGTTCTTCACACCGCTGCCGCAAGGACTCTCTATTAGGATAACCAAGCATGCGAATGGTTCGTGCATAACATTGACCATATTCAAAATAATGATTCACCGCTATTCGTTTTTGTTCTTCAGAATACTTTGATTTTTTTCGGTGCTCCTGATGGAGCTCTCCGGATTCCAAATACTCTTTATACCATTTCCGTAGTGCACCAATCGACGGATACCCTAATTCTCGAATGGTTGCAGCATAAGAGCAATCGTATTTTAAAAATAACTGAATTGCCCTTACACGCTCTTTGTGGGAAAACACACGGACATTCCTCCTAAGTTTATTTTTTCGTCCAGGATTATGTCCGCACCCCCTTGCTTTCTGATGACTTATTCTGGTTCTTTGAGTGTCAATGCATAGATGTGATGTAGCTAGTTAGAAAAAAATTTTGAATACTCTTTTTTTCTTTCAGACTCCTTTTTAAGTAAGATTTTGAAGTGTGAGTTACGGGGTCAGAAACTTAAAAGTTTTTGATCCTTTATTTTCAAGTCTGATTTGGCAGCTTTTCGGCAGCTCATTTATTTATGGTCAGAAATAGATGCTGAAATTTTAATCTATTAGCAAATAGTCCAGAACGTATGAAGAGGAGTCGGATATCATTTGTCATTAACACCATAAATATTTATAAAATTCGTGTTCACCTACAATTAAATTTAATATATAATATTCGTTGTAAGGGCTTATAATTTTTTGTTAATGAACAAGATAGGAAGAAACATTTAATGGACAGTTTTCAGAGATTGTCACTAGTAAATCAATTTGAGTTATTGGCTAAATTTGAGGACCAAAACAGATCTTATTATGAAAGAAAAATCGAAATATTGAGAGAAGGTTACGAGTATCATTATGATGATGAAATTTGGAGTGATCTTTCTGAGCCATTTCCGAAAGAAGATTCTCGATTTGTATTAGATGTATTGAACATGTATCGAGATATCAATTTTAGTAAATCAAAGCTAAACTTAGATGAAAACCAAATTACTAATTCATACTATACTCATTTCGGTTCTGTTGCAAAGTTTTCCAAAAAATCTATTTTAGTGTAAAATTGAGAAAAAAGACAGAGAGGGCAGAGTAATGAATCATTTTAAAGGCAAACAATTCAAAAAAGACGTCATTATTGTCGCTGTTGGTTACTACCTGCGTTACAATCTAAGCTATCGTGAAGTTCAGGAATTGTTATATGATCGTGGCATTAACGTTTCTCATGCGACGATTTATCGTTGGGTGCAAGAATATGGCAAACTACTCTATCAAATTTGGAAAAAGAAAAATAAAAAATCCTTTTATTCATGGAAAATGGATGAAACGTACATCAAAATTAAAGGAAAATGGCATTATTTGTATCGAGCCATCGATGCAGATGGTTTAACCTTGGATATTTGGTTACGTAAAAAACGGGACACACAAGCAGCCTATGCTTTTCTTAAGCGGTTAGTGAAGCAGTTTGATGAACCGAAGGTTGTAGTCACAGATAAAGCCCCCTCTATTACAAGTGCCTTTAAGAAACTAAAAGAATACGGCTTTTATCAAGGGACAGAACATCGTACCATTAAATACCTGAATAATTTGATTGAACAAGACCATCGTCCAGTAAAGAGACGCAATAAATTCTATCGAAGTTTACGCACTGCCTCTACCACGATTAAAGGCATGGAAGCCATCCGAGGATTATATAAGAAAACCCGAAAAGAAGGCACTCTCTTCGGGTTTTCGGTCTGTACTGAAATCAAGGTATTATTGGGAATCCCAGCTTAAATCATAGATACCGTAAGGGATTTTATTCTTTATTTAAAACTTTGCAACAGAACTGTTGAAATTTATTCAGCAAGGACGCATTACGAGTCACAGTAATTACTTGTAAATACATTATCTCGTGGTATAATGTATTTACTAAGTAATTACATACTGTTAGAAATGAGGGATTTAAATGATTACAAAAACAAGAAAACAAGGCAATTCAATCATGTTGACAGTACCTAAAGATTTTAATGTTCCTAATGGAGTCGAAGTTGAAGCAAAGTTGGTAGAGAATGGTATTCTTTATGAATTTGTTGAACCACAAAAAGAATTTTATGATTTTAGCGAAGATATTTTGTCTGATATAATTGCAGAAGGCTACGATAAAGATGAGATTCTTGTAGAATTTAAGAATAGAAAAAACAAAATGCATTCTTCCTTTAGAGATATTGCTGAAGATACACTTACTAATTCTAAAGTAATGACTAAAGAGGAGTTGGCAACAGAAATTGGCTTATGAAATCGTTCCTTCAAAACATGTCATTAAGTATTTAAAAAAGCTAAAAGAGAAGCCATTGAAAGAAAAATTTTTGAATTTAATTTATGATGAAATTGCGATTGATCCATATAAGGGTGAACAAAAAACTGGGGATTTATCAGGTATTTGGTCTAGTGGGTTTAAATATGCGGGCACAACATATAGAGTAGCTTACGAGATTATAGAAAACAAGATTATTCCAGTATTGTTATGTGGAACGCATGAAAAATTTTATGAACAGTTGAAAAAATTAATCTAGTGATTTGTTGTCGTTCTTAAGAAGGACGGCTTCTTTTTTATCGAAAATCTGATTCGTCTACATGACTAAAGTCGCGAGTATTCTCTGCTTCTCGATAAATTAAATAACGTCATTACTTTGAGGAAAGCTATAAATCAATATATTTCAGCTTTTCCTTATTTATGTACTACCTTTTCCTTATTAATTATAAGGTAGTACATATATATCTTTTTTTGGTAGTAACTAAAAATAAATATGTTATAATAGTATCAAATGAATATTGCTAAAAGAAAAGAGGTAGGAACGTGGTAGCGAAGAAATATGTAATCGGTAATTTTAAAGGTGGCGTAGGTAAAAGTACGTGCGCGCAAATGTTAGGGTTTGAATCAGCAGTTAATGAAGGAAAAAGAACCTTGATAATTGACTTGGATATGCAAGGAAATACTTCTGATGTGATGAACTTAACGCATATGAACTTCACTAACGAAGAAGGAGGCGGAGAAGGTGAACCGATTGTTTACGAAAATACTGTGACTGACGTGTTGATAAACAATCTTCCACCTAAAGAGGCTGTCTATAAAGTAATCAATAACCTCTATATACTTCCAGCAGACATGTCCTTTGAAATGTATGATGATTGGATCAAAGACCAATATAATGATTCATTATCCCAATTCAAATATATGAAAGAAAAGCTAGAACCATTATTTGATGAGTTTGACGTCATCTATTTAGATGTCCCACCTTCTATTTCTGTATATAGTAAATCCGCGATGTACATTGCGGACTGGGCAATCGTCGTCTTACAGACCCAAGTAAAATCGATGAGAAATGCGATGCAATATCTTGAGTATATGGACTTTTTTGTGAAAGAATTTGATACAAATTTATATGTTGCTGGTGTTATTCCTTTCATGTTGGAAAGCGGTGACGCAGTAGATCAGGAAATGTATAAACAAGCCCAAGAGATTTATGGGGAACATTTGATTAAAAATGTTGTACTCAAAAATGCGCGCTTAAAACGATACGACGGATCAGGTATTACGATGGAGAAGACAAAGAAAGGTCTCTTAAAACAATGGGATCGCAAAAGCCACGAATTATTTATCAGTATTTTGAAAGAATTGGAAGAACACGAGAATTGGTATGCGGAGGTGGAGTAATTGGCTGACATCAAAGGACTTGATATTTTTGGGAACAATAAAGGACTCGCCAAAATAAAAAAAGAAGCAGAAGCAAAGAAAAAGCAGCAAGCAATTACACCATCTGAAAATAAGCAATTAGAAGTGCACCAAGTTCAAGAAATAAAAACTTCCTCCAATGTTGAAAGACAGAGTAGAGGAAGAACAAAAAAAGTTGGCGCACCAATCAGAAAGTTTGATAAGGTTTATTCCACCAAGCATCCTTTAAAACTGTCGACTTTGTTAAATGCGACTTCCAGAGTTTTAGTAGAAAAGTATGAGACTAATATGACAAGAGATGAATTGCTTAGAAAAGCTTTAGATGAGTATATTAAACAGAATCTTACGCAAGAAGATAAGCAAGATTTGTTTAATGACGTGGTGAAAGAACTAGACTTGTTCAGAGAAAAATATCCAATTGTTCCAGAATTAGATGATCGTGGAGAAATAATAAGAACTACCAGTCAGATAAAACAAGATACCGAAGACTCACTGCGCAAAGGGTGGGGAATGAATAATAAAGTTAGATAATAATCAAAGAAGAACTAAGTAACTACCTTTAAAGGCTCTTTGTCAATAAGGACTGATGAGTTGTGCAAAATCAAATCTGAGTCAGAATGAACCACATTCTGGCTCAGATTTTTTGTTATCTTACATTGATTAATTGATTGATCAAAAAGATTCTAATTCTCATGTTCTCAAATGATTTAAATCCGTAGGATACTCGTTTCATTGTCTTTATGTGGGTATTCTTCGCTTCTATTTTTCCATTGGAATAAGGATAGATCATTGCGTTGGTGATGCCTTCTTCATAGGTCAGAAGGTTTTGAAGCTTTTCCCGAAAGCTGTCATCTAACGTTTCGGGAAGTTCTGCCAATAAGGAGAAAAATAAGTCAGGGTCTTTGTCTCGAAAGGCTTCAACTAATTCATGAAAAAAGGGATACGCCTCCTTTAGGGGCGGAGAAAACTCAAGCAATCGATCAATCATCATTGCTTCAGTAAGAAATGGGTATTTTGGTGCTCGGAAACTTTTCCATGTTTTGTATTCATAATGGTTGATGTTTGCACGATTTTTTAGCAAAAAGCGCCAGTTCTTTTTCAGTTTTTCTGCCTGGCTTTTCTGTCCGGCTTTACGAAGTTCATTCATTTCACGGATACGCAACTCATTGAACGCTTGATTCATGTGTTTGACAATATGAAACCGATCAATCACGACTTTCGCATTTGGCAGAACACGTTTGGTGAGCTGGAAGTAGGCGGCGTTCATGTCTGTCACCAAGAATTCTACTTCTTCTGGATTGGTACAACCTAAGAAATAGCTTGTTAATCGAGGTAATTTACGCGTAGGCAAAACATCTATTAATTTTCCTGTTTCGCCATCCGCGCAAATAAAGCTCATCTTATCTTCTATGGAAGCATGCGAACGAAATTCGTCAACCATCAATACTCTGGGGAGGATCTTCTTAGATTGCTTTGGTAAATAGCTTTTAAACTCTTTCAATGTACGAATAACGGTGGTCAAAGATACCTGACAGCTTTTCGCAATAAAAGATAAAGATACTTTTTCAGTCAGTAAAGAAGCAATTTTATATCTAACATGATTTGCGATTGAATGTCTGGGTTGGACAAAATAACTTTGAGCCGTCCAATGGGTGCGACAGTTTTTACAGGTATAGCGTTGCTTTTTTAGGCGCATAACCAAAGGCATATGATTGTATTGTTCAAAACGGACAATCGTTTCCTTTTTTCCATTTTTCACTATAATTGCTTTCCCGTTTCCATCTACCACAGTAGAACCACAACTTCTACAAGCACGAGGAGTAGGCGAGAGAACAGCATCGACGACCAACGTCTTTTTCTTCTGAAGGGTCTCGTAAGAGACCTCTGTAATCATCAAATCTTTCTCTGTTATTCTCAGCATTTTTTTGATAGAATCATTCATATAGCGTATCGTCCTCTCAGTTGTTTATTTTGTGGTGATTTAATCATACTAGAGAACGATATGTTTTTTAATACCTAAAATGAAAATGGGGCTGAAGAATCAATTCTGATTCATCAGTCCCATAAATTATAGAGCCCCTTTAAACGGTAGTTACTTAGTTCTTCTTTGATTTGCGTGAAATAGAGGGGATTTATTTTTCTGGTTACGTGATTAAAAAATCCAAAAAATGAGCATAGGAACGGTTATGATTTTAGGGTGTGTTTTAATGAGATATTGTGATTTCATTAACAAGTGTATGATAATCGGTTCTTTTGCAAAGTTTTCCAAAAAATCTATTTTAGTGTAAAATTGAGAAAAAAACAGAGAGGACAGAGTAATGAATCATTTTAAAGGCAAACAATTCAAAAAAGACGTCATTATTGTCGCTGTTGGTTACTACCTGCGTTACAATCTAAGCTATCGTGAAGTTCAGGAATTGTTATATGATCGTGGAATAAATGTTTGTCATACTACGATTTATCGTTGGGTGCAAGAGTACAGCAAAGTCCTCTATTATCTTTGGAAGAAGAAAAATAGACAATCCTTCTATTCATGGAAAATGGACGAAACCTATATCAAAATTAAGGGACGTTGGCATTATCTTTATCGTGCAATTGATGCGGACGGCTTAACCTTAGATATCTGGTTACGAAAGAAACGGGATACGCAAGCAGCCTATGCTTTCTTAAAACGACTCCATAAACAGTTTGGTGAGCCGAAAGCAATTGTGACCGATAAAGCACCTTCTCTTGGCTCCGCCTTTAGAAAGTTACAGAGTGTGGGTTTATATACTAAGACAGAGCACCGAACTGTGAAGTATATGAACAATTTAATAGAACAAGACCATCGACCTATTAAACGACGAAATAAATTTTATCAAAGTCTCCGTACAGCCTCTTCCACGATTAAGGGCATGGAGACCATTCGAGGAATATATAAAAAGAACTGAAGAAATGGAACGCTCTTCGGCTTTTCGGTGTCTACTGAAATCAAGGTATTAATGGGAATAACAGCCTAAGATATTTGGAGTTCAGAGAGGGCGCGTTTGATTTTCAAACTTCGCAACAGAACCCATTAGCAATATATAAAAGAAGGTATCAAGAGTCACAGTGAATTTATTCCGAAAAGTGAAAAGAGCAAATATAAAATTTAATAAAAATAAGAACTAAATAGGAAAACGTAGACGTAATTTTCGATTACGTCCATATAATTGTGTAAAAGTGAAGCATCAAAAAAGCCATTGATCTCAGTTAGGAGTACAATGTTTTTTGCAGAAAACATACTCGAATAGGACTGATATCAATGACTCAAGTACATTTTACTTTTGAAAGCGAAGAAATTCAAGCAATTATAAACGAAAGCGGTGCGAATGATACCGCAAAAACACTTATGACTATCATGTTTAATCAGCTGATGGAAGAACAACGAAATCAATATATTCAGGCAAATGCCTATGAACGTTCAGAAGAACGGCAATCACAAAGAAATGGTTACTACGATCGTTCGTTTACAACTCGAATTGGTACGTTAGAACTTCATGTTCCACGAACCAGAGACGGTAAGTTTAGTCCTACTATCTTTGAAAGATATCAGCGAAGCGAAAAAGCTTTGATCGCTGCCATGATTGAAATGGTCATTTCTGGTGTCTCCACTCGCAAAGTAACTAAAACAGTTGAACTGCTAACGGATGGTGCGACTGTTTCTAAATCATTCGTTTCAAATCTGATGAAACAGTTGGATCCATTTGTTTTTGAGTGGAGAAACCGGAGCCTAGAAGGCTCGGAATATCCATTTTTCATGTGTGATGCCCTGTATATGAAAGTAAGGGAAAATCATCGTATTGTCTCAAAAGGTGTATATATTGGTATCGGCATTGATTCTGATGGACGACGTACGATTCTTGGTTTTGATGTTCAAGACGGCGAATCGGAAGATAATTGGGATACCGTTTTTCAATCGTTCGTTCAACGAGGTTTGTTCGGTGTAAAACTGGTCATTTCTGATGCACACAAAGGGTTAGTTAAGGCTGTTCGCAAGAACTTTTTAGGTGCGAGCTGGCAAAGATGCCAAGCCCACTTTTTGAGAAATATTTTTGATAAGCTGCCAAAGAAAGTTTCTTCTGATGTAAAAGACGAGTTGAAGAGTATCTTTAAAGCCTCTGAACTTGAATTGACACGTGAAAGAAAAGAGCACTTCTTGGAAAAATATGGTTGTGATTCAAAATTAAGTGCTGCTTGCGACATTTTAGAAAACGGCTTTGAAGATGCTATTCAAATTTTGTCTTTTCCTGAAAATATCCGCCGAAGGATTCGTACAACCAATGTGTTGGAACGGTTGAACGAAGAGATTCGCCGGAGAGAACGAGTGATTCGGATTTTTCCAAATATCAATTCCATCACTCGGATAATTGGAACACTTTTGATGGAAAAAGACACTGAGTGGCTGGCTTCTCCACGAAAATATTTAGAATTTAATTCGAATAACATTTAGCACCATGAACCTGTGCGAGTCTCTTCTTTCTGAGGAGAGACATCAAGAGTCGCTGCGCTACTGCTCCTGACCTCTCTCCTCAGAAAGAAAGGCATGGCAGTTAGGTTCACAACGCAAAACATTGTGCTTTTGATGAGGTTGAACTTTTACACAAGATTGTGGACTTGACTTAATTTTCTACGTTTTCCTTTTCATATATATTAAATATTACGGAAAATTATATAAACTAATTTAGTGTTTTGTTTGTAATTCCTAATTTTGCTCCACTTTTAGATAATTTTTAGGTCTATTTAACTCATTAGACATTCTATGCTCATTTTTCTCCAAATTTGTTTCAACTCTTTCGTACTTAATTTTGCGTATTTGAAAATTCTTCTTTTAGAGTACTTTTATTACGATACTAGTATGATATATATCTACAGCAAACAGTTAAAATCTTCCTAAAATAAGCGAATAGCATTCCTAAAACCTATAAAATTTTTAGATGAAGCGACAAGTGGACAATTAATAAACTACTTGAACATGAAATTATGGATCACCTTTCAAATTTAGAAAATGGAATTCTTATACTTATTGCGCAACATTTATTGATTGCAAAATTATGTGACAAAAAGAACTAGTAGAAGAAGGAATAATGGCTTGATAATAAAGTACTACCTATTAAAGGTAGTACTTTATTTAATTTAGTATAAATTAACATACTACTATATTTTAGGTTTCATATTATATAAATTAATAATATACTACCATTTGTTGGTAGTATAATTTAAAGGTAATAAGTTATTCTTTTATTACTATGTTTGGGTTTTATAGCAAAGAAAGTTTAATAAGAGTTTGGACCTAGCAAACAATATTAATGAGGTCATTAAATCTTATTATCTTTAGTGATATAATGAAATATCTACACGACAAAATTATGATCTTGCGTAAAGTTATAAAATATTAATAAAAATATTTTATTAATATTATTTGTCAAATTAAGCGAGACAAAACTTTCCATTTACGTAACTCAAAAAAACTTCTAATGGTGTTTGGTAATTTAGTGATTTTCTAGGGATATGGTTTCTTTTGGACGCAACGGATGAGATGAATCCTTGATTGACTTGGTTGAAGTCCATTTCTTTTGGTAGTCCATTTTTTCGGAGGAGTCCGTTTGAATGTTCATTTAATCCCCGTTGGGAAGGCGTTCCTGGGTTTGCGAAATAAATATCAATATCATTCGTATTACTAATACTTTTCCAATTAGAGAATTCTTTTCCACAATCAAAGGTAATTGATTTGAAAAGATTTTTGGGTACGGATTGAAGCCATTCATTAATCGAATTTTCAATATCAACTGCCTTACGGCCTTCTGGTTTCAAGGCGATAATGGCTTTTGAAAGTCGCTCAACGAGTGTGATGATGGCACTTTTATGGTGGATGCCGACAATCGTATCACCCTCTAAATGTCCAAATTCTTCTTCGAAAACGACATAATCTTTTTTACGTTCAGAAATATTTCTTTTGAATGCCTGTTTTCCACGTTTTTCCTTATAACCATTTGGTTTTCGTTTTCCTTGCATCGGTAAATGTAAAACATTGAATTCTCCCATCTTAAACCGGCGATAGAGGGTACTTACTGAACAAGAGAAGGTTCGCTCTGCACGGCCAATAATGACGTCTGGGGTCCAACCTTCAGTTGATCTTTTTTCAATGTATTCTTTTTCCTCAGCAGGAAAAATGATTTCGGTTCTCCCACAACGTCGCTTATTTTCTTTGTATTGTTCAAAGTATTCAAGTGCTGTTCCACCACATTTGAGAAAGTTATAGACATTGTAAATTGTTTGGCGTCCACGTTTAAGCTGCTTCGCAACGATAGCAACCGGAGTTTCTTGATGAAAATATGCTTCTATCATTACAAGCTCGTTTGGTGTAAGATGGGTATAAGTCATTTATGTTCACTCTCCTTGTATGCTTTAGCGGGTATTACAATTTGAGTGTAACATAAATGGCTTTTTTATTTGTCTCGCTTAATTATACAAACGGCGTAATGAAAAGTTTGGTAGCACGGTTATTCATATGCTAATTTATTTCACTTTATAGTAAGGGGAGTTCTTAGTATATTGTTCAAACTTAAATTTCATATAATTTAATTATGTAAATTAGCTATTCTAAGAACTTCTACGGATAACTGCCCGTCTAAAATTTAAATAAGAGCTTAGAATCTTCATATAAGTAAGGTTAATTTTTTTGTACAAAAAAGTCGGAATATTCTGAGTTACTGAAATGATATAAAATCATAAACTAAATCCCTTGATTTTATTGACTTTCAAAAGTTTATATATATAAGTTAATGATTATGGTAAAATATATACATAATCATTAACTCAGAATATTTTTAAGAAGGGAAACAATAGTGAGCTATAATGTACAACCGTTAAGGACAAATGAAGAGATACAAGATTTTCAGTTTTGGCTAAGAAGAACAAGTAATCCGGAAAGAGATAGTTTTTTATTTTTGTTTGGAATCAATAATGGGTTACGTATGTCAGATATTATAGGATTAAAAGTTGGAGATATACGAGGCAAAAGTAAGCCTATTATTGTTGAACATAAAACAGGTAAGCGAAAACCGATTTTTATAGATAATTTGAGAGAAGAAATTTTATTATATACTGAAGGTAAAGAAGAAAATGATTGGTTATTTCCGAGTCGGCAACAAGGTCGACATATAACAAGGGATCGTGTCTATCAGATATATGCAGATATAGCAGAAAAATTAGGACGAGATGATATAGGAACACATACATTAAGAAAAACTTTTGGGTATCACTACTACAAGAAAACTAGAGACATTGCTACCTTAATGTTTATTTTTAATCATAGCTCGCAAGCAATTACAAAAAGGTACATTGGTATAACTGAAGATGAAATAGGAGCATCACTTCGTGGATTTAAACTAGGTGTATAATTTAAAAATTTTTATAAACAGTAAAGACAAAGATTAAAAGCTATTTTTATCTAGAACGATTTTATTTCATAAAGTTCGCGGAATAAAAGCTGGGGTTACTGGTACTTGGTATAGGTTCGTGTTATATAAACTAAGTAATTAAATAACATTTTTAGGTTGGAAAAGGATGAAATTAAAAAAAGAGAATCAATACGGTCTCAAAAACGCAAACGCTGCGGAATAAGAAAAATACTGATAACTCAACGTTTAGCAGACTATCTAATAGGGATAGTCTGCTTTTTTCGTTTTTGACCATACTTTTGACCTTCTGCAAACTTCCTTGCTTTTCCTCTGTAGAACTCATGAAATCTGCAAAACGAATTGCCGTTTCCTCTGTCTGCTTTTTCGCGATATGGGTGTATATATCATCCATAGTGGTTTTAATATCTGTATGTCCAAGTCGAACATACACTTCTTTGACAGACGCACCAGATTCAAAGAGCAGACTACAATGGGTATGACGAAAACCATGAAGTGTGATATGTTTTAAGTTATTCTCTTTAATGATGATTTTCAAATTGTGATTTACATAGTCTAAATAAAGGGGCTTATTTTCTTCTGATGAAAACAAAAGTTGTTCACCATCTTTTATAGGTTTGATTCTCATTTTTAGATATTATGCCCGCACGTATTCATCACATTTCTATTGTGAATCGCTTTATTCGACCGACATTTGACTTTTATCATAATATACTCGGTTTAAAATTACTAATGAAAACAATTAATCAAGACGATCATACCATGTATCACCTGTTTTTTTCAGATAATCACCACCGTGTGGGAACTGAACTGACTTTTTTTGAAGTACAAGAAGGGAACAACCAGTTTTTTGGAACCAATACGATTGAACGAACGATACTAAAAGTTCCTTCCGAAGCATCATTGCATTTTTGGGAAATATATTTTGAAACACAAGGCGTTTGCCATTATGGAATCGAATCATTTTCTGGACGACCTATCTTACGTTTTGAAGGGCCAGATGCAACACGATTAGCTTTAGTTCCCTTACGCGAATTTGAAGATATTGATGATTATTTCCCGTATGTCACAGACCAGATCCCTACAGAGCATGCCATTTTAGGAATTGATGCCATTCAACTACGCGTACAATATTCCGATGCGACTGAACGAGAGTTATTGTCGGTAGGCTGGTAGCACAAAGAATACGTCAGTTTCTTTTCGGGTCATCAACGAGTGACAATCTTAGAAAATCAAGACACTCAGTTCTATCAAGAAGTTCAGATTATTCAAGATCGTGAGAATCCAGTTGCCATTGAAGGGATTGGTAGCGTCCATCATGTTGCGTTTGGCGTAGAAAATAAATCTGATTTACAACGCATCGACAAACAATTACAAGAGCGCAATTTTATAAATTCAGGAATAAAAGATCGTGAATTTTTTGTATCACTTTATTATCGTGACCCAAATCAATTATTGATTGAAATTGCTACAGGGGAAGGAAACCTAGATGCAAAAGCGTATGAAAATCAAAGTCCACGCTTTGAAGAAATTCCTTTATTTTTACCGCAGTACTTAAATTTCATTCGTGAACAAGTGGAGCAATAATTAGCTAATCAAATCCATGACGAAGAGTAAGAGGTTGACTCATAAGTCAAAAAATAAAGAAAAACGCATCAAATCCATTCTAAAGAATGTTGATTTGATGCGGTTCCTATTTTTATAAACTATCATTTTCGACTAATAAAACTACTTATGAGTCAGCCTCTCTTTTTTTCTTGATTTTTATACCTCTTTCTAGGTAAACTAAACATCTGCCAAAAATACCGTGTCTCATTGAAACATTCTCAACTATTTCAAAATAAAGGGGAGTACCAAATGAACGAGTATATTGAAATTATCCACGCAAGAGAAACAACTTAAAAATGTCAGTCTCAAAATTCCCAAAAATAAAATTAGTATTTTTACCAGCGTATCTGGTTCAGGAAAATCATCGATTGTTTTTGATACTATTACCCAAGAAGCTGGTCGTCAACTGAATGACACCTATGATAGTTTTACCCGTTTATTTTTACCTAAATACAGTCGTCCAGAGGTTGATGAGATTGATAATCTTTCTACGGCGATTGTGGTCAATCAAAAGAAGATTGGTGGCAGTGCGCGCTCAACGTTAGGGACGATTACTAACATCAATGCGTTATTTCGTGTGTTGTTTTCATGTTTTGCAACACCTAGTTTAGGATATGCAAATGCTTATTCATTTAATGATCCTAGTGGAATGTGTTCTGTCTGTCAGGGAATCGGTAAGACGATTGCATTTTTAATAGGATTGCTTTATTTTTCGGCTATTGATAATGCTGATTTTGTATTTTCTGATCCATTTACCGCAGAAGTTTTGTCTGGAATTGAGGAACAGGCAAAGAATCATGGTTATTTTGTATTGGTGCATAATGTTAATTCAGCAGAAGATGTTAAAACTATTCAGAGAAATTGGCGTTTTGAGGGGTTCATTGTTGTTGGTGTACGTGTAAAAGAATTTTTGGAATTAAATAACGTTTTTGATGGTCCTGTTGTTTATATTGATACGCATCTTTCAAAAGAGACATTAAGAGAACTTGAACAACAAATGAATCGTTTATTTGTAAATACAAATGATTACCAAGCTAGTACATTGGCAGTGGAACATTTGATTCATTATGGTCATGAGAAAATAGCGTTTCTTTCTTTTGACTACATTGTAGGTGAACCAAGTGTTATTCAAGAACGACATCAAGCTTATATCGATACATTAAAGAAATATCATTTAACCTTTAAATCGCATTGGATATATAACAACTCTGAATTTGAGCGAATTTATCAAGAATTAGCTGAATTTACTGCAATTGTTGTTACTGGAGATTATTTAGCGGCTAAATTAGTAAAATTTTTAAAAAATAAGAATAAACGAGTGATGGAACAATTATCGATTATTGGATTTGATGATATTACTTTTGCAGAATTAATGGATCCTGCGTTGACAACAATACGACTAAATCCAGGTAACAAGGGGGCGATTGCTTTTCACCAACTGATTGGACTGGCCAAACAAGAAGAAATAAAAAATCAAGTACTACTATTAGAGGGAGAATTGATTTCTCGAGACTCTGTTCACAAAATCAAATAAAAAAGCTCTGTGAAATAAGTATAGTTAACAATAAAATATCCGAACGATAGAGAGAATGAACTGTGATCTAGCAGTTCCTCGTCGCAAATTCACTAGAATTAGCATTATTTACTCTAAATTGTTCGGATATTTTTTCTTGTTTTTAATTATGATTACAGTGCCTATTTTTAACGAAATTTGCTTATTTTCAAAATGTATGATTATATGTTAGTAAACACTTTCAAATATGAAAAGAGGAGCTATTATGGTAGGAATTAGGGATGTTGCAAAACGGGCGGGTGTGTCCATTGCAACAGTATCGCGCGTGCTAAATGAGGATCCGACACTTTCAGTAACCGATGAAACCAAACGAAAGATTGCAGAATCGGTTAATTTTTATCATTATGTCAAAAAAAGTCCCGTTGCAAAAAATTTAACAAATATTGCATTAATAACGACAGTTTCTGAAGTAGATGAGTTGGAAGATCCCTATTTTCGAACGATTCGCAGAGGGATTCAAGTCGAAGCAGAACAAAGCAAAGTCAATTTGAAGAAAATTATTCGTTTGTCAGAAACACCGTTGGAGCAAGACGATTTGCTAAAATGTCAAGGTGTGTTGATTATTGGGCAGGTGCTATCTTCTGTGATTGAAGAAGTATCAGCAATTAATTCGAATGTCGTAGTGATTGATGACCCTAGTATTGAAGCTGAAGTAGATGCAGTTTATACTGATTTAACAAAAGCAACGAATCAGCATTTAGATCGATTGTATAAAAAAGGACACCGAAACATTGCGTTTATCGGAGGAGGACGTGTTCGTTTAGATAGCCAAGGAAATAAACACGTGTCAGATGATGATTATCGAAAAATAGCCTATGAGACGTGGATGAAACAAAAAGGATTAGAAAAATATAGTCAAATTTATTTAGAAGGCTGGACCACACTTGACGGAATGCAGGCAGCAGATTTACTTTTGAAAAAACATGCTAAAGATAAGTTGCCGACTGCTATCATGGTAGGAAATGATCCTATTGCTGTGGGGGTTTATCGTTCACTTCAAAAAAATGGTCTACATATTCCAGAAGATATTTCGATTGTGAGTTTTGATAATATTGAAGTTGCTGAATTTTTAACACCTGCATTAAATACGGTGAATGTGAATACAGAAGAAATTGGAAAACTAGCAGTTCGCATGGTTAATGAACGAATAAAAGAAGTTAGAAATGTTTCGATCAAAGTGATTGTTTCTAATAATATTATTGTTAGAGAAAGTGAAAAAAATATCGATTAAAAAAGTAAACATCCAAAAAAGGGTGTTTACTTTTTTGTTTACTAATATTTTTAGTAAAAAATCTCGACAAAACATTAAGCAAACAGTTATGGTGTTGTTAACAAAAAGAAAACGCATTCAAAACAGGAGGAATTAAGATGAAACATTTCAAAAAAATAGCTTTAACAGGGATAGCTGTTTTAACTGGGACATTACTCGCAGCATGTGGTGGGGGAGATAGTAATTCTAAAGACGGGCAAGTAACTTTAAGCTATGCGAGTTGAGATACTGACCAAGCTCCAGGACTAAGAAAAATGTTAGATGAATTTGAAAAACAAAATCCTGATATCAAAGTAGAAATGGAGACAACGCCTTGGGATCAATATTGGGTTAAATTAGAAGCTGCAACAACGGGAGGTAATATGCCAGATGTAGTAACCATGCACTCTAGCGAATCCTATAAATATATGTCACAGAATGCTTTGATGGGACTTGATGATGTTATCAAAGAAAATGATATTGACATGGGAAACTTTACTGAAGGAATTGCTGATTTCTATACGCTTGAAGACGAACTATACGCAATCCCTAAAGATGCTTCTGTAGTGGGGCTATGGTACAACAAAGAATTATTTGATAATGCAGGTGTCGATTATCCAGATGAAACATGGACATGGGAAACACTCAGACAAGCTGCAATTGATTTAACAGATGAATCAAAAGGCATCTATGGTTTTGCATCACATATTGGAACAGAGACTGGCTACTGGCCATTTATTTATCAAAATGGGGGAGAAGTATTTGCCGATGACAATACAAAATCAGGTTTGAATACCCCAGAAGCACAAGAAGCTTTAGCTTTTTATCGAGATATTGCACTTGTTGATCATGCTTCACCAACAATTACAGAATTACAAGATCCTGATAAGTTAAGTCGTTTTCAATCAGGTAGATTAGCAATGATGATTGAAGGAAACTGGTTTGCACCGGGATTTTTGAAAAATGACTATCTAGTTGAAAATGTTGCTTCTGCCGTGTTACCTAAGGGAAAAGTTAATGCAACAATTACAAATGGACTTGGTTGGGCTGCCAGTGCGAGTACAAAATACCCAGAAGAAGTGAAAAAACTAATGGCATTTTTAGCTAGTGAGGACGCCAATAAAATCCAAGCGGAAACGGGGGCATCAATCCCAGCACTAAAAGGCTTTGAAGACGAGTGGGCTGCTTCTTCAGATACAATTGATTTGAGTGCTTTTGGAAAAATGTTGGAGTATGGAGTCCCTCGTCCATACAATAAAGATGGATTACGAGCTGAACAAGCAGAAGTTCAAATTATTAACCGTATTCTGTCTGGTGAAGTAACTGTTGAAGATGGAACCGCTCAAATTGAAAAAGAAGTCAATGCGATATTGAGCGGAAATTAAATTAGTTAATTATACAATATACAGGCGAAAGGATTCTATTTCGTCTGTATATTAATGGATGAATACCAAAAAGGGGGATATTATGAAAAATCGAATTTTTGGAAAATATCGTAAAGATCAAGTGATATGGGGCTATATTTTTATTTTTCCAACGGCATTAGGATTAATTTTATTAAATATATGGCCAGCAATTCAAACAGCAATTTTAAGTTTTCAAAAAACGGTAGGGTTCGGTGATACTGAATGGGTCGGATTAAGAAATTACCAAAAAATGTTTGCAGACGGTGAAGTTTTTCAGTCTTTATTAAACACATTAATTTATGCAGTGGTTTCGATACCTAGTATTGTTGTATTATCCTTGTTGGTGGCAGTTTTAATGAATAGAAAAGTTAAAGGATTGTCGATTTATCGGACAATTTATTTTCTACCAGTCGTTGCTGCACCATCCGCAGTCGCAATGATTTGGCGCTGGATGTTCAATAATGATTATGGACTGATTAATAACATGTTGGCTAAAATAGGTCTCGATGGACCAGCATGGTTAACGGATCCATCGATTGCGATTTATTCTATTATCATTGTAGGAGTTTGGAGTGCTATTGGTTATAACATGGTGTTATTACTAGCCGGCTTATAAGAAATTCCTAAAGATTATTATGAAGCAGCGGAAATTGATGGTGCTAGTCCAATCCAGCAGTTTTTCAACATTACGTTACCATTAGTTACACCAACATTATTTTTTGTAGTTGTAACAACAGTTATCAATGCTTTCCAAGTATTTGATGTTATTTTTATGATGATTACTCCTAATAGTACCGCCATGTTTAAATCACAATCATTAGCCTATTTATTCTATAAACATTCATTTATTTTAAATGACAAGGGATATGGTTCGGCAATCGTTATGTTCCTTTTAGTGATTATATTAATTATTACTGCAATTCAAATGAAGTTGCAGAAAAAGTGGGTAAACTATTAAGGAGGCTATCAAATTATGAAAAATAAATTTTTTTCAAATGCGCCAATCCATATCATGCTTATTTTAGGTGGTATTGCAATGGCATTACCTTTTATTTGGATGATTTTAACTTCAGGGAAAACGTTGGTTGAATCTACCCAAATTCCACCTACAATTTTCCCTGAGAAATTTCAGCTAAGTAACTATCAACAAGTACTTGATTTATTACCATTCATGGCTTTTTATATCAATACATTTTTAATGGTTGTTGGACGAGTGATTGGCTCGGTTTTATTTTCAGCAATGGCTGCATATGCTTGTGCGCGTCTAAGTTTTCCAGGGAAAAATATCCTTTTCAGCTTAGTACTTATTCAAATGATGATTCCCGGTTCCATTTTTATTACTCCACAGTATTTATTAGCACAAAAATTGGGTATTTTAAATACAATTCCAGCATTAATATTACCAGGGGTAGTTAGTGCGTTTGGTACGTTTTTATTAAGACAATTTTTCTTAGGTTTACCTGATGAATTGGAGGAAGCGGCCTATTTAGAAGGTGCCAATATTTGGACGATCTTTTTCAAAATTATGTTGCCGCTTGCTAAATCAGGATTGGTTGCACTTGGAATATTCACAGCGTTGTTTGCATTTAAAGATTTAATGTGGCCATTGATTGTCAATACTTCAATTGATAAGATGCCTTTAGCTCCGGGATTAGCAAACTTACAAGGACAATATGCCACGAACTTCCCACAATTAATGGCAGGTTCGTTATTAGCAATTTGGCCAATAGTTGTGATATTCATCGTTTTCCAAAGAAAATTCATTGAAGGAATTGCTACAACAGGTAGTAAATTATAAAACTATTAATTAGTGATTGGAGAGTAAGTACATGACAAAAATTACATTTATTGGTGCAGGAAGTACTATTTTTGCAAAAAACGTATTAGGCGATGCGATGTTAACTCCAAGTCTACAAGATGCACATATTGCATTGTACGATATTGATGAAAAACGACTAAAAGAATCAAATTTAATGCTTAAAAATATTAATAAAAATTCGAATGAAAATCGTGCTGATATTGTTTCTTATTATGATCGCAAAGAAGCGTTAAGAGAGGCTGATTTTGTTATCAATGCTATTCAAGTGGGTGGTTATAAACCTTCAACAGTGATTGATTTTGATATTCCTAAAAAATATGGGTTGCGACAAACTATTGGTGACACCATGGGGATTGGTGGGATTTTTAGAACCCTACGGACACTACCAGTAATGTTAGACTTTGCTAAAGAAATGGAAGAAGTTTGTCCAAATGCTTGGTTATTGAACTATACAAATCCGATGGCGATGTTAACCATGGGTGTTTTAAAAGCGACGAGTATTAAGACTGTTGGTTTATGTCATAGCGTTCAAGTATGCGTACCAGAATTGTTTGAGCATTTAGGAATAGCCGATCAATATGACTTAAATGACTTTCAATGGAAAATTGCAGGCATTAATCATATGGCATTCTTGTTGGAAATTACAAAAAATGGGGAAGATTTCTATCCAACAATTCGTCAGTTAGCTGCAGAAAAACCAAATCCACATCCAGATTCTGTACGTTTTGAATTGTTGAAACGTTTTGGTTACTATATTACAGAATCAAGTGAACACAATGCAGAATACCATCCATACTTTATTAAATCAAAATACCCAGAATTGATTGACGAATTAGGGATTCCGTTGGATGAATACTTACGTCGTTGTGAACAACAAATTAATGATTGGGAAAGCATGCGAGAGGACATTGTAAATAATGGGGAGTTAACACATACGAGAAGCCGTGAATATGCTTCATATATCATGGATTCTATTACGACAGGAACTCCGTCAGTGATTGCAGGAAATGTCTTAAATAAAGGCTTAATCACAAACTTACCGACAGATGTTTGTGTGGAAGTACCTTGTTTAGTCGATAAAAATGGCGTGCAACCAACCTATGTCGGTGAATTGCCAACACAATTAGCTGCTTTAAATCGGACGAATATCAATGTTCAAGAACTGACAGTAGAAGCCGCTTTAACACTAGATAAATCAAAAATTTATCAAGCAGCGTATTTAGATCCACATCTATCATCTGAATTGTCTTTAACAGATATCAAAAATTTAGTGGATGATTTAATCGAAGCACATGGGGACTATTTACCTGAATATAATTAAAAAGAAGCTGAAAGAGTAAGGAATTTTCAATTCCTTACTCTTTTCTTAGTTAAATTTAGTAAAAATATTGACAAAACACTTAGTAAACAGTTACATTAGTGTTAACAAAAAGAAAACGCATTCAAATTGTATAAGGAGGAGCATAAAATGAAGTGGTCTAAAAAAATTATTTTAGCTTGTATAGCACTAGGAGCAACGATCTCTTTGACTGCTTGTGGAAAAAATCAGGAAGATGCAAGCGGTAAGGTAGAAATAGAGTTTTTTAATCAAAAAAAAGAAATGACTCAAACGATTCAGGAGATTGCTAAAGATTTTGAAGCAAAAAACCCTGATATTCATGTAAAAGTTGTGGATGTACCGAATGCTGGTGAAGTAATTAAAACACGTATGCTTGCAGGCGATGTACCAGATGTCATTAATCTTTATCCTCAAAGTATAGAATTGAAAGAATGGGCGAAAGCTGGTTATTTAGAGGACTTAACCGAAGAACCGTATTTAGAGAATATCAAAAATGGATATGCACAACGTTTTGCTATTGAGGATCGTGTATATAGCATACCATTAACCGCTAATGTCTATGGTTTTTACTATAACAAAACTGCTTTTGAGGAAATGGGGATTCAAGCACCAGAAACTTGGGCAGAATTTGAAAAAATAGTAGCTGAGATTAAAGATCAAAACAAAGTACCGTTTGCGATTGCAGGAGCAGAAGGCTGGACTTTAAATGGTTATCACCAACTAGCTATAGCGACTGCTGCTGGTGGTGAAGAGGAAGCGAACAATGTTTGGCGTTTCTCAGAAGTTAATGGAATTAATGCTGAAAGCAAAGAAATGCAAAAAGATTTTAATCGATTAGATTTGTTAAGAGAACCAAAAGCTTTGCAAAACAACTGGCAAGGTGCCGGTTATAACGATACAGTAGTTACTTTTACAAAAGGTGATGCGTTGATTATGCCGAATGGTTCATGGGCAATGCCGATGATTCATTCACAAAATCCAGATTTTGAAGTAGGAACTTTTCCTTTTCCAGCAGATGAAGCAGGTCAAAGTCTAACGATTGGCGCAGGAGACCTAGCCTTATCAGTTTCTGCAACTTCTCAACATAAAGAAGAAGCCAAACGTTTTGTAGAATATATGACAACACCTGAAGCGATGCAGAAATATTATGATGTAGATGGTGCACCGTGTGCTGTTGAGGGCGTTATCGAGAATACTCAGGATTCACCATTAAGTGGTTTAACTGAACTTGCTTTTACTGATCGTCATTTAGTTTGGTTAGCCAAAGATTGGAATAGTGAAAATGATTTTTATACCTTAACAACAAATTATTTACACAATGGCAATCAAAAAGCCATGATTAACGCATTAAATGCTTTCTTTAATCCAATGAAAGCTGACGGAAGGTAGGAAAATAAAATGAAAATAAAAGAAATTTTAAATCGTTACTGGGCAATCATTTTTGTAGCAATTCCAATTATTTTGCAGATGATTTTTTTCTACTTTCCAATGGTTCAAGGTGCTTTTTACAGTTTAACTAATTGGACTGGTCTGACTTATAATTTTGATTTTGTGGGTTTGAACAATTATAAGATTCTTTTTTCTGATCCGAAGTTTATCAAATCGATTGGCTTCACTTTAATTGTGACGCTTTGCATGATTGCTGGACAAATTGGTTTTGGTATTTTGATTGCGCGGGCGTTGAACGCAAATATTAAAGGGAAAACATTCTTTAGAGCATGGTTCTTTTTTCCAGCGGTCTTATCGGGCGTGGTTGTTTCTTTAGTATTTAAACAAATTTTTAACTATGGTTTACCAAAAATTGGTAGTATGTTAGGCATTGAATTTTTACAAACCAGTCTTTTAGGAACAACATGGGGAGCGATTTTTGCAGTAATTTTTGTTTTACTTTGGCAAGGAATTGCCATGCCAGTCATCATTTTCTTAGCGGGTTTTCAAAGTATTCCACAAGAAATTATTGAAGCTGCTAGAATGGATGGGGCGAATGATAAGCAAATTTTTTGGAATATTGAAATCACCTACTTATTACCAAGTATTTCAATGGTATTTATTATGGCATTAAAAGGTGGCTTAACAGCATTTGATCAAATTTTTGCTTTAACTGGTGGTGGACCAAGCGATGCCACAACATCTTTGGGGTTACTTGTTTATAATTATGCTTTTAAAAACAATCAGTTTGGTTATGCGAATGCTATTGCTTTAGTCTTATTTATCTTAATTGGGATTGTTTCACTGGCACAATTAAAATTATCGAAAAAATTTGAAATCTAGGAGGTTTCCCAATGAAAACATCAAAAGAAAAAAATATTTCTAAATACTTGCTTTTATTATTAGGGGGCTTCATGATTTTAGTTCCCTTAGTTTCAACGCTATTCGGTTCATTTAAAACAACACCCGATATTATGAATAATTTCTTTCGTTTTCCTAATCCAGCGACTTTGGAAAATTTCCGAAGATTGTTAGCGGATGGAATTGGTCATTACTTTTGGAATTCGGCAATCATCACAATCATTGCAGTAGTTGCTGTGACAGCAATTATTCCTATGGCTGCTTATTCACTAGCAAGAAAAATGACTCGTGGGAAAGCATACGGATTGATGTATTTATTTTTAATTTTAGGAATTTTTGTTCCTTTCCAAGTAATTATGATTCCGATTACCGTTATGATGAGTAAAATTGGTTTAGCAAATATGTGGGGATTAATCTTACTCTATCTCACTTATGCCGTACCACAGACACTATTTTTATATGTTGGTTTTATTAAACTAAATGTGCCTATCAGTCTGGATGAGGCTGCTGAAATTGATGGGGCTAGTCACTTTACAACTTATTTCAAAATTGTTTTCCCAATGTTAAAACCAATGCATGCGACGACTATTATTCTTAATGCTCTATGGTTTTGGAATGATTTCATGCTACCATTATTAATTTTAAATCGTGATTCTAATATGTGGACACTACCATTGTTTCAATATAATTATACGGGACAATATTTTAACGACTATGGTCCAAGTTTTGCTTCCTATACAGTAGGAATTGTCACGATTACACTAGTTTATCTTGCTTTCCAAAGAAGTATTATAGCTGGAATGAGCAATGGAGCAGTGAAATAACCAATAAATTATTCTCATTATAAAGGAGTTCATAAACTTATGATTATATTTGACAATCACACACAAACATTTCATTTACAAAATAAAAAAATTAGCTATCTATTAGGAATCGAAGAAAATAATTATTTAACGCATCTTTATTTTGGAAAAAAGATTACGCACTATTCTGGTGGGTATCGCTACCCCCGAACAGATCGTTCCTTCTCACCCAACAATGCAAATGCGCAAGATCGTTTATTATCTTTAGACACATTACCATTAGAATTTCCAGGATATGGACATGGTGATTTTAGAGAACCGGCGCATAATATTAAATTAGGAAACGGTAGTCGTGTAAATGATTTTCGTTATGATAGCTACGAAATTCAAAAAGGAAAGCCCAGCTTAGCGGGATTGCCAGCCTTATATACGGAAGATGATGATGAAGCTGAAACGCTGATTATTCAATTGAAAGACGCGATTAGTGGATTGACTTTACAGTTGTTCTACACAATTTATCAAAATCACAGTGTAATTATTCGTTCTACGCAATTAGTAAATAATAGTGATGAAACAGTGGAGATTAACCGCTTAGCTAGTCAATCAATTGATTTTCCAAATCGTCCACTCGAGTTAATTCATTTAAATGGTACCTGGGCAAGAGAACGTCAAATGACTAGAGAAAAAATTCATACAGGGATAAAAGTATTAGATAGTAAACGCGGATCAAGCAGCCATCAACAAAATCCGTTTGTTGCTTTAGTAGATGCCAAAACAGATGAATTTCAAGGAGAGGCATATGGATTTAATTTAGTTTATAGCGGTAATCACGAAACGGTGATTCAAAAAGATCCATTTGACCAAACACGGGTCATTATGGGAATTAATTCATTTAATTTTGGTTGGCAACTAAAAACTGGCGACTCATTTCAAACGCCAGAAGTCGTGATGGTTTATAGTAATGAAGGTCTGAATACGTTATCACAGACGTATCATGAATTGTATAATCACCGTTTAATTCGTGGAAACTATCGTTTAAAAGAACGTCCCACGTTAATCAACAACTGGGAAGCAACGTATTTTGATTTTAACGAAGAAAAAATCATGAATATTGTCGATGATGCGAAGAACTTGGGCATTGAAATGTTTGTTTTAGATGATGGTTGGTTTGGCGGTCGTGAAAATGACTTCACTTCATTAGGTGATTGGGTTGAAACAGAAGGCAAACTTGCTTGTGGTTTGGAAAATTTAGCCAAGCAAGTGCATGATAACGGGATGAAATTTGGGATTTGGTTTGAACCGGAAATGATTTCTGAAGATAGTGAACTATTTCGAGCACATCCAGATTGGGCATTGGGTATTCCAGGTCGTGACCGCTCAATTAGTCGAAATCAATATGTTCTTGATTTTTCAAGACAAGATGTTCGTGATAATATCTATCAACAAATGACGGCGATTTTTGATCGTGTACCGATTGATTATGTGAAGTGGGATATGAATCGAAATATGACAGAAGTCTATTCTGTCTTGTTGGACTCAACGATGCAAGGTGAAGTGGCTCATCGTTATATGTTAGGGTTATATGAATTTTTAGAAAAGTTAACAACGAATTATCCAACTATTTTATTTGAAAGTTGTTCGGGTGGAGGCGGTCGTTTTGATGCAGGTTTCTTGTATTACATGCCACAAACTTGGACGAGCGACAATACCGATGCCGTGGCTCGTCTGAAAATTCAATATGGAACCAGCTTAGTGTATCCAATTTCAAGTATGGGTGCGCATGTTTCAGCAGTCCCAAATCATCAAACAGGAAGAGAAACGAGTTTAACTATTCGTGGCAATGCTGCGATGGCTGGTGTTTTTGGTTATGAGCTAGATCTAACGCAATTAACTTCTGAAGAAAAAGCAGAAATTAAAGAACAAGTTGCCTTTTATAAAAAGCATCGCCAACTTTTGCAATATGGAACTTTTTATCGCTTGGAAAGTCCGTTTGAAGGCAATGATACTGCATGGATGTTTGTCTCAAAAGACCAAACAGAAGCCATGGTCTTTTATTTCCGAGTATTAGCAGAAGCTGCGCATCCATTAGTCACATTGAAATTAGCAGGATTAGCAGAAGAAGCAACTTATCAAATGGAAGATGTAACATTTGCTGGCGATGAATTGATGAATCTCGGTTTTTATATTGACTCAGAACTACATGGTGATTATGCGACACAACGCTTTTATTTGAAACAGATATAGTAGCTTGAATTTACAATATAAGTGCAACACCAAAAGAGACTCATTCCAAACGAAGAAAATATGTTTTATTTACACGCATTTACTAAAAAGCAGCCTGATTTGAATTGGGAAAATGAAGAAGTACGTGAAGAAATCTATGCAATGATTAACTATTGGTTAGATAAAGGACTAGGCGGATTTAGAATCGATGCGATATTAAACATCAAAAAAAAACTAGAGTATGGCATCTTTGAATCTGATGGAGAAGATGGGTTAGCCTTCATTGGGCCCTGGATTCTTAATCAGTCGGGCATTGAAGTGTGGTTAAAAGAAATGAGAGAGCGGACATTTAAACCACATAATAGTATGACGGTAGCAGAAGCCGATGTTCCTAATGAACGTTTAGATGAATATATTGGTGAAGATGGCTATTATTCGATGGTTTTTGATTTTAGTTATACGGATATTGATGTACCTGAAACTGGTGAATGGTTTAAAGATAGCCAATGGACATGGACGGATATGCGTACCAATATTTTTACGAATCAATTAGTTACGCAAGATAAAGGTTGGGGCGCCTTATATTTAGAAAACCACGATCAACCACGTTCAATTAATAAATATATTCCAGAAGAATGGATCAATGATTATAGTAAAAAAATGTTGGCGACGCTTTTTATGTTACTAAGAGGTACCCCTTTTATTTATCAAGGACAAGAACTAGGAATGACCAACATAGAAATGGCATCATTAGAAGATTTTGATGATGTAGCTACGCATTCTCAGTATAAACGGGCATTAGAATATGGATTGGCACCAGAGCAAGCATTGAAAGCTGTCAATAAACGAAGTCGGGATAATTCTCGCACACCTATGCAATGGAATACGCAAAAAAATGCCAGATTCTCAACTTCTGATAATGTATGGTTAAAAGTAAATCCTAATTATCCAGAACTCAATGCAGAAGCTCAGTTAACCAATCAACAGTCGGTATTCAATTATTATCATCAATTAATTAAATTAAGAAAAAATAGTGTATACAAAGACGTGCTAATCTACGGACAATTTCTACCAGTGAAAGATAAAAATGAACATATTTTGCTTTATGAACGCCAATTAGAAGATAAAATCGTATTAGTTATCTTAAACGTTACAGCAACAGAACAAGAATATTATGTAGATGAACAGTACCAACAAGTATTAATCAATAATTATGAAGATGTTTTATTAGATCAAAGTCGAAAATTGCGTTTACGACCGTTTGAAAGTATTGTATTAGCTAATTATGGAGGACAATTATGAAAATTAAAAACGAAGCAATGCTCATCACCTATGCAGATAGTTTAGGAAAAAACATGGGCGAATTAAAACAAGTCTTAGACAAACATTTACAAGGTGTTATTGGTGGTGTACATCTGTTGCCTTTTTTTCCATCGACAGGTGATCGAGGCTTTGCGCCGAGTGATTATACGACAGTTGATCCAGCTCTTGGAACATGGGAAGATGTGGAAGCATTAGGTGAAGATTATTATTTGATGTTTGATTTTATGATTAATCACATTTCTCGTGAATCAAAATTTTTCCAAGATTTCAAAAAAAACCATGAGCAGTCACCATACAAAGAAATGTTTATCCGTATTCATGAATTTTTCCCAGAAAATCGACCAACACAAGAAGATATTGATTTAATCTACAAGCGTAAAGACAAAGCGCCGTTTCAAACGGTAGAATTTGCGGATGGTACGACAGAAGAGGTTTGGAATACCTTTGGGGAAGAACAAATTGATTTAGATGTGACCAAAGAAGTTGTGAAAGAATTTATTCGAGAAACCATCAAAGATATGGCGAACCATGGCTGTTCTTTAATTCGATTAGATGCGTTTGCTTATGCGATTAAAAAATTAGATACCAATGATTTCTTCGTGGAACCAGATATTTGGGAACTTTTAGACGAAGTGCGTCAAGAAGCAGCGAAATATGACGTCGAATTATTACCAGAAATCCATGAGCATTATTCCATTCAAATGAAAATTGCCAATCATGATTATTATATCTATGACTTCGCCTTGCCAATGGTCACTCTGTATTCACTTTATAGTGGAAAATCAGAACGTTTAGCCAATTGGTTGAAAATGAGTCCGATGAAGCAGTTTACAACATTGGATACGCATGATGGAATTGGTGTTGTGGACGCTCGTGATTTATTAACAGATGAAGAATTGGATTACACCTCTGAGGAATTGTATAAAGTCGGGGCGAATGTGAAGAAGGTCTATTCAAGTGCCAATTACAATAATTTAGATATTTATCAAATTAACAGCACCTATTATAGTGCATTAGGCGATAATGACCGTAGCTATCTGTTAGCACGTGCGATTCAAGTATTTGCGCCAGGGATTCCACAAATTTATTACGTTGGGTTATTAGCAGGAAAAAATGATATTGAACTGTTGGAAGCAACGAAAGAAGGGCGTAATATTAATCGTCATTACTATGATTTAGCCGAAATTGAAGAAGAAGTGCAACGGCCAGTGATTCAACAATTATTTGCACTTTTAAAATTTAGAAATGAATCTGCGGCGTTTGATTTGGATGGAACGATTGAAGTAGCAACGCCATCAGAATCAGAAATAGTGATTACACGTAAAAATAAAAACGGTAGTGATAGTGCAACATTAACGGCTAACTTGGATACGAAAGAATTTATCATTGAGTCTAAAGATATAAAAATTTTCACTAGTGTTGCATTAAAATTTTAACCTATTCCATAGAACAAAAAATCCTTTATACTAGCACTTGGATGACTTATCCAAGACCAATAAAAAGGACTCATACATGGATAAGTATAAAACAAATACAGCATTTAATAAATGGTTTTCTGCCATAAAATTAGGAAAACTTTCTGTCAACTCCCAAAAATGTATTTTTGATTACAATTCGTATCGTAAAAAACTGTCTTTTGAAGCTGTGCTCAAGCTCTTTCTCTACGCAGTTAATGAAGAAAAAGAAAGTTTGCGTGATTTGAGTACAGCTCTTATCGACCGATCGCTCCAACTAGAAACCGATGTGTCATCGATTAGTCATACCCAATTGTCTCGAGCATTTAATGCACTTGAACCTAAAGTGTTAGAAGAAATTTTTCAACAACTGTTAGAAAAAGTTCAACATCAAATCAAACCAACCAAGCGAAATCATCTGTATCTGATTGATTCCAGTACGTTTTCGCTTAGTTTAAAACGTCATAAGTGGGCGACTTTCCGTCAAACAAAATCAGGTGTCAAGTTACACTTAAACTATTGTTATATGGACGATACTACGATGTATCCAACTGATTTTACCTTAACAAATGCCCATGAACATGATCTCAATCAACTACCAGTATTGGTGAATCAACCAGAGGCAACTTACGTGTTTGATCGTGGGTATTAGGACTTTGAAAAGATGGATCAGATGCATTGGGATGGCTATTTCTTCGTCACTCGGATTAAAAAAAACACCAAAGTTCACGTGATAGATACTCTGGAAACATCGCCAGAAACAGAAATTCTACGAGACGAGCTGGTTCGTTTAGGATCTAAAACCTATCTAACCGCCAATTTCCGACTAGTCACTGTTCAAGATAAGAACGGACGTGTGTTTCAATTTATCACCAATCGAATGGACGTCTCTTCAAAAGAAATCTCTGATATGTATCACGCTCGTTGGCAAATCGAATTGTTTTTCAAGCACATCAAACAACACATGACCATTAAAACCTTCTTTTCTCAAAGTGAAAAAGGCGTGCAGAATCAATTGATTTTAACGATGATTTCCGCTCTCCTCACGTTTCTCATCAAATTGGAGACGAAAACGGAAAAATCAGTGTTCCAAATCAAACGATTCTTTCGTTATTTACTGTTTCAGCCCTTTGAATGTTGTCTAGAAAAATTAATTCCCACATGAGAAAAAAGAAATTTGGCTCGTTACTTTTGGTTTTCAGTTGAATAACAGATAAAAAATTTTCTGGAAAAAGTCATCCTCTGCGTCAGCACAGTTTTTTTTGACTTATTTTCAGAGGAAATAGTTTTCAGAATATTCTAAAATGTTTTATGCAACACTAGTGATATTTTTTAGAATTAGATTTCTAATGTGCATTTTTTGAGTATTAAGGAGCAAGTATACAAAGATTTATAAAGCTGATTAAATTTGAATAAAAATATGCAGGAACGCTACTATTTTTAGTAGTGTTCTTTTTTATATTTGAATAAAAAATGTGGTGGTTAAATGGTGGTTATAACAAAAAATGAATTAATGAAATTAGGTTATGGGAAGTATCAGTCTGAGAGAATCATACGACAGGCAAAAGCAATTATGGTTTCAAAAAGCTATACCTATTACGAAAATAGAAGATTAGGACTAGTACCTGTTGAATCTGTAGAAGAAGTTTTAGGTATGAAGATAGAGGTAGAGGAGGATTTTCAGAATCATGGTTAATTTTAAAAAAGATAAAAATGGGAAATATCATTTTACTGCTAGTTTGGGATTCGACAAACGAACAGGGAAAAGAGTACAAAAAAACGTAGAGGGGTTAAAACAGTTAAAGAAGAAAAAAAGCGTATACCGAACTTGTTTCTAATTATGGAAAAGAAGCAGAAACTTCTCAAAGTACTATGTTGTTTGAGGAGTTTTTTTATAAATTATTCCTACCTTATTATCAAGGGAAAGTAGAAGAAAGAACATATAAAAATCGGTTATCTACAATCAAAAAAACTTTTCTTATTTCTTTAAAATGGAGTTAAGAGAAATACGTCCAATTGACATTCAAAAGTGGCAAAATAATTTATTGAGCAAATATAAAAATTCTTATGTAAGAAACATGTATGGGATTTTTCAGATGTCATTAGATCGAGCAGTTGTTTTGGGACTACTTGAAAAAAATCCTGCAAAAGTTATTGGAAATGTGAAGAAAAGGAAAACTACAGTTGATTTTTGGACAAAAGAAGAATTTACAAAAGTTATTTCAACTTTTTATATTGATGATTTGTACCAACATTTTGGTTTTATTTGTATGTGGTTACTTTTTATGACCGTTATGCGTTTGGGAGAAGCCACTGCATTAACTTGGAAAGATATTGATTTTGAAAATAAAAACTTGCGTGTGAATAAAACACTCTATTATAAGAGAGCCAAAACCTATGAGTTTGTAGAACCCGAAACGGCTTCTAGTATTCGTACAATCGAACTAGACGACAATACAATTACCTTTTTAAAAGCTTGGAAGGAGCGTCAAGTTTCAATAGGAGGCATGTCGTTTGTACTTTCTTATAATGGAACACCTACTCAGAAATATACAATCCGTCATATTATGAGAAGACATGCAACGATCGTTGGTGTTCATATAATCCGCATACACGGATTAAGGCATAGTCATGCTTCTTTGCTTATATCACAATAAAAAGATGCACTTCGAATTAAAGAAAGGTTAAAACATGCTGATGTACAAACGACTTTAGGAACTTATGGTCATTTGTATCTAAATTCATTGAGAGAGATAACAAATGATCCCACAGATTATATCCAAACTAATTTTTCTAAAATCAAACCGACACCTATTTACGATAATAAAAAATAAATGATAAACAAAAGTAGGATCACACCAAAAGAAACACACTAGAAAAACTATAATACAGGCTTTTCTAGCGTGTTGTTTCTTATTTCCGCCTATTTATACATTATACTCATAAAGCATTTAATGCATCGATCGTAGCCGCATTGTCTATATGGGTATATAAAGTTGTTGTATTGGTACTTGAATGTCCCAATTGTTGGGCAGTTAATACCAATGAATTTGTCTGTTGGTAGAGTCTAGTAGCTAATGTATGACGCAGTTTGTGAGGGCTGACTTGAATTCTAAAGCCTTTTGAATATTTTGCTACCATCCGTTCGATTGCAATACCGGATATACGCTTGGCTTCTCCTTGGTAAATTGCTAGAAATAAAGCTTTTTCGTTTTCTGTTACTTTATATCGTTCTTTCCGAATAGCTAGATAATTAGCTAAATATTCCATTGCGAATGCTGCTATATTGACAGCATCTCTTTTATTTCCTTTTCTAGTTACTACCACATTATTCTTATCTAAAGATAGGTCATCTAAATTAATATTTATAACCTCGGAGAGTCTCAATCCAGATCCTAAAATCAGTGCATTGATCGCCAGGTCTCTTTCTACATCTCGTTGATAATAGATCAAAGCTCGTTTACTCAAAGTATTTTTATATTCATTGGCAATATAATCTAGATAATTTTGTGTATCCTTATCTAGAAATAATTTTTTCTCAATGGCATTGGCACGTGCAGCTAACGTAGTTTTATCTGTGATGGTTGCTACTTGATCCATAGGATTATTGTCTAAGTATGGTTTTCCTAGAGGATTATTGGAACTTTTCGAAAGATATTTAAATAGAACCTTTAATGCCGTGATATTTCTATTGATAGTAGAAGTAGATAGACCTAAGTTATTATTATCTTTGAGCTTAGTTTTTGTTGTCTCTTTTTTTACATTTTCTTTTGTGCGACGTTTCAAATGAGATTTGTACAAGTTTAGGTCATAGGCAGTTAACTGTCTTATCGAGGTGATAGAAGTATCAGGAACGATAGACTCACTCAGAAGCCATTCATAAAAGAGCTTATAATTTTTTAGATATTCTAAAGTGGTTCGAGGTGATTGATCTTTATCCTCACGATCTTGAACAAAATCTTTTATATAATCGGGCATATGAAGTATGATTGTATCTATTTTTTGATATATTTCTGTATTTTTCATGTCATTCATCCTTTCAATAAGTAGGGGAGAAGAGTATCTCTATAATTGGACTATACCAATTATAGAATGTTTTGTCAATTGGTATGCTCTAAAATTTATTAATTTGTTTCAAAAAAAGCATATAAACAGGTATACGTTTAATAATTTCGTTTGTCAAATTAAGTTAGACAAATCATCTTTTGTGACGTAACTCAAAAATACTTCCATTGGTGTCCGATAGTGTAATGATTTTCTAGGAATATGATTTCGTTTCGATGCCACCGATTGGATAAAGGTTTCAGATACACCATTAAAATCCATAGCTTTATACAAACCATCTTTACGTAATAAGCCATTTGAATGTTCATTCAATCCTCGTTGAGAAGGTGTTCCTGGATCCGCAAAATAAATTGAAATATCGTTGGTATTACTAATCTTTTTCCAATTTGAGAATTCTTTTCCACAATCAAATGTGATGGATTTAAATAAGTTTTTTGGGACACAACGAAACCATTGATTCAGCCTATTTTCAATGTCTTTAGCCTGTCTGCCTTCGGGTTTCAAGGTAATGATGACTTTAGATAGCCGTTCAACTAATGTGATGACCGCGCTTTTATGTTTTCCACCCACGATAGTGTCACCTTCCAGGTGACCAAATTCATGATCAAACTGGGTATAGTCTGTCTTTCTGTCTCGGATTGACCGGCGAAACCCTTGTTTTCCTCTTTTTTCTTTATGACCGTTTGGTTTTCTTTTTCCCTTCATTGGTAAATCGTGAGTGTCAAAGGTTTTATCTTTAAACATTCGATACAGTGTGCGTACCGAACAAGCAATAGGAAACTCTGCTCGACCAATAAGGACATCAGGAGCCCACCCTTGAACAACCTTTTTTTGAATGTATTCCTGTTGCTCATCAGGTAAAACAATCGGATGTCTTCCGCAGTTACGTTTGTTTTTCTTATATTGTTTATAGTAGCTCATTGCGCTTCCACCAGATTTAAGAAAACGATAGACCTTATAAATAGTTTGTCGAGAACGTTGTAACAGATTGGCTACTTTTGAAACAGGTTGTGATTGATTGAAATAAGCTTCTATCATTACGAGTTCAGTTGGTGTAAGATGGTTATAGGTCATTTGTACTCACTCCTTATAATTCTTTCGTCGGAACTATTTTGAGTGTAGCACAAATGACTTTTTTTAGTTGTCTAGCTTAATTTTACAATCGGCGTAATTTAAAATAAATGGTATACATAAATAGGGAAGGAAATAGAAGGGAGCAATCTAAATTTTTTGAATTTTCTTAATTAATTATATAGAAAGAACAATCTTTCTATAGAGTTAGACATGAGAGGGACTATGCTTGATTTAAAATCAACAAGCGTATATACTGTATATACAAAGAAAAAGGAGGGAGAAGACTATGGCAATTAAAGAAAGAAAATTTAGGGAAGTGGGGAACTCAGTAGTATTAACTATTTCAAAGGAGTTTCTTAAAGAAAATGGGTTAAATCCCGGAGATACGGTTTTTTTAGATGAAGAAAAACTTCGAGCGGCAATTACAAAAAAACAAGCCTTATCTGATGAAATTGATTTAGCAATATCTCAAGCATTAACTGAATATGATACTACTTTTAGAGAGCTTGTCGATAAATGAGTATTCATTACCTAGAAGCCAAAGATATTATAAAAATGAATGTAATCCAAATAAAAAAATACTCTCCTAATGAACCCCTTGGTGTAAAGGATGCGAATGCTTTAGAAATGTGTGTAGGGCAACTTCGAGCCTCAGCTTTTGGTGAAGAGGTTTATCCTTCGATTTATGAAAAAGCAGCTATCCTACTTATACAATTGATAAAGAAACATCCTTTTCACAATGCAAATAAACGTACTGCTTTCTTAGCTACTTTTGTCTTTTTGAAAATCAATGGACAGCTTTTAGCTATTGATCAAAAAGATGCTGTAAATTTAGCGGTATATATTGCTACGTATGATAAGGATTTCGATCAACTAAAATATGAAGTGATCAACACTATAAAGACACATACGCAGCCCATTTAAGGAGTTACTGTATGTGTCTTTATAGGGTTATTAGCTGCTATAGCGAAATAATTGAAGTAAATTACAAATAGCTATAATTCAAATCCAACTATATAGAAAACGTAAATTTTCTATATACTTGGATATGCTGGAATGTTTAAGAGAATAATTACATTTCTAGAAAATACAATAAAAATTACAGGATAATTAGCCATATCCTACCTCCTCTAGCAGTTGCTCAAAAGTTAGCACTAAGTAACTTCTTTTTTGTTGCTGGTAACAATTTATCAATACTAAAATAGCGTTTAAGTATCTAATAAATACTAATTTTAAAGCTCTTAATTATTATGAAACACGATATAACAATATTGCTATATCGTGCTATTGTAATATTATACATTTGAAGACAGCGTATTCTTGTTCTAATATCAGGAATTTTTTATAAATATCAGTCATATTAAGACTCAAAATTTATTGGTATGTTCCTCTGTATAGAGTTTGACCGTCTACCATTATATAGCAATTATTATCATTGTTGTCTTGCACCAATATACCGTTAAGGGTAGCACTAGGAGTAGTAACAATCACTGGAAACTCATGAGAAAGCTCGGTCATTTTTCCTGTTCTGCTAGAATCGTGTTCTATTGTCAAGCCATTTACTATAAACGTGAATACTTTACTTCCTATTGTTATAGTAGCTTTTTGAGAAACAGTTTCTGTAGCTGGAGCTGTGCTTCTTTCCGAATTTGTTAGGGTTTCACTGGATTCATTGCTATAAACAATTGTAGAGGATTCTACGGCTTCTTGAGTGTCCACGTTGGTGCTGCTAGCTTCATCTAGCTTCCTTTTGTATTGTTCGTTACTGATTGCTAAGCTTTCCCGTTGGTCATCAAGCTTATTCATTTCTGTAATGGTATAAAATAATCCTCCTGCTAGTGCTATATTAACAACTAAACTAACCGCAAATAATACCTTTTTCATTCTTCCTTCTCTTCTTTCTCTTTTTGTAATTCCTTACTTTTGGATAGGCTACAATTAACTAGACAGAAAAATTAAGGTGTGTAGACTAGAAGAAAACATACCAGGAGGAATTTTTATGTCTAAGAGAACACGAAGAACTTTTTCACAAGAATTCAAGCAACAAATCGTCAATCTTTACTTAGATGGAAAGCCACGTGTAGAAATCATTCGAGAATATGAACTAACGGCTTCAGCATTTGACAAATGGGTAAAGCAATCTAAAACGAGTGGTTCATTCAAAGAAAAAGATAATCTTACGCCTGAACAAAAAGAATTGTTAGAACTACGTAAAAGAAACCAGCAATTAGAAATGGAAAATGATATTTTAAAGCAAGCAGCGCTGATATTCGGACGAAGAGACAAGTAATCGATGCGAATAAGCATCTTTACCCTATATCAGCGATGTGCAGAATATTAGGTCTATCACGTCAGTCCTATTATTATCAATCAAAACCAAAGAAAGACGAATCAGAACTTGAAGAAGTAGTCGCTGAAGAATTTATCCGCAGCCGAAAGGCCTACGGCTCAAGAAAAATAAAAAAAGCCTTATCAAAACGAGGCATTCAGATCAGCCGACGAAAAATTAGTAGAATCATGAAAAATAGAGGATTAAAATCGAGCTATACTGTTGCTTATTTTAAAGTACATCATTCTACTTGCAATGAAGCCAAAACGACAAACGTATTGAATCGTAAATTCTTAAGAGACAACCCATTAGAAGCGATCGTAACAGACTTGACTTATGTACGAGTCGGGAAAAAATGGAATTATGTCTGTTTCATTTTGGATCTGTTCAATCGAGAAATTCTCGGCTATTCTTGTGGAGAACATAAAGATGCCGTTCTAGTAAAAAAAGCATTTAGCCGTATCAAACAACCTCTGACAGAGGTTGAGATTTTTCATACTGATCGTGGAAAAGAGTTTGATAACCAAGCTATTGATGAATTATTAACAACTTTTGACATCAATCGATCATTGAGTCATAAAGGCTGTCCTTTTGATAATGCCGTAGCTGAATCAACTTATAAGTCGTTGAAAGTAGAATTTGTCTATCAATACACATTTGAAACCTTACAACAATTGGATTTGGAGTTATTTGACTATGTCAATTGGTGGAACCACCTTCGGTTGCACGGTACACTTGGCTACGAGACACCGGTTGGTTACCGTAACCAGAGATTGGCGCAGCGAATCCTTGATAATGAGCTCGGATGTGCTAACGCTAGCGAGGCAGTCTAACTTTAACTGTTAGCTCCTGCCGAAGATCGTCACATCCGAGGAGGCTCATTGTCAAGGACAATCGGAATAGCATACGGAAAGAAGTTCTGCACCTTATAAAATTTGTCAAAAAAACTGTTGCCATTCCAAAACGCTATATTTAAGATTTCAAACAACTATATTAATAGGAAGAAAATTTCATTTTTCCTCTTAGTTCTATAAAAAGTGTGGCTAATTTGAGGCAAAATATTAAATTAAATTTGCCACAAATTAATGGCTCCACTATTATTTTAAATCAAGAAGTAGTAAATAATCTTATTTTTTACTACCAGACTGTCTTTAGATATTAGCTTTTCGTCACCCACTACAGTTGACATAGACCCACAAAAAACTTAAAAACCTTGCGATGTAAGACTGGCACGGAGAAGACCAATCTATCATCACAAGGTAAGAGTATTCAAATCTTATTGAAGACTCAAATAATAACAAATTTTAATTAAGGATAGTAATATCATAGATTTTTCTAGAAGTTTCTTGAGGTGAAATTTTCGTTACCTGTCTTTTATCTTCTAAGAAATTACCTTCTTCAAGTGAAGTGGAGAGACCACTCCAAGGTTCCAAAGCAATGAATGGACTTTTATTAGTTGTAGACCACAGAATCAAGTTCGGAAAATCATCAAAATCTACTCGAAGACCTTTACCAGACTTCCTTGACCGAAGCGTTACGCTACGAGACTTGAGCTGGTCAAGTGTAATGGCATCATGGGAAAAAAGTGAGTAGTCCAAATCGAGAATTTTTTGATTTTCCAAAAAAGGTGTCCGATCTTGCAAATCTAATAATCCTGTCTCAGGAAAACTCTTTGGTATCGAGCAAGACTCAACCTCACTAAATTCAATATAATAATCCTCATAGTTTTCACCTTCTACTAAAGAACTATTGAATGCTGGATGGGCTCCAATAAAGTAAGGCATTGTTTTTTCCATTTCCAAGTTCGTTACCTGAAATTCGGTTCTAATTGATTTACCATTCAAGGTATAAACAACTCTCAGTTCAAACTGATATAGGTAATTATCAAGCATCTCAGCATTTGGTTTAATACTAAAGGTCACGCTATTATCATTGACTTCTTCCAGAATAAATTCTTCTTTTCGAACAAAACCATGTCTACGAATAAGACCTGTAAAAAAAGGTCTTTCTTGAGGTCTATAAATAGCCCAATCATTTCGTAAACTACCACAGATAGGAAATAGAATAGGCGCCTGTCCATTCCAATAATTTGGATCAGCTTGCCAGAGATACTCTATCCCATCCTCGTCTTTAATCGAAGTCAGTTGACCACCAAGTGTTTTAAACTGAACAGTAAGATACTCGTTTTTTAATTCGATAGTCACAACTAATTCCTTTCTTTTTATTATTGGAAAGGCAAATAATTTACCTCGAAGTGAATAGTCTCACGTATTTCTACATCGAGTGATTGTAAAAATTCCCATTCAAATGCTGATAACTCTAAATCAGAATGGCAAATCCACTCTTTTCCAGTTAAAACATACCATTTACCACATTTTAGCAACGAGGGTAGCTTCAAGCTCAGGAATCATAGGACAATCTTCGAAACTAACAATATATACCTTTTCAAAGCCTGGTCTAAATAAGTGTTGTACTTTTTCTAAAGTATCGGATAACAATTTTTTACATTTTCAAGTAATATTACTCTATCACTTGAGTTTCTGCTACTTTCTTATACCAATGAGCTGATTTCTTAGGATAGCGTTCTTGCGTGTCAAAGTCTACATAGAATAGTCCATAACGTTTTTCGTATCCGTTTGACCATGAGAAGACATCCATAAGTGACCAGATGAAGTAACCTTTAACATTTGCACCATCCGCAATTGCGTCTGATAAAACTTCCAAGTGTTTCTTCACGTAATCAATACGACCATCATCATAAACGGTATTATCTACAAACTCATCTTTGTATCCAAGACCGTTTTCAGTGATGTAAATCTTCTTGTAGTTTGGATAATCATTTTTCAATCGCATGATTTGGTCATACAAGCCTTCAGGATAAATAATCCAGTCCCAATCCGTTCTAGGCACATAATCTGGTGCGATTCGGCGACCAACACCTTTAATCTGGTACTTAGAACTTCCTTTTTCACCCTTACCATTGTGAATGATTTCAGTCTCACCATCAAAGGCTTGCATCCAATCACTCATGTAGTAGTTGATACCAAGGAAATCGTTCAAATCTTTAGCTGCTTCAAGTGCTTGGAAGTCTTCATCACGAAGATCAAGTTCTCCACCATTTTCAGCTAGGATGTGGTTGACCCCTTCCATCGTTTTATCTGAATAGTGTCCAAGGTAGGTTGCATCCAAGATAAATTTGTTATGGATGATATCTTCTAACTCAGCGGCACGAACATCTGCTGGATTTTCTGGATCATAAGGGTATTTGGTTGGCAACGCATGTACTACACCAATTTCGCCTTTATAACCTTTATCTTTATACAATTTCACAGCACGTGCATGAGAAACCATCATATTGTGGTGTGATTGGAAGACTTTGGCAAGATCATATTGAATGCCTGGAGGGAATTTACCAACCAAGTATTGACCATCTCCAATTGGGCCAATTTCATTGAAAGTTGTCCAGTAGTTTACTTCTGGGAACTCTTCAAAACAGAAAGCGGCATAATCTACAAAGTGTTCTATATTTTCGCGGTTTAAGAAATCTCCATCTGAGTGAAGAACTTCTGGTGTGTCAAAGTGGTGCAAAGTCACGAATGGCTCAACATGACGTTTGTGGCACTCGGCAAAAAGATTATGGTAGAATTCAACACCTTTTTCATTTACTTCGCCATAGCCAGTTGGGAAAATACGAGACCAGGCAATTGAAATACGAATACCATTAACGCCATATTTTTCAGCTAATTCTAAATCAACAGGATATTTATGGTAAAAATCACTTGCAGGCTCTGCTGTGTACCAATAATTGTCTTCAAGATACTTATCCCATGCAACTGGGCCTTTACCATCCGTGTGAGTCGCACCTTCTGCTTGATAAGCAGCTGTAGCACCACCAAAAATAAAATCTTTAGGAAGTGTTTTAGTCATAACTATAAATCCTTTCAAAAAAAGCATTTGAGACGATATTCTGAGTTCCGGAAACCAAGGAAATGAAATGCAATGATATGGTTAACAATATTATAAGGAACTGAAAGAATAATCTCGTCTCAAATAACTTTTACAAATTTATTAATCAAACTGTTGTTGAACAAATGCAAGAGCACCTTGTCCATCACGTGTCAATTTGATATATTGAGCTCCTTCAGTTTTTGCAAGTTTAATGCCCAATTTATCCGTTTCAGCCTTCATATCATCGAAGTTTGAAGCGACCTGCGGAGCCAAGATAACCAAGTCAAACTCTGGCAACATTTCACGGTGAGCACCGTAACTACCCGCTGCCGCTTTGACTGGAACATTGTATTCTGCTGCTGCTTTGTTCAAGGCATTGGCAAGCAAGCCACTTGTACCTCCACCTGCACAAAGAACAAGGACATTAGTTTCTTTTGTGATATTATTGTTTGCTGCTACATCTTCTTTAGCAACGCCTGCTTTTCCAAGAACGGCATCTGCTTTAGCAGTATTGAAGTTTGCAGCTACTTTTTCTTTAAGAGCATCGTTTGTTTTACCAGAACGTTCTTCTTCAAGAATTTGTTCATCGTATACCTTAACAAATGGGTAATAAATGATAGTATCAACAACTACCAAGAGTCCGGCTAAGATAAATGATAGAACTTGGAAGTTAGTACCGAGTACAATTCCCAACGGACCAGGAGTAACCCATGGAAGGTTGGCAGAGAATGAGTTCATGTTCAATGTGTCAACAAAGAATTTAAAGATCCAAACGTTGACAATCGGAGCGAAAATGAACGGTACAAAGAAAATCGGATTCAATACGATTGGTGCACCAAATAAGATTGGCTCATTAACCCCAAAGAATGTTGGAACAACTGAGGCACGTCCGATGGCACGGTTACGTTCTGATTTACAAATCCACATGAACAAGAATGGAACAATCAATGTAGCTCCTGTTCCACCCATGGTAACAATAAACATTTGAGTACCAGAAGTGATAACTTTATCTGCATGTTGTCCAGCTTGGATAAGATGCAAGTTGGCATCGATATTGGCATAAGTGATAGCAGCGATTGCTGGTTCGACAATTGAAGGACCGTGGATACCAACAAACCAGAAGAAGGCATAAGCACCAAAGATAAGTGTAATTCCAAGGTAACCATCTGCAGCTGAGAAGAGAGGAGCAAGAAGGGTACCGATTGATTCTGCAACGGTTACACCAAGAGTTCCCTTAACAATGAGTTCAAATCCATAAAGGAGAACAACCGCTACAGTGAATGGAATCAAGTCTTTAAATACTTGAGAGATATTTGGTGGAACCTCTTCAGGCATACGAATAGTAACATTATTTTTCACACAGACCTTGTAAACATTAACTGTCACAAAGGCTGCAATAAATGCTGTCAAAAGACCTTTTGTTCCCGTGAAGGCTGTCAAGAAGCCTCCTTCTTTTGCAGGCTCAGCTGCCATCAAAAGGAACCCTACCATAGACGCTAGCATCGTAGATAAGAAGTTAATCTGATTGGTCGCAGGTAGGTCACGGTTCATTGAGTCCGTCAAAGCTTTAGCGGTAGTACCACCAACAAAGAATGCTAGGATACCCATCGAATAGCTATAAGGAGTCATCAAGAAGGTCTCAATGTCTTTTGACCAGTGGAATCCCCAAGCATTTGGGACATAGGCAATAAGGATAAAGATAGATGAGAAAAGGATGACTGGCATACCAGCGATAAATCCATCACGAATAGCACGAAGATAGATGTTTCGAGAGATTTTCTCAAAGAACGGTTTCCCTTTCTCAATAAGTTCAATGAGTTTATGCATTATTTTGCTCCTCTTTTATAAAGTTCGATGAGGTGATGAATCACATCTTTTAATAAGACAGTAGTCATTAAGTGGTCCTGACCATGCATCATGGTAACGCTGTATGGAAGTTCCTCCCCAGAAGCTTCTCGAGCCAACATAGCTGTCTGAGAATTGTGAGCCTCTGCAATACAGCTTCCTGCTTCTACTACAAGACTATCTGCCTTAGCGAAATCACCATTTTCAGCCGCTTTAAGCGCTTCTAAAAGTTTAGAGCGAGCATCTCCAGCATAAGCAACAATTTCAAACCCTAAGAGAGTCATCTCTTCTCTGTTCATAACAATATCCTCCGTTTTATGTTTTTACTATACTTTATCAGTCCATGGACTAGCTGTTTTAACAAGAACTTTGTTAAGTTCATCAATATTTTCGAATCCAGTAGTACGCAACCATTCACGTGCTGCTTTTTCACCTTCTTTGATGTAAGGTTCTACAGATCCTGCCCAAGTAGCACGTCCACAAAGCACACCATTAAACTTGGCACCTGAGTCGTGAGCAAATTGCAATGTTTCTTGGAACAATTTAGCAGATACACCTGCACTTAGGTAGATGTATGGAAGGTTAGTCGCTTCTTCTTGTGCTTTAAAGAAGTCAGCAGCTTCAGCTTTACTGTAAACCACTTCACCATCAGCAAAACCTTCGACATATTTAACGTTAACTGGTACTTCTACTTTAAGAACATCAATGTTAAAGCGTGGATCAGAGAAAACTTTCATCGCTTCAATGACTTTGCGAGGTTTCACTTTTGCATATTCAACAGAACCTGCATCTGAGATTTCTTCATCATAAGCAAGGATTTCCAAGAAGAAAGGAATATCTTCAGCGACACATTCAGAACCAACACGTTCAATATAAGCTTGTTTTTGTTGGTTAAGTTCATCTGAGCTGTCTACATCATAGTAAAGCAAGAACTTAACGGCATCAGCGCCTTGCTCTTTGATACGTTTTGCAGACCAAACATCCAAGCAGTCAGGCAAACGTTTTGTACTTGATGTATCATAACCTGTTTTTTCATAGGCAAGAAGAAGACCTGCTTCTTTATCCAATGCTTTTGTTGCTGGAAGTCCATATTCAGGGTCAAGCAACATTGAAGAAGCGTATTTTGTAAGTTCATCAGCAACCAAAACCTTTAGTTCTTCCATTTGAGCTACAGTTGGTTCTGTATCTTGATACTGTGCCATCAAACGTTTCAAAGCACCACGTTGGTCAAATGCCAAAGCTGAGATAACACCGTTTTTATCTGAAATTTTTTCCAAAGATTTGCGTTTCTGTTCTGTAAGTACCATTTTTATACCTCTTTTACTCCAATTTGTGAGTTTAGTGTTTCGTAATTAGTCATATTCACATGCCCTGTCATTGTTTCTTGAGCATTTAACATACCCAATGTCATCGCATGTTTTAATAAGTCAGCGTCACTTTTTTTACTATTTAAAGCTGATGCAATACCAGCTACCGTTGAGTCCCCTGATCCGACTGGATTAACAACTGGGATATCAGGAATATCTACCTTATAGAAAACATCACCATGTTTTGCAAAGGCACCGTTTCGACCTAATGAGACCACTATCCATTCGATACCACTAAAAAGTGACTCTTTAAGAACGTCTTTGAGTTCTTCAATATCTTTTGTTACTTCTTTTCCAAGCAACTGTGAAAGTTCCTCATTATTAGGTTTGATGGCAGTAGGTTTAGCCGACGATTTTAGAACTGTTTCAAGAGGTGCACCTGAACAATCCAAAACGACTGCTACTCCTTCATCCGAAGCAAGTTGGATAAGTTTTTCATAATAATCGTTGGGAAGTCCTGAAGGTAAACTTCCTGAAATTGTCACAACTTCTGATTGTTTAATAAGATTGCTATAGTGGTCAAGAAAGCCTTCTGCTTCTTCATGAGAAATTGTTGGTCCTTGTTCCAAAATTTCTGTTTGGTTACCCTCGTGTAAGATAGCAATACAGTTTCTAGTGTTTCCTGAGATTTTATAAAAAGCTGGACTAACAGGAGATTGTTCTAATTCGCTTTCAATAAATTCACCAATTTTACCACCTAAGAAACCTGTAGCAGTAACTTTATCACCAGATTCATACAAGACTCTAGTAACATTTAAGCCTTTTCCACCAGCTGTCTTACTAACATCTTTCACCCTATTCACTGTATCAATTTTCAATGTTTCTAGAGGATAAGAGATGTCTACTGAAGGATTTAGTGTGACTGTCAGAATCATTTGTTATACCTTAATCGTGGTAGTCACCACGGTCCCATCTTTCAAGGAATTCTGTAAAGAAATCTTCATCTGCTTGATGTGCATTATGTGTTTCAACGTGTTCGATTTTTGCAATCAATTTTTTATTTTCTTCTGTTGGTTTGTACTCAGCTTCAATGAAAGCTTCAATGATGTCATTCATAAGAAGACCACCAGTAATCTTTCCACCGAAACCGATAACATTCGCATTTAACTCTTCTTTTGCATATATAGCTGATGTCATATCACGAACCAACGCTGAGCGAACACCTGGAACTTTATTGACTGCATTGTTAATGCCGACACCTGTACCACAGATACATACTCCCAAGTCTGCTTGACCACTTACTACTGCTTCACCGACTTTTTTACCATAGATAGGGTAGTGAGTACGTGCGTGGTCATATGTCCCGAAATCAAGGACCTCATGTCCTTTTGATTTCAAGAATTCTGATACTGCCATTTTTTCATCTGTGACAATGTGGTCACATCCAATTGCGATTCTCATTCCTTAACTCCTTTTCTTAACACATTTTGTTAAGCATATCTACTCGGATTTGATGACGTCCGCCATCATATTTACCATTGACGAAACCTTTAGCGATGTTTTTAGCAAGCTCATCACCGACGATTTCAGCGCCAACCGTAATCATTCGTGAATTGTTATGTCCACGTGTCATATAAGCTGAGCGTTCATCTGAAACTTCTGCTGCAACCATACCTTTAATTTTAGTTGCTACCATGAATGGACCAGCTCCATAAGCATCAATTACAATACCTAAGTTTTGCTCATCTTTATTTACTTCAGAGGCAACTGCCAAGGTAACATCAACAAAATCTTGTCCGTCCTTAGTCACATCAATTACCTCAAAACCTTCTTCTACAAGAAAATTTTTCACAACATCTTTTAATCTCGTACCTTTGAGATCTGCACCAACAACAATAGCCATTTTGACCACCTCCTAAATTTTAGAAAGAAATGCTACGTAGAAGTAGAAAACATTTTGCAAAATGTTCGAAAAAACGTTTTCATCATTTCTTTGTTTATATAATATCAATCATTCAAACAAAAAGCAACACTTTTTTGTTTATTTTTTGTTTTTTTTATTTGTTTTCTTAAAAAATAGATAACACCGTTAAATTATTGTTCATTTTTGTTCATTTAATCCATCACAAAATGGACGTGAAATATCTATTCAAGTATTACAAAAGTCTTTTACTTTCTATAACTTACTGATTAAGAGGTCCTACTTTATTTTCGTCTTATACAAAATCTGACCTAAGCTAATATACGTCAATCCACTGTTCTTATTTCATCATCTAACATTTGTTTTTGTTTGAAATTGTTTGTTTTACCTTGAAAATATTGTCTTTTATGATACAATTAAAAGAGAATTATCTTTGGAAAAAAATTACTTTATGAAAGAAGGGTCTTCATATGAACAAAAAACGACGATTAGAAAAAATTTTAGATATGTTAAAGATTGATGGGACCATAACCATAAAAGAAATAATAGATGAACTAGATATTTCCGATATGACAGCCCGTAGAGACCTTGATGCTCTAGAAGCTGATGGACTTTTAACACGTACTCATGGTGGTGCACAATTACTTTCCTCTAAAAAGCCACTTGAAAAGACACATATCGAGAAGAAAAGTCTAAATACAAAAGAAAAAATTGACATTGCTAAAAAAGCCTGCTCTTTAATCAAAGATGGCGATACTATTTTTATTGGACCCGGAACTACACTTGAACAACTGGCATTAGAATTGAAAGGTCGTAAAGGTTATAAAATTCGTGTCATTACAAATAGTCTCCCTGTGTTCTTGATTCTAAATGATAGCGAAACCATTGATTTATTGCTTCTTGGCGGTGAATATAGAGAAATAACTGGAGCTTTTGTAGGTTCAATGGCTTCGACAAATTTAAAAGCAATTAGATTTGCCAAAGCTTTTGTTAGTGCAAATGCTGTTACCCATAATTCTATTGCTACATATAGTGACAAGGAAGGTGTGATTCAACAACTTGCCCTAAACAATGCTGTAGAAAAATTCTTATTAGTAGACAGTACTAAATTCGATCGATACGATTTCTTTAACTTCTATAATCTAGATCAACTCGATACCATCATTACAGATAACCAGATTAGCCCTCAACACTTAGAGGAATTTAGCCAGTACACTACTATTTTAAAAGCGGACTAGAATTATGACTTATAAAAATATTGTTTTTGACCTTGATGACACTCTTTATGACCATCAACTCCCCTTTAAACGTAGCGTTGAGAAATGTTTTCCAACGATTGATATCCAACAAATAGATAACATTTACAAACGTTTCAGATGTTGGTCTGATGTTGCTTTTCCTAAATACACGAAAAAACTCATCAGTATTGAGCAGCTTAGAATTTTTCGCTGTCAGAAGACTATGGAAGAATTTGGCATCGATAGTATTTCTAGGACAGAAGCTCTAGACTTCCAAGCTGACTATGAATATGAACTCGATCAGATTACGATGATTCCTGAGATACATCAACTACTGCTGGCTCTACATAAAAACCGCATCCCAATAGGTATTCTAACTAATGGCCCTGTTGACTTACAGAGTCGAAAACTCCAAAATATTGGTGCCTATCAATATTTTGAAAAGCAAAATATCATCATTAGTCAGTCCACTCACGGAGGAGCTGCAGAAAATAGCTATGAAGGTAATGTAAAAAACTTACAAAGTTACCAAAATGTCCAATTATCTAAAAGGGCTATAGAAATTCTTAAAGAGGAAATTGAGTTAAATCACCAACATATAAGATTCAATCCTGATTATAAAGATAATGGATGGATTTTTACTTCCAAAAGTCGTCATAAACCTGGAATGGCAACAGTTTTTTTGACAAATTTTATAAGGTGCAGAACTTCTTTCCGTATGCTATTCCCGATTGTCCTTGACAATGAGCCTCCTCGGATGTGACGATCTTCGGCAGGAGCTAACAGTTAAAGTTAGACTGCCTCGCTAGCGTTAGCACATCCGAGCTCATTATCAAGGATTCGCTGCGCCAATCTCTGGTTACGGTAACCAACCGGTGTCTCGTAGCCAAGTGTACCGTGCAACCGAAGGTGGTTCCACCAATTGACATAGTCAAATAACTCCAAATCCAATTGTTGTAAGGTTTCAAATGTGTATTGATAGACAAATTCTACTTTCAGCGACTTATAAGTTGATTCAGCTACGGCATTATCAAAAGGACAGCCTTTATGACTCAATGATCGATTGATGTCAAAAGTTGTTAATAATTCATCAATAGCTTGGTTATCAAACTCTTTTCCACGATCAGTATGAAAAATCTCAACCTCTGTCAGAGGTTGTTTGATACGGCTAAATGCTTTTTTTACTAGAACGGCATCTTTATGTTCTCCACAAGAATAGCCGAGAATTTCTCGATTGAACAGATCCAAAATGAAACAGACATAATTCCATTTTTTCCCGACTCGTACATAAGTCAAGTCTGTTACGATCGCTTCTAATGGGTTGTCTCTTAAGAATTTACGATTCAATACGTTTGTCGTTTTGGCTTCATTGCAAGTAGAATGATGTACTTTAAAATAAGCAACAGTATAGCTCGATTTTAATCCTCTATTTTTCATGATTCTACTAATTTTTCGTCGGCTGATCTGAATGCCTCGTTTTGATAAGGCTTTTTTTATTTTTCTTGAGCCGTAGGCCTTTCGGCTGCGGATAAATTCTTCAGCGACTACTTCTTCAAGTTCTGATTCGTCTTTCTTTGGTTTTGATTGATAATAATAGGACTGACGTGATAGACCTAATATTCTGCACATCGCTGATATAGGGTAAAGATGCTTATTCGCATCGATTACTTGTCTCTTCGTCCGAATATCAGCGCTGCTTGCTTTAAAATATCATTTTCCATTTCTAATTGCTGGTTTCTTTTACGTAGTTCTAACAATTCTTTTTGTTCAGGCGTAAGATTATCTTTTTCTTTGAATGAACCACTCGTTTTAGATTGCTTTACCCATTTGTCAAATGCTGAAGCCGTTAGTTCATATTCTCGAATGATTTCTACACGTGGCTTTCCAGCTAAGTAAAGATTGACGATTTGTTGCTTGAATTCTTGTGAAAAAGTTCTTCGTGTTCTCTTAGACATAAAAATTCCTCCTGGTATATTTTCTTCTAGTCTACACACCTTAATTTTTCTGTCTAGTTAATTGTAGCCTATCCATCTCTTTGGTTTGAACATCAGCAATTATCCCCTCTTGATTGCCTATTTTAGCTTGTTTAGAAGAAACAAAAGCAAAAAAGCTCCTCTTGGGTTTTAAAACGCTGTGTGGGGCTTAGAACGCCCTTAAATGACCCTTGTTTTACTTTTATACTAGCTTCCTGGCGCTGAAAAATAAGGTATAAGGTGGGCGTTTGAACACGTCCTAGTGAAAATGTACCTTGTACGCCCTTCTGTTGTAAATTTAACGTATACAAAGGGCTTGCGTTCATGCCGATCAACCAATCGGCAATTTGGCGTGTTTGCGCTTCTTGATAAAAGGGATAGTAATTCATTCCTGGTTGCAAATTTTGAAAACCGCTTCGGATCACATCTTTTTCTAAGCTATTGATCCATAGTCTTTTAAATGTTTTATCTTTTGAAAAGGCATTTGCTTTATGGATAATCGACCAGGCGATATTTTCACCTTCTCTGTCGCTATCTGTTGCAACAATAATTGTATTTGCCTTTTTGAGAAGTTCTGCAACAATTTTAAACTGCTTTCCCTTATCTTTTGCAACTTCAAAATCGTATCGATCAGGAAAAATCGGCAAAGATTCAAGTTTCCAATTTTGCCACTTTTCGTCATAATGACCTGGTTCTGCTAATTCCACTAAATGCCCAAAATCAAAGGTGATAAACGTTTCATCTGTAAATAGTGGGTCTTTGATCTCAAAATAACCGTCTTTTTTGGTGCTTTGTTTTAAAGCACTTGCGTAGGCTAATGCCTGGCTTGTTTTTCAGCTAAAATAACCGTACTCATTAACTATCCCTCTTTTCATTGTTTTTTCTTTGATCTACTGTCACGTTATATCTTGCTCGATACCTTCTAAACGTTCGGCGATTGATCCCAGTTTGTTCTTCAACTTCTTTATCGGATAAACCATTCAAAAACAAATCGAAAGCATGCTTTAAACGTGGATCATTTTTTTTAAATTTCAGTTGCCGACCTTTGAATTTGCCTTTTTTCTTAGCAATTTCGATTCCTTGTGCCTGACGTTCCTTAATTTTTTTTCGTTCTGATTCTGCTTGATACTTGTACAATTCAATGACAAGGCTATTAATCAAACGCCTTAAATTTTCATCTTCAATACCATTCATTGAGGGTAAATTTAAGACTTCCAGGGTTGCCCCCCTTAATTTGAATTTGATTCATCAATTTGTCATTTTGATATTTAATTGGCACAGTTTTTTCTAATTATTTGTCATATTCATAGTCAACTATAGCTACAAAAGCAACTAATTTTGGAGATAGATTGAGATATTTAAAAATCTATCATGAAAAATTAGTTGCTTTTGTCACTTAGCGCTGAAAATTTATGCCATTTATCTAGAAAAATGACAGCTTTATAGTGTATAAAAAAATTAGTGTTGATTTTGAGTGTATTTTAAATAGTTTGAGGAAGTAGGTAAAAATTTTGAAAATTGCTTATATTCGAGTTTCGTCGATTGATCAAAATGAGCAACGCCAAATTGAAGAAATGAAAAAGTTCGGCGCAGAAAAAATTTTCATCGAGAAACAATCTGGAGCAACGATTACTCATCGACCGATTTTCCAGGAAGCTTTAGAGTTTGTCCGAGACCAAGATATTTTTATTGTCGAAGCAATCGACCGACTTGGAAGAAATTACGACGAAATCATTGCTTCAGTCAATTACCTAAAGAAGAAAAACGTGCAGCTGATCATCACCAGTCTACCGATCATGGCTGAAGCAATTGGCAATCCTCATTTGGATAAATTCATTAAAGATTTAATCATCCAAATTTTGGCCATGATTGCAGAGCAAGAGCGTACCGAATCTAAACGACGCCAGGCGCAAGTCATTAAAATTGCAAAAGCAAATGGCGTCTATAAAGGTCGTCCAAAACTCTATAGTGCAGATACAAAAAATCCTCAACGACGTTTAGTTTATGAAAACATCGTTAAGGATTTAAATGAGGGCATAGCTATTTCAAAAATTGCTAAAAACTACAATATTACTAGACAAACTATTTACAGAATTAAGAATGATATTGAGTATAACAGTAATCAAATGAATTAAAAAAGTTCTTTATACATTAAAATTTCTTCTTTTAACTCATCAATTCTAGGAGATCTAACATCAGAATCAGCAATTGCATTTAATAACTTATCAATATTTTCTTTATTCGCTAGTAAAGGATCATAGTATTTTATATTCTTTTTAATTAATTCCAGAGTTTTTATATTTTGTTCTTTGTAATTAGCTAGAATTTCTTCTACAGTTTCGCCTGAAATCATAGCCATATCTGAACCAGTATTGATTCCTTTGAATGGATAAGGTTCTTTATCATATGCCTTTATCATTTCTACTAAATCATCATATCCTAAGTGTTCTTTAACATACAGCATAAAATTTATTAATGTAAAAAATGGCATTGAAGAATAGTCTGGAAATATAAATTGAAACAGTTTGTTCGCAAAATATTTATCATCATCATTGCTTTCTGGTGACACTGACAGGCTGCTAAGCCACTTTAAATACAATTCAAATATAATTATTTGTTTTTGTGAATTATCTTCATTCTCATCATAAATAAGTTTATCGGGTAAAAGATTATCTAAGTTATCTACTAAAGATAGGCTATTAGCTTTCTTGGCATAAGATATTAATTTTAAAATATTATTATTTAGGAATAATCTATATTCTTCTCCAGATAATTCTTCTAAAAATTGTGGGGAGCGTCAATAATTTTGTGTAAATAAATTGTCCTCCTGCAAAATAATTAGTTACTCAGTAAACATTGAAACTAATGTATCGGTTACCTGTTGAAAACCTTTATGGCTTCTGTTTAGAAATTTTTGATTGTATGTATCAAAAATGCTGACTAGAAAGCGTTCTAGTGATTCTTCATTTTGAAACTGCTCTTTTCTACGGCTGTATCTTTTAATTTGCTTATTGAAAGACTCGATTAGATTGGTTGAGTAAATGGTTCTACGAATGCTAGGTGGAAAATCATAAAAAGTTAATAAGTCTTGGTTTTCTATGAGTGACTGCGTCACTTTAGGATAGTTTTTCTTCCATTTCTCAATCATGCCGGATAAGAAGGTATTCGCTTCTTCTTTTGAGTTAGCTTGATAAACAGCCTTAAAGTCATCACAGATTTCTTTTCGGTCTTTGACACGTACTTTATGAGCGATATTACGAGATACATGGATACAACAATGCTGATATTTTGCTTTAGGATAAATTTGATGGATAGTATCTTTCATGCCTTTTAAGCCGTCCGTAATAAAAAGCAAGACTTCTTGAACTCCTCTGGAGTTAATATCCTGTAGCAGCTCATTCCAAACGTATGTTGATTCAGTTGGAGCAATCGCATAACTCAGTACTTCTTTAGTGCCGTCTTCTCGTATACCAATGGCAATATAAATCGCTTCTTTGGATACGGTTTGACGTTTTAGTGGAATGTAAGTAGCGTCCATAAAAATAGCGACATACTTATCATTTAAGGCTCTGGATTTAAAGGCATTTACTTCTTCAGTCAGAACTTTAGTCATGTTGGACATGGTTTGTGGAGTATAGTGATGACCGTACATTTTTTCGATCAAATCAGCAATTTCAGACATCGTAACACCTTTTTCGAATAAATGGATAATAGTGGTTTCCAATGTATCGTTTGTTCTTTTGTAGGCTGGTAAAGTTTGTTGTTTAAACTCACCATTACGATCTCTAGGTATTTCCAATGTTAATTCACCATATTCGGTTTTGATTGATCGAAAGTAAGAACCGTTTCTCGAATTACCTGAATTAAAACCAGTGCGATCATATTTTTCGTAATCTAAAAAAGCCGTTAATTCAGTCCGTAGGAGTGTGTTTATCGCTTTTTCTAAGTGCGAACGGAATAATTCATTTAAATCGCCTTTAGTGACTAGAGTTTGCACAATTTCTGTAGTAAAATCATTCATAGGGAAGTCCTCTTTTCTGTGAATTGGTTGTCGTTAACTTTATTCTACAGAAGCGACTTCCTTTTTTGTATGGATTTTTTCATTTACACAAAATATTTTACACTCTCTAATAATTACACACACACAATTTTTTAAGGTCTTAAAACCATCATATATGCAAAAGAAGCTAACCTTTATTACTAAATTAGACCCGTGGTGCTAGTTAATTTTTTCCTAGAGGAAAATGTCTAAACATGTTGGTAAATCAACAAAAAAACGCATATAGTAGTCTCAAAACTCCCAAGAAATGAGGACTACATATGCGTTCATCAAAATATACTGAACATTTTGACTTAGCCAATCCTGTTACTAAAGTCGATGATATCCCCGATTATGAAATGTACAGTCAAACAATCGATAGCTTAAATAAGCGTTTTGGCAATCGTGTTTTAAAAGGCATAGAAATCGGTTACATCGCTTCTGAAAAGGATCGGATCATCGACTATTTAGCCGATAAAGATTACGATTTAAAATTACTCAGTGTGCATCATAATGGTCAATTTGATTATTTAGATGACGAAGTCAAAGATATGGATCCTGCTATTGTGATTCCTCAGTATTTTGCACAACTTTCAGAAGCACTAGTTGTTATAGAAGCAGATGTCTTTGCTCATTTTGACTATGGTTTTCGGGTATTTGGTCTATCCGTTGCTGAATTTAAACAATATGAAGCGCAGTTTTTACCGATTCTAGATCAAGTAATCAAAAATAAATTGGCATTCGAATTAAATGCTAAGAGCGCTTACTTGTATGACAATTTAGCGTTATATGAATATGTCATCGATTTATATCTTTCACGTGGTGGTACCTTGTTTAGTGTTGGATCAGATGGGCATTACCTTGAACATTTCCGTTTCCATTTCGATGATCTTTTTGCTCTGTTAAAAGCAAAAGGTGTGACGGAATTAGCGATTTATCAAAAAAGAAAGCGAATTATGGTTCCATTACCAGTCTAAAAAAACGTCCTCAGCATCAAAAGTGAGGACGTTTTTTTAGATTTCTTTTTCTAAAATCGGACAAATACGATCTTGTTTTCCTAAAGGAAAATGTTTGATCCCGATTTTTTTAAATCCATGACGTTCATAAAAACGAATACCTGCATGATTTTTTTCATAAACAGTCAAACGTAAATAACGTTTTTGTTTCGTTTTAGCATAACGATTCGCTTCATCGAGTAACCGTTGCCCTAACCCTTTGTTTTGATAATCTTTGAGCAGATAGAGCCGTTGAATCTCTATAGCATCTTTTTCATCATTGACTTTCATATAACCAATGAGTATTTGATGATCCTTAATACCAATAAATTTACTGGTTGACTGTGCCAATTCTACTGCCAATATTTCAGTTGTCAATTGTGTCTGTAAATATCCTTGCATATCAAGTGGATCTGCGCCATCGATAAACGATTCATAAAAACTGACAACACTTACAACTTGTAAAGCATCTAGATCATCATAATCTAAATACGCTAGTGCGATTTGATTGTTCATCTAACTCCTCCTTTTGACATAGTATACTATAAATCACCCGTGGTGCTAGTTAATTTTAATATCCTAAAGAATATCTCAAAGTTCCTTCAAAACGTCGTTGTGCTCGACTTAATAGAACACTGTAAGCCAGTAATATGCTTTCAAATCTACTCTCTAGCCATTTAACAGAACGTGAGTTGAAATTTTGACAACCTAATTTTTCTAAGGAAGAAAAAACAGTCTCAACTGTTTTTCTTTGTTTTCCAAGTAAGCTGTGGTCTAGTTTTTCTGATTTATCCATGTTTTTACGTGGCGGAACGGATATAGTAATGCCCTTAAGGGCAAGCTTTTCATGGATTTTATGGCTAATATATCCTTTGTCCCCTAGGATATTGGGAAGATTCGCTTCTTCCGATAAAGTCTCTAACACTTTCACGTCATGGACACCTGGATTCGTGATTGAGTAAGTAATCGGAAAGCCAGTCTTAGTAACGATCATATGAATTTTAAGACCATAAAAATAAGATTTTTTTGTTGAGTTATAGCCAACTTTGGCTATTTGATTCAATAGTTTTGCTTGTCTATTTCTAACTGGTTTACATAATGGACTAGGAAAACTATCTATAATTCCGACTAGTTCACCTTTGGTGAGCTTCTTGATGAAAAAGTATCGAATAATCTTGATAGTGTAAGCTAAGTTTGAACTTAAGCGAGTGAATCGACTCCTACTAGGAAAGTCACCATTAGGAAATAAGACGGAACAAACCGCTCTATACGTGGCTCTTTGGCTAGTATAGCCATTAATTATGCCCCATATAACACAAGCAATAATCACTGTATCGCGTTGCTTCAGTTGATCAGTATTTCTTCGGTTTTTAATCTTATCTGGTACACAATTGTGGTATATGTTAGAAACAGTTCTCATAATTTCCTTGAATGTTATAAAAGTATCTGTATAATGTTCAGTATATTTTGATGAACGCATATGTAGTCCTCATTTCTTGGGAGTTTTGAGACTACTATATGCGTTTTTTTGTTGATTTACCAACATGTTTAGACATTTTCCTCTAGGAAAAAATTAACTAGCACCACGGGTATTATTTTAAATTTTTACATACCTGTTTATGAAAAACTAAATAATCTGTCAAAAAAATATGATTGTTCATTTCTAAATATGTTTTCCAATTTTAAAATCTTTTTTAGCATTTTTGTTTCCTTTTCATATGGTTTTTCGTTGTTAATAGTGACTAGGATGATATTCCTATTTTGACCATTGACAATTAAATATAATTTTTGAATAACGTTCCCTGCTATTCGAGCTAAGAATTCAAGTACGCCATGACCTATTTAGCGATAACTACTTAGAGATTTCTTTTTGTTTTGGGAAGACAAAATGCCATGACAATAGCAGTAGATAATGATACTTCCGTAAGGCTCGCCGTAAACTGGGGAGAGGTGAAATTCCTATGTGCTTACCCAAGTCAATTCAAAAATTTTAGTTCATTTATAAGGGGATGATTTTATTAAATCAATAGTCTATCTAAACAAAAAACAAACCTGTGAGTTTTTAGGAATTGATAACAATACTTTAGATAAATGGATTCGTATATATAATTTTCCCGTAATAAAAATAGACGGTATAATTCGCTTTGATGTAGAAGATATCAAAGGCTTTATGGATACGTTCAAAAAGATTTGAATTTTACTTTTGACTGCATATACTAAAAGTAGCGAAATATACTGCCTTACTTTTTTATTAAGGAGTGAGGAAGTTGCCTACGAAGCTTTCAAATGGAAAATATAAAACTAATTTGAGATATCCAAAAAAATTTAAAGAAATTACAGGTATCAGTTCAGAAAAATTCCAAAAAACATTTCCAACTAGGCAATTGGCTATTAAAGCCGAAAATGAAATGAAAAAGAAAATCGCAAAAGTCTTAAGAGAGGAGAATGCAAATTCATTAGAGCTCAAAGGTCAAATAAAATTCAAGGAGTTTTATAAATCTAAATGGCTTCCTAGATATGAGTTAGGGCAAACTACTAGATCCCATAAAGCTCCAAGCGATATAACCATCATTAATACAAAGAATTTATTTCGATTGCATATTCTGCCTATATTTGGTGAGTATGCCATGAGCTATCTTAATGCAAATACCGAAATAATATCAGATGAACTCACAAAAAAGTCGAAGGAATATGCAAACATAAAAATCATTAAATGCTATGTTCGTTCCATGTTTGATATTGCAGAGGTTCTAAATTATATTGAATTTAATCGTACAACAAAAATAATTCAAAGTATTACTGCACCTAAGAAAGTTGCTCTGGAAGAAAAAAGAATACGAGAAGGAAAACAAGCTTTATCTTCGAAAGAACTCACTGATTGGTTAGACGCTGTAAGAGATGATTTCAATGATCAATTACTTTCCTTTCACGATTACACTCTTTTTATGCTTACTTTATATCTTGGGGATAGAAAGAGTGAGACCTATGCTTTGCAATGGAAATACATTGATTTTGAAAACCAAACAGTCCGTCTTAAATATGCCTTGGATAAACACACAAAAAAGAAATTTACAAAAGGTCGAAAAGATACTATTATCCAAGTTCCGGAAATTGTAATGACACTATTGCAAGAATGGAAATCAGTGCAAGCTGAACAACTATTGAAGTTGAAAATTAAACAGACACCTGACCAATATCTTTTTAGTTACTCCAAACCTTCTGGTGAAGTAAATTGTCCAGTCCATACTGATTACTTAAATTATCGAATTAATTCTATAAAAAAAAGACATCCCCATTTGGTTCATTTAACTCCTCATAAACTTCGACATACTTACGCAACTTTAGCTAGACAAGGTGGGGCTGATATGAATCAAATTTCTAACGCTTTGACACATTCAGGTATTTCAACTACAAAAATTTATGTGAATACACCTGATTTAGTTGATAAAGCTGTGTTCGAAGCGTTTCAGCGAGGATTACAAAAATCTAATTAATGTGTTCTAGAATGTGTTCTAAATATAAAAAAAAGACACTTTCCAAATAATTGGAAAGCGTCTTGAACGTTGATATATAAAGGATATTAACGTTTTGAGAATTGAGATGCTTTACGAGCTTTCTTAAGACCTGGTTTCTTGCAAAATTATATTAGCCTCAACTGAAAGATTTATTTTTTTGCTCCCTAACTTCATTAGTAATACCATGTTTCATTCGATATCTTCTAAACGTTCTACGATTAATCCCTGTTAGCTCTTCAACTTCTTTATCTGTAGATCCAGTCAAAAACAAATTAAATGCTAATTGAAGTCGCGGATCATTCTCACGATATTTTAGCGTACCTCCCTTGTATTTCCCTTTTGCTTTAGCGAGTGCAATTCCTTGTTGTTGCGTTTCGCGAATATACCGACGTTCTTCTTCGGCCTGGTACTTGTATAGTTCGATAATTAAGTTATTAAGTAATCGACGTAAATTATCATCAGTGATACCTGTTAACGCTGGCAAATTCAAAACTTCCAGTGTAGCTTTCTTCAGCTGAATTAAATTCATCGTTTCTGTTAGCTCTTTATTATTTCGTCCAAGTCGTTTTAATTCTGTCACAACGACAATATCACCTTCACGTATGAATTTCATCATTTCTTGAAATCCTTCTCGATTGGTATCTTTCCCACTTGCTTTATCACTAAAAATTTTATCACACTCTGATAATAATTCTAATTGTCGGTCTAAATTTTGATCTAAGCTGCTTACTCGAGCATACCCAATTTTCGCCATAATAAAACTCCTTTAAAATTCTGAAATCCGGATCATTTTTAAATTCTGTTGCCCAACTCTGTTGTCATTTTTCTAGATAAATGGCATAAATTTTCAGCGCTAAGTGACAAAAGCAACTAATTTTTCATGATAGATTTTTAAATATCTCAATCTATCTCCAAAATTAGTTGCTTTTGTAGCTATAGTTGACTATGAATATGACAAATAATTAGAAAAAACTGTGCCAATTAAATATAAAAATGACACTCATTTACATTCAATAGAACACCAAGAGCCCAACAGGGTATACTCTGGTGTCCTTTTAAAAAAGTAACTTTCTGACCTAATTAATTGAGCTACTAAAAAAGCTATGAAATGAGGAATAAAAAAGGGATCAAAAACTTTTAAGTTTCTGACCCTTTTGAGTTCTAATTATTTCTTCCAGAACGAAGAATGTTATCTGCTTTATCTGCAATTGATTCTGTTAGAAGGACTGAAAAATTTATGCCAGCCCTTTTGCCTAGCTTATCCGCCCATTGAGGAATTGTTAAGGTTTTTCTGACAAGTTCTATGTCTTTCAAATATTTGGCAACATCTACACAGATTAAAAGCATGATTTTGTATCATAGTCTATTATAAGAGATTTAACAATTTTTTATATCACGAATTAATAATGAAATTATCATTGATAGTCTTTATAAATTTAATTGTTCTTTTTCTTTACTGATGTCTTCCCCATCCATAATGTGACAGGTAAAATATATTCCTTTTTTGTTTCTTCTTTATTTATTCGTTTCATCAAAATAGCAACAGCTGTGTCTGCTATATCATTAATTGGTTGTATTACTGTTGTCAGATCTGGTAATATACTCCGAGTCATTAAAGTACCATCATATCCGACTACTAATAAATCAGCTGGTACATTTAACCCCTTTTCTTTTGCTACTTGTAATATTAGGGCCGCATCGATGTCATTTGAAGCAAAAATACCATCTATTTTAGGATAATCCTCAAACATTTGGAAAAAAATCTGTTTTTTCTTTACATAAGAAATATTGAAATCTAATGTCACAGTTCGTGGAATTAACTGATATGCTTTCATAGTATCTTCATAGGCTAGTCTCCGACGATTAGCCGGAGTCTGTAAGTCAATTGGACCGTTTGTATGAATAATATTTTTTGCACCTTGTGCAATTAATAACTTGGTTGCAAGTTTTCCACCATTGTAGTTATCGGATTCAACAACTGGAATATCTTCATTCATCACTCGATCAATTGCAACAATCGGTAAATTCTGATATTTATATTCCTGAATTCCTTGGTTATGTGTACCAACAATTAAACCATCTACTTGATCAGACAATAACTGATTTAAATAATTTGTTTCCTTTTCTTTATTATTCATCGAATTGCCTATTAATACCTTATAACCAATTTCATATAACTTTTTTTCCAATGCCTCAACGAGTTCACTAAAAAAAGGATTGGCTACTGTAGGAAATAGTAACCCGACAATGTTAGTTTTCTTTTGAAATAATTGACGCGCTACAACGTTCGGTTGATAATTGAGTTCTTCTATAGCCTTATAAACATTATCAATCGTTTTTTGACTTAAATAGCCACGATTGTTTAATACACGTGAAACAGTTGTTTTTGATACATTTGCTCTTTTGGCAACATCTTCTAATTTTGGGCGCATTCTCTTGTCTCTCCTAAATAATGCAATAATTAACTATCGAAAAAAAGAACTCTATAGAACTACTATACCTGATAATCGATATTTTTTCTATGTTTTATTCTTGTAATTGATTCAAGCCCAAAGCAAAGTTTCCTAGTGTTGCCGATCCATTATTTTTAATTAAAGGACGCGTAATATATTTACTTAACGGTGGTATTTCCACGTAATCATCCAATAATTTATTAACATTAACACGAATTTTTTCTAACAATTTTTCATTTACTACGCTTCCACCAAATACTATTTTATCCGGTCGTATAATCAATGTTGTTTGAATCACAGCTTGTGCTAGATAATAGGCCATTACATCCCAAATAGGATCCGTTAAAGAAACGTCTTCACCCTTTTTTCCAAAACGTGCTTCAAACGTTGGTCCCGCAACTAAGCCTTCTAAACAATCACCATGATAAGGACAAATTCCTTTAAAATCAATATCATCAGGATGGCGTTTTACAAACGTATGGCCCATTTCTGAATGACCAAACGATCCTAATAGTTTTCCGTCAACAACAGCTCCACCACCAACGCCAGTACCAACGGTGTAATAAACTAATGAATTTATTTTTTCATTCGATAAAGTGGACATGATGTACTCTCCATAAGCTGATCCGTTCACATCCGTTGTCCAAGACATTGGAACATTCAGCTCATCTTGTAAATAACCTAACACATTAACATTTCGCCATCCCACCTTTGGTGTAGACGTAATATATCCTGATTTTGGTGAATTTTTTCGAATTTCTATTGGACCAAATGATGCAATACCTAATGCATTTATATCAAACTGTTTAAAATAGTCAACAGTTTTTTTCAATGTTTCCCTGGGGGTGGTCGTTGGACAAATTATTTGGTCTTGTACTCGGTAATCCTCGTCTCCCACGGCACATACAAATTTAGTCCCACCTGCTTCTATGCTACCAATTAACATCATAAAACCTCCTTACTCGTAAGAAATTGCATCTTTTTTTAGATGATAAATTGTACTCGAGACAAAAGCTTCTTCACTAACACTCAAATGCATACTTGGTTGATTTTCTGTATAATAACGCTCTGTAAAAACAAGCTCGCCATCATTAATAAAAATCTCTGCCGAACTTTTATCGATAAACACTCGAAGTGATAATCTATCACACATCTGAATGGTTCCATACCTTGGATCATTTTTGCCGTTACGAGTTAAGGTACATTCATTTTTATCCTTAGAATAAAAAATATTGATTAACTCTTCATCTTTTGTTTTTAATGAAAATTTGACTTCTTGATTTTTTGATTTAGTCAATAGTACATCAATTAGAGCTTCTTTGAATGAAGCATCTTGAGCGATTATTATTTCTCCTGCCAAATTAACTGTCGTTTCAACGCCGCTGCCAACTCGAAGTTGTTCTAATTCTCTCACAGGTTTCATATACAAACGATCTCCAATTAACTCTAATTCTCGAGGAAGCGTTAATGCTCCTGCCCATCCGTCTACTTTTTCAGGCATAGGGCTTTCCCACATATCCATCCAGGCCATAACAATACGTCTACCATCTGGAGATAAAGTTGTTTGTGTTGCATAGAAATCGTGTCCCTTATCTAATTCATAAAAATTTCCTCTAATGAATTTTGCTGTCTCATAATCATAATCACCGATAAAGTAGCCTGTTTCATATAGATTTAAATAATCTTTTCCATTTGCTTCAATTCCCTGAGGGGATAATAAAAGAATAGATTTTCCATTTAATTCAAAAAAGTCTGGGCATTCCCACATAAATCCTTCTGTAAGTACTTCCTTCGCTTTAGAAATTGGTCCAATGTAATCCCAATTTAATAAATCTAACGACTGATAAACAATAGCACGACCTAATCCATCTTTTTCTTGACTACCCAAAACCATGTAATATTTTTCATCGTGTTTCCATACTTTTGGATCTCTGAAATGATGTGTGTTATCTTCTGGTGCTTTTGCTATTACAGGATTTTTTTCATATTTAGTAAAGTGAATGCCATCCGTACTATACGCCATGTTTTGATTTTGCCAAAAATGATCTGGATCATTGTCTCCATAATAGTGATGTCCTGTATAGAACAGATACAACACACCATTTTTTTCAATAGCGCTTCCTGAAAAACAACCACCTTCATCTTCTTGATCTCCAGGAGTCAAAGCAAGTGGTAAAGATTCCCAATGAACTAAATCCTTACTTCTAGCATGTGCCCAGTGCATTGGTCCCCATTCAGCACTATATGGATGATGTTGATAAAACACATGATAATACCCATCAAAATAGCAAAATCCATTTGGATCATTAATCCATCCTGATGGTGCAGACACATGATATCCCAAACGATAACGTGTATTTGTTAATTCTATAGCTCTTTTTGTCATAATATATTCGCTCACTTTCTAGATAAAATTGTTTTTTATTCTGTTGGTTTCCATTATCCTCGAATAAATGGATCCCCTTGAACATCTCTATCATCTTGTTTAAGAATAAAGAATGCATATATGCCTGCTAGTAATACAATAAGAGAAATAATTTTAAATGTTGGTTGATAGCCAACGTTGTCTCTTAATATTCCCAATGGTGTTGATAAAATCACTTGCCCAATTTGAGCAGCTATCTGAAATCCTATCATATAGAGGGTTGCTGATAGCTTTGTATCAAAATGAAGTGTAAAATAGCGAAACATTGGTAATGTAAATAATGGTACTTCTAAAGCATGCAACATTTTTATGCATGAAACAGATAATGGTGTCGAGGCAAACCCGCACAATCCAATTCGTACACACATAATGGTTACACCTAATAACAAAGTATTTCGAACCCCTAATTTTCTCATAATGATTGGAACAATTCCCATCATTAACGCTTCACAAAATACTTGAATAGCATTCAATGTCCCATATATTTTTTCACCATTAGCTGATGTTGAAAACAAACCAGTATAAAATCCCGGAAACATTTGTTGATCGAATACCGTATAAAATGTCCATGTAAAAACAATAAAGATGATTATCGTCCATAATTGAGGCAGTTTCATTAGATCAAACATTTCTTTTAAAGAAGGAATACTATTTGATTCAGCTTGTTCTTGATTAAAATTTTGATTTGCTTCCCGTTCAACTTTAGGGTTCCAAAATAATAAATTTAACAATAGTAAAGAACCAAAGAAAGATCCCGCCCAAAAGTTTAAATGAGGATTTTTTACAAATAAAAATCCTGCCAAAAGCGCTACCAAGGCATAACCAAATGATCCCCACGCCCTTGCTTGTCCATATTCAAAGCCAAATAAACGACTAAACCTTTCTGACACAGCTTCAAAAACTCCTACAGAAGCTAAATATCCAGCTGACAAAAATAGCGCTCCCATAATAATGCCTAAATTAAAATTGTTATCTAGCAATGGCCCATATATCCATATAAAAAATGGTCCAACAAGTGTCGCTAATACAGAAGCAAAAATTAATAAATTTCGTTTAATATACAATTTATCTTGTAATGTTCCATAAATAAACATCAAAATTAAGGTAACTAACGAATTTGCCGAGAATACTGTTCCTACAGCACTGCCAGATAACCCTAAACCATTTGATTCAGATGTTAGCCAAAGTTGAAAAAATGACCACCAAACACCCCAAGAAGCAAAAAATAGTAATAATGTAGCTGAACTTTGTAAATAAGATTGATTTTTAAATACGTTAACTTTTGACATATTTTTATCCTCCAACGATATATTTGTATCCCCTTTCATGATAACCGGTTAACATTTTTAGAAAAGGACTTGTACTCCTAAAATTATAAAAGAAATCCGCTTACATGTCAACCGGTTATTCTATTTGGATAATGCCATATAATGTCACAGGATATGACTTTTATTGGTGTGTCGCTTTTCTTTTTTAATGGCACTATTTTTTATAACGCCGTTTGTATAATTAAGCGAGACAAATAAAAAAGCCATTTATGTTACACTCAAATTGTAATACCCGCTAAAGCATACAAGGAGAGTGAACATAAATGACTTATACCCATCTTACACCAAACGAGCTTGTAATGATAGAAGCATATTTTCATCAAGAAACTCCGGTTGCTATCGTTGCGAAGCAGCTTAAACGTGGACGCCAAACAATTTACAATGTCTATAACTTTCTCAAATGTGGTGGAACAGCACTTGAATACTTTGAACAATACAAAGAAAATAAGCGACGTTGTGGGAGAACCGAAATCATTTTTCCTGCTGAGGAAAAAGAATACATTGAAAAAAGATCAACTGAAGGTTGGACCCCAGACGTCATTATTGGCCGTGCAGAGCGAACCTTCTCTTGTTCAGTAAGTACCCTCTATCGCCGGTTTAAGACGGGAGAATTCAATGTTTTACATTTACCGATGCAAGGAAAACGAAAACCAAATGGTTATAAGGAAAAACGTGGAAAACAGGCATTCAAAAGAAATATTTCTGAACGTAAAAAAGATTATGTCGTTTTCGAAGAAGAATTTGGACATTTAGAGGGTGATACGATTGTCGGCATCCACCATAAAAGTGCCGTCATCACACTCGTTGAGCGACTTTCAAAAGCCATTATCGCCTTGAAACCAGAAGGCCGTAAGGCAGTTGATATTGAAAATTCGATTAATGAATGGCTTCAATCCGTACCCAAAAATCTTTTCAAATCAATTACCTTTGATTGTGGAAAAGAATTCTCTAATTGGAAAAGTATTAGTAATACGAATGATATTGATATTTATTTCGCAGACCCAGGAACGCCTTCCCAACGGGGATTAAATGAACATTCAAACGGACTCCTCCGAAAAGATGGACTACCAAAAGAAATGGAATTCAACCAAGTCAATCAAGGATTCATCTCATCCGTTGCGTCCAAAAGAAACCATATCCCTAGAAAATCACTAAATTACCAAACACCATTAGAAGTTTTTTTGAGTTACGTAAATGGAAAGTTTTGTCTCGCTTAATTTGACAAATAATAAGATCTAAAAAGTTTTCATAAAAAAAGACCACGAGCAACTTAATTAGCTCGTAGTCTTTGCGCAATTTTTTTAAATCAATCAGGCAAATAATTTAAAGAAGCCATCTTTGTAGTAAAAAAAGAAGCCAAAGATTTTTAAGTTTCTGACCCTTTTGAGTTCTAATTATTTCTTCCAGAACGAAGAATGTTATCTGCTTTATCTGCAATTGATTCTGTTAGAAGGACTGAAAAATTTATGCCAGCCCTTTTGCCTAGCTTATCCGCCCATTGAGGAATTGTTAAGGTTTTTTTGACAAGTTCTGTGTCTTTCAAATATTTGGCAACATCTACACGAATTAAAGTAGTAAAAGAATCATCTTCAACAGAAATCTTATTGATTGGTGTTGGTTCTGGAAGTAGATCTTCATGCTCAATATAATCTGCTAAAACCATACCTAACACCTCTTGTGCCATAGCAATTCCATAAGATATATCGTCTTCGTTAATTCCTGTGTAAGCACCTTGAACATCAGGAAATTCAATAAAGTACCCACCACCTTCTTCTGGGCTAAAAATAGCAGGATAGGTTTTTGCTAAAGGCTCACTTAACATTTCAGTCAATCCTTTCTTTAATCGAATGCGAGATTATTTCAATCCCGCATCCTTTAAAATTTTTCGCTCAAGTCCTCGGCCAAGATCTTGATTGGCATGAACAGGAACAGTGATTCTAACACCATCCTTATAAAGATGATGATGAAATCCCTCTTGCCTTCGCTCAACCCAGCCATTTTTTTCAATAACTTAAGCATTTCTTTTCCCGTAAGTGGCATTGTGCACTATACCTCCTTACAAAATAATTATAACACGTATTAACACGTGCGCAAAGTGCGATCACTTTTTGAGTGCTGGTATGTCAAATCCTGCTTTTTCTTGCGCAATCAATAAATCTAACGCAATACACATAATCCTGGATTCACTTTTGCCGTACTTCTGCTTTGGTTACTGCAATTCTTTTTGTCTCTTTTCATCCAACGTCACGGGTAACCGTTTATTTCCTATTGCAATTGGCATTGGTACTCTCTCCTTTCATCGAAATAATCCTATGAAAAATATGGCTGCAATCATCTTGAATAGTAGACTTACGAGGGCTAATACAAATCGCCAAAAGATCAAACAAAACATTAGTATTACCAAAAATACTGCGAGGTTTAAATGTACAGCTGCACTAAGTCGCATAAGTATTTCTCCAACAAATAGGACTAATAATAAGGGAATAATTTTGTTCATATAAATCTCCTTCTTTCTCTTAGGTTTTCGGGCTTTGCTCGCTTATTTCGCACCACCTAAGCGGCGGGGGCGGTTGGAGCGATTGGTGCGAAATAAGAACCATTCCCTTAATTTCAAGGTTTTTTGTTTTTATTTCACACATTCTCACTTTTCGGTATAAATGGTTATTGACCTTTTTTCCTTTCAAATCGTTGATATGGCATTCGTTTACGGTCAAGTTCATTTTGGATTTCTTCTGTATCGTCGTAAGTGTAGGTATCTAAAAAATCAGTTAAAGTCGTGTACCAGTCGTCGCCTGGGTTATCTACTTCTTCTACATATTCCCTCAAAAATACTTCGGGTACAGCGAGTTCATAATCCATTCCCATTAACACGATAGATTCCGTCCCACACGTCAAAAATTTAGTAAATACAAGGTAATAATCGTCTACCGTCGCATCTTTGCTGTTTAGCTCTTCCATTAATTCCATGCTCTCAAAAATTGAATAATATTCTGATTCTGAGTAATAGTGTTTCCTGCAAATCGTGTAGCTGACAAAGTTTTCGACCAGTTCACTCCTTTCTAGGTAAACATTCATGATATATTTTTCTGTTTCTAGTCGTAGAAGCTCCGCTCCTTTTTTTAATGTGTCAGGACGACGTTTATACACGTCTAAATAATTATTGCTGACTGTAACCTTCGTTTGACTCGTTTCACTTTCCAAATACAATTGTTCTTCGACTCTTTGAATAAAGTACTTCATTTCTTCCATACAACTAAAGTCTTTTTGAATCCGTCTGATTACTTCATTCAAATGTTCTTTGTTTGTTAAAAAGTGTGACACATCTTCCGTTGTTAGTTGATAAATCACCTTATTCATTTTCGTTGTCCTCCTTTTTCATGATGTAACATGCGCCATACTTGTTGACATTTTCTAAGTAGTCCAACCATTCACTTGAAACAGTCTTGGCTTTTTTCGTTTCGACAAATTTCCCATACGTTAGTTCTAAAGCTTGGTATTCAGAAGGTTTGATAGTGTTTGGCTTGACGCCTGCTTCCAAGCATAGTAAGGTTCTGTTGCAAAGTTTTAAATCTACTATCAAATAAGGTAGAATAATAGAAAAAGATAGCAGGAGGAATGACGATGAATCATTTTAAAGGAAAGCAATTTCAGCAGGATGTGATTATTGTAGCCGTGGGCTACTATCTTCGTTATAACCTTAGCTATCGTGAAGTTCAAGAAATCTTATATGATCGTGGCATTAACGTTTCTCATACGACGATTTATCGTTGGGTGCAAGAATATGGCAAACTACTCTATCAAATTTGGAAAAAGAAAAATAAAAAATCCTTTTATTCATGGAAAATGGATGAAACGTACATCAAAATTAAAGGAAAATGGCATTATTTGTATCGAGCCATCGATGCAGATGGTTTAACCTTGGATATTTGGTTACGTAAAAAACGGGACACACAAGCAGCCTATGCTTTTCTTAAGCGGTTAGTGAAGCAGTTTGATGAACCGAAGGTTGTAGTCACAGATAAAGCCCCCTCTATTACAAGTGCCTTTAAGAAACTAAAAGAATACGGCTTTTATCAAGGGACAGAACATCGTACCATTAAATACCTGAATAATTTGATTGAACAAGACCATCGTCCAGTAAAGAGACGCAATAAATTCTATCGAAGTTTACGCACTGCCTCTACCACGATTAAAGGCATGGAAGCCATTCGAGGATTATATAAGAAAACCCGAAAAGAAGGCACTCTCTTCGGGTTTTCGGTCTGTACTGAAATCAAGGTATTATTGGGAATCCCAGCTTAAATCATAGATACCGTAAGGGATTTTATTCTTTATTTAAAACTTTGCAACAGAACCCTTTGAGCCAATCAAGAAGCCGCCTTTTAACACAAAATTTTCACGATAAGGAGACTCTGAGATTTTTTCCAAGAATTTTTCCATCATAAAATGTCTTAAAACAAGCTGCGGATCAACTTCTTTTTCTCTAGAAATATTCTTCACTTTTGCTTTTAACTGCGTAGGTGTCATGTATCTTCTCCTTTAATTTAAAGCCATAATATAAGAACGCATCGTTTTGTCTGTTGGTAAAATTCGTCGATACTCATTCAATTTTCTAAGATTTTTTCTGTCCGACTCCATATAGTTTTTGATTGCTTTTACTTTGATTTCATCCTCAACGGTATACCAGGGATTCCAAATGTCACATAAAGTTCTTTCTGGATCATAAGCTATAATAGGATTCCCATAGCGACTTTTTATTTCAATCTTACCTAATTCATACCATTCCGCTTTTGTATAGTGTAGCTCAACTGCGAATTCCTTCAATCCTTTTTCAGAAACGTGATAACCGTAAGGTACAGTCAGATCGATCTGTCTAGGGATCATATCTGTTAAATCATACAAATCTAACGCGGTAATATGTGAAATAATGCCGCGTTCATATTTTTTTTGCGCCATAAACAATTCATCAGGAAATTGACCAGGTAAGGTGAAAAAACCTGGATACTCTCGATCCAGCTCCCCTCGATCTACCATACGTTTGATCGTTACAGGAGAAATGCCCGCTTTTTTGGCATCCTTCAAAGCCAAAGTTCCATTAAATTCTTCTAGCAGCTTGTATACCATTGCTTTTGTCATTTTCTCCCTCCTTTGTATACGTATAAACTTATAAAAACAGTATAACATAAGTTTATACGTATACAATAGTTAGGAAGATTTTATCGATCTAATTCGATTTCTTTTTGAATCCTCTGCTGGTTCTTCAATTGCTGCAGTCTTCGTTTGCTGGCACGCATTTTTTCCTGTTCTGAACGAATTTTGGCTTTTTGATTTTCGATTTCTTGTTGTTTGTGTGTGGTATTACGCATAAGATTAACCCTCCATTATTTTGCAGTGCGGCGTGTTCTTTTCTTGAAGTTCGTTTTTTTCTTTTCAGAAAATTCAAAGCCTGTAGTGAAGTCTTCTTTTAAAACAATCGTTGCTTCAAATGAACCCTTCTGACCTTTTAAAATCACAGGCTTCAGACGTACAAGCTGCCACCTTTTGATAGAGTAAGACTTCTTGTTCCTGGCATTTTGGACAAATTCCTAAATGACGCGCGGCTTCTTGCTTTTCACTGGCTGCTTTCACTTCTTGTAACGTCGATCCAAAATCAGTGGATTGGATTTGCCCTGGTACGACTTCCAATAAGTGAGAGACAAATTTTTGGATATTGGCTAGAAAAGTGGTTTGTGTTCCTTTTCGTTCACCGATCTTTAACAAGTAGCTTTCCCATTTGGCGGTCATTTCGGCGCTCGTAAGCAGCGGCTCTTTTTCCACGGCTTGGCAAAGCAAAATCCCTTTATTCGTCACCACGAGCTTATTTTTCTCTACCTTGATATATTCCTTTTGTTTCAAGGTTTCAATAATATTCGCCCGTGTCGCTTCTGTACCGATTCCTTCCACTTCTTTCAATATGGATTGCGCTTCTTCACTATCCACGGTTTTCCCAGCTGTTTTCATTGCAGTGATCAACGTACCTTCGGTATAAGGTTGTGGTGGCTTGGTTTCTTTTTCAAGAACTTGTAGATCCACCGTCACCATTTCTCCTTTTGTCACTTTAGGAAGTAGCGGCTCTTCTTCCTTCTCTTTTCCGTCGCTCTCTTTTCCAAATAACTTCTTCCAACCTAGATCTAGCGGCACCTTTTCGATTGCCTTTAACTGAAGCTGCTGAACTTGCGTCAAGATCGTTGTTTCTTCATAGGTATACTTTTCCGCAAACATGGCCACCGTTGTTTTTAACACTTGTTCATAAATAGCCTGCTGCAGTGGACTTAGTTGTTCAAAAGCCGCTGCTGTCATAACCGTTTTTGTAGGAATGATCGCGTAATGTTCCTGGACTTTCTTATTATTCACATACCGACTATTCGGTGTATGAATAGGAGTCGGAATCGCTTCGGCTTTTAAAAAATGCTTGTATTCGTCTAAGTGATCCAACAGATACGCATATTCCCCTTCCGTAATATAAGGGGTATCCGTTCGCGGATAGCTTAGATATTTTCCTTCATACAACCCTTGCATGGCTTCCAAAGTATCTTTGGCACTAGCTTTCATGAGTTGATTCATTTTAGACTGAAGGCTCGATAAAGAAAAAAGACGTGGGCTAGCCGCACTTTTTTTCTCTGTTTCGACTTGAAGGATCGTACCTGGCTGTTTTCCTAATTGAACACCTTTTTCTTTTAAATAGGCTTCAAATGCTTCTTGTGTCGCTTGGGTTTCATTTGGATCAAGCTTCGCATCAAATGCGCCATTTTGAGCGATTACTTGGGCTTTTCCTTCAAAATATGGTTCTTTTTGGAAGTTTCTAATCTTTTCCTGCAATTGATAAATCATATAGAGTGTTGGGGTTTGGACTCTACCTAAAGAAAAACTTCCTGGTATGCCTTTTTGCTGCAAGAGTAAACTATACAGTGGGCTACCGTTCATCCCAATTAACCAATCGGCGATCTGACGTGCTTGTACTTCTTCAAATTTTGGATAGGTCTCTTCTGCGTCTCGTAACTGTTGGAATCCCTGATAAATGGCTTCTTTTTCTAAGGAGTTGATCCAAAGTCTTTTAAAGGTTTTTCCTTGATTGGCGCCTGCTTGTTGAATGATTGACCAGGCAATCAGCTCCCCTTCACGATCGCTATCAGTCGCGATCACAATCGTATCAGCTGACTGCAGCTGTCGTTTGACGACACTAAACTGCTTTTTCTTATCTTTAGGAACATGATAGTGGTATTGATTGGGGAAAATAGGCAAATGTTCTAATGCCCATTGTTTCCATTTTTCATCGTACATATCGGGCGAATCTAACTCGACTAAATGACCAAAACCATACGTGATCACAGTTTCTCCTGTAAACAATCGATCTTGGATCTCAAAATACCCATCTTTTCGGGTAGCTTTAGAAAAGCTATCGGCATAAGCCTTCGCTTGTGACGGTTTTTCTGCTAAAATGACGGTTTTCATAGTGACGACTTCACTCCCTTTCTTGTTGTCTGCCTTGTTGAAACAACATCGCACGTTTTTGCTTTCTGATTTCTTGTTGCTGGATCTCATGCTTCAATTGATCATTCCAATCCTTTTTCACTTCAGGTACAAATTCATGTTCATGCTTTTTATAGCCTTTGTAGTATTGTTCTGCTTTATAGGAAAGAAGGATTCCTGCATTAACGTCTTTTATGTTGGCTTTTCTACTATAAAAACGATCAAAGTTGTATGTTCCATCTGCGCGTTCACATACTTTCAGTTCCTTCGCGACCGTGGTACATGCTTCTTTCAAATCAATTGTTTCTACTGGTTCGCCCTTCGCCAACATCTTTCCAAACGTAGATTGAACATCATGAGCAGACACCAATTGATTTGTCAGCTGTAAATTAGTTTCAGTTTTGTGTATGGCCATAATTGCTTCAGGTTCAACACTCATTTCTTTTGCGACTGCTTCATAAGTAGCTTTGTATTCTTTAGGTACTTGCCAATCATTTGGAATTCCTCGCTCACAACGGATTTTCTTATTGGTAAAAGGATCAACGATTCCCTTCATCTGTTCTTTTTCATAAAAAATATGTCCTGCACGATCATTGTCCACACATATTTCAATCGATTGAGGAAATGTTTGTTTTCGTCTTAATTCAGAAATCGACTCTTCAACGTAATGACTGATTACATGATGTTTTAACCCGTCCATCGAAACTAACCAGGAATCTTGTAGTTTCTCCCGATTCAATGCAGCGTAACTTAACAGATCAATACTACTTTCAAAGAATTTTAGGTTCTGTTGCAAAGTTTTAAATAAAGAATAAAATCCCTTACGGTATCTATGATTTAAGCTGGGATTCCCAATAATACCTTGATTTCAGTACAGACCGAAAACCCGAAGAGAGTGCCTTCTTTTCGGGTTTTCTTATATAATCCTCGAATGGCTTCCATGCCTTTAATCGTGGTAGAGGCAGTGCGTAAACTTCGATAGAATTTATTGCGTCTCTTTACTGGACGATGGTCTTGTTCAATCAAATTATTCAGGTATTTAATGGTACGATGTTCTGTCCCTTGATAAAAGCCGTATTCTTTTAGTTTCTTAAAGGCACTTGTAATAGAGGGGGCTTTATCTGTGACTACAACCTTCGGTTCATCAAACTGCTTCACTAACCGCTTAAGAAAAGCATAGGCTGCTTGTGTGTCCCGTTTTTTACGTAACCAAATATCCAAGGTTAAACCATCTGCATCGATGGCTCGATACAAATAATGCCATTTTCCTTTAATTTTGATGTACGTTTCATCCATTTTCCATGAATAAAAGGATTTTTTATTTTTCTTTTTCCAAATTTGATAGAGTAGTTTGCCATATTCTTGCACCCAACGATAAATCGTCGTATGAGAAACGTTAATGCCACGATCATATAAGATTTCTTGAACTTCACGATAGCTAAGGTTATAACGAAGATAGTAGCCCACGGCTACAATAATCACATCCTGCTGAAATTGCTTTCCTTTAAAATGATTCATCGTCATTCCTCCTGCTATCTTTTTCTATTATTCTACCTTATTTGATAGTAGATTTAAAACTTTGCAACAGAACCGCTCAAAGTATGGCATTGAAAATCGCACAACCAAAGATATTGATACGACTTTACGGGAAATGAAAGTAACCAAAGAAACATTAACAACGGTTCTAAACGAAATTTTTTCAACGCCGACGAAAGAAGGCATTCAATTTGAGATTCAAGGAATGAAAGAAACGAGAGAAGCCGATTACTATCCAGGATTTAGCTTACGTGTGCTGGCACATTTGGAAAACATGCGGCCAGATTTTAAGGTAGATGTGACTACAGGTGACTCGATCTATCCTGCAACGATCACTCACAGTCATAAATTGATGTTTGAGGATCGAACGATTCCTTTGGAATCCTATCCTACAGAACAAATTATTGCTGAAAAATTAAGTGCAACCTTTGATTTTTTAACAGATAATTCGAGAGGAAAAGATTTTTATGATCTCTATACTATTCCTAAAATGGAGAAGATCGATGAGAAGACCTTGAAAGATAGTGTGAGAAATACATTTACACGTCGAGGAAAAACTGATCCGTTAAAGATATACTATGAAAAGGATATGGATGTACTGAAAAATAGTCACGAGCTAAAAGATACCTGGAAGAAATATCAAAAAAGCAATCCTTATGCTGCGTCGATCACGTACGATGAGACAATGGATTCGATTAGTAATTTGATGGAAAAAGTGATTCACGTCGAAGAAAAAGAGCGAAAACTAGCTTATCAAAGACACCAACAGATGAATAGAGAAATGGAGAGATAAAGATGATTAATAATGTGACATTAGTAGGACGCTTAACCAAAGATCCTGATTTACGTTATACCGCAAGTGGTACTGCAGTAGCGACTTTTACCCTAGCCGTCAACCGAAATTTCACGAATCAAAACGGCAATTGAGAAGCCGATTTTATTAACTGCGTGATTTGGCGCAAACCAGCAGAAACAATGGCGACATTAGCTAAAAAAGGTAGCTTGATTGGTGTAGTTGGGCGGATTCAAACGCGGACTTACGACAACCAGCAAGGACAACGTGTATATGTGACTGAAGTTGTAGCAGATAACTTTCAACTATTAGAAAGTAAAGCAGCGACAGAGAGCCGTGCGCACGCTGATCAATCGTCCACCAGTCCAAGCACCGCCACCTTTGAACAACGGAATACAGCGACGCCTAACAACAATGGATTGAACGCTTCACAGAATCCATTTGGTGGACAATCAATCGATATTAGCGATGATGATCTACCGTTTTAGTTTGAGAAAGAAGGAGTAAGCATGGCAAAAAAATTAGTCTGACGATGGATCTATTGATACCCGTAATTGCATTTATAGACGGGATTTCTTTGGGCGTCACTGAAAATCCTTTGGTAAATAGAATTGCGAAAGGATCACTATTTCTTGTATTCGTGTATCTTGTCTGTTCTTATCTTTTAAAAAGAGCAGGAAAGGATAATTCCTTTTGGCGATTGACTAAAGTCACAGTAGCAGCGACAGCTGTTATACTTACGGCTATTCTACCGCTTTATATGTAGAGTTAACGGGAAATCGTTGAACTTCTTGCGAAATATTGCTATAATGAACATGAAAAAGAGGAGTTGCGCTAACAACCCCTCATTAACAGCACCGATTAAAGAACGGTGGCAGAATATTAGTTATTTGGAAATAACCGCTGACCTGCTAAAGTAGACGGTTATTTCTTTTTGTCATTTTTAAGCATATTTACAATCAAACTAATCAAAGCAATGGTAAACATACCAAAACCAAGAATGGTTTGAATTGTCTCATATGCGGACAAAAGGCTTACTCCTTTCATAGATTTTAGCACTTACATTCATAAGCACCACCACCTTTCCAGAAGTCGCCACCGTCTTCAAACTTTACTGTCTTGACTATTATAGCATATCTAAAATCGAATAAAAATTCTCAATTTTAGCTGTTTTTGCTATAATTTTAGCGAGGTGATCGTGATGGAACAATATATTGGTTTACTCGATAAATTAGGGTGATCAAGACACAGCCATTGCTTGTGCGATTTACATTACGCACGAGTCATGAACCAATCAATTGTGTAGTGGCCAATATAGAAATAGCGGATAAATTGCTGATTTTGGAAGAAGGCAAGTATACTATTTCAGTGACAGGTCACTTCAATAAACGAAATCAACTAGTCATTGAATCAATGCAAATTAGAAACCCTGATCATTTTACGAGATTAATGGGCATATAAATAAAAGAAGAGCTGCAGTCCTAAATGAGGATTGCAGCTCTTTTTGTTTTACATAGAAACAAGAAAAATGAAAAGGCCTTTTTAGGAAGGCGCAAGCGCCTTCTCAATTGAAAAACCTCTCTCTCACTCCAACCGCCACCGCCGTTCGAGAAGAAAGGAAGTGAACGTTGCACGTTCACTAAGATAAGGGGTCTTGCAAAGCAAGACAAAATAGAAAAAACTTCCTCTCACCAAAAGGTTCGTTCCTGTTCGCTATCTCTTTATTGATTTGCCAGACCGGCAACAAGTTGCCTTTTATCACCAAAAAGCGACAAGGACAAGGGTAAATGGCACGCTGCACGCCCTTGTCCTTGTCGCTTTTAGTTGATTCATTCTGGCCAACAAATCAATAAAGAAAGAACTAACGAAAGGAAGTAAAACCTTTCCTAAGAGGAGGCAGAATCAATCATGCGAAAGAAATTTGATTATTGGGGTGTTCCCTTCAGCGAATTATTCCCAAACTATCATGCACCATATACTGTCGAATGCGATTGTGGAGAAAGAGCGAAATGTATCAAAAGCTATTGTTTGTATCAATGTCCAACATGCGGGAAAAAATATACCTTGTCTTATGGCGATTATATTTTGATTGATGAGAAAGGAAAGAAACGCTGATGAAAACACAACACAAATTATTGACTGTAAAAGAAGTCGTTCAAATTTTGGTGGACAAAGAAGTCATTTCTGAAAAAGTAGCAGAAGCTTTACTTATTCCGCGGTACTGGACGATAGAAACCCCTTTAGTAGAGGATGCACCGACTATGCTATTTGAAGACCTAGTGAAGATTGCAGGATATGAACTGCATTATCAAGAAAACATGGAAACTTATGAAAACGAATATTGGTTAACCAAATTAGAGAACTAAAAAGGAGAAAAAAATATGGCTCAAAATTACTATGACGAATTTGTCAAATTACCTTTGGATAAAATGGCACAAAAAATGGAGGATATGACATTCCTATACAATGAGACACGTGTTCCAAAAAAACATTATAAGGAAAGATTGTCGGTAGCTGTGGAAGAAATGATTGAATCGGGTGTCGAAATGAATCTCATTGCGACCTACTATCGAACGCTTGAAGAACTGAAAAAGCAAAATGGACAATGGTTTTTCCAAGCCTTACTATGGGTTCTGTTGCAAAGTTTTAAATAAAGAATAAAATCCCTTACGGTATCTATGATTTAAGCTGGGATTCCCAATAATACCTTGATTTCAGTACAGACCGAAAACCCGAAGAGAGTGCCTTCTTTTCGGGTTTTCTTATATAATCCTCGAATGGCTTCCATGCCTTTAATCGTGGTAGAGGCAGTGCGTAAACTTCGATAGAATTTATTGCGTCTCTTTACTGGACGATGGTCTTGTTCAATCAAATTATTCAGGTATTTAATGGTACGATGTTCTGTCCCTTGATAAAAGCCGTATTCTTTTAGTTTCTTAAAGGCACTTGTAATAGAGGGGGCTTTATCTGTGACTACAACCTTCGGTTCATCAAACTGCTTCACTAACCGCTTAAGAAAAGCATAGGCTGCTTGTGTGTCCCGTTTTTTACGTAACCAAATATCCAAGGTTAAACCATCTGCATCGATGGCTCGATACAAATAATGCCATTTTCCTTTAATTTTGATGTACGTTTCATCCATTTTCCATGAATAAAAGGATTTTTTATTTTTCTTTTTCCAAATTTGATAGAGTAGTTTGCCATATTCTTGCACCCAACGATAAATCGTCGTATGAGAAACGTTAATGCCACGATCATATAAGATTTCTTGAACTTCACGATAGCTAAGGTTATAACGAAGATAGTAGCCCACGGCTACAATAATCACATCCTGCTGAAATTGCTTTCCTTTAAAATGATTCATCGTCATTCCTCCTGCTATCTTTTTCTATTATTCTACCTTATTTGATAGTAGATTTAAAACTTTGCAACAGAACCAAAGTTTGAAACAGGCTTAGAATCCTTCTCTCGTAACATTGATTTCTCAAAGAACTTAAAATCAATCAGATTCACTTATTCTTTTCTTTATTCTATAGACTAAATTTCTATTTGTTCCTGTTTTTTCTGCAATTCGCTTAATCGGAACACCTTCTCCAAGCATTCTTACTATTTCATTATAGATAAACCTCTTTTGTGGATTCTTTGCAGTAGAAGAATATTCGTAGGGTTTTCCTTTATAGACTCCTTTCTTCTTCGCAATTGCTATTCCTTGTTTTTGTTTTCTCTTAATTTCCTCCCTCTCATTTTGAGCCGTCCAAGAAAAAATGTTAATTACTAAGCTTCTAACAAGTTTTTCTAAGTTTGGATCACCAAATTTTGTATCTAAAATTGGTAAATTCAAAACCATTAAGCCCATACCATTTTTATCTATAAAAGATACTGTTTCTAGTATTTCATCAGAATTTCTTCCTAAGCGTTCAAGCGACTCAAAAACAAGCGTATCCCCTTCTCTGACAAATGACAACATTTTATTGAACTCTGGCCGTTCTACTGTGTTACGTCCAGATTTTTTCTCAGCAAATACTTTTTCGACACCAATTTTTCTAAATTCTTCAAGCTGTCTTTCCAAATTTTGATCATCTGAACTGACTCGTGCATAGCCAACTAACATATTTAACACCTACAAATAATTTTACTCTAGTTTAATTAACTAGGAATTTTTTCGTGAGTTCAGCAGACTCTCTATACCATCAAATAAACATTCATAGTATTTTATTTTTTCTTTTAGCTTTGAATTTTCTTCTTTGAGTTCATTTATCAATTTAACTTGGGATTTTTCAGAAATAAAGCCTTCATCAAAAAGCAAATCTTCTACACTACAATTCGCAATGTCTGCAATTTTTTTTAGTTTGGCTTTGTTCGGTAAGTTACCACCATGTTCCCATGTTGACACAGTGCTTCTAGGAGAATTAGAAACCTCGTACCCAAATTCCTGCATAGTAAGTCCTAATTTTTTTCTAATAGAACGAATTTTTCTCCCTACCTTTTTAGGGTCTGGTTTAACTTCTATGTCTCGATAATCTTCAAAATCTTTTGAGTAATATTTTGTAAATATATTTTTTATTATAGGATTCAATAACTCATAGTCTTTATTTAGCGAAAACGTATTACTATATCTTTCTTGAATGTCTTTAAAGACTTTGTGAGGTATTTCTGGAAAGTCCTTAATATATAGCTCATACCCTATATCGATAAGGTATGAAGTTATATATTCTTCTAAAGTTCCCCATTTAATCCAGTCAATTGTTGAATTAGTGATAGTTGATAATAATTTCAGCTTTTGTGGATTTGGTAAATTGGTCCCACGTTCCCAGTTGGATATGGTCGCACGTGGTGAATTATCTATTTTCCTTCCAAGTTCTTCCATAGTAAAACCACATGAAAGGCGTAATTGTTTGATTCGTTTTCCTGCTTCTGAAGGATTTGGCTTCATACAATCACCTCTCTTATGGAATTTGGGTTACTTCAAATTCTTTTGAGTAATATTTTGTAAATATATTTTTTATTATAGAATCCAATAATTCATAGTCTTTATCTAACGAAAACGTATCACTATATTTTTCTTGAATGTCTTTAAAGACTTTGTGAGGTATCTCTGGAAAGTCTTTAATATATAGCTCATATCCTATACCGATAAGGTATGAAGTTATATACTCTTCTAAAGTTCCCCATTTAATCCAGTCAGTGGTGGTTTCTCCTACTATAGCAATCAGCTGTAACTTTTTCTGAGAAGGTATATTTCTACCACTTTCCCAAGTAGCAATTGTACTTTTAGGTGAGTTGCTTAAATGAGAACCAAATTGCTCCATAGTCATACCTAATTTTTTTCTGATATATTTGATTCTTTTACTTACGTCTTTTAGATTGGGAATCATTTTTTCAGCTCCTTGATTTACTACTTGTTGGATTTCATACAATCTTTTTCGTAAGCTTTCTACCTCATATTTTAATTCCTCATTTTCTTGTTTAAGAAGGATATTTTCGGCTGTCAAACTTTCATACGGCTCTACTATATTATCAGTAGAAGAATCGTTGATTAATGCTACTATCGGAACGTCCAATGCTCTTGCAATAGCTTCCAGTGTTTTTATACTGGGATTACTCCTGTTGTTTTCTAAATCCCCTATATATGATCGTGATAGACCCATTAACTCAGCAAAATCAGTTTGTGTCATATTTTTACTTTTTCTAATATTTTTGATGTTGTTTCCAATATTAAGGTTTTTGAGTTCAACATTTGTTTCGTCTAATCCCATCAAATAACTTACAGGAACATGGAAATAATCAGCAAGGATATTCCATGTTTCAGTATTTCTAGGATTTCGCTCACCACGGTAATAGTTCGTAAGAGTTGTATAGTTAATACCAGTTTCTGTACTAATTTGTTTAATGGTCTTTTTACTGGAATCAATATAAAATTTTATTCTATTCAAAGTAACGCCCCCTATAGTAAATTTTATTATAGGATTCAATAACTCATAGTCTTTATCTAGTGAAAACGTATCACTATATTTTTCTTGAATGTCTTTAAAGACTTTGTAAGGTATCTCTGGAAAGTCTTTAATATATAGCTCATAACCTGAATCTATAAGGTATGAAGCTATGTATTCTTCCAAAGTTCCCCATTTAATCCAGTCTACACTAGTGTTTCCAATATTTGCAATTGTTAAAAGCCTATTTTTATTGGGTAAAGACACGCCTCTAAGCCAATTATTAACAGAACTTATTGGTGTGTCGCCAATTAAATCACCGAATCGTTCTAATGTCAGACCTTTGGATTCGATAATTTTTCTAATACGTTCACTAGTTAACGATAGATTAGGTTTCATAGCTAAGCCTCCTCGTGAGTAAAGTAATCTTTCAATATTTTTTGTGAATCAACCCATTTTATCGAGAAGTGATAGTTGACAAATAGCATTGAGAGATATTTCTCGCTTATCTGGATCATCAATTTTTGAAATCACATTAAGATAACCGGCGAAGCTTTCAATTATTCTATTGACTTCCTCAATTGACAGACGTTCCAAAGCATCCAATGCTACTTCAGATAGAAAATACATTGATTCTGCTACGCTTGAATCGACACCCGTCATAAGATAAAGTTCAGAAACTCCGCCAATTTCTGCAATCTTTTTAATTCTTTCTGAGTTAGGAAGGTTTTTACCATTTTCCCAGTTGCTTATAACAGCTTTATCAGCTGTAGGAGAGAATAGTTTGCCGAATTCTTCTAATGTAATATTCTCTTTTTTTCTTATTTTCCTTATACGTTGTCCAATCATTTTAATATTTTTGTTGTCATCAGTCAGTCCTAAATCTGGTTTGACTTCTATATTTCGATAATCTTCATCAGGAGAATACATGTACTTCACCTCCTGAAAAATATTTTGTGTATTGATTTTTTCGGCAGCTGCTAATATCTTTGTATCTTCTTCGTATGTGATTTTTTCAATCGTAAGTTCATCTAGAAGAGCTTCACGGTAGTTGTTCAGTGTAGTCTCTCCGTACTCTTTAAGAATTTTTTCCTCTATATTTTGTGTCAAGCGATAAACATAATCGGAAAAATCTCCATACTTTATCCATTCAACAGAAGTACCACCTAATAGTGCAATTTTTTCAAGACGCTTTCTATTAGGTAAGTTATTTCCCTTTTCCCAATTGTTAATTGTGCTAGGACTATTGGCATCAACCAGTTTACCTAAGTCTGCCATAGTATATCCATGTTTTTCTCGTATTTGCTTTATTCGATTACCAGCCTCAAAAAGATTTATTTCCATTCGACACCTCCTAATGTATATCATATACCGAAATCATATAAATCTATTTCAATCAGATTTACAAAACGGTCATTCATAAAAACTAGGGATTTTTTCGTGAGTTCAGCAGACTCTCTATACCATCAAATAAACATTCATAGTATTTTATCTTCTCTTTTAACTTTGAATTTTCTTCTTTGAGTCCATCTATCAATTCAACCGTTTGAGTAATATTTTGTAAATATATTTTTTATTATAGAATCCAATAATTCATAGTCTTTATCTAACGAAAACGTATCACTATATTTTTCTTGAATGTCTTTAAAGACTTTGTGAGGTATCTCTGGAAAGTCTTTAATATATAGCTCATATCCTATACCGATAAGGTATGAAGTTATATATTCTTCTAAAGTTCCCCATTTAATCCAGTCGATAGTTTTGTTACTTAATTCAGCAATTTTAATTAATCTTTCTTTGTTGGGAAGGGAGAATCCTCGTTCCCAATTATTAATATTTCCTTTTTGAGCATTTCCAATTAAATCTGCAAATTGTTCCATAGTCATTCCAAAATTAGAACGAATTGATTTAATTCTTTTACCTGTTTCAACAGGATTTGGTTTCATACAATCACCTCTTTTACAGAATTTGGTTTCATAGTATCTTATTCGCTCTTTGAGTTCTAAGTTCTCTTTCTCCAATTTTTCTATATAATATTCTTGATCCTGTTTCTTGTTCAAAAAATGACCTCCAAATTTCACATTGTGTTACACCCTAGTGTTACACCTCCAAACCTTATTATACTGTACTTTACCATATGATACAATAGGGTATACCCTATTGTGACACTTACATTCTACTTTTAATGTAAAAACTCTTGACCTTTATACGCATAATGCGTATAATAATATTTGTAAGGAGGTAGTCGCGAATGCCACTTACCGGTAAAAAAATGCTCAAACTAGCCAAGAAAAATGGTTGGAAAGTGGTGAGGATAACTGGCAGCCATCATATTGTAGCCAAAGAAGGATTCCCACCCGTTCCTATTCCTGTTCATAGTAATCAGGATTTAAAAAAAGGGACAGAGCAGAAGTTACTAAAGGACTTAGGGCTGAAATAGCCCAGTCCTTTAGTTCATTGGATTAACTCGAAAGGAGTGGTGGAAATGAAAAAAAGTTACCCTGTAATTTTTTCTGCTGAAGAAAATGGCTACTCAGTAGTTTTTCCTGATTTTGCTGGAGCAACACAAGGAGATAATTTTGAAGAAGCTATGTCCAATGCTAAAGAATTTCTTGATGGGATTCTAGCTTACTATATTGATGAAGATATTTCAGTTCCTTCTCCAACAGATATTCATCAACTAAATAATTTGGGCAATAACAAAATTGTTTCTCTTATTCAAAGTGATCCTTCTCCATTTATCCAAAAAAAGACCGTACGCAAAAACGTCACAGTCCCAGAATGGTTAGTAGCTAGAGGGGAAAAAGATAAAATAAATTTTTCTAAAGTTTTGACAGATGCGTTACTAAAAATATACGAGTAAACGTAAATATATTAATAACAATTTAGTTGCCTAATGACATAGATAGCGGAATTAAAAGTAAAATAGTACTCATTTATTGCAGGTTCCCTTAGAATCAATACAATAAATGAGTACTATTTAGACTGTTTAACTACTAGTAAGATATAGCGATCATCAGTTTCAGGGTTATCCCTTGGTGACCATAGTTTTGCGTATTTTTCAACTCGTTGCCAAATCAACGATTCTATTTTTTTATTTCTACTTAACTCCAAAACGGAGTACCTTCTTTTTCTTCGTTAGCTCCTATTTAAGAGCCATGTCGTTTTATATAACTCTAAAACAGAAACTACTGATCAATTCAATAAAGCCTTATTTGAGAACTGTGTTGTTTTACATGGTTTTAAAACCTGATTTCCCGCAAACGGTTTATCCGTAACATTTGAGAACTGTGTTGTTTTACATGGTTCTAAAACCTCAACAATATTCGTCCTTCCGTCTGGTTACACAACTTGACAGAGCTAACCCTTCAGTGAGTGAGTGTCCCCTCACTATTTCGTTGCCAAATCAACGATTTCTTATTCTACTCACTTTTAACTTCTATTCCATATCTTTTCCCTTTATTTATTATTTGTTCTTTCAACTGATAATAAGCCCATTCCCCATAATTTTTATCTGGTTCAGAAATACAGATTATTTGCGTCTTATTGCGGATAGCTGTTTGAATAATTTTTGCCGAACATTGATTATTATAGGTTTTAACAAAATTGCTTTCTCTTTTCTTTATGGCTTCCCATCTATCTTGATCTAATTTTCTTTTTCGACCATGACCGCCTTTAGAAAAAACTCCTCGGCTTTGCTCCCTTGATTTCATTGCTTTAATTTTATTTTTGAAGTTACTTATATATTTGCTGTCACCAAAATCAATCACAGATTGATTGTTAACTAAACATTTACCGCTACACAAATCAGTAAACTTTATGGTTAATTCAGCTCCTTCTTTGAAATCTAGCTTATGATAATCTTTTTCAAAAGAAATTGTTAAATTCAAAAATAAATTTTTCCCCTCAAAGATTAGATTACTCTGGTTGGTTCTGTTGCAAAGTTTTAAATAAAGAATAAAATCCCTTACGGTATCTATGATTTAAGCTGGGATTCCCAATAATACCTTGATTTCAGTACAGACCGAAAACCCGAAGAGAGTGCCTTCTTTTCGGGTTTTCTTATATAATCCTCGAATGGCTTCCATGCCTTTAATCGTGGTAGAGGCAGTGCGTAAACTTCGATAGAATTTATTGCGTCTCTTTACTGGACGATGGTCTTGTTCAATCAAATTATTCAGGTATTTAATGGTACGATGTTCTGTCCCTTGATAAAAGCCGTATTCTTTTAGTTTCTTAAAGGCACTTGTAATAGAGGGGGCTTTATCTGTGACTACAACCTTCGGTTCATCAAACTGCTTCACTAACCGCTTAAGAAAAGCATAGGCTGCTTGTGTGTCCCGTTTTTTACGTAACCAAATATCCAAGGTTAAACCATCTGCATCGATGGCTCGATACAAATAATGCCATTTTCCTTTAATTTTGATGTACGTTTCATCCATTTTCCATGAATAAAAGGATTTTTTATTTTTCTTTTTCCAAATTTGATAGAGTAGTTTGCCATATTCTTGCACCCAACGATAAATCGTCGTATGAGAAACGTTAATGCCACGATCATATAAGATTTCTTGAACTTCACGATAGCTAAGGTTATAACGAAGATAGTAGCCCACGGCTACAATAATCACATCCTGCTGAAATTGCTTTCCTTTAAAATGATTCATCGTCATTCCTCCTGCTATCTTTTTCTATTATTCTACCTTATTTGATAGTAGATTTAAAACTTTGCAACAGAACCCCTCAATCAATAATTGATTTCTAAAGGATCGTTCTGGAAAACGAGACATAAAGTTCAAAAGTTCTTTGACGTCTTCAGGAGAATGAGTATGCTTTTTCACCGCATCCAGTGCCTGTTGCGAAAGGGATTTAACTTCTTGTTTAATCTCTTCTGCCGTTCGTTTTTGATAGCCCTTTTGTTTTGTTTTTGTTTCTTTCGACTGCATTTGTTCTTTCGAAACAGGTTCATTTTTGACCGATTGTTTTTGTTCCTTCTCAGGTACTTGTTCGCACAATTTTGCTAACTCTAAATAGATGGGTTGATTACTGTTGACGCCATCCCCTAGATCCATTCGGATCTGATCGACTACTTCTCCGTTCTTCACTTCTTCAAAATAGAATTTATAATAACCTGCTTCTGCGGCGTATTGGTTATCCAACGTTTTGAGTTGATCGATCAATTCGAATGTTACGATCTCCCCACCATAACTTTTCAATCCTTTTTCTGGATCATTTTCGTTGAATTCTACTCGATAAAAATGATCGTTTTCTTTCTCCTTCAAAAAATCAGTTGGTACAGCCTCTTCAAGTAATTCACGAACAGCTGCTTTTTCCTCTTCCGACGTGGCTTGGTATTTTTTAGATTCCTCAAATTCCCCGTTTTCATTCAGTTCTAAAGCGACTTTTCGATAGCCTTTCAGAAAATAAATGGTCGGATTTTTTTCCATTGCGTCACTCGTCCGCTGTCAATGATTGCTTGTACTTCAGGAAGAAGGTTTTCTTTTCCTTTTTCCGATCTTTCTTTCAGCTGTTCTAATGTTTCCAATTTCCGTTGGTATTTTCGGATCGTAGCGGCTGAAAAAGTCGATTCACCTTTTTCAAAGCGTTCGATTTCTTCTTTGATTCTTGGAATATTCTCGATCGTCATATCCAGTCCGCCGTACTTGTTATAGCCCATTTCCTTTATCTCTTCTTGTCTTTCAAGTTTTTCTACTTGTTTTTCTTGTTGCTTGATCTCTTCTCTCAGACTATGCACTTTATTTTCGATTCGCTCTTGTTGCCTAAACCAAGAATGCCCATTTCTCTTATCGTTCATTGGTTGACCGTTGGTCTTTCTCTGGTGTTCAAACATCTTTTCAATTTGTTCGTTTAATTCATTTTGCAATCGTACTAATTTTCTTTTGGATTTTCCCAAACGACTATTGTCTAGTGGTTCTTTTTCTTCTGCCATGACCGTTTCCTCCTCGTAAAATATCATTTGTCTAATAGTTTTTATTCAAAATGTTTCTAGATTATAAAATTTATTGAATAACACATTCCTAACGGAATTTGTTTCGATATTGTGTGATTTCTCAGAGTACAATGGATGTATGGAAAGGATCCAACGGGAATTTGCTATTTCCTCCTGTAGCGTTTGTCTACCCTGTTTAGTCTGTTACCCGAACCACTGTTATCACTACCAACTCATTAGCTGTTTCGATAATGGACTAGACTTTCAAATAGTAGTTTGGAAGGCAGCTTCTAGCTCTTTTATCACCGTATTCTATTAGGCGAGGTTGTGGCTATACAGTGAGTTTCTGGGAAATCCCACAGTATCGAAGCATTTTCCAAAATTTATATCGAAAGGAGGTCCTTCTTCCATGAAATTATTTGTCGGTATTGACGTTAGCTCTGAAAAACTAGATGTTTGTTTTTTAACAGACGACAATCAATTGTCTATCTTATCTGAAATCTCTGTTGCCAATGACATCGAAGGTGCTTCATTCATACGAGAAACAATTCTTGAATTCAATGACAGCTACCACTTTGATCAAATTGTGATTGGCATGGAGTCAACGTCCATGTACAGCTTCCATCCTTCCATGTTTTTTCATGAAGATGAGAAACTAAAGAAGCTCAACACACTTGTAACGATTGAAAATCCTTTTCGGGTGAAACAATTTAGTCGCATGTTTGATGAGAATAAAACTGATCGAAACGATGCATTAAGAATCGCTGATTTCTTGCGTATTCAACGATTCACAACTTCCCCTATCAAAGAAGAGAAATACATGGCCTTACAGCGTTTAACACGTACTCGCTATCAACTTATTAAGCAATTGATTCGTACAAAGCAACATTTTCTTGAAAATCTAACGTACAAATGTAATACGCTTGCTCGAGAAATGCGAGACGAATCGACGAGTCTTTTTAGTGCAACCCTCATTTCACTCATGACGGAAGATTTCACATTGGATGAACTTGCTGAGCTTCCTTTAGAAGCTTTCTGTGATTTACTTCAAGAAAAAGGAAAAGGCCGTTTCAAGCAACCAGAAAAAATCGCTAAAGCAATTCAACGTGCAATTACCATGAGTTACCGCCTAGGTGCTCTTGCACAAGAATCAATTAATGTTGTTTTAAGTGTTCTCGTACGAGAAATACGAGCACTTGAAAAAAATATCAAAGAATTAGATAAAGCCATCGAACAAGTAATTGTTGTCATTCCAGAATATCAATGCTTAACCAGTATTCCAGGCGTTGGTAAAGTCTATGCTGCCGGTTTAATCGCTGAAATTGGTCAAATCGAAAGATTTGAAGATCAGACAAAATTGGCAAAATACGCTGGATTAAGTTGGAAAGTGAACCAATCTGGAAACTATCAGTCGCAAAATACACCTCTGACAAAACAAGGAAATCGATATTTTAGATACTACTTAGTTGAAGCTGCCAACTCTGTAAAAAATTATCTTCCTGAATACAAAGCTTTTTATCAAAGTAAATATAAGGAGGTTCCAAAGCATCAACACAAACGTGCACTCGTCCTAACCGCAAGAAAATTTACGCGTCTGGTGGATACGCTACTACGTAAACACCAACTCTATACGCCACCAAGGAATGTGATAGAGAAATAACAATCCGTTATTGACGCAAATCCTTGAATCAACCCGAAAAAAATTTGATTTTGATCGGGTCTAGTTTCGTGCGCTTCAAAACATATTACTCAATAAAGAAAATCTTAAATTTCATCTTGACTTATCACCATTAGACTAAACAAATGGATAATCTTCTGTCGCATCGACGAACGTCTTCGTAGTCAGATTTAACGTTAAAATATCGCTACTTTGATAAGCTTTTGCCGCTTTGTCTGTGACGACAAAAGATCTGCCTGTTTGAATTTCTGTCACAAAAACGAGATTGTCTCTGCTTTTTTCAACAACAACTCCAATCGTTGAATGAACCATTTCTGCTTCCTCCCTTCTCTTTCTTTTGATATAATGTAGTCGCAAATCGCACCACTCAATGAGTTGGCGGAAAACAATTCATTGAAAAAAAGAGTCCTGGACAATCACGTTCAGGACTCTTTTACTTCTTTTATTCACTTAACAACTAACACTCTGTGAGTGAAATGGACTCTTCAATGTGATGTTAGGATGATTTCATGGACACGATTTGGTAGAATCTAACTACTAAGAAAAGGACGTGTCCACGATGGCAAAAGCCAAGAAAAAATTTGATGAAGACTTTAAGAAGATGATCTTAGATTTAAACCAGTCTGGCCAATCGGTCGAAGAACTGGCAGCGCAATATGGTATCGCTACACAAACGATTTATCGTTGGAAGAAGCTTCATACAAAGAATGTAGCAACCGGCATGACTGAGGCAGAAATCCTAGCGATGAAAAAGGAAATGGCCCGCATGCAGGAGGAAAACACTATCCTAAAAAAGGCTTTAACCATATTCGCTCAAAAGTAAAAATGAGTGATGTCTTCGAATTTATTCAATCAAATGTTCATGATCATGACGTAAAACAAATGTGTACCGTTTTGGAAGCACCGAAATCCAGCTACTATGACTGGAAGAAAAAGAAACCTTCCAAGCGCCAATCAGAAAACAAACGCTTAAACCGCTTGATTTCAGGAATCTACTTTGAAAACAAGGGTATCTATGGTGCGCCTAAAATTCATAAGATTCTTGTTGGCCGTGGCGAGACCTTGTCCTTAAAGAAAGTACAAATACTGATGAGAAAATTAGGCTTGCGTTCAGTCACCCTCAAGAAGTACAAGCCTGGCAAACAAGCGAAAGTTAAAAGTGAAGGACGTAAAAACCTGTTAAACCAAGATTTTACCACTACGTCGATCAATCAAAAATGGGTGACAGATATTACCTATATTCATACCCTAAAAGATGGCTGGACCTACCTCTCCACTATTCAAGACCTCCACACAAAGAAAGTCATCGGTTGGAAGTTTGGCAAGCAGATGACGAAAGAATTGGTTATCGAAACCCTTGACAATGCGCTCTTAAACCAAACACCCTCCGAGAACTTGATCATCCACTCAGATTTGGGTTCTCAGTACACTAGCGAAGCCTATGAGGCAAAGCTGAATGAATTGAACATTCGGCACTCCTTCAGTCGTAAGGGCTGTCCCTACGATAATGCCGGTATCGAATCGTTTCACGCCTCACTCAAAAAAGAAGAAGTCTATCCATCAAAAGCGTATGAAAACTTTGAAGCTGCTTATTTAGCGTTATTTCAATACATTGAAGGATTTTACAATCGCAAGCGAATCCATAGTAGTATCAACTATTTAACACCAAATCAGATGGAGGAGTTGGCATTGCAAGCTTAGTTCCTAGCTACCACTTACATTTTTTTGGCGAGATTTCCACAGGGTTTCAACTTCATCGCTTCGATCAGCGGTCAAACGGTTTTGGTTTGACCGCTGGTCGAAACGATGAGATACTCACCCGCTGGAATCTCGAAAAAATTCTCACAAATCGTGTCCGAGGTATTGACTCAAATCCAATGCTTTTACATGGAAAGTTATTGATTCCCTCTTCATTCATTTCCCAAGTAGTATAATAAGGTGCTAACTTGCCCTCATATTCTTGAATGATAAAATATTTTTCACCATTCACATGATTACAACAATACACACCAGTAGCTGGGTACTCAACGACTAAAAATTGATTTGGATCAAACTGTTCGTTTCTCAACATTTCTCTTATCTGGAACAAATGCTCTTTTTCTAAACAATCAGGAAGTTGTTCGATTCGTTCTTCTCTTAATGATCCTTCTATAACTTTCCATTGATCTAAATATTGTTTCATTGCTATTCCTCCTACTGTCTTTACTGTCTTTCTTGTTCCATTTGAATTCTTCGTTGTTGCTCTTCGTATGCTTTACTTGCGTGGTATTTTTCTTCATGGGCATTAATCGTTCGATTTAATTGACGCAAACTCCGCTGCGTGACAACTCTTTGTTGGAATTGTTTCCTGCGCTTCATGAATTCTTCGTAACTATATTTGTATTCATTCGTTGGCAATTGTTTAAGCGTTCGAAAGGATCGTTCATTGTAAATAGATTGCATCTGATCAACACTTTCTATTAATGGTTTTATTTGACTATCCTGTCTCTTCAGCTCTGTTAGGATGGCATTTCCTGTGCGCTTTTTTAAATCAAAGAGAGCATTTTTCTCTGCATCCTTTGATTCTCTCTTGCTTTCCCCATAAAGACTTTTTGCTTCTTCTTTCAATGCTTTTGAAATCTGTATATATTCTTGATATTCAGGTTCTTTTGTTAAAACATATTTGGTTAACTCATCGAGTTTCTCTCTTGTGTATGGTGAAAGTTTGGTTCGTTTTTCATCCCCGTAATTCCATTCCGAACGTTTGTCAGGTAGGGTTTTATATACTTCATTTAATAAGTTCATCGCGTGTCGATCGTAACGCGCTGGCTCTTTTACCACTTTTGTTAAGGTGTTACGCAAATCACTTTTCCGCGTCAATAAATTTCGTTTCTCCATACCAATCATTCGATCCTTTTCATAAGAAAAACGTTCTAACTCATGTACATAATTGGTCTTCATTGCGTCTAATGTTGCTTGTCTTCTCTTACCTTTCGGTACGATATAACTCACACCATTTTCAACCTCCGTGTAAGGTTTACGCGTATTTTCTTTTTCAACAACTGCAAAATGAATATGGATATGTTTAGTGTTACGGTGAATCGTTGCCATCCAGTAACCTGTTTCATTCAATTGTTCTTTCTCGAATAATGTCTCCATCATTTTTCTTCCAGCTGCTTTTAACCCTTCTTCATCTAAAGTATCTGTTTTGGGATCGTACAATCCTATTTTTTCAAGATACGAATTATCATGAGAAACAACATCTTGATAAATGATTGAGCCTTTTTGTTGTCCTCTTTGGAAGATTTGCTTAATCTCCTTCAGATCACTTCCTTTCACTTCGTCTGAAGCTATAGAAAAAACTCCAGGAAGATTTCCTGAAGCTTTTTTATGGGGTTCTGTTTGATATTTTTTCATTGCTTGGTTCAAGCGTTGGTATTCTTTTTGTTCACTTTGCGTCAGTTCTTTCTTTTGTTCTAACGCATAGTGACGTGTCATATAAGAAAGATAATTGGTAAAATCTTGTTCCTCTAACTTGTCAAAATTGATTCCATGTTCCATCAACGATTGAGCTTCATTCGACGTTTCACTGAATTCTTTACCCGTCTTACTCTCCGAAAAAGTTTCTCCTTCAGGAATATAAAACTCCTCTAAAGCATTCTTGATTCGTTGAAGTTCCTGTTCTTCTTCGGGCGTACGTCGTTCCTTTTCTTCAAGAGCCTGTTCCCTTGTAATATAGTCAATATAAGTAGAAAATGACTTTTTATTCGGCAAAGTAAATTGACAAGTGAGAATAACTGAAGGCGATTGAGTCATTATTATCCTCCTTCATTTTTATCTTTTTAGAATCTTCGTTGGATCAAATGGATCTACTCTGGCATGAACAGATTCATTCACAGGTTTCTTCAACTGAGGGGAATATTTTTTTGTTTGATTGGATTTAATTTTTCCTTCCACTCGTTCTTTTGCTTCTTGATAAACAGTTGAATTTTTACCAATTAATATTCCTGTATCTTTCAAATGAAGATCCGCAAATTCTGAAACCATTTCGGTTAAAATAGAAATTTCTTTACTCATTCCATTCAACTTTGCTTGATTGGAATTTACTTTTTTCTCCACTTCTGGATCATAGTTCATACATAAAAAGCGAACAGCTTCACTATAGTTTTTAACCTCTGCATGAGTAGAAATAGTTTCATCCAATACATCGATATGTGTTTGGTGAAAGTAAATGTGTTTGTCTATAACCTTTGCCATATCAAAGTTCACTTCCTCTATTTTGCTCAATCAAGATTTCTATAATACGATTATTTTGGCTAACATATTCTTCTAATATCTTTGTGTTATAACTTTGAATTTCTGAAAACTTTTCTAATAACTGGTCAAACTTTTCTTGTTTGTATTCCATCAAAGGACGATCAAAATCATTTTCAACGAGTAGCTTTAAATAATCATTACGACTCCATTTATTTCCTGTACGATTACTTAGTTCAACGCATCTTCGATCAATTTCAGAAATGAATTTTGGATCTAAATCTCTAATTTTAACATTCATAAATATCCTCCAATATAATATAGGATAGTGAAAAGGATCCTATCCTTTTCGCTATCCTACCTCTATCCTTTTACTATCCTTTGCTATCCTTGTACTATCCTATATATTGGTATTTTGGGGTCATTTATTTTTTTCAGAAACGTGATAGGCACAGCCTATCCAACCACTTTTTTTAAAAGTGGGGTCACGTTTCCTTATGCTCTTTAAAAAATAAGGTGTTTAAATGGAATTTTATGTTTTAGATTCCTTGAATTGTTCCCACTCATCAATCAATTGGCTATAAGTAGCCATTAATTTTTCTTGCTTATGTTGCTCTCGAATCGACAAAAAATCAGTTTGATTCGTTAATTCTAAATATTCTGTTCGGTATTGAATGTTCATCGTACCCGTTTTAATACATAGTAACTGATTATGATGTTCTTTCACTTTGAATAACTGCTCCTTCTTTAAGATTTTTAACTCCGTGCCAACTATAAGCACAATTCTGTAAAGAAGAATCATTTTCAAAAGATTCTCCTTATTTATTCATCTTTCATAGGAAGTTCTAAATCACCACTTTTCCTAAAACATATGGTTTGTTTTGTTGAATATTACTCCCATCTAACCTCAATTTCCCAATGCCATATCGTAGACTTGCTTCAACTTTATAAAAATTGTAGACCTCTTTTCTTCGGTCGATTGTTTTCGTCTCCTGTCCATCTTTTAAAGTAGATCTGATGCCCTTAACGGTTACTTCATGGATACTCGTGTGAACGATATCCGTATGGATCAACTCCTCATACTTTCCAAAATCAACGTAATACTCATAGCCGCTCAGCGTCGGAATTAGATCAATAACCATTTCTTTTTCGATTGATCTTTTAATGAGTTTTATAAATACACAACCAAACAAAGTGAGAATAAAGCCTACTTCAAACAAATACATATATCCATTTATAAATTGATCAATCGTCGTTAAGAAGTTCTTTATCCCCTCTACCGTTTTTTCAGATTGTTCGAACCGATCTGTTAGAGTCGTTAACATACTGCCTAAGATAAGTAAGTCCAATAAACTTTTGAAAAGTTTACTCATTGTTAAATTTTGCCTGATAAATTGGACGAGTAAGTAACTAAAAATAGAAAAGCACATGACACACATTAATGTCATTACTGCCGTGAAAATATTTGACGCCGCGATCTGTTTTGGCTCACTTAACAAGTAATAGGCCACCCCATAGACCACCACCGGTTCTGTTGCAAAGTTTTAAATAAAGAATAAAATCCCTTACGGTATCTATGATTTAAGCTGGGATTCCCAATAATACCTTGATTTCAGTACAGACCGAAAACCCGAAGAGAGTGCCTTCTTTTCGGGTTTTCTTATATAATCCTCGAATGGCTTCCATGCCTTTAATCGTGGTAGAGGCAGTGCGTAAACTTCGATAGAATTTATTGCGTCTCTTTACTGGACGATGGTCTTGTTCAATCAAATTATTCAGGTATTTAATGGTACGATGTTCTGTCCCTTGATAAAAGCCGTATTCTTTTAGTTTCTTAAAGGCACTTGTAATAGAGGGGGCTTTATCTGTGACTACAACCTTCGGTTCATCAAACTGCTTCACTAACCGCTTAAGAAAAGCATAGGCTGCTTGTGTGTCCCGTTTTTTACGTAACCAAATATCCAAGGTTAAACCATCTGCATCGATGGCTCGATACAAATAATGCCATTTTCCTTTAATTTTGATGTACGTTTCATCCATTTTCCATGAATAAAAGGATTTTTTATTTTTCTTTTTCCAAATTTGATAGAGTAGTTTGCCATATTCTTGCACCCAACGATAAATCGTCGTATGAGAAACGTTAATGCCACGATCATATAAGATTTCTTGAACTTCACGATAGCTAAGGTTATAACGAAGATAGTAGCCCACGGCTACAATAATCACATCCTGCTGAAATTGCTTTCCTTTAAAATGATTCATCGTCATTCCTCCTGCTATCTTTTTCTATTATTCTACCTTATTTGATAGTAGATTTAAAACTTTGCAACAGAACCTCCTTTTTCATCGCTAGGATTTCTGCCTCAGTCATGCCGGTTGCTACATTCTTTGTATGAAGCTTCTTCCAACGATAAATCGTTTGTGTAGCGATACCATATTGCGCTGCCAGTTCTTCGACCGATTGGCCAGACTGGTTTAAATCTAAGATCATCTTCTTAAAGTCTTCATCAAATTTTTTCTTGGCTTTTGCCATCGTGGACACGTCCTTTTCTTAGTAGTTAGATTCTACGGTTCTGTTGCAAAGTTTTAAATCTACTATCAAATAAGATAGAATAATAGAAAAAGATAGCAGGAGGAATAACGATGAATCATTTTAAAGGAAAGCAATTTCAGCAGGATGTGATTATTGTAGCCGTGGGCTACTATCTTCGTTATAACCTTAGCTATCGTGAAGTTCAAGAAATCTTATATGATCGTGGCATTAACGTTTCTCATACGACGATTTATCGTTGGGTGCAAGAATATGGCAAACTACTCTATCAAATTTGGAAAAAGAAAAATAAAAAATCCTTTTATTCATGGAAAATGGATGAAACGTACATCAAAATTAAAGGAAAATGGCATTATTTGTATCGAGCCATCGATGCAGATGGTTTAACCTTGGATATTTGGTTACGTAAAAAACGGGACACACAAGCAGCCTATGCTTTTCTTAAGCGGTTAGTGAAGCAGTTTGATGAACCGAAGGTTGTAGTCACAGATAAAGCCCCCTCTATTACAAGTGCCTTTAAGAAACTAAAAGAATACGGCTTTTATCAAGGGACAGAACATCGTACCATTAAATACCTGAATAATTTGATTGAACAAGACCATCGTCCAGTAAAGAGACGCAATAAATTCTATCGAAGTTTACGCACTGCCTCTACCACGATTAAAGGCATGGAAGCCATTCGAGGATTATATAAGAAAACCCGAAAAGAAGGCACTCTCTTCGGGTTTTCGGTCTGTACTGAAATCAAGGTATTATTGGGAATCCCAGCTTAAATCATAGATACCGTAAGGGATTTTATTCTTTATTTAAAACTTTGCAACAGAACCATAATAAGTCTCTATTTTTCAATAACTATTGCAAAATTATATCTTAATTAAGAAAATATTTTTATTTTAAAGATAAAAAATTCTTCATCCTGCAATACTTTATATTCTATATTGTAATTATTCAGAATATTACTTACAATATATAAACCTAATCCATTACTATTTTCCTTATTTAAATCAAATTTAACATCAAATATTTTATCCATATTCGAAATTTTATTGTTACCGTATGAATTCTCTATATATAACCAATCATTAACTATCCCAATATTAATTACCCCATTTACATCAGTATATTTTACCGCATTACTAATCAAATTAGATAGAATAATCTTTAAAGCTGTTTTTCCTATATAAACATTCTCGTCTAATATATAATTATTGACAGTTATTTTCTTTTGATTTGCTAATATTTCATACTTTTTTAATATGTCTTCTAATGTATCATTTATTTTCAAATATTCTTCATCATTATTCAAATTTTCTATAGAATGAACTGATAATATTTGAGAAATATTTTTTGTTAAACTATCAACGATTTCAATACATTCATTAATATAAATATCTCTTTCTTTATATTTTCCAATATTGTATTTCATGTTTTCCAGTATTATTTTAAGACTAGCAAGAGGGGTTTTAAGTTCATGGGATGCACCTTTAAAAAAGTCATATTTTAACTTTTCTAATTTTAAAATTTCTTTATTTTTAAATTCCAAATCGTCAATTGTTCTTAATAAAGTAGAATACAAATCATTAATTTGTTGTTTTAATTCTCCAACTTCATCATTAGAGCTAACTTTTAAACTCATTTTTTTATCAAGTTTCATCATTTTATCAGTAACAATTTTTATTTCTTGTATATTATTTTTTATTGATTTTGCATAAATTAAAGAAATAATAGCAGAAAATAAAATTGATATTAATAAAGAATATGGTAAAAATTTAAGGCTTAAATCTTTCGCATCTTTTTGCATATCAGCTGTAGAAACAAATTGTAGATTTGTTTTTTTACCATCATTAAGCTTTATTTCTCTTTCTTCAATTATCAAAGAATTACTATCACTTTCTAAATTAACATTTATATTATCTTTGATTTGTATTTCATTCTTATTATTTTTTTCTTTTATGAATACTTTTATTTCACTACTCTTGGAATAAAACTCCAAAGTTTGTTCTATATATTTTATTTCTTTTCCATTCATATTACTAGAAATTTCATTTGCCATATTATGAATCTTTTCTTTTCTCGTCTCCAAATATGTTTTAGGAAAGATAAAAAAAATTAATGAATGAACTAATATAATTATTATTCCAAGAACAGAAAATATTTGTATGAACATTTTTGGAAATATCTTTAATTTTTTCATTTTCTCTCCAATTTATATCCTACATTTCTTATAGTAGTTATACAGTCTAATTGTAATTTTTTTCTAAGTTCTTTTATATATACATCTATTACTCGATCATAAGGAGTTTCTTCGCTATCTTTCCATACATAATCAATAATTTGCATTCTTGTTAACACTTGTCCATTATTATCCAATAAACATTTTAATACTTCTAGTTCTTTTGCATTTACATCTATTTCTTCACCATTTATTTTAGCTGTATAGCTATTAAAATTAACCGATAGATCCTTATATTCAAACTTCTCTAAATGTCCATAATTCTTCTTAATTAAAGAATCTATTCTAGCTTTTAAGACCGGCAATGAAAATGGCTTTTCTACATATCCGTCTACTAAATTAGTAAATGCATCAATTTTATATTCTTCATCACTAAATGCAGTCAAGATTAGAATTGGTAAATTGCTTTTCTTTCTAATTTCTTTCAACACTTCTAAACCATTTATAAAAGGTATCTGAATGTCTAAGATAACCAAATTTATATCGCTATTAAATTTTGACAAGGCTTCTCTTCCATCTTTAGCTTGAATAACAGTATATCCAAATTCTGAAAGATATTCACTTATTCCCTCTCTTATCATATTATCATCTTCAACAGTTAATATTTTCATATATACCTCCACTTAAGCCTATACACTAGATATTATACAGCATATTATGGCTCTATAATATCTAGTGTTGGTGACGCCTTCTGTTGCCAATACTTTTTCTTTTTTTTAATAAATGCAAACAGACACCTTGAAATCCTTTAGAAAAAAGGCTTCTATAATATTTTGTGTTGTTGGAAAATCGAAGGCGATTTTCTACTAACACTTTTTCTTCGTTTCAACTCAAAAAGAGACTCACTTTTGGTAAAATTTAGTCGACCAAAACATCACCCTACCAAAGGAGTCGCTCTATGGATAATCATACTAGAAAATTACTCGGATTAACAGATAAACATTTATTTTTTGATGAAGAATGGCTGATTGAAAAAGAATATAAAGGCGTTCAAGCGCAGTTTATTAAAGGGAGATTGGATGACTCACCTTCCCATTGTGAACACTGTGGATCGATTCGTATTATCCGCAACGGTTCCTATACGACACGTACTCAGATGTTGAAAGTCAAAGAAAAGTTGACTATTTTAGAATTAAAACGTACCCGTTTTCTATGCTATGATTGTGGGCAGACCTTTTCTGCGAAAACGGACTTAGTTGATGAACATCATCAACTAACAAAGGAACTGAAGCAGGCGATTCTCATAGAACTGTACGAAAATCAATCACGTAATCTGAAAATCAGAAGAAGTACCGTCGGCTCAAGCGATATTGGAAACTCTTACTCAAAGATTCCACGACATTGGAGCCGCTCAAACGGCATTATCATCGACTGTTTAAACGACCAATTAGTCAAACAGAAATCGTCGATGAACCGTTGTGCACAATGGTGTCCTGAACGTACAGCGACACCTTCCATATCCAGAGCAGTCGCCACATCACGGGGATGGATGCCATCCAAATTAAAAGCAACCACGCCAGTATGATGTTCAGGATCTTGCGGTCCGTAAATGGTGATACCGCCGATCGCTTGTAATTTAGGTAAAACGTAGGCAACCAGTTCTTGCTCATAACGATGAATATTCTCCATACCAATCTCATTCAAGTAATCGATTGCTCCTGCAATGTTCGGAGTACCAGCTTCAAATTTCCATGGCAGCTCTTTCCATGAACTATCGTAAAGATTGACAAAATCTATCATTTCACCGCCGAATTCGACTGGCTCCATTTGTTCTAACAATTGACGTTTGCCATATAATACACCGATTCCTGTCGGCCCGCACATTTTATGCCCGCTAAAGGCGAAAAAATCTGCATCCAACGCTTGTACATCAACTGTCATATGCGGTGCTGCTTGGGCACCGACTGGACTATCCTCAACTACAACAGCCTGTTCAACCCTCAGCCGTTTCAAGCACAACAAATAACCTTCTGGATCTGGTTTGCCGACCTGAAGATCATCGATCGTCACAAAGGAATCAATTTTTTCCTTAATCATCGGATGTGCTTCAAAAAAATAGTCTAGCTCCCGCAGTTCAGAATTGAGACTACTCCGATTTTCCAGTGCTGCTGATCCGCTGCTCAAAATGTTCAGCATCCACTGGTCTCCCAACCGCTTGACTTATCCCTTCATAAAAGGACAGTTCTGCTGCCGTCCCAACACCTTGTTGATAGTCTGCAAAAGGAATTTTATAGCCGAACTGCTCCAGTAAATAGGCTTCAGTAAATAGTGATGAATACTCTCGTAAAACATCCATTCACTGTCAATCATCGTCCCATCAAAATCAAAAATAAGTGCTTTGGTCATCTTCTTTCCCCCTTACCCAAAACAAGCAAAAGCTGTGTCCTGCTCTCTCTACAGTATCAGCATAAAAACTGCCGTCTGAAAAGTCAAAGGTGAAAGAAATGTGGCGCTATAATTTCTAGGACTGATAGTAAATCATTCTATCAGTCCTTTTGAGCATAAAAAAACAAAACATACAGAAGCTCCGTTAGAATTGAATCACCACAACACAATCAAAGGAGCGTTCTGTATGCCTGATCTTCATCTTATCAAACTATTACTAGGAATCAAAGATGGAAACATTCAAATCACTCATGTCGAGAAGAAAAAAATACATTCAATCAACAGTATCGTTGTTTCTGCCACGCTCATTAAAACGATTCAGCCCTGTCCTCAGTGTAAACAGGTGAATCAACATGGGCTGATCGTTAAGAACGGAAAGAAAAAATCGCTGGTCCTTCTCAATAAGTGTGCGAATCAACGGACTTATCTTGCTTTGGCAAAGCAACGGTACCTCTGTCGTGGCTGTCACACCTATTTTACGGCGAATACCTACATTGTTGAAAAAAACTGTTTTATCGCCAAACAAGTACATTATAAAATATTGGAGGAATTGACTGAAAAACAAGCAATGACGACGATTTCTAAACATTGCGGCGTTTCTTGGTCAACCGTTTCGCGAACACTCGCTTCTCTGCTCCCCATGACAAACGTGAAAATAAATTGGTTGCCTCGCTGTTCATTGGTAGATGAATTTCGTTCATTGAAAAATCAAGTCGGTCCCTATTCTTTTTCTTGTATGGATGGCGATACTGGGAAATTACTGGATATTCTTCCTTCACGTAAGAAGAAAGATCTCATTTCTTATTTTATGCAATTTGAACGACGTGCACGTTTAAACGTAAAAATACTCGTAACAGATATGAACGCCTCTTATGCTTTGCTGATAAAAGAGTGCTTTCCTCATGCCAAACTCGTTGTGGATCGCTTTCACATCGTCAAGCACCTCATTCGCAGTTTTAAGGATATTTGACTATGAGTCATGAAAAGCTTCGACCGAAACGATCCAATACAAGCCAAACACTATCGACAAGTGAAGGCTTTATCTCGACTTCTGATCAAACGACAGGACACGCTTGTTTATGATAAATGGACAAAATGGCGTAATTTTGGTTGGGCCTATTTAACCGAAAGTGAAGTCGTAGAACGTCTACTTTCTACTTCTGATGAACTACGAATAGCTTATGCTTACTATCAAGAAATTCTTCAAGCTTTTTATGACAAAGAAGCGGACATCTTCTTTCAGCTTGTAAAAACAATGCCCAAGTCGGTTCCAAGAGAACTGCATCATATAAAAAAAGCGTTTATAAACTATGAATCCGGCATTCGTTTAGCCTTAGAGTTGCCTTACTCAAATGGCAAAATAGAAAATCTGCATACCCACATCAAAGCATTGAAACGAATAGCTTACGGGTTAGGATGAGAACCAGAATTTTCTTAATCAATCATCTGATCACTTATTAAACATAAAAAAACATCTAAAGCAGAAAATCAATTCTACCTTAGATGTTCTTATATCACTCTATCAGTCCTATTTGACAAAGAGCCAGAAATGTTTGCCGACTATACACTAGCTTTGTTGTGCAAAATGCTGAGTATCAATTTCCACAGGGATTGCTAGAATATCTTTCAGCTGAATGTATAAGGCATCGCTAATTTTCTCTTCCCGATCGTTCAACCGATCCACTAAAATTTCTTTGCCCTCCAGCGTTTGAAAAACATACCGTTGAATGTTGCCTAAAATAAATGATTCCTTCCATAGAACCGGAATCTTAACCCCCTGAGGAACCGGTTCAAATTGAATCAGCTCCGGTCTTAAATAATAAATGCAGCGATTGCCCTTAGCGGAAAACTCGTGGGTATACTGATTCAGCTCATACCATTCGAAACGATTATAGTTGCCGATAAATTCCGCAACAAATCGGCTCTGAGGATTCTGATACAATTCCTTCGAGGTGGAAACCTGAGCCACCCGCCCAGCTTCCATCACAAAAATCCGATCACTGATTCGCATCGCCTCTTCTTGGTCATGAGTCACAAAAATCATCGTCATCCCTAGCGATTGCTGGATAGCGCGCAAATCCCGCTGCAGCTGTTTTCTAATTCGGGCATCCAAAGCACTTAATGGCTCATCCAGCAGCAGGACTTTCGGTTCAGTGACCAATGAGCGAGCCAGTGCCACCCGTTGTCGTTGACCGCCAGAAAGAAACTGGACATTTTTATCTGCCTGCTCCGTCATATCCACCAATGATAGCATCTCAAAAACCTTTTCCTGAATCACCTCAGGACTCAGCTTCTTTACCTTCAAACCAAAGGCTACATTTTCAAAAACAGTCATAGTTGGAAACAATGCATACTGTTGAAAAACAAAGCCGATATTGCGATCCTTCGTAGGCTTATCGGCAATATTCTCATTGTCCAGCACAATCTCACCGCTCTTTGGTTGTTCCAATCCCGTGATACAGCGCAGCAACGTAGACTTTCCGCACCCGCTGGGACCTAGTAAAGTAACCAGCTCACCCTTTTCAATCTGAATTTCATCAATAGCTAAAATCTGTTTTTCATCAAAAAACAGATTGAGATCATGTATTTCTAAAAACATTTTCCGTCACAACTCCTTTAAGGGCTTCTTTTTCGACTGCTTCTCTTCCCTCGTCTGCTTAAGGGACAGCTGTTGCTTTTGTCGATAAGTCAGCATAAAGGTAGTTAAAGCAATTCCCACCATAAACAGCAAATACAAAACCATCACAGCGCTAGCCAAATGGCCGTTTTCGTTCATCCGCCGCAGCATATAGATGCGTACCGTCTGAAATCGACCGCCAATCAACAGGTTCGTCAGCATGTACTCCCCAAAAACCGAAGAAAAAATCATCAGAGAAACTAGGGTCACACCGATACGGATGTTTGGAAACAGCACCTGGATAATAATCGTAGACATCGGGGCGCCCAAGGTTTCTGCTGCATCCACTAATTCCTTCAGATTAATTAAGCGCATCTGGTTGTTAAGACTAAGATAGACAATCGGCAACGCCGTAATAAACAATGCACCTACCAACACTACAAACATTGGGATACCAGTTTCAGCATACGTTCGAAGCAAAGCCGTTACCAAAATCACTCCTGGTAAAGCATACGGCAGCAGGAGCAGCTTTTCCAGCCAACGATTCAAACGAGGGAAATACAAATGAATCCAAATAATGGTGGGAATCATCAACAACAGAATCGTCACCAAGACCACACCTGCTAATAAAAGTGAGCGACCCACCGCAGCAATAAATTCCCTGTCCGTCAGCAGCTGTTGGAACCATTGCAAGGTAAAATCACTAGGTAAAAGCGATTTTGACCATTTAGTGGAGCTGGCATACAAAATCGTTCCAATAATCGGCAGCAAGTAATACAGGACAAAGCAGAACAAAATCGGTTTTATTAACTTTTTCACGTCTGCACCACCTTGCCTTTCTTTTGAATAATCAACATTGCCGTTACCAGCAGGACACCTAAAGCGACTGCCAACGCACTGCCTAAATTAGGCTTGGCGAACACATCTCCCGACACTAAAGCCGCAATTCGAATCGTTAAAAGATTTACATTACTGCTGGTCAGGGCATACGCTGTTTCATAGGTCCCCATGCCATTAGCAAATAAGATGACAAAGGTGCTGGCAATCGATGGTCGCAAAAAAGGCAAAGCCACCTTGAACCAAGCATACGCTGATGAAGCGCCCAGCAATTGTGCGGACTCCAGCCATTCCTTTTTCACTTCCTTCATGCTGGGATACAAAAACAAGACCCCTAACGGAATTTGGAAATAGGTATACGTGATGGTCAATCCCCACCAAGAATACAAATTGAAGTCCGCTAGAAATGGCAAAATCATTTTCAGCACACCTACATTCCCCAACAAAATAATAAAAGAGAATGCCAGCGGAATCCCAGCAAAATTAGCTGCCAAATTGGAAACAAAGGTGATTTTCTCCTGCAATTTAGTCGATAGATTCATTAAGCATAAACATAAAATAAACGTCCCGATTAACCCAATCACACTGGAGCTGACAGCAATCAGTACGCTGTTAACAAAGGCCTGTGTGTAATATTTGTTGCTGAAAATATCACTGTAATTGGCCAATGTCCACTGGTTAGTTAAATCACTGTGCAAGCTGCACAGAACCATAAAAAGCAGCGGCAGCAGTAAAAATGCACAGAAGATAAAGGAGGCAGGAACCAGAACCAAGCGTTTTTTCATCTCTTTCATCCCCTCATCAATTCTTGAATGTCCTGCATTTTCTCTGACGGTGCAATTCCTAATAACCAGCAAAACAATGGAGCCGCCAGCAGCTGTGGTACAGTTTGTTCCTTCAGCTTTTGGCGTTTATTTGAAATCAAATAAAAAGGAACTTCACGATGTGCAGCCAAGCTGCCGCCATGCAGTCCGTGCGCATCCATCCCGTGATCCGCAGTCACCACGACTTGATAACCTTTTTGCAGCCATTCAGGAAGGTAAATAGCCAATAATCTGTCCGCCTGATTAACCGCTGCTGCATATTCATGAGAATCGGCGGTAAATTTGTGACCGACATCATCAATATTCATCGAATGTACGACCAAAAAGTCTGGCTGATACTGATTCACTAAATAATGGGCATCCGCAAATAAATGCGAATCAGGGTAAGTGTCCTCACTATAAAAGATGCCATGCTGAATCAGTCGCTCCTCCTGATGCTGGATGCGATCAACCAAACGATTATAGGGGGCTTGATTGTACAACTCGCTGTACCAGTGGTAAGCGGCGGCTCCTGTTTTTCCGCCAGCTTCCTTAACTAATTCAAACAGCGACCACTCTTTGGATCGCTGAGCATGGTAATTACTATAGATGCCATTTTCATAGGCTGGAACGCCGGTCATCAGTACTTCGTATAACGGACGTGAATTGCTGGGCAGCTCACTTTTTACCTTCAATAAGCTTGCTTGCTGGTGCTCAACTAAATGATTCATGAACCCAAGCTGGGCGACGGCTGTGTCGTAGCGACAGCCGTCTAGTATAACTACAATCAGTTTGTCAAGTCTACTTTGCATAGGTCAGTACCTCCGCCTGCCAAAGCTCTGGAAGCTCTACAGAGGTCTTGTTCCAAGCTTCATTGTCTTCAACTGGCACCGCCGCTTCATAAGCATCCTCCGGCAGTAATTTTTCAGCTACTTCTTTAGGCAGCTCTACCTTGCGAATAGGTCGCGCATAGCCCTTTGCCAAATTGATTTGCCCTTCATCAGATAAAATATATTCCCGTGCTAGCTTTGCCGCATTGGGATGAGGGGCATTTTTATTGATTAAGGTTGTATACCCGCTAATGATGGAGCCGTCTGTTGGCACAGTTACCTCAAAACGCTCGGAGTCAATTTGGTCACGATAATTTAGTCCATTGAAGTCCCAAACAACTGCCACATCGATTTCACCTTTTTCAAGATTTGCTACGCTGGCATCAACGGTGGACAAACGGCCTTTTTCTGCCATTTTTTTGTAGTAATTCAGACCTGGCTGAATATCCTTTTCGTCACCTCCGTTGGCAATCGCCGCAGCCAATACAGCAAATTGTGCTTGGTTGGCAATCGTCACATCCCCCACGCTAACTTGATAGTCACCCTCTTGCAGCTCCTTCCAGCTAGTCGGTGCTTGCTTCACATTCTCTTTATCGGTGATAAAGGAAATGGTTCCCGTATAGCTTAACAACCAATCCCCATCATCATCCTTTGCCCAATCCGGAATTTCCTCCCAATAGTTGGTCTTATAAGGTAAGGTTAACTCTTTGCTTTCAGCCAACGGACCGAAGCTGATACCGACATCACCAATATCGGCGGTTCCATTTTTTCCTTCTGATTCAAACTTAGCCAATTCTTCTGCACTGGACATATCCGTATCCACGTGACTTAAGCCGTATTCTTTTTCAAGGTCGTTCCAAGTGCCTACCCAATTTGCCCAAGTATCCGGCATTCCCAAGCTGGCAATCTCTCCTTCTTCCTTGGCTTTTTCTATAATCGTATCTAAAGAGTCGTCTGCCGCAGCCGATTGCTTCGTTGCTTCACCTGAGCCGCAGCCTGTCAGCAGGATACTTACTGTTGCTGCACAAAATAAACCGATAGTCATGTTACGAATTTTTTCATTCATTTTCATTCATTCTTCTCCCCTTTCGATAATTCCATTCTAACAAAGCTTTGTAATGAGAGAATCAGTTTCTTGAAAAGGTTTCATGAACAATGTAAAGGTTGTATATGGTTTGTAAATTTCGACGAATTCCCGTTAACCTTCTAAAGCTTTTGCGGTATGATAGTAGAAAAAAGGAGGCTCCCTATGCAGTATTATGATCAGCATCTCCACACGTATTTTTCCTTTGATTCAGAGGAAAAATTTGAAAACTATTTAGCCTATCAGCCGGAGTTTTTCGTTTCTACGGATCACTTTGATTTAAACAATCCATCTACCGGAAAAGATGACATTCCGGATTATCCAGCCTATATAAACAAACTGGACTCTTTAAAAGAAACCTATTCCACCAAATTTCTGCGAGGTATCGAGATTGGCGTTGTTCCAGGACAAGAAGAGCGGATCGTGGATTACCTCGCTCAGCATCCTTATGATTTAAAGCTGGTAAGTATTCATCAAAATGGCCGCTTTGATTATATGGACGATGTGGTTTTAACCAAAGATCCCATTCAAACTACCAAGGAATATTTTGATCAGATGTTGCAGGTCTTGACGGATTTTCCAGAAGGAGATATTTTGACTCACTTTGATTATGGATTACGCCGCTTCACCTTCACAGCGGAAGAATTCGCGGAGCATTTTGAGGCTCAGCTGCTAACGATTTTCAAAAAGGTTGTTGAACGAGAATTGGCGATGGAGTTAAATGCCAAGAGCTTCTTGAAATACGGCAACGAAGACCTTTACCGTTATGCCGTTCCTTTGTATCAAAGTGTCGGCGGAAAGCTCTTTACCTTAGGCTCGGATGCTCATGTTGCCGAAGATTATCAGCTGGGCTTTAAAAAAATGAGTCAGCTGTTGGCAGACTGTCAGGTAGAAAAGTTGCTAGTCATTCAAGGAAAAGAACGCCGCCTGACGCCGCTGCCGATTTTGTGATTCCTATATAATAGAAGAAAGTGGTGAAAAAAATGAGCAACCTGTGGGACTACAATCAAGAGGCACCCATCCATTATTTAATTGCGCGACATTGGGATGCGTTGAAAATTGAGGCGGTTTGCCGATCCTTGTTAGCAGCCGTTCCAAAACAACAACTGGAAAATTTTTTGGTGGCTGACAGCTTGCAGCGGGAAAAAGTTCAGGCTTATTTTGCAGCCTTTAAAGATCAGCCTTTGGAATATTTGCATGCGCAGTTTCATCTTTTTTATCAAGTAGCCGCCCCAGATGACTACAACGATTTACGAGGACAGCTGCAATTGACCTTTCAAGCGGATGAAACCGCCTATACCGTTTTATTGGGAATGGCTCGCCTTGGTGATCAGGCGAAGGTCGAGTGGCGGATTTTCGATATTTGATGGCAGGATCAAGGCGTTTCAGTTGCAAACCTTCCTCTCTTTCAATTAGAAAAACCGCAGCAGGAAGAAGTTTGTGTGCTGGTCACCGATGCTGGTGAAATTCGTCTCCGCTTATTTCCTGACCAAGCTCCCCTGGCTGTAGCCAACTGGCGCTCCCTAGCTGAGCAAGGCGTTTATGACAACACACCTTTCGGCTCGTGTCATTAAGGAATTTGTTATTCAAGGTGGCGCTTTGGATGGTTCTGGTGATGAAGCTGTTTCCAGCTATGAGGGCTTTTTCGCTGATGAAGTGCATCGCGGACTTTATCATTTTAATGGCGCCTTGGCCTTAGGGGACCACGGCCCCCACACCAACGGCAACCAGTTTTTTATTGTGCAAAACACAAAGGCGCAGGCTGACCTGCTAATGTAAAGCAAGCATACTTGGAGCTTGGAGGACTACCGGAGCTGGATGGTCGTTATACTGTTTTTGGACAGGTATACCAAGGGTTAGAAATCGTAGCAGCGATCGCAGCTCAGCCGACAAACAGTGAAGATGTACCGATTGAGCCAGTGTTCATTCGACAAATTAACTTCGAAAAAACATCGTAAAAAGACACTCACTGACTTCAGCAAAAGCTCTATTCTTGAGCTGGCTGCAGCTAGTGAGTGTCTTTCATTTATCCATAAGATAAAGCTTGGATTCAATAAATAAATAAATGTTTTGGTTAAAGCTGTGACCAGCAAATGAGGAACCGTGCGAGCCAGTTGATCTGCCAATGCAAACATTTCTTTAGGTGAAGGCGCTGGCGTGTCTGCCAACGGATACTCCAGTCCCAATGCTTGGTAACCGTGCATACCATAGCAGTGGTACGGTAGTAATTCTAACGGTACGAACCGATCAAGATCTGCCACAAAACAAGCAATCGTCAGCAGCTCGGTCAGGTTCATATTGATACCTGGAACCACAGGAACTCGAATTCGCACTTCGCAGTTAGGATACTCAATTAAAAAGCGACGAATATTCTTCAAAATTTGTTGGTTATCTAAGCCGGTCCATTGTTTGTGGAGCTTGCTGGTAAACATTTTTACATCCACAAACAATGTATCCACATAGGGAGCTACCTTTTGGATTTCATTATAAGCACCACAAAAGCTGGTTTCCAGTACGGTATTGATTCCAATGTATTTCGATTTTTGCAAAATTTCTTTAGCAAAATCCGCCTGAACCAGTGCCTCGCCTCCGCTAATGGTCACTCCGCCATCCGAGTGAAAGTAAAAAACAGCATCCTTCTCAATCTCATCCATTACCTCTTCAGCGGTCATGGTCTGGCCAAATCCTTTTTCAATCTGCTTGCTTTGTGATTCGGGAATCGAACACCAGGCACAGCGTAATGGGCAGCCCTTTAAATAAACAACGGTCCGTAAACCAGCACCATCATGTAGAGAACCCTGTTCTATTCTTAATACTGTTCCTTCCATATAGATTTTTGAATTACACACTAGTTTAAACTAAAACACACAAGGAAAAACTTACCATTTAATCATAAAATTAGCTCATATAAATATACTAGGATGTAAAATAGACTGGTCAAAATCTGGTCAAAAAAGAGGACTAATACAGGTAGTCCTCTTTTTTGTTATTTTAATATTCTAAATCATTTTTTATTGGTTTATTCCCTTATTCGATGTAGACTCAAATCACTATATCACTAGATATCAAACGGCGTCATACGGAATCAAAAACATCAAATTTGACCTGTTAAATGGTCATTGAATAACATTCAAAATCAATAAAACGGAGTCAGACACGGAGTCAAAAACGCTGAGAGTAAAAAATATATACAGCCTTGTAGGTAAAGTACCACAGGGCTGTATATTTTTTATTTCAGATTACCTTAAATGATTCCATTTACTTTTTATCTCATTTTTTCCTACTAGTTAGTATCAAATACTCTCCTATTTTCTCAATAAACTATTTTTGGATACATGGTATCTGAAACAGCTAAAACCTTGTCATTACAGCAAAAAATCACGTTATCCAGACTGTAGACAAAGTCCATTTTATGGATGATGTCTACAGTCTTTTCTTTTATAATAGATTTATGAAAACGAATGCAAGGAGTGATAGCTATGATGTCTAAAAACAATACGAATGGTAGAAATCAATTTGCGATGCTTACGATTGATGATCTAGTTCCTCAAGATCATCTCGTTCGAAAGATTGATGCCGCGCTTGATTTTGAATTTATTTATCCAATCGTCGAAGCCACTTACTCCGATTTAGGTCGCCCAAGTATCGATCCAGTGATTCTGATCAAATTGGTGTTTATTCAGTATTTATTCGGTATCCGTTCCATGCGACAAACCATTAAGGAAGTCGATACCAATGTCGCTTACCGCTGGTTTTTAGGCTACTCCTTCGAGGAGAAAATCCCCCCTTTCTCAACTTTTGGAAAGAATTATGTTCGCCGATTTAGAGAAACGACGGTGTTTGAGGATATTTTTGCCTATATTTTAGAACAAGCAGTTAAAGCAGGTTTTGTAACAGAGGATAATTTGTATCTGGATTCTACCCACATCAAAGCTAACGCCAATAAACATAAGTTTACGAAAGAAATGACCCATGATGAAGCGAAAGCCTATCAGGATGAATTAGAAGATGAGATCAATCGTCAACGAATAGAGGCTGGAAAACGCCCTTTTACTTTGGACTTAGAAAAGGAAGTGAAGCTGAAAGAAAGAAAAATAAGTAAAGCTGATCCGGAAAGCGGCTACTACGTCAAAGGCGAACGAGAAAAACAATTTGCTTATTCTGTCCATACTTCATGCGACGACAATGGATTTATTCTTAGCACAATCATCACTCCTAGAAATATTCATGACAGTCAAGTCGCCTTTCAGCTCGTCAAACAATCGAAGAGACTTTTTCCTGAAATCAATTGTGTTGTCGCTGATGCTGGGTATAAGACACCTAAGTTTGTTCACTTTTTGACTCATTTGAACCTTCGACCTTGTTTGCCTTATTCAAGGCCCAAAGGGAAAAAGGAGCTATTATCAAAAAATGAGTTTCTCTATGACGAGTATTTTGATTGTTATATTTGTCCGCAAGATCAAATGCTCGCTTTTTCAACGGTTACTCGAGAAGGGTACCGAGAATACAAATCCAATCCAAAAGAATGTGTGAACTGTCCTCTGCTAAACCAATGTACCATAAGTAAAAATCATCAACGAGTCATCACGAGACATGTTTGGGGAGATCTGATGGATGAAGTGGAACATCTTCGCCTAACAGATCTGAATAAATCAATTTACAAAAAACGGAAACAAACGATTGAACGAATATTTGCGGATGCAAAAGAAAAGCATGGGATGCGTTGGACCAAGTATCGAGGCTTGGAAAAAGTCGCGACGCATACGATGCTAGTGTTTGCTGCAATGAATTTAAAGAAATTAGCCACCTGGCTATGGAAAGGCAAGGAGCCTTTATTTTTTTGTTCAAAAATTCGAAACGAAGTAGATAAAAAGCTGTTCCAAGCTCGAGTTACGAGTTTGGAACAGCTTTTGTCTACAGTCTGCGATGTCGGAGACATCTCGTTTTCTATTAGGAATCAACTCAGGTTCAAAAGAAGCCTCCCGGTCTCTGGGAACATCAATGTTTACTTTACCAAAGCTCGTTTTAAGCGTCTTATTGCCATAACCGTTTCGTCGATTGTCATGTTTCTTTGGCTCTTTAGAATGGGCGTCATACCCTAAATGGTTATTCAATTCTCCTTGAAGCATTTTTTCAAATAAGGGACCAAACACATCTTTTAAAACATCTTGCATATCCTCTACAGATTCGGGTTGATAAGTATTCAAAATGGATTCAGCTAACTTCTCAGCATCAGGATTTCTTTTCTTTCTAGCCATCGTGTAATCACCTCTTGATCTTATTTTAGAAAAATAAAAACCGTGAAGCAACCACCCGCCTAGGATTGATGGTTACTTACACGGTTTATATTACACTCTCATTTTTGGTGCTAAAAAGCACCGAAAATTTTAATTATTGTCAATTAATAATTCTTTTGGATTCCTTCTTAATATATTGAATGAAGAAATAATCAATGATACAAGAAGTACTAAACTCATAAATATAACTACATAAATCATGAATTTAGGTAATACATTGATATCTAAACTTGATAATGTCTTGTTAAATCCTTCAGCTTCTGCCCCACCACCTAATTGGCTAGATGCAGATTGTTTAGCTATTTGTTTAGCTATATCACCAGTAACCTTATTCAATATATTATTCCCAAGCTTGTCAGCTGTATATTGAGCTAAGAAATAGGAACCAACGAATGCGGGGATTGATATAAATACCATCTCAATTAGGAATTGACCAAAAATTTCTAATTTTGATATACCTAATGATAGTAATACTGCTATTTCTTTCTTTCTAGCATTCATCCATAAGAATAATAATAATGAAACTACAACTCCTGCAAATATTAATGAGCCAAAAAATAATTTATTTGAAATTGAGTAAATACCTGATATAGATTGTTGTAATGCAGGGTAATTTGATGAACTTTTAATCAAATTATATTCTCTCCAATTTATATCTAATTTCCCAAGATCTTTTATTACACTATCAAGATTCTTATCACCTTTTACAAAGAATGTTGCATCTTGGTATACAGCTGTATCTTCGGTATTACCATAAACTTTAGCAGCTGTATGAATATCAGTGATTAATGTATTTTCGTATAGTTCTTGTGCTGCACTTACTACACCGCTATTATGCCCATCGAATAGACCTTTAATTTCTACTTCTACTGTTTCATCTGCACCTTTCTCATTATCAGCATCAAATAAATTAGATTTTATTTTTATCTTATCTCCAACTTTAAGGTTATTTTTTTCAGCTAAATCTTTATGCATTAAGATTTTATTTTTATCTTCATTTTCTAAATGCTTTCCTTCTACTAATTTATATGCTTCTGATACAAATTTTGTTTCTTTTGTTGAGTCGTTAACCCCAGTTAACATAACTGTTCTTTTAAAATTCTTTGCTCTTTCAGGTGATTGATTCGCAAGAGTCTCTTGAGTTTCAATAATATCATAATCAACTAAATCTGCAACACTGTTTATTCTTTTTACATAGGAGTCTATACTATCTGTTTGAGATATCTTTTTAATATCTTCACCTTTTACATTTCCCCCACCTCTAGGTGTTCCTGGATTTACTTGTCTATTTATCTCCATAGAAAAACTATTTGTTATATTAGCAAATGTTTCTTTTGAAGCTCTGTCCGTAGCATCTTTAATAGATAAACTAATGAGACTTAAAGTTGACATAGATAAAATAACTAATATGATAATTAATGATTTTAAACTTTTTCTAGTTACATAAGCAAATGCATTTTTTATCATTATTCAACCTCCAAATTCATTTTATTTACTTTTTTCAACTTTTTACCACTTAGTTCTAAAATGATATCCGCAGAATCTGCTACTTCCTTACTATGTGTTACAACTATTACACATTTATTTCTATCTTTAGCTAATGTCTTTAATATATTAATTATTTCTCCAGCAGTAACACTGTCTAGATTACCAGTAGGCTCATCAGCTAGTATTATTGGAGCATCTGATACCAATGCTCTAGCAATAGCTACTCTTTGTTGCTGTCCACCAGATAATTTCATAACATTTCTTTTTATTTGTTTTTTATCTAAACCTAGTTCAAACAAGATACTTTCATCTGCTGATTTATTTACTAATCTAATATTTTCAATTGGTGATAAATAATCTATTAAATTATAGTTTTGAAATACTAAAGATATATTATTTTTTCTATGATTACTATATCCTTTATTTTGTATATCTTCATTCTTAAACAATATTTTTCCTGTTTGAGGTTTATCAAGTCCAGCAAGTAAGGAAAGAAGTGTAGATTTTCCTGTTCCTGACTTTCCTACTATCGCATAAAACTTCCCAAGTTCAAATTTTTGATTTACTCCTGACAAAACTTTTTCTTTAGAATTTGCATAACTATATGCTACATTCTTTATTTCTAATATATCCATTATTTTCTCCTAACTTATTTTTGATAAGATTTCTTTAGGCTTCTTGATTAACATTAATGAAGAAGCAAATACAACTGATAAAACAATAATACTTATTAATATTAAATAACTTTGTCCAAGTGTTGTTATATTTGACATAAAACTACTATTATTTATTAAACTTCCACCGGAAATCATTGAATCCTCTGAGTTAATGAATCCATCTACAATTACTTTTAGTAATACATTTCCTAAAAATAAGGAAGATATTATACTTGGTATCGATATGAATATTAACTCGAATATAAATTGCATTATAATTTGTATCTTAGATGTTCCAATAGATAAGAATATACCTATTTCATAAATTCTTTCCCTTAACCATAGAATCAAGATTAATGAAAGAACAACCATCCCACCTAACATAATAGAATAAGTCATTACTTTTATTATATATTTTATTCCACTCACTGACTCTAAAGACTCTTCAAACGCATTAGAATCTTTTTCAACAAAATACTTTGACTCATCAATTTTAAGCTCTTTCAATTTGTTTAAGGCTAAGTCTGTAGATTCTGCACTACCAGAATACATTAAAATTTTATTTGCAATTTCATTATTTTCTGAATTATTTAATATCTCTTGGCTTGTTGAATAATCTACAAACACCATATTTTCACTAAAATCAGAAGATAATCCTGTATATGTTTCCTGTTTTTTACCAGAAAAGATCCCTATAATTTTAAATTTATGACTTTTTATTTTTCCACTTTTTTCAATATCTAGTAATTCAAGATCAACTTCATCACCTAATTTTAGATTGTTTTGTTTAGCAAATTCTTCATGAACAATAATTGAATTCTTATCATTTTCTTCTATATTTTTACCTTCTTTAATTGTAAATACTCCACTACTAAATAAAATATTTCTTTTAGTATTATTTGTAGCTTCGAGTGAAACAACATTCTTAAATTCGTCAGATAAATCTTCTCTATTTATTCTTTGTTCTCCGCTAACTACTTTAGCATCTTTTAGTTTTGCTAATCCATCATATTGAATTATTTTTTCTTCAATTTCTTTTAATTTTTCAATATCTTTAAATTGATTAACATTAAAATATTTACCATCTTTTTTTGTTATTGATATTGAAGAATTAGAACTTTCATATAAAGCCTTTTCTATTTCATTGCTTGATTTCATTATTGTTAAACAAGAATACAAGCAAGAAAGAACTATAGTTAATATGATAAAAATTATTAAAGTTCTATTTTTCTTTCTTGTAATATATGCTATAGCATTTTTTATCACTTTCCTAACTACTCCTCTCTATTTTCTTACTCCATAACTAATTGCATCCACTGGACAAGCATTTTTACATCGTCCACATCTGATACACTCCAGATGATTGCAATTCTCAACTGAATCTTTATTCATTTGGCAAACTTTTTTACATTTTCCACAATTAATACACTTATCCTTATCCTGAATCGGCTACACTAGACTAGACAGAAAAAATAAGGTGTGTAGAATAATAAAAAACACACTGGAGGATTTTTCATGCCAAGACGTCAACGAAGAACCTATTCAAAAGAATTCAAACAACAAATCGTCGATCTCTATCTCGCTGGTAAGCCTCGCGCAGAAATTATTCGAGAGTATGAGCTTACGCCTTCTTCTTTCGATAAATGGATGAAGCAAGCACAATCAACGGGCTCATTCAAAGAAAGAGACAACTTAACACCAGAACAAGCAGAATTGATCGCACTAAGAAAGAAAAATAAGCAACTCGAAATGGAGAATGATATTTTAAAGCAAGCGGCGCTGATATTCGGACGAAAAGACAAGTAATTGATGCCAACAAGCATAAATATTCCATATCAGCGATGTGCAAAATTCTAAATATTTCTCGTCAAACCTACTATTATCAAGCGAAACCGATCGAAAATGAGTCCGACTTAGAAGAGATCGTTCAGGAAGAGTTTATTCGAAACCGAAAGGCTTACGGTACCCGAAAATTGAAGAAGTGTTTAGCAAAGCGTGGGCTTCAACTCAGTCGGCGCCGAATCGGTCGAATCATGAAACGCCGCGGATTGACATCTACCTATACGATCGCTCATTTTAAAGGGCAACGAACAGCTTGTAATGAAGCGAAAACAGCGAATGTATTAGATCGGACCTTTACACAAGAACAGCCATTGGAAGCCATCGTTACGGATCTTACTTATGTTCGCGTGGGGAAAAAGTGGCATTATATCTGCTTAATACTTGATTTGTTTAATCGAGAAATTATTGGTTATTCCTGTGGTGAGAAGAAAGATGCCTCATTGGTAAAAGAAGCCTTTGGACGGATACCGTATTCTTTAACAGACGTCAAGCTTTTTCATACAGACCGGGGAAAGGAATTTGATAACCAAACCATTCATGAGATTCTGAATGGTTTTGGAATTACTCGTTCATTGAGTAGGAAGGGTTGTCCGTATGATAATGCCGTTGTGGAATCAACCTATAAATCTGTCAAAGTAGAATTCGTGCATCAATACCAATTTGAGACACTGGCACAGCTACGTCTAGAATTGTTTGATTATGTGCATTGGTGGAACTATCTACGCTTACATGGCACGTTGGCGTATGAAACACCGATCCAAATTCGACAACAGAGATTGGCGAAGCGAATCCTTGATAATGAGCGCGGATCTGATACCTCTGGAGAGGCAGCGTAATTGAATGATTGTGCTTCTGCCGGAGAAAATCAGATCCGAGGATGCTCATTGTCAAGGGCAATCGTAGCCATAACACCGCAGCATTCACAACACCTTATAATTTTTGTCAAAAAAAGTGTTGCCATTCCATCTGGCATTAAGAAAGGATATGAAGCCTTTGTCTTTTCATGTATTAACTTTGACTTTTCAATTGCTTCCTTGTTTTCACCGTTATCATCAACAGGATCTGTAACAACTCCAACGATATTTACACCCTTGCTTTTCATTTCATTCTGAACCTCAACCAAATCAGGAATTTCCTTTACACAAGCTGTACACCAAGTTGCAAATACATTTACCATAGTAAGATCATACTTCTCAAAATCTTTACTTGTAAAATCCTTGCCATTTATGTCCTTTGTTGGTAGTTTACGTAAATCTTTAACCGATTCTTTGTTAAATGCTTCTGTATTTTCTAAATCAGTTTTTTCTGATAGCACAAAACCATTTTTAGGACGTTCTTTTTTATCTATAATTTGAATCTCAGTTCTTTTTAATTCATCCAGAAGATTACTTTCAGCTCCGCTATTTGTGCTTAAATAGCAATCGTATTTTCCATCACTTGAAACTCCTATTTTAGTATGAGTATCACATTTTATAATTTTAGATTTTTTTCTTCTGATGTATTTTTTTCAAATATACCAATAGTCCCAATTCTTTCAAGCTCATTTTGCCAATTTTTATATCCATCGCCCATCTTTTCTATAACTGCATTCTTTTGTTCTTCTGTCATTTTCTCAAATGTCAAAATAGCATACTTTAGTTCTTTATCTATAGGACTTTGATCATCTAACATCGCTATCTTTTTATCAGCTATATAATTTCTAAATTTGTCTGAGAGTTTAAATTTAAGCCCTAAATATTCATAAACATATTCTTTCTTTGCCTCCAATGTATAATCTGATGGCTTAAAAGTTTCATTTTTGCCATTTGCATTAATTGACATGCCTTCCTCTTCAGAACTTATGGATTGTCCTTCTTTTATTTTATTGTTTTCATTACTTTTTTGACACCCAACTGCGCTTAAGCTCAAACATAATGCAAGTAATAGGCATGCTCCTCTTGGTACTATTTTTTCATAAATTATTCCTCCTTTATTTTTTACACAATAGCATTTTATAGCTACTTTCAATAACATTCTACACACCTTTTATGAAACGTTGATGAAATATAATTTTTTATTTTTCCAAACTATGGTATAACAATATAAGTATTATGCTTAAAGTTGTTCTTACACGATTAGTATATGATCGATTAATATATGAGCAAGCACAGTAAGTGTACGGACACTTACGAAAAAATTGATGAAGCAGCCCTTTGGGATCTGCTTCATCAATTTGAATCGGCTACACTAGACTAGACAGAAAAAATAAGGTGTGTAGAATAATAAAAAACACACTGGAGGATTTTTCATGTCAAGACGTCAACGAAGAACCTATTCAAAAGAATTCAAACAACAAATCGTCGATCTCTATCTCGCTGGTAAGCCTCGCGCAGAAATTATTCGAGAGTATGAGCTTACGCCTTCTTCTTTCGATAAATGGATGAAGCAAGCACAATCAACGGGCTCATTCAAAGAAAGAGACAACTTAACACCAGAACAAGCAGAATTGATCGCACTAAGAAAGAAAAATAAGCAACTCGAAATGGAGAATGATATTTTAAAGCAAGCGGCGCTGATATTCGGACGAAAAGACAAGTAATTGATGCCAACAAGCATAAATATTCCATATCAGCGATGTGCAAAATTCTAAATATTTCTCGTCAAACCTACTATTATCAAGCGAAACCGATCGAAAATGAGTCCGACTTAGAAGAGATCGTTCAGGAAGAGTTTATTCGAAACCGAAAGGCTTACGGTACCCGAAAATTGAAGAAGTGTTTAGCAAAGTGTGGGCTTCAATTCAGTCGGCGCCGGATCGGTCGAATCATGAAACGCCGCGGATTGACATCTACCTATACGATCGCTCATTTTAAAGGGCAACGAACAGCTTGTAATGAAGCGAAAACAGCGAATGTATTAGATCGGACCTTTACACAAGAACAGCCATTGGAAGGGTTCTGTTGCAAAGTTTTAAATCTACTATCAGATAAGGTAGAATAATAGAAAAAGATAGCAGGAGGAATGACGATGAGTCATTTTAAAGGAAAGCAATTTCAGCAGGATGTGATTATTGTAGCCGTGGGCTACTATCTTCGTTATAACCTTAGCTATCGTGAAGTTCAAGAAATCTTATATGATCGTGGCATTAACGTTTCTCATACGACGATTTATCGTTGGGTGCAAGAATATGGCAAACTACTCTATCAAATTTGGAAAAAGAAAAATAAAAAATCCTTTTATTCATGGAAAATGGATGAAACGTACATCAAAATTAAAGGAAAATGGCATTATTTGTATCGAGCCATCGATGCAGATGGTTTAACCTTGGATATTTGGTTACGTAAAAAACGGGACACACAAGCAGCCTATGCTTTTCTTAAGCGGTTAGTGAAGCAGTTTGATGAACCGAAGGTTGTAGTCACAGATAAAGCCCCCTCTATTACAAGTGCCTTTAAGAAACTAAAAGAATACGGCTTTTATCAAGGGACAGAACATCGTACCATTAAATACCTGAATAATTTGATTGAACAAGACCATCGTCCAGTAAAGAGACGCAATAAATTCTATCGAAGTTTACGCACTGCCTCTACCACGATTAAAGGCATGGAAGCCATTCGAGGATTATATAAGAAAACCCGAAAAGAAGGCACTCTCTTCGGGTTTTCGGTCTGTACTGAAATCAAGGTATTATTGGGAATCCCAGCTTAAATCATAGATACCGTAAGGGATTTTATTCTTTATTTAAAACTTTGCAACAGAACCCTTTTTTTGTTCTTCCTCTACTCTGTCTTTCAACATTGGAGGAAGTTTTTATTTCTTGAACTTGGTGCACTTCTAATTGCTTATTTTCAGATGGTGTAATTGCTTGCTGCTTTTTCTTTGCTTCTGCTTCTTTTTTTATTTTGGCGAGTCCTTTATTGTTCCCAAAAATATCAAGTCCTTTGATGTCAGCCAATTACTCCACCTCCGCATACCAATTCTCGTGTTCTTCCAATTCTTTCAAAATACTGATAAATAATTCGTGGCTTTTGCGATCCCATTGTTTTAAGAGACCTTTCTTTGTCTTCTCCATCGTAATACCTGATCCGTCGTATCGTTTTAAGCGCGCATTTTTGAGTACAACATTTTTAATCAAATGTTCCCCATAAATCTCTTGGGCTTGTTTATACATTTCCTGATCTACTGCGTCACCGCTTTCCAACATGAAAGGAATAACACCAGCAACATATAAATTTGTATCAAATTCTTTCACAAAAAAGTCCATATACTCAAGATATTGCATCGCATTTCTCATCGATTTTACTTGGGTCTGTAAGACGACGATTGCCCAGTCCGCAATGTACATCGCGGATTTACTATATACAGAAATAGAAGGTGGGACATCTAAATAGATGACGTCAAACTCATCAAATAATGGTTCTAGCTTTTCTTTCATATATTTGAATTGGGATAATGAATCATTATATTGGTCTTTGATCCAATCATCATACATTTCAAAGGACATGTCTGCTGGAAGTATATAGAGGTTATTGATTACTTTATAGACAGCCTCTTTAGGTGGAAGATTGTTTATCAACACGTCAGTCACAGTATTTTCGTAAACAATCGGTTCACCTTCTCCGCCTCCTTCTTCGTTAGTGAAGTTCATATGCGTTAAGTTCATCACATCAGAAGTATTTCCTTGCATATCCAAGTCAATTATCAAGGTTCTTTTTCCTTCATTAACTGCTGATTCAAACCCTAACATTTGCGCGCACGTACTTTTACCTACGCCACCTTTAAAATTACCGATTACATATTTCTTCGCTACCACGTTCCTACCTCTTTTCTTTTAGCAATATTCATTTGATACTATTATAACATATTTATTTTTAGTTACTACCAAAAAAAGATATATATGTACTACCTTATAATTAATAAGGAAAAGGTAGTACATAAATAAGGAAAAGCTGAAATATATTGATTTATAGCTTTCCTCAAAGTAATGACGTTATTTAATTTATCGAGAAGCAGAGAATACTCGCGACTTTAGTCATGTAGACGAATCAGATTTTCGATAAAAAAGAAGCCGTCCTTCTTAAGAACGACAACAAATCACTAGATTAATTTTTTCAACTGTTCATAAAATTTTTCATGCGTTCCACATAACAATACTGGAATAATCTTGTTTTCTATAATCTCGTAAGCTACTCTATATGTTGTGCCCGCATATTTAAACCCACTAGACCAAATACCTGATAAATCCCCAGTTTTTTGTTCACCCTTATATGGATCAATCGCAATTTCATCATAAATTAAATTCAAAAATTTTTCTTTCAATGGCTTCTCTTTTAGCTTTTTTAAATACTTAATGACATGTTTTGAAGGAACGATTTCATAAGCCAATTTCTGTTGCCAACTCCTCTTTAGTCATTACTTTAGAATTAGTAAGTGTATCTTCAGCAATATCTCTAAAGGAAGAATGCATTTTGTTTTTTCTATTCTTAAATTCTACAAGAATCTCATCTTTATCGTAGCCTTCTGCAATTATATCAGACAAAATATCTTCGCTAAAATCATAAAATTCTTTTTGTGGTTCAACAAATTCATAAAGAATACCATTCTCTACCAACTTTGCTTCAACTTCGACTCCATTAGGAACATTAAAATCTTTAGGTACTGTCAACATGATTGAATTGCCTTGTTTTCTTGTTTTTGTAATCATTTAAATCCCTCATTTCTAACAGTATGTAATTACTTAGTAAATACATTATACCACGAGATAATGTATTTACAAGTAATTACTGTGACTCGTAATGCGTCCTTGCTGAATAAATTTCAACCACGTGTTCATCTTCATCTACCTTATAAACAACCCGGTGTTGTCTATTCAATCTTCTAGAATACCTACCTTCATGTGTAGGTTTTAACTTCTCAAATGATTGGGTAGGGAGATAGGGATCTTCCTTTAAAGTCTGAATAACCTTCTCAAATTGAGGTTTCAAATTAGACTGTTTGATTTTCTTTAAATCAGCTTTAGCCGAGTTTTTAATCATCACAGAATAGTTATTCATTATAAGTTATCCCAATCAATTTCATCAACATTAGTAAATCCACTATCATCTTTTTCTCGCTTACGAACAACACCCAAAGTGCCTATTTGCTCAAGTAATAGCGTTTCTTTGATTGCTTTCCAATCATCCAAACCAATAAGCACCGCATTATTTTCACTGCGCTCACTAATGATTTCAATTTCCGTATGATTCTCATTTACATCTTTCAACAACTTATAAAAATTTTTCCGTGCTGAGCTAGGATTTAAGACTGTTTTTGCCATATCTACTCCCCCTCTAATTTATATCTCCATTCTAACGTACTTAATTAAGTACGTAAATTCGATTGTTTTGTTTAAATTGGAGTACCAAAACAGCATTGTAAAGTGTTATCCGTTTCCTTTATACCCGTGGTGCTAGTTAATTTTTTCCTAGAGGAAAATGTCTAAACATGTTGGTAAATCAACAAAAAAACGCATAGAGTAGTCTCAAAACTCCCAAGAAATGAGGACTACATATGCGTTCATCAAAATATACTGAACATTATACAGATACTTTTATAACATTCAAGGAAATTATGAGAACTGTTTCTAACATATACCACAATTGTGTACCAGATAAGATTAAAAACCGAAGAAATACTGATCAACTGAAGTAACGCGATACAGTGATTATTGCTTGTGTTATATGGGGCATAATTAATGGCTATACTAGCCAAAGAGCCACGTATAGAGCGGTTTGTTCCGTCTTATTTCCTAATGGTGACTTTCCTAGTAGGAGTCGATTCACTCGCTTAAGTTCAAACTTAGCTTACACTATCAAGATTATTCGATACTTTTTCATCAAGAAGCTCACCAAAGGTGAACTAGTCGGAATTATAGATAGTTTTCCTAGTCCATTATGTAAACCAGTTAGAAATAGACAAGCAAAACTATTGAATCAAATAGCCAAAGTTGGCTATAACTCAACAAAAAAATCTTATTTTTATGGTCTTAAAATTCATATGATCGTTACTAAGACTGGCTTTCCGATTACTTACTCAATCACGAATCCAGGTGTCCATGACGTGAAAGTGTTAGAGACTTTATCGGAAGAAGCGAATCTTCCCAATATCCTAGGGGACAAAGGATATATTAGCCATAAAATCCATGAAAAGCTTGCCCTTATGGGCATTACTATATCCGTTCCGCCACGTAAAAACATGGATAAATCAGAAAAACTAGACCACAGCTTACTTGGAAAACAAAGAAAAACAGTTGAGACTGTTTTTTCTTCCTTAGAAAAATTAGGTTGTCAAAATTTCAACTCACGTTCTGTTAAAGGGCTAGAGAGTAGATTTGAAAGCATATTACTGGCTTACAGTGTTCTATTAAGTCGAGCACAACGACGTTTTGAAGGAACTTTGAGATATTCTTTAGGATATTAAAATTAACTAGCACCACGGGTTACTCTAGTATTTTTTTTATTTGTCGCAAAAAATGTTACAAATAGGATCACAATAAATATTCCTGCGAATACAAAAAATGGAGCAGTCAAATTTGTACTTCTTGTTAGAAATTGTGCTAATTGCATAGCAATAGGAGCTATAAAATTACCAATATTACAGCCAATAAAAATCAATGAAGTAGCAAAATTAATTGTATTCTTTGTAGTGACTTTATCTAAGTTACTAAAGATAAATGGGAAGCACCATGATCCTGTTATACTTGATAAAAATAAACCCGTTAGCAGGAACGTCATATTACCGTTTGACACAGCAATTAACAAATTTGAAATTATAAAGAATATAATTCCCAAGTATAGGGTTCCTTTTCCTATCCACTTATTTATTGGTCCAAACATAAATCCTGCTAGTATTCCTAAGATAGGCATTAGAGCTAAATAGTTACTAGCATTAAAGTTTACCCCTTTAATTTCAGTTGCAATTGATGCAAATCGTACAGAAATAGCAATACTATTCATTACGAGTAAGATTGCAAATAGAACTAGGGCAAAAACCATTGGATTCATCTTTTCTTTTACATGATTTTCAGGTATGTCACTATTTTCATCTCTAATTTCAGGAACTTTTAGCGCGAATAAGAGAGCTACAGGAAACGCAATTGCATAGACTAAAAACGAAGCCGTCCAATTAATGTTCACTAAAACTCCAGCAAGAAAAATAAGGATTGTCTGACCTAAAGCTTCCATTGAATTTCTAATACCTAATAGCGTTGCTCTAGTATTGCCAGAGTATAAAGAGCTGATATATGTCACAGCCAATGAATTATATACTCCTAAACCGGCACCTAATATTACTCGACTAATAAGAACGGTTTGGAAGGTAGCTGTAAATACTGGAATAATTCCTCCTATACCAGCTAATAATAAACCTAAAATTATTGTCTTTTTCATTCCTATTCTTTTGGCAAAGTAACTAGATAATAAGATAAACAAAATAACAGTTATACTTGGTGCAGTTCCTAAAAGTTCACTTTGACTTTGTGATATCCCCAAAGACTGTTTCATTTGTGGAATAACACCATTAATTGCTTGAGAGCTTGTTAACATTAGTGAAATACTTAAGATTGCTCCTTTTTGAAGTAAGCTTTTTTGGTTATTCATCTCTACTTTTCCTCCTGTGTTATAACCCAAATCTTGGAATCAAAATCAAATGTTTCTGGGCGTCGATTCTGATCATTTATTTGTCCACTAGATGCATCTGAACAGACTAGTCCTGCTCTCATCAATTCCATTCCAGATCGCAAACTATTTTGTCCTACATTATAAAGTCCGTCATTATCTAACCCTTTTAATTTCAGTCGGCGGTAAGGAGCATTTACCTCATTTAATGTTTTATAATGAGCAACAATAGCCGTTTTCTTATCATGACTAACAACCATCCACGCGGTTTGATTATCATCATCGAATGGTGATAATAGTCTATAAAAAGTACCATTATGAATTATGGTTCTATATTTTTTATAAAAGGCAATTTGTTCTTTTACAATCCTCAAATCGCCTTCACTTAATTCATTTAAGTCAAGCTCATATCCAAATGCACCAAAAAAAGCTACATTTCCTCTAGTTTTTATAGGTGTTATACGGTTTGTTTGATGATTTGGAACAATTGATACATGAGCACCAATAGACGAAAGAGGATACAGCATACTAGTTCCATATTGAATTTTTAACCTTTCAATTGCATCTGAATCATCACTAGCCCAAGCTTGAGGTGCATAGTGAAGCATTCCAGGATCAAAGCGCCCACCACCTGATGAACAAGACTCAAATAGTATGTTAGGATATTTTGTTATAAGTTTTTCATATAAGCGATATACGCCTAGTACATATCTGTGGAATACTTCTCCTTGTTGATCTGCTGACAAGTGACTGTCAAATACATCAGTCAATGGACGATTCATATCCCACTTAATGTAATCTAAGTTTGATTCATCAATGATTTTACACATTTGATCGAAAATATTTTCAACAACCTCATCTAACCCAAAATTTAATACATATTGGTTCCTACCATGATTAGGTTTTCGATTAGGTGTAGAAATAATCCAATTCGGATGTGTGCGATATAACTCACTATCCTTATTCACCATTTCAGGTTCAAACCATAAACCAAATTTCATACCAAAACTACGAATTTTTTCTGAAAGGCTGCCGATTCCTCTAGGTAGTCTTTTAGGATTTACATGCCAATCTCCTAATCCTGCACAATCGTTTTCTCTTTCTCCAAACCAGCCATCATCTAATACAAATAATTCAATACCAACATCAAATGCTTTTTTAGCAATATTTACCAACTTTTCTTCGTCAAAATCAAAATATGTTGCTTCCCAATTATTAATTAAGACAGGACGGTCTTTTTCTCGCCACTTACCACGAGCTAAGCGTTTTCTAAATAGTTGATGAAAAGTTTGACTCATGGCATTTAAACCCTTACTTGAATAAACCAGAATCGCTTCTGGTGCTGTAAATATTTCTCCTGGATTGAGTTTCCAATTAAATCCAAATGGATTGATGCCAACTTGTAGTCTAGTAACATCCCATGTATCTACTTCTGCTTGAATTAAGAAGTTTCCTGAGTAAACTAGTGCTGCACCAATAGCTTCTCCTTGATTTTCATCAGTATTTTTTCTTTTTAAAGTAACAAATGGGTTATGCTGATGGCTTGAAATACCTCGAGTAGATTCGATTGATTGAATTCCTTGTTGTAAAGTACGCGACTTAATAGTTCTTTCTCTACCCCAAGCACCAGATAATTGTTGCCATTCATAATTTGCATCGGGTAAATCCAATGATAAACTGCTAATATTCTCGATTATTTGAATATCTTTTCCTTTATTCATAACTCGCGCGCTACGAGTAATAACAGGATAATCTCTATAAATTGTATATAATAATTCTACTTGAACATTTGTAACTGAATCTAAAATATAAACTTTCAATGTTTTGCTTTCATCATTATTATCAACATAGGTAGCAGGTAAACCTTCTAGTTTAGGTTTTCCTTCTTCCACTTCGTACCCTTGATAGACAAAATCTGATAAGCGAGAGCCATTTTTCTGTAGTAATGAAATAGCAGGATGTCTAAAATCTGTTGTACCATATTCAGGAAATTCTTGTTTTAAGTGCTCTAACGAATATAGCAAATCGTTTTCATTTCTATAGGTTGTCATAGGCCGATGATGCATCTCAATTAGATGACTATAGTCATTATCTGGTAAGTTCTCACCATAATATAAATGCAATAATTTACCATCTTCCGATATCTTAAAAATGTAACTTATCTCCTGATTAAACAAATGAAATTGTTGGTTTTCTGATCGATAAATAATATTCATTTCATTATCCTTATACATAAGCTCTCCTCCGTTTCTTTATTGCATTATAAAAAACGCTCACATAAATAGTAAGCGTTTAAAGTAACGAATATTTATCAAAATCAAATGTTTAGTTTATTCACCATTAATGATTCCTAGACCTAATCTACGTTTTCGATATACTCCCGGTGAAACACCATTTGCTTTCTTAAAGGCTTTAGAAAAAGATTGTACTGTTGAGAATCCTATCTTGTCACTGATTTGCTGGATTGAATATTCAGTTGATGATAACAGATCGTTTGCAATAGAAATTTTGATTTCACTAATATACTCTTTTATTGATATTCCCATATCATTCTTAAACAATCGTGATAAATAATTTTCGTGTATCGATAGACTGACAGCAATATCTTTAACAGATAATTTTTGATACGCATTCTCACGTATTATTTCAATTGTTTGACGAACAAAAGGATTCATCTTTTTAGTAATTATCCCTTCGTTCAGATAACTAGCTGAATTTAAGAGGAGTTCTAAAAATTTATAAACTTGTTTTTGTCTGGACAATTCACTGACTAGATTGTCCTGATCATACGATAAAGTTTCAAAAATTAATCCTTTAAATGAATTTAAATTTTCGACTTTAAAGGTAAGATGATTCTTTCCAACACCAATTTCTTTTAGATAGTATTCTACAAGATTGCCACTTAAACCCAACCATACATATGACCACGGATTTTTTTCATCTGCTTGATAAAAAGTAGATACTCCTGGTGGGATAACAAATCCTTGGCCTTTCTTCAGAAAATATTTTTGATCATTAATTGAATAATAGCCTTCACCTTCTAGCACTATGTGTATTAAGTATTGTTCTCGAATAGCTGGTCCAAAACTATGTCTAGGTTCTGTTTTTGAATACCCACAAAAATTAAAGTAACAATCTTTCAGCTGAGTGTTAGGTTCTGTTACTAAATATATAGAATTTTCCATATCCACCCTCCTATGTTAGATTTGGATAATTTTTGTTTTATTATGTTTATATTATTACATAACCCGTGGTGCTAGTTAATTTTAATATCCTAAAGAATATCTCAAAGTTCCTTCAAAACGTCGTTGTGCTCGACTTAATAGAACACTGTAAGCCAGTAATATGCTTTCAAATCTACTCTCTAGCCCTTTAACAGAACGTGAGTTGAAATTTTGACAACCTAATTTTTCTAAGGAAGAAAAAACAGTCTCAACTGTTTTTCTTTGTTTTCCAAGTAAGCTGTGGTCTAGTTTTTCTGATTTATCCATGTTTTTACGTGGCGGAACGGATATAGTAATGCCCTTAAGGGCAAGCTTTTCATGGATTTTATGGCTAATATATCCTTTGTCCCCTAGGATATTGGGAAGATTCGCTTCTTCCGATAAAGTCTCTAACACTTTCACGTCATGGACACCTGGATTCGTGATTGAGTAAGTAATCGGAAAGCCAGTCTTAGTAACGATCATATGAATTTTAAGACCATAAAAATAAGATTTTTTTGTTGAGTTATAGCCAACTTTGGCTATTTGATTCAATAGTTTTGCTTGTCTATTTCTAACTGGTTTACATAATGGACTAGGAAAACTATCTATAATTCCGACTAGTTCACCTTTGGTGAGCTTCTTGATGAAAAAGTATCGAATAATCTTGATAGTGTAAGCTAAGTTTGAACTTAAGCGAGTGAATCGACTCCTACTAGGAAAGTCACCATTAGGAAATAAGACGGAACAAACCGCTCTATACGTGGCTCTTTGGCTAGTATAGCCATTAATTATGCCCCATATAACACAAGCAATAATCACTGTATCGCGTTACTTCAGTTGATCAGTATTTCTTCGGTTTTTAATCTTATCTGGTACACAATTGTGGTATATGTTAGAAACAGTTCTCATAATTTCCTTGAATGTTATAAAAGTATCTGTATAATGTTCAGTATATTTTGATGAACGCATATGTAGTCCTCATTTCTTGGGAGTTTTGAGACTACTCTATGCGTTTTTTTGTTGATTTACCAACATGTTTAGACATTTTTCTCTAGGAAAAAATTAACTAGCACCACGGGTTCCTTTATTTTTATTAACAAGTTTTATCACAGGCTTCATATATTTGATTATATCTTCATCTTCTACATAGATATCTGTTATCATTACGACATCTGTACTATTTCGATTGAGTACTTTCACTTGATCTCCAGCATTGATTTTCCCTCTAAATCTTTTAGGAATGAACCAACTATACATATGATTAGCATCACCAAAATGTGCTTTTATCGCATTCTCAGGATATAACTTATTCAATAGTTCATTCTTTTGAATTTTCAAAACTTCAAATCTATACTTATCATCTTCTGCTAATCTAAATAAATCTTCTAAACGCATGTTTTCTAACTGTAAGTTTTGAAAATCTTCCGGTATAAATTTTCTATATTTCATTAATAATGAACGCCCAGCCCGATTTATTAGAATCTGGCCATTTTGGTCATCTCTATAAAGAATTCCGTAACCCATCAACGCCAATAGCACACGTGACGTTTTGTTACTTGTAATATTCATATTTCCTTGATTACCTGAGGCAATGAAAGACTTATCTACTTGAATTAGGGTGAAATTCTCATTCAAATATGGTAGTAAAATTAATATATGTGAAAATCGAATCTTGAGATAGCTATTCCCCTTGAGATATTCACTGATACTTCTACTCAAATCATTTAAATTTTTATAATTATTTGTACGGAACGTATATATATCAACATCAGTTTTCTTTACATGAGAACTTATTCTAAAATGAAAAAGCCTACTCTCAGAAAGAATTGAAAAATAGATACTTTCAGTAGATACTGAAGATTGAACAAAATTAAACTTGTATCCTTCAGGCATAGCACTTTTAACAGTCTGCTGCATTAACTCGGATAATCTTTTGAAAGTAGTAATATATTTTTTACCAGCAAACCATACATATCTTTTTTCATTAAGTATGTTCACTATCTCTCCTCCATTAATTATATTTAGCATCAAATAGTTATTGTACCTATATTTTATCCCATTCCTTTTAAAACAAGAATACGTACAAAGTAAAATGTTGTAAATAGTCTAGCAGGGATGTATATTTTCATGTACCAACATAATATTTAAGAAGTTTCCCATAGATATATTGGACTTCCTCTTTTAAAACACAAAAATAAATACTACCTTATTTAGGTAGTATTTATTAAAAGTTACGTCAATTTTGATTAAAAATATACTACTTGAACCTCTCATGAGTAAAGTCACGAAATTTTTGGGAATAGAGCGTACTTGATATCTTATTTTTTCACTAATAGCAGTGTCTCTTATTCACCAAGCGATCCCCGTAGTTCCTACGGTTCTTAATTTTTCTCTAGACTAATGATTGTATCTTTAGACCTTCGGCCATAACATGGAGCAAAATAAAAAGGTACTAAGTCTTATATATCAATCTTCGAGTAACCGACGGTTAACAACCATATCGAGCGGCATTAATCACCCACCTGTAGAGGATGAGCGACTTTTTCCTAATTATTGTTAAAAGCCTAGTTTCATTTGTTTAGATTGGAAAATACGTCCTACAAGTATCTCTTTTTTTTCATGGTCGATCCGATAAAATAAGGCATAGCTTTTGCCGATCACGATCCGATATGTTGGGATATCCATTCCATAGATTTCGGAAACTTCCTCATGCATAGTTGGAAAATTTTTGGTTAGTTCTAAAGCCTTCTGGATCGCACCTACAAATCTTTTTATGCTGGCTGGAGAAAGAGCAAGCTCATTTTCCCATTCTTCTATTATCGTTTCAAGGCTGGTCTGAAAACTTTTAGAATAAACTAGCGTGTACTCTTTCATCTATTCACTCCAGCCGTATTTTCCGAAAGCTTTTACCATTTCAATTTCTGAAACTGTTAAACCTTTCTCAAAGTCTTGGAAACTTTCTTCAATCAATTTGCGATCGTGTTCTTTTGCTATTTGAGTAGTATCTAATATGAATAAGTTGCCTTCTTGTTTGGCTTGGATAATGTCTCCGCTTTTTAATCCAAGAGAGCTTGGAAGGATCACTCCCACGCTATTGCCGATCTTTCTAACCTTTAGTTCTTTTCCCATGTTATCACACTCCTTTTAGTTTTTGATGAATAAATTATAACATGTTATAACAACAATTGCCAACGGTGTTTCTTAAGGGATTCCACTCCATATTATTATTGGACAAAATAAGCCACTTAGAACGCTGAAAACATATACAAACGATATCAAAATACGAGTGAACTACTCACCATACACTTCCGTTAACATCCATTTAACAGAATTAGGCAGAAGTCGCCCATCCTCTATAGGTGGGTGATGAATGCCGTTCGGTATGAGGGTTACCGTTGGTAACTCGAAGACCGACAACTAAGGCGTATTGCCTTTTTATTTTGTCCCATGTTACAATCAGTCTATACAAGAAATGAGTTGATATAACATGGAATTAGATACAAATAATCATTCAGTATTTCTTCTTTATTACCACCTTGTTTTAGTAACGAAATATCGTAGACAAGTGATTGATGATGAAATATCTGATTATGCCAAAACTACTTTTGAAAGAATTTCAGAATCGTATCACATTACTTTAGTGGAGTGGAATCATGATAAAGACCACGTTCATATTATGTTCAAAGCTCAACCTAAAACAGAATTGACAAAATTCATCAATGCCTATAAAAGTGCCAGCTCAAGATTGATAAAACGTGACTTTCCAAGAGTCAAACAATTTCTTTGGAAAGAAATGTTCTGGTCTAAAAGTTTTTGTCTTCTGACAACTGGTGGCGCACCAATTGATGTGATTAAGAAGTATATCCAAAATCAAGGAAACAATCATAAATAGAAAGTAGGTGAACTTTATGGAACAACTAAAAGCATACAAATTCAGAATCTATCCAACAGAGGAACAAGAAATCTTCTTTGCCAAATCTTTTGGTTGTGTCCGTAAGGTCTACAATCTAATGCTTGATGACCGAAAAAAGGCGTATGAAGAAGTTAAAAATGATTCTTCTAAAAAAATGACTTTTCCGACACCAGCTAAATACAAGAAAGAATTTCCGTTTTTGAAAGAAATTGATAGCCTTGCTTTAGCCAATGCCCAACTTAATTTAGATAAAGCATACAAGAATTTTTTTCGGGATAAATCCGTTGGATTTCCACGTTTCAAAAGTAAGAAAAATCCTGTTCAGAGTTATACAACGAATAATCAAAATGGTACAGTTGCTTTGATTGATAGTAAATTCATCAAAGTTCCTAAATTGAAGTCATTAGTAAGAATTAAGCTTCATAGACAACCAAAAGGGATTATCAAATCTGCTACAATATCACGTCATTCTAGCGGTAAATACTATATTTCTTTGTTGTGTAAAGAAGAAATTATCGAATTACCTAAAACTAATTCCACAATTGGTATTGACTTAGGTATTATGGACTTTGCGATTCTTTCTGATGGACAAAAAATTGATAATAATAAATTCACGTCCAAAATGGAAAAGAAACTAAAGCGTGAACAACGCAAATTGTCTAGGCGTGCTTTATTGGCTAAAAATAAAGGTACCAATCTATTTGAAGCTAAAAATTATCAAAAACAAAAACGCAAAGTAGCTAGATTGCATGAAAAAGTAATGAATCAACGTACTGATTTTCTGAATAAGTTGAGTACAGAAATGATCAAAAATCACGATATTATCTGTATTGAAGACTTAAACACAAAAGGTATGTTGCGAAATCATAAATTAGCTAAAAGTATTTCTGATGTTTCTTGGTCAAAGTTTGTGACTAAATTACAATACAAGGCTGACTGGTATGGACGAAAAATCATCAAAGTAGATAAATGGTTTCCGTCTAGTCAGATTTGTTCAGAGTGCGGACATAAAGATGGCAAGAAATCTCTTGAAATTCGAGAATGGACTTGTCCTGTTTGTCATACTCATCATGATCGTGATATCAATGCTAGTATCAATATTCTGACCGAAGGTCTAAGACTACATTCTATGGGATTGGCTTAGATCCAATCATCAAGAACCGTAGGAACTACGGGGATAGCTTGGTAAATAAGAGACACCGCTGTTAGTAAAGAAATACGCTATCAAGTATGCTCTATTCCCAAGAAGCTCCCACTTCAAGCGTTAAGAACCGTCAGGTTTAGCTAAGTGGTGAGTAGTTCACGTAGGTATTTTTATTATATATAGATTTAACATATGTCGGTCGGTTGATTGATATAGCTAAAGTTATAACTCAACCGAAGCCGATTCATCTACACGAATAAAGTTGCGAGTGTTCTCGGCTAATTCATAAAAATTGTTATGTGTTCCATATAGCAATACTGGAATAACTTTATTTTCTTGAATCTCATAAGCAACTCTATACACGGTGACCGCATACTTAAATCCATTAGACCAATTACCTGATAAACCTCCAGTTTTTTGCTCTTACTTAAATGGATCAATGGCAATTTCATCACAAACCTATAGAGGATGAGTGACTTCTGCCTAATTACGTTAAAAAATATTGAAAGTAACTCTATGTAGCAAAAAATATCTAGAATTTCATTTCCTCAAAACTGATCGATATTGTATCTAAAAATATATACTACCTAAAATAGGTAGTATATATTAAAATATGTGCTTTTGTTAGAAAAATCAATACATAAATTATCATATCTGTATATGTCATTTAGGTATTTCAGTTATGTTATAATAGTTTTGCTGTCTGCTACCCCGGCCTAATCTGGCAAGGGGAGGAGGAGATATAATGAAATACCTTTTTGATTTTGTTTTTGCAATCAAGCCACTTGCAGATGTAGTGTGCAGTTACCTCTGCAAATGGCTTGATTGCAAAATTGCCAAAAAAGACAGTAAGCCTACCCGTTAATTCTATAATATAGAAACGTAAAAAAAACCCCATCAGCCTGCACGCTGATGGGGTTTGGTGATATAATGAAATACCTCTTTGTTACTCATAATTATACCATAATTAGTCACGAATGCAACCAATAGAAAAAACTACTTAGAACGGTAGATCATCGCTAATAACAATGCATTGTCCACCAAATGGATTTTGTGAAGCATTAAATACATTGTTATTAATTGTCGCTGCTTTTAACTAGGCCTCTCCCCTTCTATTATAAAAGAAGATATATATCATTTCTTAATTACCTACTACCTTAAACCAAAATTTAAGTACTACCTAATTTAAGTAGTACTTAAACAATCTAAAAAATAGTTATCCCAATTGTTATGCTTTTATAATACGATTATTTGTAACAAAATGAATATTATATAATTAAACACTACCATATTTAGGTAGTGTTTAATTATTAGCAAAACAAAAAATATTTATTCTATTCTCTTAACTTCAACTAAGTTATGCTGCACACCTTTATATAAATCATATGCAACTCATTAGCTAGACAAACTACAAGCATGTAGTTTTATCTGTTAATTATGTACTACCTAAATAAAGTAGTTTATAATTAGCAAGTATATATATTTAAAAATTTAAGATTAATTTTTTTATGACTTGTACAAATTTATCTGATATTCTCTTATTAAGAACTACCTAATTTGGGTAGTTCTTATTTTTTACATTTTAAGTAGTATTTAATTGCAATTTGGTAGTATTTTTTTATTATCTTATTCTTAGAACGGTAGTACTTAATATAAATATAGGTAGTATCTAATTTAAGTATTAATGGTAGTATCTAAATTAACAGGTAGTATGTAACTACTTTAAAGTAATTTTTTTCAGATTAACACAGTAGTATCTTATTAAATAAGTTAATTTTAATGGTAGTACATAATTATTATATATATCTGACATTGGTAGTACTTATTGTATTTTTTAGTAGTATATAATCTATTGTTTTCTAGCCTAAAGCCTTGTCTTATAAGAATAATATAATATATACTACTGAAATAAGGTAGTATATATTACTAGTAATGGTAGTATGTTTTATATGCATAAGGTAGTTCTTAATTTATTTTTTGTTTTGACACTGGTAGTACTTAATTATCTTTAATTTTAAAACTAAATTTTATTCATACGTTTTTCTGGTAGTATTTAATTATAAATAATATTTATTTAAAGTAGTTCTTAATGACTTTAAAGGTAGTACATAATTCATTTTATTTCTGATTTTAGGTAGTATTTAATTAAAAAACAGTTTTAATGCGTTTGCATTTTTTATTTATCTTTGCTATTTTCGAAAAGAGTAGGTAATTTTACATAAATAAAACAACGTGAAAGTAGAGGATCTACA
>NZ_CP172570.1:0-47286 GCF_053011625.1 Enterococcus sp. PLH-Efm8
GTGCCAGGCAGTTGAAAGTCAGCACCTTTTAACGAGTGCTGAAATGACGGCTAAATGGGAAACGTATTTAAAAAAAATCGGTAAAAGAGAAGGCAATCAAGAGAACTTTATTACGAATATCAAAAAATTCATTGTTCATTTACTGGAAGCTGTACCTAACGATATAGAAAAACTAAATTTTTCTGATTACCAGGAACAGAAAGAAAAAGAAGCAGAAAAAAGTATTGTAGGAAAATGTCCTAAGTGTGGCAACAATATTGTATTAAAAAAATCGTTTTATGGTTGTTCAAATTATCCTGAATGTAAGTTTACTTTAGCTGAACATTTTAGAAAGAAAAAACTAACCAAAACGAATGTAAAAGAATTACTGGAGGGAAAAGAAACCCTGGTAAAAGGAATCAAAAACAAAGAGAAAAAGCCCTACAATGCCGTTGTAAAAATTGGGGAAAAGGGATATATTGATTTTATATCTTTCTCAAAATAAACATAAAAGCCCTTTAAAGAGGGCTTTTATATATTAATCACAAATCACTTATCACAAATCACTTATCACAAATCACAAGTGATTTGTGATTGTTGATGATAAAATAAGAATAAGAAGAAATAGAAAGAAGTGAGTGATTGTGGGAAATTTAGGCGCACAAAAAGAAAAACGAAATGATACACCAATCAGTGCAAAAAAAGATATAATGGGAGATAAGACGGTTCGTGTTCGTGCTGACTTGCACCATATCATAAAAATCGAAACAGCAAAGAATGGCGGAAACGTAAAAGAAGTTATGGAAATAAGACTTAGAAGCAAACTTAAGAGTGTGTTGATAGTGCAGTATCTTAAAATTTTGTGTATAATAGGAATTGAAGTTAAATTAGATGCTAAAAATTTGTAATTAAGAAGGAGGGATTCGTCATGTTGGTATTCCAAATGCGTAATGTAGATAAAACATCTACTGTTTTGAAACAGACTAAAAACAGTGATTACGCAGATAAATAAATACGTTAGATTAATTCCTACCAGTGACTAATCTTATGACTTTTTAAACAGATAACTAAAATTACAAACAAATCGTTTAACTTCTGTATTTGTTTATAGATGTAATCACTTCAGGAGTGATTACATGAAAAAAAATATAAAATATTCTCAAAACTTTTTAACGAGTGAAAAAGTACTCAACCAAATAATAAAACAATTGAATTTAAAAGAAACCGATACCGTTTACGAAATTGGAACAGGTAAAGGGCATTTAACGACGAAACTGGCTAAAATAAGTAAACAGGTAACGTCTATTGAATTAGACAGTCATCTATTCAACTTATCGTCAGAAAAATTAAAACTGAACATTCGTGTCACTTTAATTCACCAAGATATTCTACAGTTTCAATTCCCTAACAAACAGAGGTATAAAATTGTTGGGAGTATTCCTTACCATTTAAGCACACAAATTATTAAAAAAGTGGTTTTTGGATAAAGTCCGTATAATTGTGTAAAAGTAAAAAGGCCATATAACAGTCCTTTTACGGTACAATGTTTTTAACGACAAAAACATACCCAGGAGGACTTTTACATGACCCAAGTACATTTTACACTGAAAAGCGAAGAGATTCAAAGCATTATTGAATATTCTGTAAAGGATGACGTTTCTAAAAATATTTTAACAACGGTATTTAATCAACTAATGGAAAATCAACGAACAGAATATATTCAAGCAAAAGAATATGAACGAACAGAAAACCGACAAAGTCAACGAAATGGCTATTATGAGCGCAGCTTTACGACACGTGTAGGCACGCTAGAATTAAAAGTACCCAGAACACGTGATGGCCATTTTTCACCCACAGTGTTTGAACGTTATCAACGAAACGAAAAAGCCCTCATGGCTTCAATGTTGGAAATGTATGTATCAGGCGTTTCAACTCGTAAAGTATCAAAAATTGTGGAAGAACTTTGTGGTAAATCCGTCTCTAAGTCCTTCGTTTCTAGCTTAACAGAACAGCTAGAACCTATGGTTAACGAGTGGCAGAATCGTTTATTATCAGAAAAAAATTATCCTTACTTAATGACCGATGTACTCTATATAAAAGTACGAGAAGAAAATCGAGTACTCTCAAAAAGCTGTCATATAGCGATTGGAATAACCAAAGATGGCGACCGTGAAATTATCGGCTTCATGATTCAAAGTGGCGAAAGCGAAGAGACCTGGACAACATTTTTTGAATACCTAAAAGAACGCGGTTTACAAGGTACGGAACTCGTTATTTCTGATGCGCACAAAGGATTAGTCTCTGCCATTAGAAAATCCTTCACCAACGTAAGTTGGCAAAGATGCCAAGTTCACTTCCTAAGAAATATCTTTACCACCATTCCTAAAAAAAATTCAAAATCTTTCAGAGAAGCTGTTAAAGGAATTTTTAAGTTCACAGATATTAACTTAGCGCGTGAGGCTAAAAATCGATTGATTCATGATTATATCGATCAACCAAAATATTCAAAAGCTTGCGCATCATTGGATGATGGATTCGAAGACGCCTTTCAATATACCGTACAAGGAAATTCCCACAATCGACTAAAGAGTACCAATCTAATTGAACGACTGAATCAAGAAGTACGCAGAAGAGAAAAGATTATTCGCATCTTCCCCAATCAAACATCAGCCAATCGCTTAATTGGAGCCGTTCTTATGGACCTACATGATGAATGGATTTATTCTTCAAGAAAATACATCAATTTTGATAAGTAGAAATGGTAAAAACATTGTATAGCATTTTACACAGGAGTCTGGACTTGACTGAGTTTATGGAAGAAGTTTTAATTGATGATAATATGGTTTTTGATATTGATAATTTAAAAGGATTTCTTAATGATACCAGTTCATTTGGGTTTATAGCTAAAGAAAATAATAAAATTATAGGATTTGCATATTGCTATACACTTTTAAGACCTGATGGAAAAACAATGTTTTATTTACACTCAATAGGAATGTTACCTAACTATCAAGACAAAGGTTATGGTTCAAAATTATTATCTTTTATTAAGGAATATTCTAAAGAGATTGGTTGTTCTGAAATGTTTTTAATAACTGATAAAGGTAATCCTAGAGCTTGCCATGTATATGAAAAATTAGGTGGTAAAAATGATTATAAAGATGATATAGTATATGTATATGATTATGAAAAAGGTGATAAATAAATGAATATAGTTGAAAATGAAATATGTATAAGAACTTTAATAGATGATGATTTTCCTTTGATGTTAAAATGGTTAACTGATGAAAGAGTATTAGAATTTTATGATGGTAGAGATAAAAAATATACATTAGAATCATTAAAAAAACATTATACAGAGCCTTGGGAAGATGAAGTTTTTAGAGTAATTATTGAATATAACAATGTTCCTATTGGATATGGACAAATATATAAAATGTATGATGAGTTATATACTGATTATCATTATCCAAAAACTGATGAGATAGTCTATGGTATGGATCAATTTATAGGAGAGCCAAATTATTGGAGTAAAGGAATTGGTACAAGATATATTAAATTGATTTTTGAATTTTTGAAAAAAGAAAGAAATGCTAATGCAGTTATTTTAGACCCTCATAAAAATAATCCAAGAGCAATAAGGGCATACCAAAAATCTGGTTTTAGAATTATTGAAGATTTGCCAGAACATGAATTACACGAGGGCAAAAAAGAAGATTGTTATTTAATGGAATATAGATATGATGATAATGCCACAAATGTTAAGGCAATGAAATATTTAATTGAGCATTACTTTGATAATTTCAAAGTAGATAGTATTGAAATAATCGGTAGTGGTTATGATAGTGTGGCATATTTAGTTAATAATGAATACATTTTTAAAACAAAATTTAGTACTGATAAGAAAAAAGGTTATGCAAAAGAAAAAGCAATATATAATTTTTTAAATACAAATTTAGAAACTAATGTAAAAATTCCTAATATTGAATATTCGTATATTAGTGATGAATTATCTATACTAGGTTATAAAGAAATTAAAGGAACTTTTTTAACACCAGAAATTTATTCTACTATGTCAGAAGAAGAACAAAATTTGTTAAAACGAGATATTGCCAGTTTTTTAAGACAAATGCACGGTTTAGATTATACAGATATTAGTGAATGTACTATTGATAATAAACAAAATGTATTAGAAGAGTATATATTGTTGCGTGAAACTATTTATAATGATTTAACTGATATAGAAAAAGATTATATAGAAAGTTTTATGGAAAGACTAAATGCAACAACAGTTTTTGAGGGTAAAAAGTGTTTATGCCATAATGATTTTAGTTGTAGTCATCTATTGTTAGATGGCAATAATAGATTAACTGGAATAATTGATTTTGGAGATTCTGGAATTATAGATGAATATTGTGATTTTATATACTTACTTGAAGATAGTGAAGAAGAAATAGGAACAAATTTTGGAGAAGATATATTAAGAATGTATGGAAATATAGATATTGAGAAAGCAAAAGAATATCAAGATATAGTTGAAGAATATTATCCTATTGAAACTATTGTTTATGGAATTAAAAATATTAAACAGGAATTTATCGAAAATGGTAGAAAAGAAATTTATAAAAGGACTTATAAAGATTGATTATATAATATATGAAAAGCTATTATAAAAGACATTAGTATTAAATAGTTTAAAAAAATGAAAAATAATAAAGGAAGTGAGTCAAGTCCAGACTCCTGTGTAAAATGCTATACAATGTTTTTACCATTTCTACTTATCAAAATTGATGTATTTTCTTGAAGAATAAATCCATTCATCATGTAGGTCCATAAGAACGGCTCCAATTAAGCGATTGGCTGATGTTTGATTGGGGAAGATGCGAATAATCTTTTCTCTTCTGCGTACTTCTTGATTCAGTCGTTCAATTAGATTGGTACTCTTTAGTCGATTGTGGGAATTTCCTTGTACGGTATATTGAAAGGCGTCTTCGAATCCATCATCCAATGATGCGCAAGCTTTTGAATATTTTGGTTGATCGATATAATCATGAATCAATCGATTTTTAGCCTCACGCGCTAAGTTAATATCTGTGAACTTAAAAATTCCTTTAACAGCTTCTCTGAAAGATTTTGAATTTTTTTTAGGAATGGTGGTAAAGATATTTCTTAGGAAGTGAACTTGGCATCTTTGCCAACTTACGTTGGTGAAGGATTTTCTAATGGCAGAGACTAATCCTTTGTGCGCATCAGAAATAACGAGTTCCGTACCTTGTAAACCGCGTTCTTTTAGGTATTCAAAAAATGTTGTCCAGGTCTCTTCGCTTTCGCCACTTTGAATCATGAAGCCGATAATTTCACGGTCGCCATCTTTGGTTATTCCAATCGCTATATGACAGCTTTTTGAGAGTACTCGATTTTCTTCTCGTACTTTTATATAGAGTACATCGGTCATTAAGTAAGGATAATTTTTTTCTGATAATAAACGATTCTGCCACTCGTTAACCATAGGTTCTAGCTGTTCTGTTAAGCTAGAAACGAAGGACTTAGAGACGGATTTACCACAAAGTTCTTCCACAATTTTTGATACTTTACGAGTTGAAACGCCTGATACATACATTTCCAACATTGAAGCCATGAGGGCTTTTTCGTTTCGTTGATAACGTTCAAACACTGTGGGTGAAAAATGGCCATCACGTGTTCTGGGTACTTTTAATTCTAGCGTGCCTACACGTGTCGTAAAGCTGCGCTCATAATAGCCATTTCGTTGACTTTGTCGGTTTTCTGTTCGTTCATATTCTTTTGCTTGAATATATTCTGTTCGTTGATTTTCCATTAGTTGATTAAATACCGTTGTTAAAATATTTTTAGAAACGTCATCCTTTACAGAATATTCAATAATGCTTTGAATCTCTTCGCTTTTCAGTGTAAAATGTACTTGGGTCATGTAAAAGTCCTCCTGGGTATGTTTTTGTCGTTAAAAACATTGTACCGTAAAAGGACTGTTATATGGCCTTTTTACTTTTACACAATTATACGGACTTTATCGGTTTTTGAAAGCCATGCGTCTGACATCTATCTGATTGTTGAAGAAGGATTCTACAAGCGTACCTTGGATATTCACCGAACACTAGGGTTGCTCTTGCACACTCAAGTCTCGATTCAGCAATTGCTTAAGCTGCCAGCGGAATGCTTTCATCCTAAACCAAAAGTAAACAGTGTCTTAATAAAACTTACCCGCCATACCACAGATGTTCCAGATAAATATTGGAAGCTATATACGTACTTTGTTTCAAAATGGGTCAATCGAGAATATCGTCAACTGTTTACTAAAAATCAGTTTCATCAAGCAATGAAATACGCCAAAGTAAACGATTTAAGTACCGTTACTTATGAGCAAGTATTGTCTATTTTTAATAGTTATCTATTATTTAACGGGAGGAAATAATTCTATGAGTCGCTTTTTTAAATTTGGAAAGTTACACGTTACTAAAGGGAATGGAGATAAATTATTAGATATACTACTGACAGCTTCCAAGAAGCTAAAGAGGTCCCTAGCGCCTACGAGGAATTTGTATCGATAAGGGGTACAAATTCCCACTAAGCGCTCGGGACCCCTTGTAGGAAAATGTCCTAAGTGTGGCAACAATATTGTATTAAAAAAATCGTTTTATGGTTGTTCAAATTATCCTGAATGTAAGTTTACTTTAGCTGAACATTTTAGAAAGAAAAAACTAACCAAAACGAATGTAAAAGAATTACTGGAGGGAAAAGAAACCCTGGTAAAAGGAATCAAAAACAAAGAGAAAAAGCCCTACAATGCCGTTGTAAAAATTGGGGAAAAGGGATATATTGATTTTATCTCTTTTTCAAAATAAACATAAAAGCCCTTTAAAGAGGGCTTTTATATATTAATCACAAATCACTTATCACAAATCACAAGTGATTAATCACAAATCACTTGTGATTTGTGATTCCTAATGATACAATATTACTATATAAAAAAAGAATGGGGCGTAGTTATGGAGAAGGAAGAACTAAAAATACTTGAAGAATTAAGACGTATTTTAAACAGTAAAAATGAAGCAATTGTTATCTTAAACAATTATTTTAAAGGTGGTGTTGGAAAGTCAAAATTATCGACTATGTTTGCTTATTTGACAGACAAATTTAATTTAAAAGTTTTAATGATCGATAAGGACTTACAAGCAACATTGACAAAAGACTTAGCAAAAACATTTAAGGTAGAATTGCCACGTGTCAATTTTTATGAAGGCTTGAAAAATGGAAACTTGGCTTCTTCTATTATTCATTTGACTGATAATTTAGACTTGATCCCTGGCACGTTTGATTTGATGTTACTGCCAAAATTAACTCGCTCATGGACGTTTGAAAACGAAAGTAGATTGCTTGCTACTCTTTTAGCACCTTTAAAAAGTGACTATGATCTCATTATTATTGATACTGTACCAACGCCAAGCGTTTATACAAATAATGCAATCGTGGCAAGTGATTACGTTATGATCCCTTTACAAGCAGAAGAAGAAAGTACAAACAACATTCAAAACTATATTTCCTATTTGATTGATTTACAAGAACAGTTTAACCCTGGACTAGATATGATCGGTTTTGTTCCTTATTTAGTTGATACGGACAGCGCAACGATAAAATCAAACCTGGAAGAACTGTACAAAGAACATAAAGAGGATAATTTGGTTTTCCGAAATATTATCAAGCGAAGTAATAAAGTAAGTACCTGGTCTAAAAACGGCATTACAGAACACAAAGGCTATGACAAAAAAGTTTTATCTATGTATGAGAACGTATTTTTTGAAATGCTTGAGCGAATCATTCAATTAGAAAACGAAAAAGAATAGAATCACAAATCACAAGTGATTAATCACAAATCACTTGTGATTTGTGATTGTTGATGATAAAATAAGAATAAGAAGAAATAGAAAGAAGTGAGTGATTGTGGGAAATTTAGGCGCACAAAAAGCAAAACGAAATGATACACCAATCAGTGCAAAAAAAGATATAATGGGAGATAAGACGGTTCGTGTTCGTGCTGACTTGCACCATATCATAAAAATCGAAACAGCAAAGAATGGCGGAAACGTAAAAGAAGTTATGGATCAAGCCTTAGAAGAATATATTCGGAAATATTTACCTGATAAACTTTAAAAAGGAGTGAAAATGAAATGGCAGTTACGTATGAAAAAACTTTTGAAATAGAGATCATTAACGAATTATCGGCAAGCGTTTATAATCGAGTATTAAACTATGTTTTGAATCATGAATTAAATAAAAATGACTCTCAATTATTGGAAGTCAATTTATTAAACCAATTAAAGCTTGCAAAACGTGTAAATCTTTTTGATTATTCTTTAGAAGAATTACAAGCCGTTCATGAGTATTGGCGGTCAATGAATCGTTACTCAAAACAAGTTTTGAATAAAGAGAAAGTGGCTTAATATGGCAAATATAGTCAATTTTACTGACAAACAATTTGAGAATCGCTTAAATGATAATTTAGAAGAATTGATTCAAGGAAAAAAAGCGGTTGAATCGCCAACCGCTTTTTTACTTGGTGGGCAACCAGGGTCAGGGAAAACCAGTTTGCGATCAGCAATTTTTGAAGAAACACAAGGGAATGTTATTGTCATTGATAATGATACCTTTAAACAACAGCACCCTAATTTTGATGAACTAGTGAAACTTTATGAAAAAGACGTAGTAAAACACGTTACCCCCTATTCTAATCGCATGACAGAAGCGATCATAAGCCGTTTGAGCGATCAAGGGTATAATTTGGTGATCGAAGGTACAGGACGAACAACAGACGTTCCTATTCAAACCGCAACAATGCTTCAAGCCAAAGGTTATGAAACAAAAATGTATGTCATGGCAGTACCTAAAATCAACTCATATTTAGGAACAATTGAACGATATGAAACCATGTATGCAGATGATCCAATGACAGCTAGGGCAACACCAAAACAAGCGCATGATATTGTTGTCAAAAACTTACCGACCAATTTAGAAACCCTTCATAAAACGGGCTTATTTAGCGATATAAGGCTTTACAATAGAGAAGGAGTGAAACTCTATTCAAGCTTAGAAACGCCTTCCATTAGTGCGAAAGAGACCTTAGAAAGAGAATTAAATCGTAAAGTATCAGGGAAAGAAATTCAACCGACTTTGGAGAGAATAGAGCAAAAAATGGTTCAAAATCAACACCAAGAAACCCCTGAATTTAAAGCAATTCAACAAAAATTGGAAAGCTTGCAGCCACCTATACCACCAATACCCAAAACACCTAAACTTCCAGGACTTTAAACCTTAAAAAAGGAAAAGAGTAGTTACCAAAAAACGGTAACTACTCTTTTTTTATAAAAACCTTTCCTCATGTTTGAAAAGCTGATCGAGAAATAAAGCACACAACGGTATTCTTTCTTTTTTCAGTTGGTACATTTTGCAGTCTGTAACGTGTCATTTACTGTTTGTTACCTTAACATATCCAGTCGAAAACACAAGGGTATATAAACGAGCAAGCTCGCCCTTGTGTTTTCTTTGTGTCTATGTTGCGTTCTCGTCACAGCAAACGACACGAACACACTGGCGAAAATGAACCAACTGAAAAAAGAAAGGAGCATACACTGTAATTTATTTCTAGCTTTTAAAACATGAGGAAAACAGCTTCACTTCCTCAAACGCCTAACAAAAATGGTTGTCAAAAAACTAAAAATCAAAAAAAAGAAAAGAGGAAAAGAAAATGGAAAAAACAAAAAAATTACAATTAGAAGATTTTACAGAAAATGAGTTTTTTGGAACACAAGAACAGCAATATCTAAAAGCTCAAGTAAGAGAAGAGCTAAAAGAGCAAGGCTTTATCATAGATAGCAGTTTTGAGGGCGATTTTAAAACATGGATAGGTGTATACGCAAGACCAAAAGATAAACCGACCTACTTAGACCCTCAAAACGATAAAGAAGCAGAAGAACAAGAGCAATATTCTATTAACGGCTTTAAACAAGATTTTAGCGAATGGTTTGAGTGGGAAATAAAAAATTTGAAAATTAAAGAAATGTAAAAAAAAGCCAAAAATCAAAAAGAAAAGGAATGATGAAAATGAAATACATTAAAAACGTTGAAACATTAGAAGAATTGAAAAAAGCCTACAAAAAGTTAGCTTTGAAATTGCACCCCGATTGTGGTGGTAGCAATGAAGAAATGGCGCAACTAAACAATGAATATGATGAATTGTTTGTCAAGCTAAAAAACACTCATAAGAACAAAGACGGCGAAACCTATACAAAAGAAACGACTGAAACGCCCGAACAATTTAAGGACATTATAAATCAACTTTTCAATCTGAAAATGGACGGTGTATCAATTGAAATCGTGGGAACTTTTATATGGTTAACAGGCAACACAAAACCTTATAAGGACGACATAAAAGCCCTAGAATTTCGTTATTCACCAAAAAAATACGCATGGTATAAAGCACCAAGCGATTATAAAAAACGTAGTCGAAAAAATTATGATATGGACACAATAAGGGGAATGTATGGAAGTCAAAAGGTGAAGGAAGATAAAGAAGAAAAAAAATACTTACAAGCCAATTAAGGCTTGTAAGTTTGTCAGAAAGGAAGTTTTAAAGTGGATATTAAAATAAAAAAAATAAAGGGTATTCGGATTTTATGGTGGAAAAGGGCCTATAAGTTACTCTTTTCCAATTTCTTAATAAGTGTGGAAAAATCTACACCATAGTTGCCTGTTTTGTCTCGGTCTGTTATTTGATACGAATTGAAACTATCGTATAACATAGCTTTGCTGAATGCACTTGAATTAAATCGTGGCTTCCTCTTTTTATGGAGCTTTTCATTAAAAATTATTTTAGCTCGTAAAAACGGAACTCTTTTAGAAGCTTTGAGAGCGGAACTACCTGCATTTGAACAAACCATTGTCCCTGAATTTAAAGGGGCTGTTAGAGCTGTTTTGAAAAAGATTCATCGTCCTTCTATAGGGGTTAAAATGGGTGAAATAGCTAATTATAGTTCCACATCAAGTCCAATGGGACAACTGAAGAAAATGTTTGGGTAACGAAACACACAGAATGAGCAATTTTAATATTAAAATTGAAGAGTTACCATCTCTAGAGAAAAGTTTCCGCCAAAGTATTGACACATACAAATCACCACTATTACTTGACAAATGGAATCACCTAGTATAAAATACTAACTACCGGTAGTTAGTATTAAGGATGGTGAATTATGAAAACAAAAGATTTAATTATTGAAGAATTTATAAAATCCTTTGGTGAAAATGGATTTGAAGGAACTTCTGTTGACTATCTAGCAAAGCAAGTTGGCATAAAGAAAGGTTCTATTTATACCCACTATAGTGGAAAAAATGAAATATTTACTATTGCCTGTGAAAAAATACTAGATAAATGTATCGTTGCTATAAAACAATTGCTTGAAGTAGAGAGGGATAAACCATTAGATGAACAACTTTTTATTTTGCTTAAAACTGTCTGTCTAGAAAGTGATTTTTTAACCGCTGATGAGATAGCTTTCAGCAAGCGCGTTGCAATTTTATCTAGCAGTGAATTGTTGTCGCTTGTAGATAAATTATTAGCAAAATATGATAATTTTATTGACGACACAGTATCACGAATTTTTATTGATTGTGCTAAACAAAAAATGTTGGCAGAAGAAGAGATAACGTCTGCCATAAGTGTATATCGTATGTTGTTGGAAAACTTATATATTGATTCATTAGCAAATCAAAATTGTAATGAAAAATTGAATCATTTATGGAGATATTTTTGGAAAGGTGTTTGCAGTTAAAAATTAAATAAACTTGATTGGAGGTTTAATTTTGGAAATTATTAAGTATATTGGAGCAGCATTTTCAACTTGGTTCATAGGTTTTTTTCCTTATTTTGAAATTTATATTGCAATACCTGCAGGTTTTGCAGCCGGGCTAAATTGGTTTGACGCTTTTTTATGGGCTTCACTAGGAAATTGGATGGTTATTCCGTTTGTGGATATATGCTATGAATGGTTAATGAAATTTAATTTCATGAAAAAAATCATGGAAAAAAGTCTAAATGGAAAATGGGAGAATCGCATAGAAAAGCATGGTGCATGGGTTATACTTTTGTTAACTCCTTTAGCAGGTGTTTGGACAATAGGTGTTATTGCTAAAGCACTAAAGTTTAATCGAGCAAAACTTTGGATATATAGTGCAACTAGTGTTGGGATTACTGGATTAATTATTACGATATTAATTATAAATGGAATTACCCTGAATAATTCATAGTACCTTGTCAGAACAGGCATTTATCCCGCTTTGATAAGGTTTATCACTCTATTCCTTCTTCACCCGTTGGGTGAAGAAAAAAATATACAAAAAGAGCACACTCTATGTTATTGTAAAGTCGATCAAAACAACAAAAACAAGAGGTGTGCTCAATGTCAACTTTACAAGAAAAGCAACTACAATTCAATCCCCATTTGTTGAGAAATGAAGAAATATTTCGTGGAGCAAGTATCTATAAAATCATTACGATTGATATGATGAAACAAATAAAAGCTAGAGACAAGCAAATTGAATTAGCAGAAAACATTGTTGACTACTTATTACATACTAATTTCTAAGAATATAAAGGGGTAGCGTCAGGAAAATGCGGATTTACAACGCTAAGCCTATTTTCCTGACGAATCCCTCGTTTTTAACAACGTTAAGAAAGTTTTAGTGGTCTTAAAGAATTTAATGAGACTACTTTCTCTGAGTTAAAATGGTATTCTCCTAGTAAATTAATATGTTCCCAACCTAAGGGCGACATATGGTGTAACAAATCTTCATTAAAGCTACCTGTCCGTTTTTTATATTCAACTGCTGTTGTTAGGTGGAGAGTATTCCAAATACTTATAGCATTGATAATTATGTTTAAAGCACTGGCTCTTTGCAATTGATGCTGTATGGTGCGTTCTCTAAGCTCACCTTGTTTTCCGAAGAAAATAGCTCTTGCCAATCCATTCATGGCTTCTCCTTTATTCAATCCTCTTTGTATTTTTCTTCTTAATGATTCATCCGATATATAATTCAAAATAAAGATCGTTTTTTCTATTCGGCCCATCTCACGTAAGGCTGTAGCTAAGCTGTTTTGTCTTGAATAGGAACCTAGCTTCCCCATAATAAGGGATGCTGAAACTGTTCCCTCCCTTATAGAATGAGCTAATCGCAAAACATCCTCATAATTTTCTTTAATGACCTTTGTATTTATTTGTCCACGTAAAATGGCTTCTAGTTTTGGATACTCACTTGCTTTATCTATCGTAAATAATTTTGAGTCCGATAAATCCCTTATTCTTGGGGCAAATTTAAATCCTAATAAATGAGTCAGTCCGAATATTTGGTCAGTGTAACCGGCAGTGTCTGTATAATGTTCCTCTATGTTTAGATCCGTCTCATGATGTAACAAACCATCCAAAACATGAATCGCATCTCTTGAATTAGTATGAATAATCTTTGTGTAGTAAGAAGAGAATTGATCACTTGTAAATCGGTAGATGGTGGCTCCTTTTCCAGTTCCATAATGTGGATTTGCATCTGCATGTAGTGATGAAACACCTAGCTGCATTCTCATACCATCTGACGAAGATGTTGTACCGTCGCCCCAATAGAAAGGCAATTGTAATTTATGATGAAAGTTTACTAATATGGCTTGGGCTTTATTCATGGCATCTTCATACATGCGCCATTGAGATACATTGGCTAGTTGCTTATATGTAAGTCCGGGTGTGGCTTCGGCCATCTTGCTCAAGCCAATATTCATTCCCATTCCTAAAAGGGCAGCCATGATAATGATTGTTTCTTCCTTATCTGGTTTTCGATTATTGGAAGCATGAGTGAATTGCTCATGAAATCCTGTTATATGGGCCACATCCATGAGTAAATCAGTTAATTTTATTCTTGGTAGCATCTGATAAAGGCTTGCACTAAATTTTTTTGCTTCTTCTGGAACATCTTTTTCTAAGCGTGCAAGTGATAGCTTTCCTTTTTCAAGAGAAACCCCATCTAACTTATTGGAATTGGCAGCTAACCACTTTAACCTTTCATTAAAGCTGCTGGTTCTCTCCGTTATATAATCTTCGAATGATAAACTAACTGATAATCTCGTATTCCCCTTCGATTGATTCCATGTATCTTCCGAAAACAAATATTCCTCAAAATCCCTATATTGTCTGCTGCCAACAATGGAAACATCTCCTGCCCGAACATGCTCCCGAAGTTCTGTTAAAACAGCCATTTCATAGTAATGACGATTAATTGTTGTACCATCATCCTCGTATAAATGTCTTTTCCATCGTTTTGAAATAAAATCCACAGGTGAGTCATCAGGCACTTTTCGCTTTCCAGATTCGTTCATTCCTCGGATAATCTCAACAGCTTGTAAAAGTGGCTCATTTGCCTTTGTAGAATGAAATTCCAATACTCTTAATAGCGTTGGCGTATATTTTCTTAGTGAATAAAACCGTTTTTGCAGTAAGTCTAAATAATCATAGTCGGCAGGACGTGCAAGTTCCTGAGCCTCTTCTACTGAAGAGACAAAGGTATTCCATTCAATAACCGATTCTAAAACCTTAAAAACGTCTAATTTTTCCTCTCTTGCTTTAATTAATGCTTGTCCGATGTTCGTAAAGTGTATAACTTTCTCATTTAGCTTTTTACCGTTTTGTTTCTGGATTTCCTCTTGAGCCTTACGACCTTTTGATAACAAACTAAGTATTTGCCTATCATGAATTTCAAACGCTTTATCCGTTAGCTCCTGAGTAAGTTGTAATAAATAGATGGTTAATATCGAATAACGTTTATTTTCTTGAAAGTCACGGAATGCATACGGCTCGTATCTTGAGCCTAAGCGAGACAGCTGCAACAGGCGGTTACGGTGCAAATGACTAATTTGCACTGTTTCTAAATCCATTCCTCGTATGTATTCGAGTCGTTCTATTATTTTTAGAAAAGTTTCGGGTGAAGGATGACCCGGTGGCTCTTTTAACCAACCCAATATCGTTTTATTGGATTCGGATGGATGCTGCGAGGTAATAATCCCTTCAAGCTTTTCTTTTTGCTCATTTGTTAGAGATTTACTAACCGTATTAAATAGCTTCTTTTCAGCCATTGCCCTTGCTTCCCACACCATTCTTTCAAGTGTAGTGATAGCAGGCAGTATAATTTTGTTTTTTCTTAGAAAATCTATGCATTCATGCAGTAGATGAATGGCATCACCATTTTCCAAAGCTAATTGATGAAGGTACTTAAATGTCATTCGATATTCACTCAGGGTAAAAGTTACAAAGTCGTATTCACTTCGAATTTCTTTCAAATGATCCCAAAGTGTATTTTCCCTTTGAGGATAATGATCAAGCGAGGATGGACTAACACCAATCTGTTTCGATATATATTGTATGACCGAATCTGGGATGCTTTTGATATGAGTGTATGGCCAACCGGGATACCGAAGAACAGCTAATTGAACAGCAAATCCTAAACGGTTTTCTTCCCTCCTTCGCTTATTAACTATTTCTAAATCCCGTTTGGAAAAAGTGAAGTAGGTCCCCAGTATCCATTCATCTTCAGGGATTTGCATAAAAGCCTGTCTCTGTTCCGGTGTAAGCAATTCTCTACCTCTCGCAATTTTCATTCAGTATCATTCCATTTCTGTATTTTCAATTTATTAGTTCAATTATATATCAATAGAGTGTACTCTATTGATACAAATGTAGTAGACTGATAAAATCATAGTTAAGAGCGTCTCATAAGACTTGTCTCAAAAATGAGGTGATATTTTGCGGAAAATCGGTTATATTCGTGTCAGTTCGACTAACCAGAATCCTTCAAGACAATTTCAGCAGTTGAACGAGATCGGAATGGATATTATATATGAAGAGAAAGTTTCAGGAGCAACAAAGGATCGCGAGCAACTTCAAAAAGTGTTAGACGATTTACAGGAAGATGACATCATTTATGTTACAGACTTAACTCGAATCACTCGTAGTACACAAGATCTATTTGAATTAATCGATAACATACGAGATAAAAAGGCAAGTTTAAAATCACTAAAAGATACATGGCTTGATTTATCAGAAGATAATCCATACAGCCAATTCTTAATTACTGTAATGGCTGGTGTTAACCAATTAGAGCGAGATCTTATTCGGATGAGACAACGTGAAGGGATTGAATTGGCTAAGAAAGAAGGAAAGTTTAAAGGTCGATTAAAGAAGTATCATAAAAATCACGCAGGAATGAATTATGCGGTAAAGCTATATAAAGAAGGAAATATGACTGTAAATCAAATTTGTGAAATTACTAATGTATCTAGGGCTTCATTATACAGGAAATTATCAGAAGTGAATAATTAGCCATTCTGTATTCCGCTAATGGGCAATATTTTTAAAGAAGAAAAGGAAACTATAAAATATTAACAGCCTCCTAGCGATGCCGAAAAGCCCTTTGATAAAAAAAGAATCATCATCTTAAGAAATTCTTAGTCATTTATTATGTAAATGCTTATAACCTGAATAATTCATAGTTTTTCAAAAACGTTTCAAAAACCTTGTTATAACAGTCTATTTTGTTTCGTTTATTCGCACCCTTTGGGTGTACAAAAAGAACCCCAATCTGCTATGGTTAAAGTGACTAAACCTAACCAAAGAAAGGGGTTCTCTCAATGGCAACTTTACACGAAAATCGTCTACTTTTCAATTCAAATGTTACAGTATCTCACTCTGGTGGAAATTTGTCCTCAGATTCCGGCTTAATATTAGCAAAAGAATTCATGAACAAATTTGAGTTTAGCCAAATCTTATGTAAAAACATCCAGATTCAAGATGACCGACTGTATCATGTTCATGAAAATGAATCTATTCTGGAACAAATCATCTTGCAGTTGATTGCAGGCTATCCTACAGATTCTTCAGCCAATATATTAGCAACGGATCCTATCTTTCAAGCTGTTTTAAGCAAAAAGCGGTTGGCTTCACAGTCATCCATTTCTCGCTTTTGGGATCGGATATCAACAGAAAATATCGTCCAGCTACAAAAGGTTAACCAGATTTTGATTGATAAAGCACGGACGATTCGAAATACGAACGAAATGATTTTCGATTTAGATTCTACTCACAGTGATACCTTTGGAAACCAAGAAATGACCGATTATAATGCGCATTACCAGACAACCGGTTATCATCCACTCGTTGCCTTTGATGGTCTTACCGGAGACTTTCTTAAAGCAGAACTTCGTTCTGGAAATGTCTACACCTCAAAAGGCGTCGCAGCATTTACTCGTCCATTATTTGAGCATTATCACTCTGTGACACCAGTAAGCACTATTATGGTACGTGCAGATAGTGGATTCGCAATGCCTGATTTGTATGAGCTTTGTGAAGAGTACGATAGTTTGTATACTATCCGTTTGAAATCCAATCGTAATCTGTACAGAATCGCTGATCAATTCATTACCATTAAGGATCATCACGATTGGAGTAAGAAAGAAGTTCATTACTATAACGCCACTTATCAAGCAAAGTCATGGGGAAAATCCAGAAGGATCTGCATAAAATCAACCAGAGAAGCTAGTGAATTGCTTTTTAGACATGAATTCATCATTACTAATTTTTCAAAAGACGTCTCTCCAGAAATGGTTTTCCAAACGTATTCAAAAAGAGGAACGATGGAAAATTACATTAAGGAAGCAAAAAACGGCTTTTACTTGGATAAAACAGATAGCCCACGTTTTATAGAAAATCATGCTCGTATGATCGTAAGCCTATTGGCTTACAATATCGTGAACTTCATGCGGACACTGTGTTTTACCAATGAAACGAAAGGGTATCAGGTTTCTACTATTCGCTTATTTCTCTTTAAAATTGCTGGAAAGATAGTTCATTCCGGAAGAAGACAATACTTGAAATTAAGTAGTTACCATGTTTACCAGAAGCTATTTTATCGGATTCTACAAAACATTCAGGTACTGCAGTGTTAATTGCGTTTATTGCGCCATTCAAAAAAATTCGTTAACCATCCGATAGGATGAGTGCGCCCAAAATGAGGTCTTTCTTGAACTTAATCAGTTAGCAAAAATAAATTAAACCCTTTAGAAAAATATTTTTGAGAAAAAGAACCATTGAGCATAAAACTAAACAGATAATTATAAAATTTGGTAGTTTATAAAAAGTATGAATTATTCAGGTATAAATTCGGCCCTATAATCTGATAAATTATTAAGGGCAAACTTATGTGAAAGGGTGATAACTATGAGCGATAAAATACTTATTGTGGATGATGAACATGAAATTGCCGATTTGGTTGAATTATACTTAAAAAACGAGAATTATACGGTTTTCAAATACTATACCGCCAAAGAAGCATTGGAATGTATAGACAAGTCTGAGATTGACCTTGCCATATTGGACATCATGCTTCCCGGCACAAGCGGCCTTACTATCTGTCAAAAAATAAGGGACAAGCACACCTATCCGATTATCATGCTGACCGGGAAAGATACAGAGGTAGATAAAATTACAGGGTTAACAATCGGCGCGGATGATTATATAACGAAGCCCTTTCGCCCACTGGAGTTAATTGCTCGGGTAAAGGCCCAGTTGCGCCGATACAAAAAATTCAGTGGAGTAAAGGAGCAGAACGAAAATGTTATCGTCCACTCCGGCCTTGTCATTAATGTTAACACCCATGAGTGTTATCTGAACGAGAAGCAGTTATCCCTTACTCCCACCGAGTTTTCAATACTGCGAATCCTCTGTGAAAACAAGGGGAATGTGGTTAGCTCCGAGCTGCTATTTCATGAGATATGGGGCGACGAATATTTCAGCAAGAGCAACAACACCATCACCGTGCATATCCGGCATTTGCGCGAAAAAATGAACGACACCATTGATAATCCGAAATATATAAAAACGGTATGGGGGGTTGGTTATAAAATTGAAAAATAAAAAAAACGACTATTCCAAACTAGAACGAAAACTTTACATGTATATCGTTGCAATTGTTGTGGTAGCAATTGTATTCGTGTTGTATATTCGTTCAATGATCCGAGGGAAACTTGGGGATTGGATCTTAAGTATTTTGGAAAACAAATATGACTTAAATCACCTGGACGCGATGAAATTATATCAATATTCCATACGGAACAATATAGATATCTTTATTTATGTGGCGATTGTCATTAGTATTCTTATTCTATGTCGCGTCATGCTTTCAAAATTCGCAAAATACTTTGACGAGATAAATACCGGCATTGATGTACTTATTCAGAACGAAGATAAACAAATTGAGCTTTCTGCGGAAATGGATGTTATGGAACAAAAGCTCAACACATTAAAACGGACTCTGGAAAAGCGAGAGCAGGATGCAAAGCTGGCCGAACAAAGAAAAAATGACGTTGTTATGTACTTGGCGCACGATATTAAAACGCCCCTTACATCCATTATCGGTTATTTGAGCCTGCTTGACGAGGCTCCAGACATGCCGGTAGATCAAAAGGCAAAGTATGTGCATATCACGTTGGACAAAGCGTATCGACTCGAACAGCTAATCGACGAGTTTTTTGAGATTACACGGTATAACCTACAAACGATAACGCTAACAAAAACGCACATAGACCTATACTATATGCTGGTGCAGATGACCGATGAATTTTATCCTCAGCTTTCCGCACATGGAAAACAGGCGGTTATTCACGCCCCCGAGGATCTGACCGTGTCCGGCGACCCTGATAAACTCGCGAGAGTCTTTAACAACATTTTGAAAAACGCCGCTGCATACAGTGAGGATAACAGCATCATTGACATTACCGCGGGCCTCTCCGGGGATGTGGTGTCAATCGAATTCAAGAACACTGGAAGCATCCCAAAAGATAAGCTAGCTGCCATATTTGAAAAGTTCTATAGGCTGGACAATGCTCGTTCTTCCGATACGGGTGGCGCGGGACTTGGATTGGCGATTGCAAAAGAAATTATTGTTCAGCATGGAGGGCAGATTTACGCGGAAAGCAATGATAACTATACGACGTTTAGGGTAGAGCTTCCAGCGATGCCAGACTTGGTTGATAAAAGGAGGTCCTAAGAGATGTATATAATTTTTTAGGAAAATCTCAAGGTTATCTTTACTTTTTCTTAGGAAATTAACAATTTAATATTAAGAAACGGCTCGTTCTTACACGGTAGACTTAATACCGTAAGAACGAGCCGTTTTCGTTCTTCAGAGAAAGATTTGACAAGATTACCATTGGCATCCCCGTTTTATTTGGTGCCTTTCACAGAAAGGGTTGGTCTTAATTATGAATAACATCGGCATTACTGTTTATGGATGTGAGCAGGATGAGGCAGATGCATTCCATGCTCTTTCGCCTCGCTTTGGCGTTATGGCAACGATAATTAACGCCAACGTGTCGGAATCCAACGCCAAATCCGCGCCTTTCAATCAATGTATCAGTGTGGGACATAAATCAGAGATTTCCGCCTCTATTCTTCTTGCGCTGAAGAGAGCCGGTGTGAAATATATTTCTACCCGAAGCATCGGCTGCAATCATATAGATACAACTGCTGCTAAGAGAATGGGCATCACTGTCGACAATGTGGCGTACTCGCCGGATAGCGTTGCCGATTATACTATGATGCTAATTCTTATGGCAGTACGCAACGTAAAATCGATTGTGCGCTCTGTGGAAAAACATGATTTCAGGTTGGACAGCGACCGTGGCAAGGTACTCAGCGACATGACAGTTGGTGTGGTGGGAACGGGCCAGATAGGCAAAGCGGTTATTGAGCGGCTGCGAGGATTTGGATGTAAAGTGTTGGCTTATAGTCGCAGCCGAAGTATAGAGGTAAACTATGTACCGTTTGATGAGTTGCTGCAAAATAGCGATATCGTTACGCTTCATGTGCCGCTCAATACGGATACGCACTATATTATCAGCCACGAACAAATACAGAGAATGAAGCAAGGAGCATTTCTTATCAATACTGGGCGCGGTCCACTTGTAGATACCTATGAGTTGGTTAAAGCATTAGAAAACGGGAAACTGGGCGGTGCCGCATTGGATGTATTGGAAGGAGAGGAAGAGTTTTTCTACTCTGATTGCACCCAAAAACCAATTGATAATCAATTTTTACTTAAACTTCAAAGAATGCCTAACGTGATAATCACACCGCATACGGCCTATTATACCGAGCAAGCGTTGCGTGATACCGTTGAAAAAACCATTAAAAACTGTTTGGATTTTGAAAGGAGACAGGAGCATGAATAGAATAAAAGTTGCAATACTGTTTGGGGGTTGCTCAGAGGAGCATGACGTATCGGTAAAATCTGCAATAGAGATAGCCGCTAACATTAATAAAGAAAAATACGAGCCGTTATACATTGGAATTACGAAATCTGGTGTATGGAAAATGTGCGAAAAACCTTGCGCGGAATGGGAAAACGACAATTGCTATTCAGCTGTACTCTCGCCGGATAAAAAAATGCACGGATTACTTGTTAAAAAGAACCATGAATATGAAATCAACCATGTTGATGTAGCATTTTCAGCTTTGCATGGCAAGTCAGGTGAAGATGGATCCATACAAGGTCTGTTTGAATTGTCCGGTATCCCTTTTGTAGGCTGCGATATTCAAAGCTCAGCAATTTGTATGGACAAATCGTTGACATACATCGTTGCGAAAAATGCTGGGATAGCTACTCCCGCCTTTTGGGTTATTAATAAAGATGATAGGCCGGTGGCAGCTACGTTTACCTATCCTGTTTTTGTTAAGCCGGCGCGTTCAGGCTCATCCTTCGGTGTGAAAAAAGTCAATAGCGCGGACGAATTGGACTACGCAATTGAATCGGCAAGACAATATGACAGCAAAATCTTAATTGAGCAGGCTGTTTCGGGCTGTGAGGTCGGTTGTGCGGTATTGGGAAACAGTGCCGCGTTAGTTGTTGGCGAGGTGGACCAAATCAGGCTGCAGTACGGAATCTTTCGTATTCATCAGGAAGTCGAGCCGGAAAAAGGCTCTGAAAACGCAGTTATAACCGTTCCCGCAGACCTTTCAGCAGAGGAGCGAGGACGGATACAGGAAACGGCAAAAAAAATATATAAAGCGCTCGGCTGTAGAGGTCTAGCCCGTGTGGATATGTTTTTACAAGATAACGGCCGCATTGTACTGAACGAAGTCAATACTCTGCCCGGTTTCACGTCATACAGTCGTTATCCCCGTATGATGGCCGCTGCAGGTATTGCACTTCCCGAACTGATTGACCGCTTGATCGTATTAGCGTTAAAGGGGTGATAAGCATGGAAATAGGATTTACTTTTTTAGATGAAATAGTACACGGTGTTCGTTGGGACGCTAAATATGCCACTTGGGATAATTTCACCGGAAAACCGGTTGACGGTTATGAAGTAAATCGCATTGTAGGGACATACGAGTTGGCTGAATCGCTTTTGAAGGCAAAAGAACTGGCTGCTACCCAAGGGTACGGATTGCTTCTATGGGACGGTTACCGTCCTAAGCGTGCTGTAAACTGTTTTATGCAATGGGCTGCACAGCCGGAAAATAACCTGACAAAGGAAAGTTATTATCCCAATATTGACCGAACTGAGATGATTTCAAAAGGATACGTGGCTTCAAAATCAAGCCATAGCCGCGGCAGTGCCATTGATCTTACGCTTTATCGATTAGACACGGGTGAGCTTGTACCAATGGGGAGCCGATTTGATTTTATGGATGAACGCTCTCATCATGCGGCAAATGGAATATCATGCAATGAAGCGCAAAATCGCAGACGTTTGCGCTCCATCATGGAAAACAGTGGGTTTGAAGCATATAGCCTCGAATGGTGGCACTATGTATTAAGAGACGAACCATACCCCAATAGCTATTTTGATTTCCCCGTTAAATAAACTTTTAACCGTTGCACGGACAAACTATATAAGCTAACTCTTTCGGCAGGAAACCCGACGTATGTAACTGGTTCTTAGGGAATTTATATATAGTAGATAGTATTGAAGATGTAAGGCAGAGCGATATTGCGGTCATTATCTGCGTGCGCTGCGGCAAGATAGCCTGATAATAAGACTGATCGCATAGAGGGGTGGTATTTCACACCGCCCATTGTCAACAGGCAGTTCAGCCTCGTTAAATTCAGCATGGGTATCACTTATGAAAATTCATCTACATTGGTGATAATAGTAAATCCAGTAGGGCGAAATAATTGACTGTAATTTACGGGGCAAAACGGCACAATCTCAAACGAGATTGTGCCGTTTAAGGGGAAGATTCTAGAAATATTTCATACTTCCAACTATATAGTTAAGGAGGAGACTGAAAATGAAGAAGTTGTTTTTTTTTATTGTTATTGTTATTCTTAATATACTTAGGTTATGACTACGTTAATGAAGCACTGTTTTCTCAGGAAAAAGTCGAATTTCAAAATTATGATCAAAATCCCAAAGAACATTTAGAAAATAGTGGGACTTCTGAAAATACCCAAGAGAAAACAATTACAGAAGAACAGGTTTATCAAGGAAATCTGCTATTAATCAATAGTAAATATCCTGTTCGCCAAGAAAGTGTGAAGTCAGATATCGTGAATTTATCTAAACATGACGAATTAATAAATGGATACGGGTTGCTTGATAGTAATATTTATATGTCAAAAGAAATAGCACAAAAATTTTCAGAGATGGTCAATGATGCTGTAAAGGGTGGCGTTAGTCATTTTATTATTAATAGTGGCTATCGAGACTTTGATGAGCAAAGTGTGCTTTACCAAGAAATGGGGGCTGAGTATGCCTTACCAGCAGGTTATAGTGAGCATAATTCAGGTTTATCACTAGATGTAGGATCAAGCTTGACGAAAATGGAACGAGCCCCTGAAGGAAAGTGGATAGAAGAAAATGCTTGGAAATACGGGTTCATTTTACGTTATCCAGAGGACAAAACAGAGTTAACAGGAATTCAATATGAACCATGGCATATTCGCTATGTTGGTTTACCACATAGTGCGATTATGAAAGAAAAGAATTTCGTTCTCGAGGAATATATGGATTACCTAAAAGAAGAAAAAACCATTTCTGTTAGTGTAAATGGGGAAAAATATGAGATCTTTTATTATCCTGTTACTAAAAATACCACCATTCATGTGCCGACTAATCTTCGTTATGAGATATCAGGAAACAATATAGACGGTGTAATTGTGACAGTGTTTCCCGGATCAACACATACTAATTCAAGGAGGTAAGGATGGCGGAATGAAACCAACGAAATTAATGAACAGCATTATTGTACTAGCACTTTTGGGGTAACGTTAGCTTTTTAATTTAAAACCCACGTTAACTAGGACATTGCTATACTAATGATACAACTTAAACAAAAGAATTAGAGGAAATTATATTGGGAAAAATATTATCTAGAGGATTGCTAGCTTTATATTTAGTGACACTAATCTGGTTAGTGTTATTCAAATTACAATACAATATTTTATCAGTATTTAATTATCATCAAAGAAGTCTTAACTTGACTCCATTTACTGCTACTGGGAATTTCAGAGAGATGATAGATAATGTTATAATCTTTATTCCATTTGGCTTGCTTTTGAATGTCAATTTTAAAGAAATCGGATTTTTACCTAAGTTTGCTTTTGTACTGGTTTTAAGTCTTACTTTTGAAATAATTCAATTTATCTTCGCTATTGGAGCGACAGACATAACAGATGTAATTACAAATACTGTTGGAGGCTTTCTTGGACTGAAATTATATGGTTTAAGCAATAAGCATATGAATCAAAAAAAATTAGACAGAGTTATTATTTTTGTAGGTATACTTTTGCTCGTATTATTGCTCGTTTACCGTACCCATTTAAGAATAAATTACGTGTAAGATGTCTAAATCAAGCAATCTGATCTTTCATACACATAAAGATATTGAATGAATTGGATTAGATGGAAAACGGGATGTGGGGAAACTCGCCCGTAGGTGTGAAGTGAGGGGAAAACCGGTGATAAAGTAAAAAGCTTACCTAACACTATAGTAACAAAGAAAGCCCAATTATCAATTTTAGTGCTGAGGAATTGGTCTCTTTAATAAATTTCCTTAACGTTGTAAATCCGCATTTTCCTGACGGTACCCCATAAAGGAGAATAAATAAAATGAATAAGGTACATGTATATAATCATAATAAATTTGTAAAAGAAATTAATAGCGACACGAATAGCATTGCTAAAGAAATTGCTAGTCAATCCCCATTTGCTGAATTAAAAATGACAGATGAATACGATAACTTAATTTTAACAACAAAAGGCTTTTTCCTAGATGATGTACCTAATCAGATATGGCTAAAAAATGAGTTAATGCCAGCTCTTACAAATTTACAGATTTAAAAAATAACCTCACCTGATCACATTAGTATAATTAGGTGAGGTTATTTTATATATTGCGTTGAATATTATGTTTAATCCTATATCTTCTAAATGTTTCATGATTAATACCAGTTAAATTTTGAACCTCTTTGTCTGAATATCCATTCTTATATAATTCAAAAGCATGCTGTAATCTAGGGCTATCCTTTGTAAATAAAGGTTTTCTACCTCTATATTTTTTACCGTCTTTAGCAATCTTTATTCCCTGGGCTTGTCTTTCTTTTATATTCTTTCGTTCAGATTCTGCTTGATATTTATATATTTCGGGTATTCGGATTTCATGGTGGAAAAGGGCTTATAAATCACCCTTCTCCAAATTCTTAATAAGTGTGGAAAAATCGACACCAAAGTTGTCTGTAATGTCGTGATCATTCACTTCATACCAATTGAAAGTATCGTATAACATAGCTTTATTGAAAGCACTTGAATTAAATCGTGGCTTACGCTTTTTATGGAGCTTCTCATTGAAAAGGATTTTGGCTCGTAAGGCATCAAACGAGTAACCTCTACCCATTCGCTCTACCTGCCTAATAATACTGTTAATTGACTCCGTATAAGCGTTAGTGAGCCTTTTATCAAAGTAGTTGAATATTTCGACATGCCAGTTGTCTACGGCTCTCACGAGGTCTTTATATGCGTCTTTAGAGTTACTGGACATACAACGGTGTCTCCATTGACTATAACAAAGACGACCTTCATCTGGATCAGGAGTATCCCATATCCAGTAAAACTCTTCTTTGAGTTCATAGGCTTCTTTTAAAGCAGGAAGATTACCTAACCAAGTATCTAAGAGGAATGATTCACGTTCATTTAGATCGTGTTTACGCTTTAGAAGGATAAACCTTTCACGCATAAGGGTACGTCTTTCTTTTTGGCTCATATGGGCTTTCAAAGACTTTCTGACGTTATCTAAGGCTTGATTAGCCATTCTAACTACATGAAACTTATCTACGACAACTTTAGCGTGTGGAAGGATAGTGTTCACTGCGTCTTTGTAAGGCTTCCACATATCCATTGTGACGTACTCAATATAAGTCCTGTCACTGATTTCTGAAAGACGTTGGATGACTGTTTCCTTGTTACGGTTTGGCTTGATGTCATAAATAGTCCTGCGTTCAATATTAGTCAATACAAGCCGAGGTCTACGGATAATATGTATCTCGTCTATCCCAAGCCACTTAGGAGTTTCAAACTGGTATTCACGTTCTTTGAGTGCCACATAGTCCTTAAAAACGTTCCTAATAGTTTTCTCGTCAACACCAACGCTTTCTGCGACTTCTACAAAGGTCTTAGACATGGATTGCTCTTGAATGGACTTTAAAAGCCTTTTGGTCATACTACGCTTTTCATCTACAGATATTAGGCGTTCCCAGAAGGTAGATCCGCATTCACGACACTTGTATCGTCTACGGTTCAATTGTAAGCCCACTCGCTTTAAACGAATGGGCAAATCCATAATTAGTTGATTTCTTGAACTGTGTTTGTACAACTTGTCAAAACCACATTCAGGACAACGTTCAGGTGGTCCGACTGCTTCAACTTTAAACATCATATCGGTTTCATTTTCTTGTGGTGGTTCTATTGTTTTAATGTCTGGTAGGGATAATAAGTCTGACATATTGTTCATCCTTTATTACTCTGCGGTGTTAAGGTATCAATTATAGATTTGATGTCGAAATCATCATTGTTAAATTATTTTTGTGACCACAAATGCACTTAGAAAATCCCTTAAAGCATTTATATAATGGGTGATCGCAAAATAGTGTATGAAATCTTTTGTAGACTTTGCTAAACTACTGCACACCTTTAGTACAGTATTAGCTGGTTCACTTGAATAGGGAGTTGTAAAAAAAGTTCCCTTAGCCTGCACAACAAGATAATTTCGAAACATCTTTATCGAACGTAAGTGCAGCTAATTTTAGCCCTTCAGCCATTGTTAAATATGGTGCTAGGGTTTCTGTTAAATCTTCTATCGTTAAGCCAAATTTAACAGCTAATGATGCTGCATAGATGACATCTCCTGCATTCTCAGATACAATATGAACCCCTAATACTTTTAGTGTTTCTGCATCTGCTACTAGTTTAAATACACCGGTTGTTTCACGGTTTACAATTGCTCTTGGAACAGCATCTAAAGGTAATACAGATGTCTTCACATCATACCCTTTCTCTTTTGCTTGTTCTTCTGTTAAACCAACCGTTGCAACCGTCGGATTCGTAAACGTAACAGCAGGAACTACCGATAAATCTATTTTTTTGTTTAATCCACCGATAGCATTATCAGTAATAATTCCACCTTCATAGGCTGCTACATATACAAATTGCGGTCCTAACGTCACATCTCCTGCTGCATAAATCTTTTCATTACTTGTTTGACCAAAATCATTGATCAGGATTTCATTATTTTTTCCAGTTTCAACACCTGCTGCACTTAAATTTAAAGAATCCGTATTTGGTTTTCTTCCAGTGGCAACAAGTAACTGATCTGATTCAATGACTTCTTTACTGCCATTTACTGTTATGTAAACCTTTTTTATCTCTCCACTTTGTTCAACACGCTCAAAAGTTGCCCCTTTGACAAGGTTTATACCCTGTTCAATTAACGCTTTTTCAACTGACTCTGAAATCTCAGGATCATACTCCTTTAAAAGTCGCTCACTTCTTTGCATAAGCGTTATTTCTGAACCTAAATGATGAAATAGTTGTCCAAGCTCCATTCCAATGTATCCTGAGCCAATTACAGTTAATCGTTTTGGTATTTTCTTTAACTCAAGAAGTGTTGTACTAGTTAAATAGTCCATTTTTTCAAGTCCTGAAATTTGGGGCAACGAAGGCGATGCACCTGTTGCAATTAAAAAGCGTTTTGCAGATAACTTTGCCCCATTGACCTCAACGGTTCTGTTGCAAAGTTTTAAATAAAGAATAAAATCCCTTACGGTATCTATGATTTAAGCTGGGATTCCCAATAATATCTTGATTTCAGTACAGACCGAAAACCCGAAGAGAGTGCCTTCTTTTCGGGTTTTCTTATATAATCCTCGGATGGCTTCCATGCCTTTAATCGTGGTAGAGGCAGTGCGTAAACTTCGATAGAATTTATTGCGTCTCTTTACTGGACGATGGTCTTGTTCAATCAAATTATTCAGGTATTTAATGGTACGATGTTCTGTCCCTTGATAAAAGCCGTATTCTTTTAGTTTCTTAAAGGCACTTGTAATAGAGGGGGCTTTATCTGTGACTACAACCTTCGGTTCATCAAACTGCTTCACTAACCGCTTAAGAAAAGCATAGGCTGCTTGTGTGTCCCGTTTTTTACGTAACCAAATATCCAAGGTTAAACCATCTGCATCGATGGCTCGATACAAATAATGCCATTTTCCTTTAATTTTGATGTACGTTTCATCCATTTTCCATGAATAAAAGGATTTTTTATTTTTCTTTTTCCAAATTTGATAGAGTAGTTTGCCATATTCTTGCACCCAACGATAAATCGTCGTATGAGAAACGTTAATGCCACGATCATATAAGATTTCTTGAACTTCACGATAGCTAAGGTTATAACGAAGATAGTAGCCCACGGCTACAATAATCACATCCTGCTGAAATTGCTTTCCTTTAAAAGGATTCATCGTCATTCCTCCTGCTATCTTTTTCTATTATTCTACCTTATTTGATAGTAGATTTAAAACTTTGCAACAGAACCGTTAATTATATAGACTGAAAATTTTGAATTTTCAGAATAGAACAACTTAAAAGTACTGACAAAATTTTTTAAAGGGGCAATATTAATGTTCTGAGATAATCAAATCTTACCGAAAATCTCAAAAGTCCAATGTGACACAAGCTGATTCTGTCACATTCGTTAAAATCGCTCCATCCTTAGAGGCTCTAAGAGGAAATCACTTTTCTTTTAGGGCCTTTTTTCTATAGCTTGTTTAAATGTGACTTATTATCTGTTATAATCATATTAAGTAACATTTGAGAGGGGACTAAAAATGAAGAGCGTGGAACCGATTCGCGACAAAAAAAAGATCGATGCCATGAAGGCCATTTTGGCTTCCGGAAAATATGGGCAACGAAATTTGGTGCTTTTTTCAATCGGGATCAATACAGCCTATCGAATCTCCGATTTAAGGCAGTTGAAATTAAGTGATGTGTTAGAAATTTCCCGTGGGCGGGTGATTGTCAAAGAACGTCTGGCCATGAAGGAACAAAAAACGGCCAAACATAATTCGGTCTTCATTTCAAACAAATTACGAAAAGTGATTCTCGATTATGTCCAATCCGAATTTCCTGAGCAGCTGCAAGTACATGACTTCAGCAAATATTTGTTTCCAAGTCGAAAATTAGCAGATACGCCTTTGACCCGACAAAGCCTTTGGCGGATCATTCATGAAGCAGGAACAGCGGTTGGTTTAAAAGAAATTGGTCCCCATTCGATGCGCAAGACCTTCGGCTATTTTTTGTACAAGCAAGGGACCAAAACAGAGATCATTCAGTCGCTGCTCAACCATTCTTCGCAACGGGAGACCTTACGCTATATTGGGATCACCCAGGAAGATAAAGATACCGCAGTAAAGAGTTTGGATCTGTGACAGAATAATGCCCTATATAATAGAAGAAAAAATTCAAGAGGGGAGAAGATGAACGAAGAAAAGCGTCCGAAATTTCCTGATAAATACCACTTATCTCGCAAAGAGTCTGTGTATTTATTGAAGAAAAACATTGTGGAACTGGTGTATAATGCGGGAAAATTTGAAGGGTTAAATACAACGCTATTACAAACAGAAGAGATTATCAAGTATAATCGAGCTAATAATATGGCGGTAGATGATGTCCTGACCGTCGTTAACTTAAAAAGAGGCTTTGAAATGCTTTTAAACGACTTACAGGAGCCCCTAATAGAGACAAGTAAGCGGATTAATCGGATCGTTGCAGCAGAGGATGCGCTTTTTTCCGGTGAAATACGAACTGGTGGGGTAGAAGTATCGACGATTCAAGGAAGATATGTGCCACCAATGTTAACTGAAGACGAGGTAAACAATCAATATGGTGAGATAATGAATAAAGAGATATCAGATACGGAAAAAGCCCTGCGACTGTTTCTATTCATTTAATGCAATAGGAGCGGGTATTTGTAATGCTTCCCATAGTGCCACCCCATTTTTGAAATCAATTTCCCACGTTTCTTCGTTCTCGCCATTCTTTGGGAGAAGCTCAAGAGATGGCGGAGTAAAATCAAATTCGCTTTTCATTATATTAATTGTCTAACTTAATTTGACAATTAATATTATTTATACAGCACAAGTGAGAAATATATTGAACAGTTGAAACAAATACAAAACGATTTGTACGGTAACATTGAGAAAGAATATTTTGATAGTCAAATGTTCCAACAAAATTCTAGCCCCTATTATTCTGAAGAACGTTTTTTTCAATTAATGGAACAGGAGGAAGAAAAAAGACTACTTCAATTAATGAAAGAAATGGAAGAACAACAAGTAGCGGAAGAAATAGAAGAGAAACGGTTTATTAAATTAATAGAAGAGCAAATGGAAATAGAAAGTTTAAGAGAACAAGAAGAAGAGTAAGTTCTGCGTTTGTTAGAAACATAATATCTTTGAAAACAATTTAGACAAACGACAGGAAATGGTAATTTGAAAACTAAACATTGATAATTACTTATTGCACTTAATATGGTAGAATTGCATTAACTGTAAAGAGAGGGTGATGCCTAAATGATGACAACACAAGATTTAATGGACAAGTACGAAGTATCACGACAAACTGTAAACAATTGGGTTCGGAAAAACGAAATTCCTGCACCCACAGTAAAAAAAGGGCATCAGAATGCTTGGACATTTAGTCAAGCGGAACTTATTGACAAAAAATTGAAGCATAGTCACAGCGAACAATTGGAGTTGTTTAAAACTGAATCGACTCCTCTTCATATCAATAATAGAAGATATTTAGGCAGTAAACAGAAAATACTAGATTTTATCAATGATGTTGTTTCGGAACACACCAAAAATGTTAAGTCAGTTGCTGATGTTTTTGGTGGAACAGGTGTTGTTGCTAATTTATTTAACAAGCAAGGCAAAAAAGTCATAGTTAACGATATTCTTACAAGCAACTACATTTCTTATGAAACATGGTTCGGGAATATGCCCGTAGATGAAAAAAAGATTCAGTTCAAAATTGAAGAACTGAATTCTCTTGAAGGTATACATGGATATGTTGATAAAAATTTTGGTAATAAATATTTTTCAGTTGAAAACGCACAAAAAATTGATGCAGTCCGTGAAAAGATCGAGACTTACAACGATTTAAACGAACGTGAGAAAGCATTTTTGTTAACGTCTTTGCTATATGCTATGGATAAGGTGGCTAACACAGTAGGACATTTTGATGCATATCGGAAAAAAATGGATACCTTTAAACCTATTTATTTACGAGTTCCCGAATTCAATAAAAATGTTGGAAATGAAATTTACAATGAAGATGCTAATCAGCTAGTTAGAAAAATTAAAACAGACCTTGTTTACATTGATACACCTTATAATTCTCGGGGCTATGAAAGTGCTTATCATGTTTTAGAAAACGTTATGGAATGGAAAAAGCCGGACGTTGAGGGAGTGGCAATGAAAGCGGTCAACCGCTCTGAAAAATCTTCGGACTATACTAAATCTAAAGCACCCCAAGCATTTGATGATTTGATTCAAAATATTAACGCTCGATATATTTTAGTTTCGTACAATAATATGGCGAAAAAAGGAAATTCACGTTCAAACGCAAAGATTTCAAATGAAGAAATTATTGCCACATTGAAGAAACGTGGGCAGGTAGAAGTTTTTTCAATTGATTTTAATGCTTTTACAACGGGCAAGTCGAATATAGAAAATCATAAAGAATTACTGTATCTTTGCACAGTTGATGATGAAATAATTCAATCGCCACTGAATTATACGGGCGGGAAACAAAAATTGATTCCACAATTACGACCATATTTTCCTTCAAGGTATACACGATTGATTGACTTATTTTCTGGTGGTGGTAGCGTTACTGCAAATCTGGCAAAAAATGGACAAGCAGAAAGTTATCTTATGAATGATGTTGAAAATCATGTGATTAATTTTTTTGAGTATATTTCAACTATTGATATAGATGATTTCATTAACCAAGCGGAAATGAAAATAAGTGAATATGGGTTATCTAATACGAAAAAAAATGGATATGAATTCTATTCTGCGAATAGTGCTAGTGGTTTAGGTGCATACAATAAAGAAAAATTTCTGAAGCTAAGGAAAGATTATAATAATTCACCGTCACCATTGCTATTTTACTTGTTAGTTGTTTTCGGTTTTAATAATCAGATTCGCTTTAATTCAAAGGGTGAATATAATCTTCCAGTTGGTAAACGAGACTTTAACAAAAAGATGGAGGAAAAATTACGTAAGTTTGTAAAAGTAATACAGGACTCACCAATTGAATATTCCACCAAAGATTTCCGAGAAGTGAGTATAGACACAGGAGATTTCATCTATGCTGATCCGCCGTATCTTATTACGACGGCAGCTTACAATGAAAATGGTGGTTGGTCTGAAAAAGATGAAAAAGACTTATACGATTATCTAGATAAAGCAAATGAAAATAATATTAAGTTTGCTCTTTCAAATGTGATAATTCATAACGGAAGAGAAAATGAAATCCTTAAAAGTTGGGCTTCAAAATATAATTTGTACGTCTTAAACTATAATTACAATAATAGCAACTATCAGTCCAAGGCTAAACAAAGTGAAACAGTTGAAGTTTTAGTCACAAATTACGAGAGGGATATTTAATGAAGCTTACAAATACCGCAGAAACATTTAATCTAGGTGACACAAGTTTTAGAAGAAAAACATTAATTGACGACTATAAAACTTTGTTGCCTTATCTTCAAGAAACAAATCTAGAATTCAATGAATGGAATAATGTCGCGCAAGCAGAATTTTACGAAAAAATTTTGACAAAAACAGATTTATTTTCTAGGAATACTGATGAGGATTTTGCAAAACGTGGGAGAACCTTAACCAATGCCTTAGTTAAAATTGGGCTAACAAATTCAAAAAGGAAACTTTCAAGAGTTGCTAATAGTTGGATAAATGAAAATACGCTTAGTGCAAATGATGTTGAACGTTCACTAGGAATTGATGCGAATAATTTATTATTCACTCGTCAGCTGTTAAAACTACGTGTTTATGATTCAAATAAGATGAATTATTTTTATCCATTTCGTGTCGCATTGGGATTGGTGATAAAGTATCAAAATATCCCACAACAAGATTTTCTAACACTAATTCATTTAATTCAGCCGTCATTTGATAATAGGAAAATAAAAGACATCATTAACGACTATCACAGTGTTAATGATAACAATGAAATTTTTTCGGAATTTTTGGATAGAAATTTTCCAGAGAATACAAGTGAATTGACTGCTGATGAACTTTTTTCAAAAAAACCATTAAATAGAAAAGAATTTGATTCGCTGTTCGTGAATAGAAAATCTTCAGCTACGCAAGGAATATATTTTGAATTTGTAAATAAGTTGTTGGCGTTTAAATCTAACAAAAATGTTGAAAATTTAGATGCTTTGCTTGAATTGAATTCTAACGATAAATTAACAAAGGCATTTGGATTTGGAAAAGCTATTTTTGCTAAAACGAATTTTATGAAATCTAAAAATATCCAAGATTTTTTAGATGAAAACGTAGATAATGATTTGCTGTCAGAAAATAATACGTTGATTTACAATCAATTTGTACTTTCTAAAAAAGATGATATCGTTCGTGAGTATCGAGATATGACAAAACGAACATTCAATTTATCGGGATTATTAGACTTCAATACTGGACTAGTCAATGCTACCAATCAAGATGTTCTTTCGATAATATTTAGTTCTATGAGTTTCTCGGGAACTGAAAACTATGCTGATTATGAAGAAAACTTGAGTTACTCATTCTATCAAGAATCTACAATAACTGAGGTATTGGATTTAGATGAATCTGCTATTTTGTCGGAAATTAAAGCATTTCTTGGAATTGAAAATACTTCACAAATCGAAAGTGTTGTTTTAACGCAAAAAGAAGATAAATTTAGAAAATTTATCTCAAAAACATTTCCTCGAGAAAAAATTATTGAAATCTTACCGCTATTTTCACCGAGAGATGATAAAAAAATTAAATCAGAAGTATCAGAATCGGCAACGGTTCCAACAATTTATGAATATATTGTTGCTATTGCATGGTTTTATATTTCTAAAGAAGAATTTTTTATTACAAAGAGTTTGAATTTAACCTTAGACGGTGAAATGCGTCCGTTATCACATGCAGCTGGTGGTGCTGGTGATATTGTCATTGATTATGAAAACTTGACATTAATGCTTGAAGTTACTTTGATGAATGCCCAAGCTCAAAAACGTGGAGAATGGGAGCCAGTATTACGACATGCAACAAATTTGACGGTAGACAACTTTGATAAGAATGTCATTACTTTATTTATTGCTGATGAACTGGACGATAATACTGTAAATATTTGGCGAGCAGTTGCAAGTGTACCTCTACGGTCATCAAATAAAGATGAAATTGCAGATTTAGTAAAGATTTTCCCTCTGGAGAATCGAGAACTACTTCATATGCTGAAAAACAATCTCGATGAACGAAAACTATTAAAAGCAATTGATGAATCATACGAAGAACTTGCGGGCAATTTTGACTTAAGTTGGCGAGATAAAATTTTTGTTGAAGCTAATATGTAAAAATGTAGTAGTTTCGATTTAAACGGGAATGTTTTTTAGTCAATGGAAAATATCACTTAATGGTGTGAACTTATGGTAAAAGCTAGCTCAATTCGTTTTATTTAGGGTTAAAATTCACACCATTCAAATGATATTAGTTGAAATTAGATGAAGTTTTGTTATTTGCAATCGCCCAAAAGATTTGATAATAAAAGCTTTTGAAAGTTATTCAATTAGGCGTTGTTCAAGCCAGGTCTTAAAGGCGCTCGTCGTTCACTACAGTTCTCAACGTTAATATCGTTGCTATTTCAACGTTTACAGCACTCTTTGGATTATTTCAAAGAGTGTTTTTTTGTATTTTTATAGAGGTATTTAGATAAGTTTGTGGAGGTTTGTTGCGCTTTATTTTGCTATCCAGGAGTTCATTATTTTAAAAGCTTAAATAATAAGCTTGGAATGGCAACAGTTTTTTTGACAAATTTTATAAGGTGCAGAACTTCTTTCCGTATGCTATTCCGATTGTCCTTGACAATGAGCCTCCTCGGATGTGACGATCTTCGGCAGGAGCTAACAGTTAAAGTTAGACTGCCTCGCTAGCGTTAGCACATCCGAGCTCATTATCAAGGATTCGCTGCGCCAATCTCTGGTTACGGTAACCAACCGGTGTCTCGTAGCCAAGTGTACCGTGCAACCGAAGGTGGTTCCACCAATTGACATAGTCAAATAACTCCAAATCCAATTGTTGTAAGGTTTCAAATGTGTATTGATAGACAAATTCTACTTTCAACGACTTATAAGTTGATTCAGCTACGGCATTATCAAAAGGACAGCCTTTATGACTCAATGATCGATTGATGTCAAAAGTTGTTAATAATTCATCAATAGCTTGGTTATCAAACTCTTTTCCACGATCAGTATGAAAAATCTCAACCTCTGTCAGAGGTTGTTTGATACGGCTAAATGCTTTTTTTACTAGAACGGCATCTTTATGTTCTCCACAAGAATAGCCGAGAATTTCTCGATTGAACAGATCCAAAATGAAACAGACATAATTCCATTTTTTCCCGACTCGTACATAAGTCAAGTCTGTTACGATCGCTTCTAATGGGTTGTCTCTTAAGAATTTACGATTCAATACGTTTGTCGTTTTGGCTTCATTGCAAGTAGAATGATGTACTTTAAAATAAGCAACAGTATAGCTCGATTTTAATCCTCTATTTTTCATGATTCTACTAATTTTTCGTCGGCTGATCTGAATGTCTCGTTTTGATAAGGCTTTTTTTATTTTTCTTGAGCCGTAGGCCTTTCGGCTGCGGATAAATTCTTCAGCGACTACTTCTTCAAGTTCTGATTCATCTTTCTTTGGTTTTGATTGATAATAATAGGACTGACGTGATAGACCTAATATTCTGCACATCGCTGATATAGGGTAAAGATGCTTATTCGCATCGATTACTTGTCTCTTCGTCCGAATATCAGCGCTGCTTGCTTTAAAATATCATTTTCCATTTCTAATTGCTGGTTTCTTTTACGTAGTTCTAACAATTCTTTTTGTTCAGGCGTAAGATTATCTTGATAAAGTCCGTATAATTGTGTAAAAGTAAAAAGGCCATATAACAGTCCTTTTACGGTACAATGTTTTTAACGACAAAAACATACCCAGGAGGACTTTTACATGACCCAAGTACATTTTACACTGAAAAGCGAAGAGATTCAAAGCATTATTGAATATTCTGTAAAGGATGACGTTTCTAAAAATATTTTAACAACGGTATTTAATCAACTAATGGAAAATCAACGAACAGAATATATTCAAGCAAAAGAATATGAACGAACAGAAAACCGACAAAGTCAACGAAATGGCTATTATGAGCGCAGCTTTACGACACGTGTAGGCACGCTAGAATTAAAAGTACCCAGAACACGTGATGGCCATTTTTCACCCACAGTGTTTGAACGTTATCAACGAAACGAAAAAGCCCTCATGGCTTCAATGTTGGAAATGTATGTATCAGGCGTTTCAACTCGTAAAGTATCAAAAATTGTGGAAGAACTTTGTGGTAAATCCGTCTCTAAGTCCTTCGTTTCTAGCTTAACAGAACAGCTAGAACCTATGGTTAACGAGTGGCAGAATCGTTTATTATCAGAAAAAAATTATCCTTACTTAATGACCGATGTACTCTATATAAAAGTACGAGAAGAAAATCGAGTACTCTCAAAAAGCTGTCATATAGCGATTGGAATAACCAAAGATGGCGACCGTGAAATTATCGGCTTCATGATTCAAAGTGGCGAAAGCGAAGAGACCTGGACAACATTTTTTGAATACCTAAAAGAACGCGGTTTACAAGGTACGGAACTCGTTATTTCTGATGCGCACAAAGGATTAGTCTCTGCCATTAGAAAATCCTTCACCAACGTAAGTTGGCAAAGATGCCAAGTTCACTTCCTAAGAAATATCTTTACCACCATTCCTAAAAAAAATTCAAAATCTTTCAGAGAAGCTGTTAAAGGAATTTTTAAGTTCACAGATATTAACTTAGCGCGTGAGGCTAAAAATCGATTGATTCATGATTATATCGATCAACCAAAATATTCAAAAGCTTGCGCATCATTGGATGATGGATTCGAAGACGCCTTTCAATATACCGTACAAGGAAATTCCCACAATCGACTAAAGAGTACCAATCTAATTGAACGACTGAATCAAGAAGTACGCAGAAGAGAAAAGATTATTCGCATCTTCCCCAATCAAACATCAGCCAATCGCTTAATTGGAGCCGTTCTTATGGACCTACATGATGAATGGATTTATTCTTCAAGAAAATACATCAATTTTGATAAGTAGAAATGGTAAAAACATTGTATAGCATTTTACACAGGAGTCTGGACTTGACTATTATCTTTTTCTTTGAATGAACCACTCGTTTTAGATTGCTTTACCCATTTGTCAAATGCTGAAGCCGTTAGTTCATATTCTCGAATGATTTCTACACGTGGCTTTCCAGCTAAGTAAAGATTGACGATTTGTTGCTTGAATTCTTGTGAAAAAGTTCTTCGTGTTCTCTTAGACATAAAAATTACTCCTGGTATGTTTTCTTCTAGTCTACACACCTTAATTTTTCTGTCTAGTTAATTGTAGCCTATCCAGAGTATAATCATTGTAAGGTCAAGTATTTGACTTTTTCGATTATGAGAGCGTTACCTTTTCTATTACTGAAGCCTTTATAAAATGGCGAAATAATAGAAGAAACTGAAAGCTCTTAATAAATAGACAAACTACGTTCCAATAGACGTTTTAAAAAGGGTATGAAATACAGCATACAAGGAGTGAAAAAATGGAAAAAATAAATGAAAGTAAAGTATCGGTCTGCAAAGAAAAAGGTGAGTCTTATTTTTTAGAAACGTTATCGTTAAAACAGCAAGAAGATAAGCTGTTTTCTGAATGGGAAAAGGAAGAGTGCTTGAAGGGGTATTATGGGATAAATCAAGATGGACTGGCAGATGAAAGTAGCTATTTACAATCACTTCCGAAAATTGCTTTCATCTTAAAGGAAGCATACGGGAAAGAAAATTTTGATATGCGCCCTTATTATTACGATGGTGCTCATGCTGGAAGCAAAACTTGGCGAACCGCCCCTTTATGGATTGCTGGGATATCTAAAATTTACGAAGAAAATAAAAGCACTATAGCTCAAATAAAAACTGAAAAAAGAAATATGGGTTGGAAAGAGTTCAATCAAGAATATATACGAAAGGTAGCTATCCTAAACCTCAACAAACAATGTACGACTAATGGAAAGTTAACGGATCGGAAATATTTTCAATCCGGTATAGATAATAAAAAATTTATAAATAAACAAATAGAGATATACAATCCAGAAATTATTATTTGTGGAGGAACCTTCTATCCGTTTTATGATCGTATTTATGATTATAAAAACTTTGATACCAAATATGAAAGTGCCAACCAAAATAAACAGTACGCAGAAGGATATAAGGATAAAAAAGGCCGATTGATTATAAATACTTTCCATCCTGGAGCCATAAAAAAAGAAGAGCCATGGTATGACTCTATAATGGAAATAGTTGAAAGATTCAAAAGCGAAGGCTTGTTTGCTAAGTAAGTGAGTTCCTTCTTCCAAATTACAAAAAATAATGGATAGGCTACACACCTTAATTTTTCTGTCTAGTTAATTGTAGCCTATCCAGTCGCGCACGTCCTAAGCATTGCGCAGTTTTGGTAACGGATTGATTATTTTTGAAATAAGACTCTATGACTACTAGTTCGTCTGTTGTAAGATGGGTGTAGGTCATTTGTACTCACTCCTTAATAATTCTTTGGTCGGAACTATTTTGAGTGTAGCACAAATGATCTTTTTAGTTGTCTAGCTTAATTTTACAATCGACGTTGTAAAAATTATATATGATTATGTAAAAAAGAATAAAATAACTAAAAAATTTAACTGATAAAAAAATTGTAATGACAAAAGAACGGATCTTTTATAGATCCGCTCTTTTTGATGAGATAGTAATATTTAAAGTAATATAAATAGTAATATTATGGTAATACACATAGTAATATATATCGTAATATTGTGGTAATACAAATAGTGATATAAAAATTTCGCCCTATAAAAAAAGAAATAGCGATAAGCTACTTCTTTTCATAATTATCGAAGTTAAGTGGATACTTACTATAGCTGTTTAGATGTTTTTGAACTTCTTCTTCAGTGGCAAGTCCCAGCTGTAATAAATGTTGCCAAATTGCATTGTCCATAAAATCTGAAATAAATCCCTTAGTCCCAGGAATTTTTTTAGAATGTCTTTGGTCTTTGTACACTAAACTTTCAACTCGCTGTATAGTTTCTTTTTTATATTTAAATGTACGTGCAACTAGTTCAGAACTTGTAGATTTCGAAGTTTTGCTTAAGCCAAATCTGTTTGCTTCATTAAAGTTTTCGGTAATTGTTTCTTTATCTGAGGGAAAACTATTGCTAACAGTTACCTCAGTCTCAGGTATGCTATCGATAGTGTCATTAGGTGTTTCTAGTTCTTCCAGCTCCTCATCGAATACAGACTCAAAATCTCCTGTTGGTTTTTTTCTGTTTATTCTTGGCATTATTCTTCACCGTCACTTTCAACATATAACTTATGAGGAATTTCTAGTTCTTTACCATTTTTAGAAAGTAAACCTAACTTGTTCATTTCGATAATCAGCTTATAAAAATGCTGAGCAAATTTGTTTTCAGGTGAACTCATTGTTATCGGCATTCCGTTTCGAACTAATTTATCAGCAAAGGTAATTGATCTTGGGAGTTCAGAATCAAAATAATGATAATTGTTTCTATTAGTATATTTCATCATTGCGTTAATCATTTTTGCATGTAGATTTGTATTATAGACTTTGTTGGCAAGTACGCCTCCAATGCGTAAATTTGGATTGTATTTTTCTTTCAATGTGTTCACACGAGATATTAAGTGTGTAACTCCATCAACCCCATTTAAATCAGGTTCATAAGGGACGATAACTACGTCTGCAATTGAAAGAACAGATGAGGTAACTTGTTTTAACTCTGGTGGTGTATCGAAAATGATGTAATCGTATTTATCACTCACATTATCAAATTTACCATCAAGAGCATTAAAATAGTTCGCGCTGGGATCAATAATATTATTCATTTTTTTCTTTAATCCTGAAACAGTCATGATTTCAGTTAAGTTATCCTTAAATTTTTTAAGTAAAGATACAAACCATTCTAATATGGTATCACGAAATTGTTCCATTTTATCAAACTCTAAATAGTTGTTATCAGAATTCGCAGGAAGAACGTCTATATGATCGTCATATGTTTGAACAATAGTTTCTTCAACTGTTGCATTATCCATGAAGACATCATAAATCGTATTTTGATCCTTAGCTACTTTCACACGAAAAGACTTTGTACTATTTCCTTGAGCGTCAGTATCAACGACAAGAATTTTTGCTTCAGGAAAACTCCTACGGATAGCTCCTGCGAGATTGATTGTAATAAGAGTTTTACCAACACCACCCTTGTTTGCTGCAACAGTCAAAACTACTGCCATTTTTCAATTCCTCCCTAAATAATATAATAGTAATATTTTTGGTAATAGATAAGTAATATAGATAATAATATATAAAGTAATATTTTGTTAATCGTAACAATACGAGAAAGTAATATACTATATTACTTTCTCATATTAGCATAATACGTTGTCGAAATCAACAATAAATCAAAAAATAAAACAGCAGATTTTATATTATGTTACTATTGATAATAGTAACATAATAGTAAGATAATATATTATATTACTATTATGTTACCTTTTAAACACTGATAGATAGGGAATTTGAAGAATTATATTAAAAAAAGGATTGTATATAAATTTTTTTGATGGTAATATTATAAACGAGGATGTTGCTATAATTAACAACGAAGAGGTAAGATTTCATGAAAAAAAACTCTAAAGAGTTTAGAAACGAATATGACAGATTCGTTCTTAAGTTTTTGATTGATAATTATTATATAAGCCGAATTGATCTATCTAAAGCTATTGGATTAGCTCCTAGTTATGTGCGAGAATTTTATAATGGATCTCGTAGCTTTGGAAATGAGGCATTAGAAAAACTAGAATCAACAATTTTTAACTTATATAAACCTTTGCTAGAGAATCATTCATTTGAATTAAATCAAGTACAGGAAATGATAGAATCAATTGATTCTGAAGAGGAACTTGAGTTGTTCAGACTTAAGGGAGCTAACGTATTAGACATTTAGATAATTTCTACTTGATTTGGTAAATTATATTTACAACTTTCAACAGATTCGGTAAGATAAAAAAAATATATAAAAAAGAGACGGATAAACAAGTGAATTGGACCTCACTCATTTATCTGAATCACATAAAGCAACTATGTGTTCTCGCTCGTCTCAAGGAAATTATGTAAGTGGTAGCCAACCACTTATGTGATTTGAATAAATCTGTTCGGACTACCAATCCGAACCTGTAGGTTTATTTTACCATTTTTAGACGGGCAACTCAATAGATAAACGCTTATTTGTCATGCTTTCTTTAGATTGTTTTGATATTTCTAGCGATTGAGAGAACACAGATCGAACGATTATTTGTGTTCTCTTTTTGTTTAGAAAGGATAAGTAGGCATGACAGCTTCTTTAGACGTCGTTTATTCAACGATCTTACAAAATGGTATCCGTAAATTTAAATATAAAAATAGCCGCCTTAAACCGGTCTCTTTTAGCGAACAGACGGGGAAAGGGGCTATTTTTGCGTACCGTTCAAAAGAGCATATGGTTGAGGGAATAGGCTTAGTGATCACGTCTGAAGAGGGCATTATCGAGAATAACAATGCGTTTAGTCACTGGACCCCAAACGTCTTCCGCTATGGCACGTATACTGATGAAGGCAGAATGTTTACAAAAGGGCATTCTGAGGACAATTTACGGCAAATCAACACTTTCTTTGTTGATTTTGACACCTTAGACCCAAATTTTGATTATGGAGAGATTTTGTTGGCAAGCCATGAGCTAGGATTTATGCCAACAATGGTTTTGCGGACTCCCCATGGTTACCAAGCGTTTTATGTACTGGATCAGCCAGCTTTTGTGACAAAGAAATCCAATTTTAAAGTGATCAATGTGGCCAAAATGATTTCTAACAACTTGCGAAAGACATTAGCCAAAGATTTTCCTGTAGACGTCAATGCCAATCATTTTGGAATCACTCGTATGCCAAATGAAGACAATACCTTATTCTTTGAGCCCCAATATCGTTATAGCTTTGCGGACTGGATCAACTGGTCAATGCGTGTCGATGCGGATAAAGCAGTAACCTACAGAAACGTTTTTGAATTACCGTCAAATCAGGATTTTCGCCAAGTGGACGAACCCTGGTTCCGTCTATTGATGCGTAGTGAAAAGATTAAGGGAGAGAAGGGAAGATATGGTCGAAATAACGTCATATTTACCCTGTCTTTAGCATACTTTTCTTCCGGATACGAAATCGAAGAGTGCGAGTTGGCCATGTTAGAGTTCAACGATCGATTAGCCTATCCTCTTACTGATCGGGAACTGACACGAATTATCCGATCGGCTTATTCAGGAAAGTACCAGGCAGCGCACAGAGAAAAAATTATTCTATTATGCCAGGAATGGATCGATGAAAATTTATCTGAAGAACAGCTGTTTAATAAGAAAAAAGGCTGGTGGAAATTCAAAAAAGAGCGTAAAGTGCGCAAGTATTCGCACAGCCATGAGTGGGCGCAAGATCTCTTAGCTTATTTGAACCAACAATCATACACTTATAAACCTTATATCGTTTCAACCAAGAAAGAGTTAAGAGAAGAGCTTAAAATTCCTGAACGCTCCTTGGATAAAGTATTGAAACAGCTGAAAAATGAAAATAAGATCTACTATCGTGTTCGTTCCGGTCGCAATGGGGGGATAACTTTGGCGTCAGTGCATGGCTTGATGCGATCGATCATTCGAGTGAAGAAGGAAGTCCAAGAGGCGTATTTTAGTGCTATTTCAGAGGTTTTTGGATTGGCACGTACATTTATCTACTCAACGCTGGAACAACTCATAGAGGCACCTAAAAAGGCTGAACAAATGGAATTGTTTGAAGTGGATACCGGATAAAAATAAAACCCGCAAATTGCCTTTTACATTATATCTTTGATACGCTCTCCGAGTCAGAGGTTTTACAGGTCTTAGGGAATTCCCTTGATTGCAATGTTTGGATAAGTGAGGTACTATTATCGCATATGTGATTATATTTCTTAGGGGGTTACCGTCCATGGGAGTGAATACTTTTGTTTATCCTTATCCCGTCAGTGTTTTCATTATCCAGCGTTTAGGTATGACTGTGGAGGAATTTTGTGAGTTACATGGTTATAGGCAAAGTACCGTAGCAACTTGGGCTTATCGGAATAGGCCTGTAAAAGTCTTACCCTGTGATTTTCTGTATTGTTTGAGCTTGGCTTCTGGTTTGTCAATGGATAAGGTTTATCAGGATTTATTACTGTTGGAGGAGAAATTTTTACAAAGTTTGGATCCTAAAAAGGAGAAAAAATCGATTTAAAGTTTAGTAAGTTTGAAAGGAAGAGGGGGATAATAATGTTTCGTGTAGAAATTGTTGAAAAGAAAACGATTGAAAAATTGGAAAAAGCAGTGAATAATATTCTTATTAGTAAAGGGGATAAAGTACAGACTATAGAATATGCTGCAGTAAAAAAGATTTAAACGTCTATTATTCTGCTATGATTGTATATAAGGCTTGAGGATGTTTTGAGTTGTTAGGAATCTAAGGGAAGTAAAAATATTTCTATAGGAGAACAGAAAAGATGGATAATGATCATTGTGAGAATGTAAACAAGTTAGAAAGTGCGGGTAAAACTTATTATATTATTGGTGCGGTTCTGTTGCAAAGTTCCAAAATGAACAATACTAGTCTAACACTAGCTATAGTTTATGCAGGTATTCCTAATAATATCTTCATTTCCGTGCAGACTGAAAACCCGAAGAGAGTGCCTTCTTTTCGGTTCTTCTTATATAATCCTCGAATGGCTTCCATGCCTTTAATCGTGGTTGAGGCTGTTCGTAAGCTTCGATAAAATTTGTTTCGTCTCTTGATGGGACGATGATCTTGTTCAATGAGGTTATTTAGATATTTCACCGTGCGATGTTCTGTTCGCTGGTAAAACCCGTGTGCCTGTAATTTTTTGAAGGCACTGGCAATAGAGGGAGCTTTATCGGTCACCAGAACCCTTGGTTCATCGAACTGTTTAACTAATCTCTTGAGAAAGGCGTAAGCTGCTTGTGTATCTCGCTTTTTCCGTAACCATATATCCAGAGTGAGACCATCTGCATCAATGGCGCGATAAAGATAATGCCATTTTCCTTTGATTTTAATATAGGTCTCGTCCATTTTCCACGAATAAATGGACTGTTTGTTTTTCCTCTTCCAAATGTTGTAAAGTAGTTTCCCATATTCCTGTACCCAACGATAGACAGTGGTGTGAGACACGTTAATACCACGGTTGTACAGAATTTCTTGGACGTCACGATAACTCAGGTTGTACCGAAGATAGTAGCCTACAGCGACAATAATCACATCTTTCTGAAATTGTTTGCCTTTAAAATGGTTCATCTTCGTTACTCCTCCTAGTTCCTATTAAACTCAGTTTACCCTATAATGGATCTGAGGGGAAACTTTGCAACAGAACCAGTTGAAGAACAAACTGGAATCAATCGCCGAACGTTTAGAAGGTATCGAGCAAGATATAACGTGACAGTAGATCAAAGAAAAAACAATGAAAAGAGGGATAGTTAATGATGAGTACGGTTATTTTAGCTGAAAAACCAAGCCAGGCATTAGCCTACGCAAGTGCTTTAAAACAAAGCACCAAAAAAGACGGTTATTTTGAGATCAAAGACCCACTATTTACAGATGAAACGTTTATCACCTTTGGTTTTGGGCATTTAGTGGAATTAGCAGAACCAGGTCATTATGACGAAAAGTGGCAAAATTGGAAACTTGAATCTTTGCCGATTTTTCCTGATCGATACGATTTTGAAGTTGCAAAAGATAAGGGAAAGCAGTTTAAAATTGTTGCAGAACTTCTCAAAAAGGCAAATACAATTATTGTTGCAACAGATAGCGACAGAGAAGGTGAAAATATCGCCTGGTCGATTATCCATAAAGCAAATGCCTTTTCAAAAGATAAAACATTTAAAAGACTATGGATCAATAGCTTAGAAAAAGATGTAATCCGAAGCGGTTTTCAAAATTTGCAACCTGGAATGAATTACTATCCCTTTTATCAAGAAGCGCAAACACGCCAAATTGCCGATTGGTTGATCGGCATGAACGCAAGCCCTTTGTATACGTTAAATTTACAACAGAAGGGCGTACAAGGTACATTTTCACTAGGACGTGTTCAAACGCCCACCTTATACCTTATTTTTCAGCGCCAGGAAGCCATAGAGAATTTTAAAAAAGAACCTTTTTTCGAGGTGGAAGCTAGTATAAAAGTAAACCAAGGGTCGTTTAAGGGCGTTCTAAGCCCCACACAGCGTTTTAAAACCCAAGAGGAGCTTTTAGCTTTTGTTTCTTCTAAACAAGCTAAAATAGGCAATCAAGAGGGGATAATTGCTGATGTTCAAACCAAAGAGAAGAAAACGAATAGTCCGAGTTTGTTTTCTTTAAGTAGTTTGCAATCAAAAGTCAATCAGCTTTATAAAGCGACAGCGAGCCAAACTTTAAAAGCTATGCAAGGACTGTATGAAGCAAAATTATTGAGTTATCCAAGAACAGATACACCATTTATTACAGAGAACGAATTTGCTTATTTAAAAGCAAATTTTGGCAAATATAGCGGTTTTTTAGGACTTGATCTCGAAATGGTTCAAACAGAGCCTAGAAAGCGTTATGTGGACGGTAGTAAGGTACAGGAACACCACGCCATTATCCCAACAAAACAAGTACCTACCGAATCTGCATTAGCAAAAATGGACGATTTACAACGAAAAATATATGCTTTAGTCGTTAAAACGACCGTTGCCATGTTTTTACCTGATTACTTGTATGAAGAAACCAAGATACAAACGAAAGTAGCTGATTTGCTGTTTCAATCGATCGGAAAGACACCAAAGCAAGAAGGGTGGAAAATTCTTTTCAAACAACAAACCAAAGAAGAAAAAGAGGACGTTCAAACGTTACCACTCGTTATCATTGGCGAACGTGCCGAAGTTGGTGTTAAGAGTGTTGAAAAAGAAACGCAACCGCCAAAAGCTTTTACAGAGGGTACATTATTAACTGCTATGAAAACGGCGAATAAAACGGTTGATGATGAAGAAGCAATCAAGATTTTACAAGAAGTTGAGGGGATTGGAACAGAAGCGACAAGAGCAAGTATTATTGAAGCGTTAAAACAAAAAGAATATATCCAAGTGATTAAGAATAAGCTTGTTGTAACTGAAAAAGGAAAATTATT
>NZ_CP172571.1:0-6188 GCF_053011625.1 Enterococcus sp. PLH-Efm8
ATGGCTAATGAGATTGTAAAATACCACCATGAATTAAATACAATTCCTTTAAGAAAATTTACACCGGTTGAAATGAATTTGTTTTTTTCCATCGTGTCTAGAATGCGTGAAAAAGGGGATAAGACAGTTCGTTTTACGTTTGACCAACTAAAAGATTTAAGTAACTACAAAGCAACTGCAAATGTACGATTTGTAGAAGATTTAAAAGCAACTTATGAAAAAATCTTATCTTTACGCTTTGGTCGTAGAAGTGAGTCTGGGCTTTCTTACGATATGTTTGTAATGTTTACAGAATTTAAAATCAACGGGGACGTAGAAAATCCTTACGTAGATATACGAATTTACGAAAAAGCACTGCCTTTGTTAAATAATTTAGACGAGTGGGTACGCTATTCTTTACAACAATTCAACGAGCTACAAAGTGGCTATGCAAAGACTATGTTTCGTCTGTTAAAGCAATACAGAACCAAAGGTTTCGCATATTTCTCCAAAGAAGACTTTCTTGAATTATTAGATATTCCTAAAAGTTATAAGCAACCTGATATAGATAAACGAGTTATAAAACCTATACGTCAAGAACTAACTGCAATCTTCAAAGGACTAACAATCAAAAAGAAATACGGAAAAGGACGGGGAAAACCTGTTATTGGCTATCAATTTACGTTCAAACCTGAGATCAAAAAAGCAGACGACTTTAACAAACATGCACCAACCAAAGAAGACCAAAATAAAGCATTGGCTTTAGCTGATAAACAAAAAGAATACGAAGAACCCGCTACAACAATTAACGAAAAAATCAAACAGAAGAAACGAGAACTTGAACTCCTCCAACAAATCAAACAACTAGAAAAAGAGAAAAAAGCTCTTGAAAAACAAACAGAGTCCGCACTTTCGGAAAAAGAGAAAAAAAGTTTATTATCTGATTTAGATAATTTATTCCAGTAGCAACCTAGGAGGCAACCAGTATGCAACCACAAGAAACCTTTACAATAAAGGAATTGTCAGATCTTTTTAAGATGAGTAGGCAAGCAATATCGAAACATATCCAAAAATTAGATTCTTCCATGATAGCTAAAAATGAGCGTGGTTATAAGGTTGTATTGCGTTCTGGAGTATTGCAACTTGCTCGCAACTTAGACAATCAAAGGTTGCTAGATAAGTTGCATAAACATGAACAAAACAACGATAAAAATGCTTATATACCAAACAAAAACGTGGTTGCAAACAAGTTGCTAGATCAGTTGCGTGAAGAAAATGAATTTTTACGAGAACAACTTGCCCTCAAAGAGCAAAATAATTCTCATATACAAAAACTACTCGACCAGCAACAACAACTCACCCTGCAAGCCAACCAACAAATCGAAAAACTTCAGGAGCAACTGCAGTTGACTTATACGGAAGAGTCTTCAGAGAATAGTTCAACGACTCTTTCTGAAGCAACAGAAACAATGGACGAACAAACAAAGAATTGGAAAAAATGGTGGCAGCTATGGAAATGAAGAAGGAAATACTTATGACAAAAAAACACTTGCTATTCGGTTCTATCCTACTAGGAATATTAAGCTTTAGCCCAATGTTATTATCAGTGGCCAACAAAGGAAATAAAAAAGGGGAACTAAAACTCAATCCTAATTACTACAACAGTCAAAATGAGGAAGTATTTGTAGAAAAACTTGATAAATAAGAAAAGACTGCTCGTACGAGCAGTCTTTCTGAAAGAGATTATCCTATTATTAACCTTAGAAAAGAATAATAAATGAATATGAGATATGTAAAAAGCATAACAAACACAAACAAAAATAACAAGTATTTAAAAAATGACCGATCAATATTCACAAAGAATTAGAAAGAAACAACCGCAGAAAACCAAGCCTTAAAAAGAGCTTTTAACCTAGACCAATAAAAATTCACAAAATCAGCGCCTGGATCCCTTGGTACAGGCGTTACTTGGTAGTATACACATTATGTCTACTAGCTGTTTAAATAACTGATCTTATAATTTTATTTAAACGATTATGAATTCAAAACTACTTTTTATGACGTTAATCATTGTTATATAATAAATTGTTATATAATAAAATGTTATATAATAAAATTACTAAGATTATTTAATATAACAAGCAATTTTAAAAAAACGAAAAGGAAAAACAATCATGAAAAAGAAAGTATTAAAACATTGTGTTATTCTAGGAATATTAGGAACTTGTCTAGCTGGCATCGGTACAGGAATAAAAGTTGATGCAGCTACTTACTATGGAAATGGTCTTTATTGTAACAAAGAAAAATGTTGGGTAGATTGGAATCAAGCTAAAGGAGAAATTGGAAAAATTATTGTTAATGGTTGGGTTAATCATGGTCCATGGGCACCTAGAAGGTAGTGGTAGGGAGGTTATTATAATGGATTTTACTAAAGAAGAAAAACTTTTAAATGCAATTAGTAAAGTATACAATGAAGCAACTATAGATGACTATCCTGACTTAAAAGAAAAGCTCTTTCTTTATTCTAAAGAAATCAGTGAGGGAAAAAGTGTTGGTGAAGTTAGTATGAAATTAAGTAGTTTTCTTGGAAGATATATTTTAAAACATAAATTTGGATTACCTAAATCTTTAATAGAATTACAAGAAATTGTTAGTAAGGAATCTCAAGTATATAGAGGATGGGCTTCTATTGGTATTTGGAGTTAATTCTTTGGAATAAAATGAAAATGGGACTGAAGAATCAATTCTGATTCATCAGTCCCATAAATTATAGAGCCGAAAAATTATCATATTTATAGATTTATTAATAGTAAATGGCATAAGAATCTTTGAACAACGAAAAAAATGTAGCTCTACCTAATTATTGATTTGCAACAATTTCACCGAAGGTGAAACAAGCGAAACTTTACAAAAAGTGGCTAGCATTTGCTAGTCTTTTTTGTATTGTGGAGAGTGGGGGGGAGGGGGATTCAAGGGGGAGCTTGCGCCCCTTTGACAAGCGGTTATTTGCACCAAATACGTAGGTATTTGGCTAGCAAATATAGAGCTTGCCAAGCCCTTTAGTGAGCTTTAGTGAGCTTTACTTATTGTACCTTTTTAGGTACAATGGTATTGCGAACGATACGTCCGTAGGACGTACTGAAAGGGTGGGACTTATGAGCGAACAAAATCAATATTTGGCTAGCAATCATTCTAAAAAATATACCTATCGATCCGAGCCAAAACAAATCAGTTTTCGAGTGAGCGAATCCGAATTTGCAAAGCTGAAGCAGTCAGCTGAAGCTTTGCAAATGAGTGTGCCGGCTTTCGTGAAAGCCAAGGCACAAAACGCGCGTCTGGTGACACCGAAAGTGGCGCCAGACATTGCTCAGGCAATCGCGCGCGATTTAGCCAAAGCTGGCGGGAATATCAATCAAATTGCCAAGTGGTGCAACACACACCAACACGACGTTGATCCTGGCGACGCCCAACGCTTATCCGAAAACCTAAAAATCATGCAAAAGGAGCTACAAAAGATATGGCAACAGTTAAAGTAAGCCGAACCACTTCTTGTAGCCGAGCGATCAATTACGCCGAACCACGAGCAACCGTCAAAACAGGGATAAACTGTGACATTGATTATGCCAAAAGCGAAATGAAACAAATTCGCATGCTGTATGGAAAAGACGATCGTGTACAAGCACACTTATTGATCCAGTCTTTTCGACCAGGAGAAATTACCGCTGAAAAAGCCAATCAACTAGGGGCAGAGTATGCGAAAAAAATAGCCCCTGACCACCAAATCGCGATTTACACACATACAGACAAAGACCATATTCATAACCACATTGTCATTAACTCCGTCAATCTGGAAACTGGGAACAAATTTCAAGCCCATGGTCAAGCATTTTTAAACAAATGTTATGACCTAAATGACGAGATTTGTCTTGAACATGACTTAACAATCACTGAACGAGGGAAGAAACCCGAAAAACGAACCATGTCTGAAATCAAATTAAAAGAAAAAAATGAACCTGTTTGGAAAGACGAAATTCGGTTTGCGATTGATCAAACAATGAAAAACAAAAAAACTCGAACGTATAACCAATTTTGTGATTCTCTTAAAACATTCGGCATTCATTGCTTGAATCGTGGGAAAAATTTTACTTACGAATTGATCCACAAAAAGAAAAAAGTACGATCCAACAAACTAGGAAAGGATTACGAAAAGGAGACGATTTTACATGAGCTGGACAGACGAGAACGAGCCTACAATCAACAACGAACCAACGAGCTACGAAGAGCTCGAGCTAGCATTCGCGAAACTGCAAAAGAAGTACGAAGAGAACAACGAACTCTTACGACTGAACAACCGGAAATTAGACCGACTCGAAGAAACCATGACCAACACGTTGAAAGAGGAGCAGACTACCAACAAGAATTATCGTTCTAAAACGTTACAAGACATAGAAAATGAAATAAAGAAACAACGTGCTTTTCTTGCACCTTATACCAAAGAAAGAATACAAACTACAATTGATTCACAAGTCAAAAAATTCCACCATGCGCTATTAAACCAGCGAAATAAAGAACAGAAAAAAGTAATTATGCAGCGATCAATGGATATTCTTGCCCCCTTATGTTGCTTAATCATGACACTGTTAGCCTTTTGGCTGGTATGGGGAGAATAAATAGAAATGGCATTCTATTTACCCTATCTACTCATTTTTGCCAGTATTTTAGGAATTATTTGGCTTAGCTATAAGGCTTATCAAACAAGATATTCATTAAAAGGCTCTAAAATTCGATTTAAGAGGTTTTTATTGCCAGGGGTTATATTTACATTATCAATCGTTTTAAGTGGTTTATTCGGCGTTTTAGAGGGAAATAAACGTATTTCAAGAAGTATTTTATTAGGGGATATCACTCAAAAGTATGAAGCAGCATGTGATAAAAAGAAAAAGGAGCAAGTGTTAACACAAAAAATGGAAGAGTTTACCACTTGTTATGAGGAAATGAACGATATTTTTGTGAATCAAGAAAAACGTTTGACGGATAAAAACATGGAAAAACTCACTCGTCTTTATCAAAACTTGCCAGAAAAACAGCAAAAAGAGGTTCAAGACAACTATGAGCGAACCAAAAAAGACGTGCAATATTTTAAAGATACGCAGACAGAAGAAGCTTGTTATAATTTATTCAGTGATACAATCCCTTTTTCAACTAGTGAACAGGAACGAAAAGAACGGCAACAATCAGTTACCTACGAACGTTATAAAGCACTGCTTCAGCAAGCAACGAACATACAAAATCCAACGAAAAAAGAAACGGCATTAAATTATCTAAAAAGTGTCAAGGAATGGTTAGATCAGCAACAGCAAAATTGAATTTGATCGGCAATCATGTTAAACTAAACATGCAAATGATCAAACATTAGATACACGAAAGCCCCAGAGAGGTCGGATTCTCTGGGGCTTTTTTTCAGGTTGATGTCGCCTTTATTGATTTTACTTCTTGTTTCGGTTATTCAACCAATAACTGAATAAAGAGACACAAACTTCTATAAGAAGGGGGCAAATGAACAATTCAAACATTAGATACACCTCCTTCCAGTCGCAAGACTGTCGGATAGGCGACAAGTTATTATATCTTAAAAAATTAAACTTGTGTGGTGTTTTTAAGTATCGCTTATTTTAGGGTTGTTAGGGCTTGCCCTGACCGCCTGTAAGGCGCTTTAAAGCTAGATAAGGATTTTTATCCAAGACTGTCTTAAAACGGCTTAGATAAGCATTCAGAACCGCTCAAAGGCCTCTTTACCAACATGTTTTTAGCAAAGGAGCCTTTAGGCGACTGCGCAGTACAATGTGAGAGCGTAGCGATCACACCTTTTTGGCGACCGTAGGAAGCAAGGTTTTGGATTGGCAGTTTTGAAAAATGCGCGAACCTGTTTAAAGAAAAAAGAAGTGGTTTTTAGGCGGGAAAATTAGCCCCCCTCTTTTTATATCTCTTTTTAAACCTCTTTTTAAACCTCTTTACCGTAAGCTGTGTCCTTACTCTACCAATGGATACAGAATGTTATGAAGGACATTTTGTCTGTTTATGAAGGACATTTTGTCTGTTTATGAAGGACATTTTGTCTGTTTATGAAGGACATTTTGTCTGTTTGAACGTCAAATATGAATGTCTTGACATTTAAAAAATGTCATTCATAATTGGATTGAGGTGATTAT
>NZ_CP172572.1:0-4686 GCF_053011625.1 Enterococcus sp. PLH-Efm8
ATTCTATGAAAAAATTTACTTTAGGGGTAGCTTTGTTAACTATTGGGGCAGTTGTTTTACCGTCAACTACTATAGTTTATGCTTCAGAAAATTCCCAAGTGGTATCATTAAACGAAAACAATGCTACTGAAAATGTAGTTATTGAGTACACTGAAGATGGTATGGTCGTAACTAAATATGAGGATGGTTATAGTGCGGAAGATTTTGCAAATTCTTCAGATATCATGACAAGAGCTGCAGTTGCAAGATGGGGCAAAAAGGAATATACAAATATTGCTGTAACCACTGGAGTAGCTGCTAATGCTATTAATGCTGCCTTTTGGGCAGGAGGGAAAGCTAGCACTTCTATGTTTGGTATCCCAGGTTGGGCAATTGGTGCTTTGTTAACAGGTGCAAGTTGGACTAAAAAAGGTGCTTCTCCAGGGAATGCAGTTGCAAAAGAATGGGACAAAAATGGTAATGGCTGGATTGGATTTTATTACCAAAGGGGATATGATGCAGCTGGAAGAGTTGTAGCTACTAGATATTCAACGTTATAAGTTAAGGAGTGATGTTTTTGATATCTAAATCATTAAAATCATTAAAAACATTTACTAAAAAGAATCCGCAAATAGCTACTATTCGTATTTTTATATTTGCTATAGCTGTTGCTATAATTGTTAATATGCTAAGCGGAGGGCAATTATACAAATCTGGTTTATTTTTAGTGTTAATCTTAGTTGTCTTAGACATAATAAAGTCTAAAAAAAAATAAATCGATACATTTTAGAAGAATAGGGTTGTTTGAATATTACAAAGCAACAATTTCACCTTCGGTGAAATAAGCGAAACTTTACAAAAAGTGGCTAGCAAATGCTAGCCTTTTTTTGTATTGTGGAGCGTGGATTTTGAGGGGGATTCAAGGGGGAGCTTGCGCTCCTTTGACAAGCGGTTATTTGCACCAAATACGGAGGTATTTGGCTAGCAAATATAGAGCTTGCCAAACCCTTTTAGTGAGTTTTGTAGAAAGTACCTTTAAAGGTACTTTCACATTACGAACGATACGTCCGTAGGACGTACTGAAAGGGTGGGACTTATGAGCAAATTAATGCAAAATTTGGCTAGCAAAAAAGCTAAAAAATATATGCTAATAATCGAGCGAAATAAACACTTTTTCAAGTGAGCGAATCCGCCATGACAAAGCTGAAGCAGTTTATTTCAGCTTTGTCATGGCGTGTGCCGACTTTTTTAAAAGTCTAGGCACACGAGCAAATATCTTTATCAAGCTCTAATTTGCGTTTTAAGACGTTTGAAACGCCTAAGTATATAAATATATAAGAATAGGTTTAAGAGTGCTTAAATCGAATTTTAGAGGGCATTTAGACAATTTTAGGGTTGTTAGGGCTTGCCCTGACCGCCTGTAAGGCGTTTTAAGAACAAGATAAGGGATTTATACTAGGACTGTCTTAAAATGTCTTAAACGAACGCTCAGAGCTTCTCAAAGGGTTCCTTATGAACGGCTTTTAGCAAAGGAGCCGGAGGCGACTGCGCAGTATAATGTGAGAGCAGAGCGATCACACCTTTTTAGCGAACCGTAGGGAGCAAGGTTTGGAATTGGCAGTTTTGATAAATTCGCGAACCTGTTTAGAGAAAAAAGGAGTGATTTTTTAGGCGGGAAAATTAGCCTCCCCTCTTTTTATATCTCTTTTTATATCTCTTTTTATATCTCTTTTATGTCGGCTGTGTCCTTACTCTCCCAAGCAATTCAGAGTTTTTTCAAGTAGGTTTTCTACGCTTTTCAAGTAGGTTTTCTACGCTTTTCAAGTAGGTTTTCTACGCTTTTCAAGTAGGTTTTCCGACATTATTGAGTATTTTTATAAAGTATGTTACTTTTATTTCATACTTTATAAAAGTAGGAGAAGCTTATGGCAAATGAAATTGTAAAATATGAAAATAGATTAAATCATATTCCTCTGAGAAAATTTAATAGTCGTGAAATGAACTTATTTTTTTCAATTGCTTCACGTGTACGTGAAAAAGGTGTAGATGAGATTATTTTTTCATTTCACGATTTGAAAAAACTAAGCGGTTATACAGAACGTGGGGAACAATTTATAAAAGATCTTAGTAGCACGTATGACAAATTATTAAGTATTAATGCTTGGAATGATGATGGAAATACTTTAACTAAATTTGTTGCTTTCACAAAATATAGCATTATACGAGATAAACAACTTGTTATAATTTCAGTTAATCCAGAATTTAAAGGACTTTTTAATCAATTAAAGAACTGGACAAGATTTAATCTAGAGCAATTTACTAATTTGGATAGCACATATTCAAAAACTATGTTTCGATTATTAAAACAATATCGAACTCAAGGCTGGACTGAATTTTCCAAAGAAAAATTTTTTGATTTACTAGATATTCCTAAAAGTTATTGGAATAGTCCGTCAAATATTGACAAATTTATCTTAAGGCCAATTAAAGAAGAACTCACTCCCTTATTTAAAGGATTAACTATTCGTAAAAAATATGGTAAAGGTCGAGGTAAACCTGTTATCGGTTATCGTTTTACTTGGAAAGCTGAAATTAACCATGCTGACGATTTTTCCAAAGGGAAACAAGAAGATTTACGTATAAAATTATTTAATATTGATCACAATGGAGAATTAACACGAGAAGAAAAATGGCGCGCTAAAGATCGAATACTAAATCTTCCCTTAGGCACTCATGAAGCTGATTTTAAACAACAACAACAAACTGAAGAAAAACAGGCAGAAAAACGAGAACTTTCAAACAAACTCAAACAAGATTTACTAGGAAATTTACAAAACTTATTCGATTAAGCTTAAGGAGTATTTATGGCAGATAAAACAATCAAAGAACTTGCGGAAGAATTAGGAGTTAGTAAAACAGCAATTAACAAAAAAGTTTCTGACAAAAATCGAAAACTTTGGTTTGCAAAAAACGGAAACAAGTTTGTGATTAACGAAACCGGTCAAAAAGCTATAAAATCAATGTTTTTAGTCGATAACGCAAACTTAAATCGAAAACTAGTTGGCGAAAAATCAAAAACCAAAAACCATAAAAACACCAACCAAGTTTCCGAATTAAAACTCCTTTCTTTCCTAGAAAAACAGTTAAATCGAAAAGATATACAGCTACAAGAAAAAGATAATCAAATAAAACAAATGCAAAAATTACTCGACCAGCAACAACAACTCACTCTACAAGCGAACCAACAAATTGAGAACCTACAAGAACAGCTCCATTTAACTTATACAGAAGAAACTCCAACAACCGAATCAACTGCCTTTTCTGAAAAAAAAGCAGACAATACACAACCACTTATTGAAAAAAAGTGGTGGCAAATTTGGAAATCTAATAGAACCAATCTCTAAAATTTTCTAGAAGTTAGTTCGGATAGTAGAGGAAAAAGTTGTACTACCTGATGGGGAGATCACTCAAATTTTTATGAGAAAGAAAAAATAGTTTACAACTGTAAACAATCAATGTTTATAGTTGTAAACTATCAAACTATATGGTGACTTATTGCTTAAAATAGGTTGAAATCTCACTCAATTTTTGGTGGAAAAACAAAATAAATTCTAATCGATTTTGTTGAAAAAGTCATAAAAAAACAAATGTGATTTTAACAAAATTTCAAAAAAATCGTTTGAAATTTCGTTTATTTTTTTTGAGAATTTTGATCATCGTAGGGTCATTGTAGAATCATTATGAGATCATCGTGGGATCATCGAATAAAGTATGGGAAAGGCTTGCGGTGCTTGGTATTAAGGGCATTCTCCGCCTCCCAGGTTCTTGACCATTTTCTCTCAACGTGGTAAAAATCCCACTTATAAGAGAAAATGGTCAAGAACCTAAACGGTCGGCGAAGAAAACATACCAAGCACCACAAGCAAAAAAAGTTAGAGTAACTTCCAAAAAAGAAAAATTTTTTAGAACAACTTTTGAAAATTTAATTTTGATTTATATCCGTTCAATTTAAACATTTGATAAACTGAAGGCTAGTATTTAAAATGTGTATACAAGTGGTAGCGTTAAAAAAAGTGGAGGTATAACCTATGTTAAAAAAAACTGTGTTGGTACTGGGTTCTATTTCTCTAGGAATATTAGGTTTTAGCCCCATGCTATTATCCGTAATTGGAAAAAACAATTCCAACGGAGAACTTAAATTAAATTCAAATTATTACAACAGTCCTAACGAAGAATTGTTTGTAAAAGAGACGGATAAATAATAAAAAAGACTGCTCTTTCGAGCAGCCAGTTAAAAAATAATGAGTGTTTATTCTTGAAAAAGCAACGCGCTTATGAAGCGCTACCAAAAATTTATCATATTTTATGAAAAATAACACCCCAGTAAAAAATGACTGGTAAAAATTCACAAAGAAACGGAAAGAAGCAACTGCAGAAAATCAAGCCTTAAAAAGAGCTTTTGACTTAGACCAATCGAAAATCACAAAGTGAGCCCCTGTATCCCTTGGTAGAGAGGCTACTTGGCATAGTACACATTATGTCAACAAGAATTTAATATAACATATTTTCCTAATGCATTCTAACTATACCACATTATCAAAAATATAAATTATCTTTACTAAATAAAATATTGACAAGCCTATACCTTTTGTTTTATGATTTTCACAAAGAAAACGTTTTCTATATATTTTTCTGTATCAGGAGGAA